>NZ_JBSXMZ010000022.1:0-218581 GCF_054073265.1 Kribbella sp. CWNU-51
GACCGCGGTCCATCGCGGCGTTGCGCCGTACCTGCCCAACAGCCTCGGGCAGGAGGGTGAGCCGGTCCCGGCCGAGGTGGATGAGGCCGCCTTCGTCCACGTTCCGCGTGAGGTCAGCGGGCCCAAGGTGCAGGCGAATCCCGCGTCGTTCTCGGACCACTTCTCCCAGGCCACGCTGTTCTGGGCGAGCATGACCGCGATCGAACGCGCGCACATCATCGAGGCCTTCACCTTCGAGCTCAGCAAGTGCTACGAGCAATCGATCCGCGAGCGGATGCTCGGCGTACTCGCGAACGTCGACGCCGGCCTGTGTACGGCGGTCGCCGCCGGCCTCGGCCTGCCCGCACCGAAGGGCACTCCGGTCACCGATCCGGTCCCCTCCCCCGCGCTGTCCCAGATCGTCACCACCCCCGGACCGATCGCCGGCCGCGTGATCGGCGTGGTCGCGACCGACGGAGCCGACCTCGCCGGCATCACCAAACTCCGCCGAGCCGTCGAGGCCCAGGGCGCCGTACTCCGCCTGCTCGCACCGTCCGGTGGCACGATCAAACGCGGCCGCTCGACCCAGACCGTCGATCGCACCTTCCTCACCACCCGCTCGATCGAGTACGACGCCGTAGTAGTTGCCGCAGGCAACCCTGCACTGAGCGACATCAAGCTGACGGTCCTGCTCGGCGAACTCTTCCGCCACTGTAAGGTCATCGGCGCCTGGGGCGACGGCGCCAAGGCCCTCACCGCGGCCGGCATCGACACCACCGCCCCCGGCATCATCCTCGGCGACACCATCGCCAAGCCCTACACCACCGAACTCTTCGCCGCCATCGGCCTCCACCGAGCCTGGGACCGCGCAAGTTGGGCCATCAGCCTCGGCGGTCGTGCCAAAAGACCGCCGAGGCCCGGAGCTAGCGGCGAAATACGCGGCCACCGTCAGCCAGCAACGAGCTATCGCTCGGCAATTCGCCGCCGCCTCGCTCGTGGCCGTCGAGCTACTGGGCGCCCGGCAGGAACTCCCGGCTCTTCGACTTCACGCGTTGCTTGATCACGTCGACGCGGTCGGAGTCCCCGCGGACGACTGATTCCAGGGCCTTCTCCAGTTGGTCCCAGGTGGCGTGCGGCGGGATCGGCGGCACGGCCGGGTCGGTGAGGAACTGGACCACGCACGGCCGGCGTGCATCCCAGGCCTTGTCCCACGCCGGACCGACCTCGTCCGGTTTCCCGGCGAGTACGCCGTCCGAGCTGCGCGCATAGGCCGCGTACGGGAAGTCGGGCAACTCCTGCGATGGCAGGAACTGCGGCGAACCATCCATCGCACGGAGCTCCCAGGTCCCCTGGTTCAGGTCGTTGTTGTGCAGCACCGCGATCACCATCCGCTGGTCGTCCCACTAGCGCGTTCATGGGTACCAGATCGGTCACCGAACACGACGAAGGAGACCGAAATGCGCGTCGACGTTGCCGATCTGATCTTGCAGGACCACCGTGAGGTCGAACGACTGTGGAACACAGCGAAACGCCACGCCCCGAACGACCCGGCGACGTCACGGTGGAGTAGGTCAGTGGCGCAGCGCGCGCTCGAGTTCGTCACGTCACATGGTGGATCGGCCCGGAATCCCGCGTTTCTGTGCCTCGCGGTACATCTCCTGACGCGTCCTCGGCTCGGACTCACCGGACTTCTTCCGCTGTGCGCGGCACCCTGCTTGCCCAACGCCGTACAGGTCTTCTTCGGTATCTTGGCGATCGTCTTCTGTACCTTCGCTGCCTTCACCGCCCCGCGCAGCCGACTTCTCCTTCTCGGTAACCATGCCCGCTCGGTTCCCACCACCCGTCAGCCAACCGAGGCGAACTGGAACGGCCCGGTCGTCGCGATCTTCGGTGGTCAACCGGACGTAGAACGTCCGGAACCGCCCCTAGGATGAAGGCGAGTTTCCGGTGCTGACGAGAAGGACGGAGGGACCCATGGCCGGCTACATGGTTGCGCATCTGGACACTATCGAGGAATTCGACGACGCAGGCTGTCACTATCAGCCGATCCGGCACCACCTAGGCATCTCCGCGTTCGGCGTGACTGCTTGGACGGCGCATGCCGCTGGCGACGTCGTCATCAACGAGCATGACGAGGACGACCCCACCGCCGATCAGGAGCTCTTTCTCGTCCTGCGCGGCCACGCCGTGTTCGAGATTGACGGTGACCACGTCGACGCCCCGGCCGGCACTCTCGTCTCCGCCCCTCCCCGCACGAGGCGAACCGCCACCGCCAAGCAGGCAGGGACGACTGTGATCGCACTGGAAGGCACGCCAGGGCGGCCGTACGACGCACGAGGATGGGAACTGTGGGCTCCGCTTGCCCCGCTCTATCAGGCTGGCAGATACGCCGAGGTCGCCGACCACCTCGGCGATCTTGTCGCAGCCAGTCCGCAGTACCCCATGTTGTTCTTCAACCTCGCCTGCTGCGAGAGCCGCTGCGGCCGGACCAGTGACGCGCTCCAGCACCTCCAGCACGCCATCAGTATGTCAGCGGAGTTCCGCGCATCCGCAAAGTCCGACTCCGACCTGGACCCGATTCGCAACGAACCCGCATTCACACAACTGATCAACGGATAACCCTCAGCACACTCAGCTGAGGGCGTCGAGAAGCGCTTGCGAGAATGCGGGCAGGTCGTCCGGATTCCGGCTAGTGATCAAGTTCTCGTCGGTGGCGACCTCCTGATCGACCCGCGTGGCCCCGGCGTTCCGCAGATCCGGTCGAAAGTCCGCCGTACCGCCGCTCGAGCTCCGGTACGCCGCGGAGACGCGTCGCCCGCACCAGCCTGTCCGCGGTACCGGACTTCGCTCAGCCCGAGCACTCGGTCAATCACATATCGGGTCTGCTCGGCGCCAGCCGACGCCATCGAGGAAGCTCGCGATCCTCGCGGGAGGCAGGTACCAGTGATTCGGCGAAGGTTGCTTCTGGATCGTGACCGGAAATCCCCAAGGCGGTCCAGTTCGTCGGACGTCAGCGTTCCCAGGTGGCGTACTTGGTGAGGTGGAGACTGAGCGCGATGCAGGGCCTCGACGTGCGGCCGCCAGTCAGTTCGATGTGTCCGACTACCGGCCACGACTTGTTGTCGTCGGCACCGATCGTCCGGGTGGTGGCGATCGGCCCATCGACGTATTCGGCACGTAACCGTCAACGAGTGCCCGAAACCGATCAGCCCGGCAGCGACTCACGACCGCCGCGTACGTAGACGGCCTTCGTCCACACTGCGTCGAAGCTTGTCAGGTAGGAGTTGAACATTTCGCTGTCATCGGACTGGCGGTAGTGGAACACGGGCGATTGGGCTGCGGGGACGCCGTAGGCGTGTTGGTTGACCAGGAGCTCGCCGTCGGCCCGGAACATCGAGTTGTACAGGACGGTGTCGTGCAGCCTCAGCTCAACGCCGTCCTGCTGGAGGAGTGGCCGCAGGAGGGCCAGCGAGTTGCGGATCTTCGCACTCATCGCCTCGCCGATCTCCTCTTCGGCACCCCTTCGGGTGACGTTCTTCCCATCCGGAGTCCCGAGGGCGAGCTTGATTCGCACTCCATCGGCGCTCTTATCGCACAGCAGGCGGACGATGCGGGCGTCCTCGGCAAGGAAGAGGGCGCTGTAGGCCAGGACGCCGATCTCGGAGTTGGCTGCGTGGAAGAGAGACAACCAGCCCCTCTGACTGATCGCCGTACGGCGGGGATAGACGCCAGCGAGCTCGGACGGCCTGCTGTTGCCTGCGGCAAATGACCGCAGTTCCGGCCAGATCGTTTCCTCATCGAGGTCGAGCAGTCTGGTCAGTGCCGCTCGGCGCCTTGGATGCGGTACTTGACCGCGCATCCAGTT
The DNA here is from genome assembly GCF_054073265.1 of Kribbella sp. CWNU-51. Lineage (NCBI taxonomy): Bacteria > Bacillati > Actinomycetota > Actinomycetes > Propionibacteriales > Kribbellaceae > Kribbella > Kribbella sp. CWNU-51. The sequence continues at coordinate 3,845 of NZ_JBSXMZ010000022.1, forward strand.
CCGGACTGTCTTCGGGTCGACGGACAGCTTCACTGACAGGTCCAGCTCGGTGAGGTCTGCGTCGTACATCGCCCGCCGAAGCACCTCGTTCACTTGGATCGCCAACCTGACCAATCGGTAGATGTCGGTAAATGTCGGTTCGGACAGTACCACGAAATGTCCGTAAATGTCCGCGTCTGGGGTTCTCCTGTCCAGACCAGTGCAACGAGTCTTGGGGGCACGGCTCGACCACGTCGGCGGGCTGTTGATCGAGGAGTGCCAACGGTGAGCCAGACGACAGTCGATGAGGAGTTGGTTCGGGTGCGAGTGTGGTTCGGTCGACTCGCGATCGTCGACCGTACGGCGGGCACAGAGGTGGCCGTGGACTTCGCGCAGGCGATGGGTAGGCGATTCTTCGGACACCCGGTCACGGTCGATCCAGTCACCGCACCTCGACGGGGCACCGACCGGTGATCGGCCGAAGGCTGCCAGTGGCTCCTGGCTATGTCCGGCGCTATCCGGGGATGGATGATCGAGAACTGGGTGAACTCCAGCAGCGGCTCGCCGAGGTCGCGAGGAGGCACGGCCGCACGCTGGGCACGGTGTACGTGGAGGAGCTCCCTACGGATCCGCAGGCCTTCGAGGTGCTCCTAGCGGCGCTCAACGAGCTCGACATGCCTGCGGTCATCGTTCCGTCCAAGGCACACCTTGGACGCTGGGATCTCGCGGGTTCGAAGTACAACCGACTTCAACAGATCGTGAAGACCGAAGTCATCATCGCCGACTCCTGATCAAGCGCGTCCGGATCCCCTACTCGTGCTGGTCCGCAGAAAACCCAGACCTGCATGAGCCGGGCGCGCTTCACGGAGTCCTCCCTCGCGAGATCCCCGATGATCTCCTGCGCGTCTCGCGGGTGAGGTCTCCGTCTTATGGCCGGCAGGCGAGCGTTCGGTCACGCACCTGCGCTCGTCGGCCGTTCCACCTCCAGGACGGGGCGAGTCCCGGAGTGGCCGCCGCCTCTCGTCGTTTCCCTGGCCATCGCCCGGCGAGAGGCGGCGTTGGCATCTCAACACTCATTGACGGAACACAGGCGTGTCTGATCTGCTCATCTGGACTACGAAGCGCCGTACCCACCGCCTGCAGCGGGCTGCCGTTCGGCACGTCGAAAATGGGCTGGCCGATCGCCCGACTCGCAGCCCAGCGCGGTGGGCGCTGTGCACGCGGCCTCCTCGAGTGCATCGAGCCCCACCTGCCGATCGCCCATCTCGCGGTCTTCACCACGCCCACGCGATACACGCCGCGTTCGCCAGCGGCAGGTGGACAATTGCGTTACTTACGTGGCGCTTCGACGTACTCGAGCTGCCAGCCCACCTCGGTGCGCCGTTGCGTATCAGCTGAGGCCCTTTGCGGACGCTTGCGCCGGCGACTCGGTCGGGACCAGATCGAACCGCTGCTACTCGCCATCGCGATGTTGTTGCTCGTCGATCCAGTCGAGAACGACACTCCGGCGGTATCGCACATACCGCCCGACCCTGATGCCCTGAGGCCCGTATTTCAGTGTCCGCCAGCGGTAGAGGGTTCGCTTCGGAATGTTGAGGTAGCCGGACAGTTGATCGATGTCCCAGAGCGGATCCGGCTCAAGGCCCGCCGACATCAGATCCTCCGCCCGCTCGCCGTTCACGCTCTGCCTTGACCACTCGTCGAAGATCGCGAACAGAACACCCGAGGATCTCTGCGGCCGCCTCCGCGGATCCACAGGCTCTGGCAAGTTCGGCCGTTTCAGTGGCGGACATCGCTTCGGCGCTGGCGACGCGCTCGTCGTATCGCTGAATCGCGAGGGCCTTGGCTTCGATGGCACGAGCCAGGGATTCATGTGCCTTGATCGTGCGGGCCGTCGCGGCCTCGATCCTGGACTGTCGTTGACGAGCTCGCTGCAGTGCGGCGACCCTCTCGCTGGCTCCCATCGGCTACTCAGCCCCTCGATGGTCACAGCGCCGGGCCGTCGACGTCGGGAGGAAGGAAGAGAGAGTCGAGAGGTCTCGCCGGAACCGTCGGAAGCGGCGTCCGACTGGCCTGTAGATACTTGTCGGTCGAGTCGATGAGTTGTCTGGCCGCATTGACGACTCGGGCGCCGGTTGCCTTGATCACACTCCCGGGATCGTCTGGATCGACCAGGGTCGCCCACCCCGCGACGTAGTCGAAGGAAGTAGCTTCGACGCTGAGGCCGTTGTGCGCGAGCACGATATAGGCGATCGACTCTGCCTCTACTTCGCGGGCGCCCCGGCACATCACACTCCCAGCGCCGCTGACGTCTCCTCCTGAGTGCATGCGCATGTGCCCGACCTCGTGGGCCAATCGCGCGACCGCAGTGAAGTCGTCCAGATGATCGGCGATCACGATCTGCTTGGCGTCGTAGTCGGTAAAGCCTTCGGAAGCGTCTCCGATCGGCCGAACATCGATCGTGAACCCCTCCGCGGAAACCTCTTGTGCCAGGGCGCTCCACAGATGGTTCGACACATCGCGGCTGCCAGGAACTGATGTACGAGGCAGGTATATCGGCGGGCCGGCCGTGTCGGTTACGTCATAGACAGTTGCCACCCGGAACCCGATGATGTCGTGATGTACCCGGCCGTCGGCCGCGGGATTGTTGTCTCCCGTCGCCGTCTGGGACCGAATCGGTTCCAGAATCCTGATGCCGCGTTGCTTCACGACCCGTCGTCCAAGCTTCTCCCATGCATGGGCGCGCGCGACCCAGTTGGCTTGCGGCATCTGTAGGTTGATGAGGACAACGTTCCCGAAACCAAAGCTGGGGAACAGTGCCGCGACATCCAACCATCTGGCCCAGTCCGAACCCGTCTTCATTTTGCTGACCTCCACCTCGAGCACCTGATGTAGGTCCTCGGCGGTCACTCGATCATTGCCCATCGCAACCTCCCGAAGATTCAGCCGACAGTCGCTCAACGGTCGAGCTCCTCGGGTACCTGTCCTGGATCCGTGATCCCGGTCTCGGAGAAGATGGTCCGGCGCGGCCTACTCGGCGCTTCGATGTACGGCGCTGGGATGCGCGTGTGCTCCTCTCCGCCTGGGCGGGACTGGTGTGACGTCCCGGCCAGACGACGCGCGACGTCGGACGCCGCCGTCAGATGGCCAGCACTCCAAGCCAGAGCATCCGTCAGATCGTCGAAGCAGTTTGCGAGGTTGGTGCGCACCCAGTGAGCCTGCAAAGGTCTCGATCCACCTCCTGGGCGACGCAGATAGATGAGATTGAGCTTCGCAACATCACGCCGTGGAACGAACAGGCGTCCGTCGAGGATCAGTCCGGCAACTGCGTATTGCTGATTCCTCGCCACTCGATCTGCAGCCCAGACAAGCTCGTCCATCGCATCTAACCAGCGTGCTGCGATGCGTGGATTCTGAACCAATTCTGCCGGCCGCAGCAAGCGACCCTCAACGCTCGTGACTTGGTCGAGCGCGGCGCGCAGATCGAGAAATGCGGCCTCACCGGGCGTGCTGCTTTGGCCGCTCACGTCGGACACCCGTCGCTGCCAGGACTCTCCAACTCTGATGGCACCGGCGTCAAAGGCACGCAACCGCGCCTTGAGGGTCTTGAGGTCAAGTATCTGCCAGGCTTCGAGGGCGGCGCCAGGCGCGGCGAGGAGGTGGTCGGCGAACTGCCATACCGCCCCACACACAGTGCGCAACTGCGCAGTCGCAGAGCGAAGATCGCGAGTGAGCAGTGTTCGCGGCGGCATTGAACCGTGTGCACGTTCCCACCGCACCGCGTTGCGGGCGAGCACCGACACTCCGTCGACTGCGACAGGTGGTGCTCCTGCTGTTAGGCCGCCCAGCGGCCCAAGTCCAGAGCGGCGTAGGTCGGACTGAGCAACCCACTCGAGCTCCCCCATCACGGTAAGCAAGTAGTGATATTCCGCGGACCTCGTGCGGCTGTCACGCAGTACGACTCTCGCGCCTATCAGTGCGATGGCCGCGACTTCCGCCCTGGCCGCGAGCAGATCCTCTTGATCGTCGAGCGCCCTCGCTGTCGTCGGATCCTGCGCAGCGAGTAGGTCGGCGCCGGCGCCAATTGCCCGGGCCAGCCGGCCCAGCGAGTTCTCGGATGATCTGCCCCTGGTCGTGTACCTGACCGTCTTAAGACGTCCTCGTAGCCAGCGGAGGTGAGCGACTGTGGCTGCGAGTACCGTCCGCCAATCGGTCATCAGCTCGGCTTCGTCTCGATAGGTGCTGCGATGAGCGTTGACGGCCATGCGTCGGGCGGTGCGGAGCAGGTCCTCATACGTCGCGCGCATCTTGAGCCATCCGGATTTCCGCGGCGGCGGTTCGCAACGCGTCTCCCAGAGCGAGCCGCCAACTGAGCTCCTCGATCGGCACATCGAGCCTGTCGGCTGCGAGCGCCGCCTCGTCGAGCAGCTCGGCCGGCTCGGCATCGACGTCACCCTCGTACGGCCCGTACGGCGTGATGTCGAGCAACCCGCACAGCCGATACCGGCTGAACGCTGTCATAGCCCACCGGCCGTCGACCGCTCTGTCCTCCATCACCTCGACAATCGCCTCAGCCCGAGTGACCAGATCGACCACTCGACGGCGCACCTCGTCGCTGTTGGGCAGGTTGTTGTGCACATTGGTTCCTTCCGTCGCAAGCTTCGCCAACGTGGCCCGGCACGACCGCTCAGTCGTACGCTCGACCAACGCGACGTACGTCGCAGTGGCCGAAGGCGTCTTAACCACGGCCTACTCAACGGATGCCGCAGACAACTTTTTGACTTGCCGACGACGCAGCTTCGACAACCCTTGGACCAAGGCGTTCAACCTCACTCGGCGGCTGGTCGCAAAGAGCCGCCATCCACCCGGCACGCGACCAGCGCCCCCCGAACCGACGCAGCTGCCAGCGAAGCACCAGCGCAACACCTGCCGTTGGAGCCGGCCACCTAGGTCGGCTGCGCCGGGCCTTCGAGGCGCGATGCACCTGCAAGGCCGCACTCCAGGAGATCGAGTTGCAGATAGCTCAGCGGGGACACTGGCTGGACACCATGCAATGAACCAGGTTCGACGAGCATCCTGTTAACCTGTCGCCGCCGATGCAGCCTGGTCCCACCGGTCCCAACCCCAGGTCAACCCAGTATGATCTGTGGCGCGCCGTAGGCGCCAACCACCGCAGTCGATAGAGGTCCCCTGATCAGACGGCTGTAACATCTCCGGTCAATCTGGGGATGATCATTCGAAGAGGGGACCTCGTCAGGCTGCGTCCACTGGTCGGCTGACGCGGACGACCGGGTGACAGGGGGTGTTGGTTCTGACGGGGGCCGCTAAGCCCGCGCGCCGCGGGCGGTTGCGCTGGTTGTGGGGTGTCCTCGCGCTGGTCGGCCTCTTGGCTGTTTCGTCGCGCTGGCTGGCTCCCGCCGTTTTGGCGTACTTCGGAGCCGACATCTCGACCCGTGATCAGCTCAGCAGCCCGCTGGGACTAGCGGTCGGTCTCGTGTCTCTCGTCGTCGCGATCGTTGTACCCATCATTCAGGCGCGGCAGGGTCGTCACCTGGCAGAGATATCAGACGGGACCGCGTTAGCTGCGCGGCCCGGGATGAACTCGCTGGATCCCCCGGACACATCGATGGCCGGTGACGTTCATGGCCGCGCTGAGCTGATCGAGGCGCTGGTCGACCTATATTCGTGGCGTAACAGAGGTGGGCCGCGGGTGCGGATCATTTGTGGAATGCCCGGGTCCGGCAAGACCGCAATCGCCCTCCGAGTAGCCGACGAGGTGAAGCAGCAGGGAGTCCGGGTGTGGTGGATCTCTGCTGCCGAGGAGACCGAGCTTCAGACCGGTCTGCGACAGCTTGCTCAACTATTGGCCCCTGAACTTGGAGTCACGACTCGAGATCTCGATCGCCGGTGGGCAGACGACGCCCCGGATGCGCTTTGGCGTCTCCTGAACGGGTATCGCGGGTCCCAATGGATGTTGATCATCGATAATGCCGATGACGTACACGTGCTTGCCCCTGAGCACGAACTGCCAGCCGGCAAACGAGGCTGGATTCGTCCAGTGACTAGCGCCAAAGGAGCGCTGCTGATCACCAGCCGAGATCGTCGACGGCAGGTCTGGGGTGACTGGTGTCATCGAGAGGAGATCGAGAAGCTCCCTCCAGCTGTCGGGGCACAGGTACTGCTAGACATCGCAGGAGAAAGCGCGGGCAGCCCCAGCGATGCCAAAGCACTATCCGTCCGCCTAGGTGGACTTCCTCTCGCACTCACACTCGTCGGTCGGCATCTTGCTGACGCAAACAGTGTGCCTCTGCCGGGTGGAATCACAACCTTCGTAGGCTATCGAGCGGCACTTGACGCGGAACCGCTAGCAAACGCCGAAGCTCGTGGAATCATCAACAGCGCGTATGAGCTGTCGATCACACAGCTCGAGACTCGCGGTCATGGCAACGCGCGCCCTCTGTTGAGACTTCTTTCGATGTTTGCGGACGCACCTATCCCATATACCGCGATCCTCGATCCAAGGGCAATCACGGCCTGCTCGCTGTTCTCGGAGATCGGCGTTGAAGAGTTACGCGCCCTGCTCCAGGCGTTAGCTGGCCAGAGTCTGCTTGAGCTCGCATCCGAATCCGTCGGGTTGCTGAGCGCCGCACAGGTCGCCGGAACGCTGAGGCTTCATCCCCTGCTGCGCGATGCCAACCTCCATGCAGCGACCATTGACCGACAAGAAGTTCCGCTCCTAGTCCTTGCGGCGTTGCTTCTCGAACGCGCCACGAACAGCCCCGGCATTGATCCCGCGATCGAATCGGGCTGGCCCACCTGGCGAGCCCTCACCCCGCACACGATGCACTTGCTTGTGTCGTCCGCAGAGTGCGGCGAACCCATTCGAGAGACGGTCCGCCACGCCGCGGTCTCGGCGTTGCGCGCCAGCGAGTACCTCGCGGCCACGGGCCTTGCCGCAGCGGCGCTCGCACAGGCTCGGGCGGTCGAACAGATCTCTACTGCTCAGCTCGGCTCGGACGATCCCACCGTTCTCATGGCACGCGCCCGAGTGGCCAGGTGGCTCGGGCAGTCGGGTGACCTGGCTGGTGCCCGGGATCTCTTCACACAGTTGCTGCCAGCACAGGAACGGACACTAGGCAGCGAGCACCCCGAGACGCTCTCAGCAAGTGCGGGCCTCGCAATGTTCACAGGCTGGGCCGGCGATCCGGCTGCCGCCCGGGATCTCTTCATACAGTTGCTGCCAGCACAGGAACGGGCGCTTGGCAGTGAGCATCCCGATACACTTTCAGTGCGTGCGGGCCTCGCTCTGTTTACTGGACGAGCAGGTGACCCGGCTGGCGCTCGGGATCTCCTCAGACATCTGTTGCCGGTCCAGGAGCGGGTGCTTGGCGAGGATCACGCAGAGACCATGAGGACTCTCGCAAATCTTGCTACCCTGCTTCCTCCGTCAGCAGAGACCCAGCCGGCAGCTCGACCGTCCATCGTCTCACCGCAGCAGACTGGCCAGCCGCATCTCTTTTTGGTCCCACCTGTCTCGCGACCTGCTCCCTTCGATAGCTCCGGTTGGGAGAAGAAGTACCGGAATGCGGCGCTGAGCGGTGACTTCCTGGCTGCGACTGCAGCCCTGTGCGTCCCGCTGCTGGTCGGCCTCGGCGATCGACAGGGCGTTGGTTCTCTGATCTTCGGTTGCCTCCTGCCTCTGTTCTGGGTCTCTGCCATCGGCATCGCGCGGGGATACGAGTCTCGATATCTCGGTGAGGGGGCGTACGAGACGCGTTCGATCCTCTTGGCCGGCGTTGCGCTGATTGGGATTCTTGCGGCAGTGGCGTACTCGGCCCGAACTGACTTAGCGCATGGCTTCATCGAGTTGTCGATCCCATCTGCCGTACTCTTGTCGGCACTGGTGCGCGCCACGCTGCGTAGGAGACTCATCCGGCGGCGCTACCGAGGCGAATGCATGCGTCGAGTGCTGGTTGTCGGTCGAGGCAGGGCAGCTAGCAATCTGAGGCGGCATCTGGAGGAACGTCCTGCGGACGGCTTCAGCGTCGTAGCGACCTTGGGCACACGAGGAGATGGGGCATCTCAGCCGCAGTCCGACGAGTCCGGCGTGGTGAACGGAGCGCTTGACGAGACTGCGATCGAGACCGCCGTCGACCGGTACGGGATTGATCTCGTCGTTATCGTTGCGGACCCGTCGCTTGCTGGGCAGTCCCTGCGACGTGTTTCTTGGGCTCTCGATCAGCGCGGGATCGATCTCATGGTGTCACCTGGCATCGTCGAAGTCTCACGCCCACGAATCTCGATCCATCCTGTCGCGGGCCTCTCGCTATTCCGTCTCGAGCGCCCGTCCTCAAGCTCCGGGCCGCATCTGCTGAAGAGCGTCTTCGATCGAGTCGTCGCGGCGTTGATGATCCTCGTGCTGTCGCCGCTCCTGCTGGGTGTCGTTATCTCGATACGACTGAGTAGCAGGGGACCGGTCCTGTTTCGACAGACTCGTGTGGGGCGCGGCGGTGGAGAGTTCACGATGTTCAGGTTTCGAACCATGTTTCGCGATGCCGGTCAGCGCGCGAGTGAACTCCGTGCGTTGACTGAAGGCAACAACGTGCTCTTCAAGATTCGAGAGGATCCCCGGGTCACTCCTCTCGGAAAGTACCTACGCCGATTCTCAGTCGACGAGCTTCCGCAACTGCTGAACGTCCTTCGCGGTGAGATGTCGCTGGTGGGTCCGCGCCCACCGCTACCGACCGAGGTTGCTATGTACGCCGCTGACGACACGCGACGCATGCTCGTCAAGCCTGGACTAACCGGACTCTGGCAGGTCAGCGGACGCAGCGATCTGACGTGGGAGGAGTCAGTCAGGCTTGATCTTCGCTATGTGGACAACTGGTCGATCGTCCTAGACCTCTTGATTCTGTGGAAAACTTTCCGTGCCGTCATCGGCCGGGACGGTGCGTACTAGTTCGTCTGGGCCCGGAAACAATCTGGCCGCGGCGTCACCTTTTTCGGCCGGATGCGCAGTTCTGGAGCAGCCAAGGCCGGACGTCCACTCTCGGAGGCGACGGTGGAGGTCGAGGTGGAAGGCAATGGCACCGGACGAGCTCACCTTTTCTAAGTATGAGGCCCTCCCAGAGGATGCGGAAGGCGGCGAGCCGCCAATTCACATTGCCGGCAGTAGGTCAGCTCCCTTCACTGTCGACAGACGTCGCAGGTCCGTGGTCGGAGTCAGAGTTCGGTTCTGGCTCTTGCTGCATGAGCCAGACAGGTATCACTACGAGGCGCAGCAACAGCCACCAGCAGTAGACGGCCGAGTAGCTCCAACTGGCATCGTCTGTGAGGAGCCCATGGGCGATGTCGTTGCGAAGATTTGCACCCTCCTTCTCAACCAGGAGCGCGCGGAGCTCCAATGTGAGTCCACCGCCGAAGTGTTGCTCGACGCCCTCTTGCACAAGCAGGGTTCCCAGCCCTTTCTCTGTCTCGACCCCGGTTGTTTCGTCGGTAACGATCGTGCTCATGCCCACCCGCTTGAGGCGGAATCGGACTGCATGCTCCAGCTGAGGGACGAGAACCGAGACAGCAGACGGGAAGTCGTCGTTGAGACCATGCCAAAGGCCTCTCGCCCAGAGGCGCTCGTGCCCAGGAGGGACGAGGGGGGACTCCACGCAGAGTAGGGTCAAGAAGTCGAGGCGGTACAGGTGCTCGATCATCAGCCGTCTCGCCCAGGCAGTATCAGGCCGGCGGTGACGAGTTCGACCCGGAACCGGAAGTTCCGGACGACCTCCGCCCACAAGAAACCTTCGTCATCAATACCACCGGTGGCCGCAACCTTCCGCCCGTCCCGACTGAACGTTGCGCGTGGGATTAGGCCCGCGATGGTTCCGGTCGTCTGTTCCTTGACCTGTTCGTAGCTCTCGTCTTTGTTGCTCAGCGGCGCAATATTCGCCAGTCGAACCAGCGCCTCGAAGGGAGGCTTCCCCGACACCATCGCTTGTGCCTGCGTGGCGTAGGGGGTGAGGTCCATCGGCTCGCCTTCGATGGTCACCATTTCCTCGAGGGTCGCCTGCCGCAGGTCGTGAAGACGAGCCCGTAGCTCATCGATGCGTCTCTCCAGACCGTGCGCCTGTCGGTAAGACCGAGGCAGCCCGCGAAGCCTTGAGATCGCCTTCTCTATTTCCAGTCCTGCGGCGAGTGCACTTGAGGCGTCTGCTGCCATCCGAGCATCTGCAGCGAAGACGTAAGTCTCAGCAATCCGTGCTACGCAGTCTTGCGCCTTGGCCTCCTCGCCGCAGCGTCCGAACCACGACGATGCTTCGCGTTCGAAGTATCGAGACAGACGCGGGTTGGTCGACAGCGCTTCTGCAGCTAGCTCTAGGAGCCGGCCTGCCATCTGGCGCGCATCGTCGTGCGATAGGCGGACGCTCTCGTTGAGCAGCCGTGAGACCCAGGTGATGAAGTATCCGTCCGCAAGCGTGGCGTTCAGGATCTTCTCCTGCATGGCGCTGCACATCGCTTGGACAGGCTCAGACCCGCGTCGCCCAAGCCTCTTGGCGAGCTGCAGGGCTCTTCGCCATGACTCCTCCCCGACGGTCGCCCAGTCCTCTCGGTCGAGCGGACATGACCGGTAGGTATCTATCGCCAAGGTGAGTAGCTCGGCCGCTCCGCGGTTGCCGTAGAACCAAGCGACGTCGGCGACACGGGCTCGCAGCGTCGTCTCCTGGATCATCGGAGCGACTGTGGCCAGCGTCGCGATCTGACCAGGCGTCAGGTCGCTCGGCAGCGCAGATCGCCTGTCGCCCCACACAATCGCTGGCTTGAACGGCTCCAGCCAGTTGTCAGGCTGGAGCATCGCCGCGGTAGCAACCGCGAGGGCCTCGATCACCTGCCGCTCAAGTTCCCCGAGGTCGTTCTGTCTCAGCCGCGCTGAGAACTCCGTCGCCAGAGCCTCCGGCTGTTCGAGATCACGTGCTGCGCCGATGATGTTCTCCCACCACGCGGGATCGATCTCATCGCCGCTGGGGGCCGATACCGGGCTGCTCATCGCGCTTCCTCCTACAAGCTGACAGAACACTCGCAGGTCTCATGAGACTACGCGACCCAATTACCCAACTGCCAAGCGACGGGCCTCACCTTCCCAACCGCCCACCACGTGGCTTCGAAACTGGCTGCGAAGGTGTGGAACCTCGAAGGTGGACCGCGTAGCAATAGATGAACGCTCAATGACTTGCCGCCGTTCCCAGTTGGCAGGGTGGACCGCCCCCGCCGGACCGCGGCCAGCGCCACCGTCACACATCTTGCATTCAAGGAGAGGCTGCTTTAAAGGCGGCGCGGATCGGGCCGGCAGTCCGACGACCGTTGATCGGTTGTGGACCTTCCAACAGCTCGGTTAAGGGCCGCTTCGCGGCGTGTGCAGTCGTGCTGAGTATCCACCGGCTGACTGCGGGAGACGGCTACAAATATCTGCTTCGGCACATCGCTTCCGGTGACGTCGACCGCCGAATGGCTACGTCGCTCACGGCGTACTACACCGCGTTCGGATATCCGCCGGGGCGGTGGATCGGGAGCGGTCTTAGTGGCTTGGGGCAAGGACAGCTCTTGCCCGGAAGCGAGGTCTCCGAGGCGCAGATGGCCGCTCTCTTCGGTCGGGCCGAGGATCCGGTGACCGGCCGGATCCTGGGGCGTCCGCATCGAGTGTTCAAGAGTCCGTCGGAGCGAATCCGACAGCGGATCCGTGAGCTCGATCCGACCCTGAATGACGTCGATCGGCAGGATGCGATCGAGCAGATCCGTAAGGCCGAGATGCGACAGAAGACGAGGCAGGCGGTCGCGGGCTTCGACCTCACCTTCTCCCCCGCCAAGTCGGTTTCGGCGCTCTGGGCGACGGCCCACGTCGGCGTGCAGGAGCAGATCGTTGCTGCGCATCACGACGCGGTTCACGACGTGCTTGGATTGATCGAACAGCATGCCGCGTTCACCAGGACGGGCGATGGCGGTCTCGCCCAGATCGATACCCGCGGCGTGATTGCCGCTGCCTTCGATCACTGGGACACCCGGAGCGGTGATCCTCAGCTCCACACTCACGTGGTCGTCGCCAACCGTTTGCAGGGCCCGGATGGCGCCTGGCGAACGCTCGACGGCCGCGTCTTGTACCGCTCGATCGTCGCCATGTCGGAGATCCACAACGTCTTCCTGGCCGACAACCTCACCGAACGCCTGGGTGTGAACTGGGAGCTTCGAGAACGTGGATCCCAGCGAAATCCGGCGTTCGAGATCGACGCCATACCCGATGAACTGATCCGTGAGTTCTCCGCCAGAACGGAACAGATCGAGGCCAACCTCGCGGCGCTTCTCGAGGAGCGTGGAGACGAGATCCATCCACCGGGCCGCCGCGAAATGTACGTGCTCCGACAACAGGCAACCCTCCTGAACAGGCCACCCAAACACCTGGCGCGTCCGCTTGCGGCACTGATGGCCCAGTGGAAGATGCGCGCAGATCAGGCCATAGGCAACGACGCCGTTACAGCCATCCAGCGTTCACTCGATCACGCGCGGGATCGCCCGCTCTGTGCGGCCGATCTGAGTCGGGAGACGATTGAGGCGTACGGCGGTGCCACCGTTCTCACGCTGCAGAACAAGCGCGCGACCTGGACCCGCTGGAACCTCCTGGCCGAAGCCGCACGCCAAACCCGCCTGCTCCGACTCGTGTCCCCCAGCGACCGATTCGCCGTACTGCAGGCCATCGTCGAGAGCGCCGAACAGCAGTCGATCAGCCTTACCGCGCCCGAGCTCATCACAGTCCCAGTCACGAGGAACAGCGGCGAGAGTGTCTTCACGATCCACAATGGCGAGATCTTCACCTCGCCGGTCATCCTCGGCGCGGAGTCACTGCTCCTCGACCTCGCGCGCGATCCGGCCGGACCAACCATCGACGAGCGTGCGCTCCACGATGCCGATCTCAGTGCAGACAAGGTCCGAGCCTTGCGGCGAATCGCAGCCTCGGGGCAGAAGGTCGAGGCCCTCATCGGCCCGCCGGCACAGGCAAGACCAGCCTGCTGTCCGCCCTAACGACCAGCTGGCAGGCAGTCCATGGCGACGGTTCGATCATCGCCCTCGCGCCTTCCTCTGCGGCATCGACCATCCTGTCCGACGCCATCGGCACACCCACCGAGAACATCGCCAAATGGGTCTATGAGTCAGCCGGATTAGGTGCCGAAGAACGACGCCGGCGGATCCAGCAAGCCGAGTATGGCGCCCATCTCGCCCATCAGGTCGGCCGCCGGCTCCGCCATCAGCGTCTGACCGCCGTCTTGGCCGCGCTCCGCGCCGAAAATGACCGCTGGAGCTTCCGCGCAAACCAACTGATCATCGTTGACGAAGCGTCGATGGCTGGCACCACGGAGCTCGCCACGCTCGCCCGCGCCGCGAGCACGGCCGGAGCCAAACTCCTCCTTGTCGGCGACGACGCTCAACTCGGCGCAGCCGATACAGGTGGAGCATTCCGTCTCATCGCCCGCGACACCAACGCGGCCGAGCTCAGCGACGTCTGGCGCTTCTCCAACACCTGGGAACGCGAAGCAAGCCTCTTGCTCCGGCGCGGCGACCTAGCAGCGATCGACCTATACGTCGACCACGACCGACTGACCGCCGGCTCGAGCGACGAGATGGAAGACGCCGCCTACAAGGCCTGGCTCACCGACACCACCCGCGGAAAGACCAGCCTTCTCATCGCCGCGGACAACGCCACCGTCGCGCGCCTGAACGCCCGGGCCCGCCTCGACCGAATCACCACCGGCGAAGTCGAACCCAACGGCATCGAACTCCACAACGGCAACGACGTCGGCCTCGGCGACCACATCGTCACCCGCCTCAACAACCGCCGCCTGCGCTATGGCACAAACAGCTTCGTCCAAAACGGCGACCACTGGACCGTCATCCACCGCTGGCCCGACGGCTCCCTCACCGTCCGGAACCACGCGGACGCCACAGTCACACTCCCCAGCACCTACGTCCAGGAGTCCGTCGAACTCGGGTACGCCACCACAGCCCACCGAGCCCAAGGCGCAACCGTCGACACCGCCCACATCCTCGTCACCGACCACCTCACCCGAGCCCTCATGTACGTCGGAATGACCCGCGGCCGCCACACCAACAGCGCGTACGTTGCGACCCACCAGCCACCCTCAGACCTGCACGAAGCCCACCCAGAACAGACCATGCAAGACGTCCTGGGAGCAGTCCTGGAAGACCCTGGGGTAGAGCAATCGGCCCACGAAGTCATGCGCCAGGAACTGGATAACGCCACCCGTCTCGACCGCCTGGTCCCCCTGCACAACCACCTCTGCCAACTCGACGCCCGCACCCGGTATCGCGAAGCCATCGCTACCAGCGGGCTCGACGCCACCGACCAGGTCGCTCTCCAAGCCTCCACGGCGTACGGCGCCCTCGTAGCCGAACTGCGCCGGGCCGAGGATGCGAACCTCGACCTCCCCAACCTCCTGCACCAGGCGGTCAGCCAGTCATCGCTGACCGATGCGAATGACCTCGCCGCGGTCGTCCACAGCAGGGTCGAGCGCCTGGTCTCAAGGGCTCTCCGCCGCTCTGGCCACCGACCGACGATGATCGCTGGCCTGGTCACTCCAGCGAAGCGTGTCAGCGATCCAACGCTGATCGCCCCACTCCGCGAAATCGAATCCCAGATCGCGCAGCGCGCCGATTGGCTAGCTCAGAAGGCGTTTGCCGAGCGGCCGAACTGGTGTGACGCCGCGGTCCGCGTACACGGCGTCTCGTACGAGCTTGCTCGCGAGATCGCCGCATACAGGGAGCGGTACAGCATCCGAGGTCACACAATCATCGGCGACACACCCACGCCCAACGCGTTGGCCCAGCGTGCCCACCATGCCCGGCTTATCAATCTGTTAGCCGTCGGAACCCCCGCCAACATCGAACCGTTGGCCAGCGGCGCCCGCGCTCTCGATCATCGGAAAGAGCCGGACGTGCCTAGGTCACCCGACTGACATCTCGGTCTTCACCATTTGAGTCGTTGCTGACCGCAGAGTGAGGAGGCCCGGGCATCGTGAGTCCAACACAGCTGGCAAGGCAGCGACTCCAGTGGCTGGTGGCTATGGCTTGCGTTTGCGGGTGACGGCGTGAGTGCCGTCACAGAGCGGCTTGATTGCCGAGCGGCCGCATCGGCATAGGGCGATAGTGGCGCGGCCTGCGTCGATGGGCTCACCGCGCTCGTCGCGGAGTTCGAAGGGGCCGCGGACGAGCAAAGGGCCGTCCGGATAGGCGCGGATCGTCACGCGGTCGCGCTGGTCCGCCTCGTTCATGCTCATGCCGTCCGGTACCCCAGGCCAAATCACCTCCGTGCAGTGGAATGGACGGATCAAATCGGGGTACCGAGGGCCTCTCTGAAGGAGGCAGCATGCAACTCCCGCCGTCGCGAGGTCCGCTGAGCAGCTGGCTGATCGCGTACCTGCGGAACACCACGACGTCCCCGCCTCCAGCGGTTGCTGTCGACAACGACCAGCCGTGGTCCGACGAAGACCTCCAGCTGACGTTGTGGTGTTGCTACGAGCTCCACTACCGCGGCTTCGACGGGATCGACCCGGAAGCTGAATGGGACCCTGCCGTTCTGGCCCTGCGAGCCGCCCTCGAGGTGCCGTGGTCGACCTGGCTGCGACGCGCGTACCTGCCGTCGCTGGCGGATCCCACGGTCAAGCCCTCACAGCTGTTGAGACAACTGGTGGACTCCGACGACGGACCGCCGCTGGCGGCCCACCTGTATCGGCGCGCGACGTTGGACCAGTTCCGCGAGTTCGTCAGGAATCGGTCGGTCTACCAGCTGAAGGAAGCCGACCCGCATAGCTTCGGCATCCCGCGGCTGGACGGTGCGGCGAAGGCCGCGCTGGTCGAGATCCAGGCCGACGAGTACGGCGGCGGCCGCCCTGAACGCATGCACGCGGAACTGTTCCGGGCGACGATGCGATGGCTCGACCTCGACGACACCTACGGGTACTACGTGCCCGACGTACCGGCTGTCACGCTGGCTCACTCCAACGTGATGTCCCTGTTCGCCCTGCACCGCAGGTGGACCGGCGCACTCACCGGCCACCTCGCCGCGTTGGAGATGACTTCCACGCTCCCCAACCGGCGCTACGCCTCCGGCGCAACCCGGCTAGGTGCGGACGCCACGGCCACGCAGTACTTCACCGAACACATCGAGGCCGACGCCGTCCATGAACAGATCGCCGCACACGACCTCTGTGACAGCTACGCTGCGCAACACCCCGAGAGCACAACCGACATCATCTTCGGCGCCGCCTGCTCCCTCGGCCTCGACAACCTGACCGCCGAGCACCTCCTCACCGCCTGGGACGTCACCGCCCCACCCCGGCCCATCTCCGGCCTCACCGCTGAGACGTCTGCAAGGTGACCGGCTGCCGCCAGGTGTTCGGCGATCGCTTGGTGCATGCCTGATTTCCCTTGCTGGTGAGACGGGCAGGTTTCACCAGGATGAGCGGCGGTCACAGGGTGGGAGTGCGATCGCGCCGCACGGTCCCCGCTGGTGGCGCGGTCGCATACGTCTAGCAGGAAGGGGCATCCGGAATGCCTCCCATCCTGCGAGTGTTCTCCTCAGTGACTAACGTTTCTCGTTGTCGTGACCGGCGCCAAGACCCGCGCGGGAACTGCCTCGGCGGAACTGCGTATCCCAGAGCGAGCTCGATGAGCTGCTCACCCTGGTATCCGGCGCCAACCGCTGAGTGCCATTCATGAACTGTGGCCTACCGGCCGTCACGATTCGAGGAACCCATGGCATCTCCCAGTACTGTCTTGGACCGCCCCACCCATCAATCGAGAGGCAGCGACTTCTCGCCGCTGCTGCGCGAGATCAAGGCATCCGGTCTGCTGGAGCGTCGTACCGGCAGGTACCTGGTCTCCATCGCCGTCAACCTGCTCTGCCTGGCGGCCGTGGGCACCGGGATGGTCTTGCTCGGCAATTCCTGGCTCGTGCTCCTGCTCGCCGTCCCGGCCGCGATCTTCACCACTCGCGCCGCGTTCTTCGGCCATGACGCCGGCCACCAGCAGATCGGCCGATCCCGCCGGCTTCACGACGCTATCGGGCAGTTGCACGCGAACGTCCTGCTCGGAATGAGCTACGACTGGTGGAACGACAAGCACAACCGCCACCACGCCAACCCGAACCACTCCGACAAGGACCCCGACGTGGCTGCCGGCGTACTGGTCTGGACGCTCGACCAAGCCGAAGGCCGCACCGGACTGTATGCGTGGCTCAGCCGCAATCAGGCCCGGATCTTCTTCCCGCTGCTGAGCCTGGAAGGCATCAGCCTGAAGCTCTCCAGCATCAGCTATCTGCTTGGCCGCCGGCCGCGCCGCAAGGCGGCGCTCGAACTCGGCCTGATCGCGATCCACATGACGGCGTACTTCGGTGGGCTGTTGCTCGTCATGTCGCCGCAGAAGGCGCTCGTCTTCGCCGTACTGCACCATGCGCTGTTCGGACTCCACCTCGGCAGCGTGTTCGCCCCGAATCACAAGGGCATGGAGATGCCCGACGGCGAGACCAACTGGGGACACTTGGAAAAGCAGGTCCGCACGTCCCGCAACGTCAACGGCAACGCGCTGACCGACTGGATGATGGGCGGCCTGAACTATCAGATCGAACACCACCTCTTCCCGAACATGCCCCGCGCCAACCTGCGCCGCGCCCAGGCCGCCGTCCGCCTGTACTGCGAACGCGTCGGACTCCGGTACCTGTCCACCGGGATCATCGACTCCTACGCCCAGGGACTGCGCCACATGCATGACGTCGGCCAGCAACTCCGCCGCGCGAACACGGTGTCGGCAGCAACGGCTCACGCCGCATGAACGCACACCCGGACAGTACGGACGACAGACCAAACCAAGACCTGCACCGACTCGATCGCCTCCCACTGCCGGCCCACGTGAACCTGTGGTTGCACGGCCGCTGGCAGCCCGGATGGCTCATCGCCTGTGAAAACCAACCGTCCGGCTGGCACGGACTCGTCCAGTACCAGGACGAGCACCACGTCGAGACGACCGAATGGATGGCTGCCGAACAGATCGCGCCTCACACGAACCCGTAACCGCTACAGCGAGGCCGCACGACAGTTAGACAGTCAACCCAGCGGGTACCTGAATGGAGGCGTAGACAGCTCGCAGAATGACGTCGACCGCGCCGCTTGCCCGAGACCAAGGCGACCTCTCCCAAGGTGACAACGGCTTCAGAGGAGATCCCTTGGCCTCGGCAACAACATCCCATACCCGGCCGAGGGCGCGGTCCAGGGCCACCGCGTTGGCACGTGCCTACGGCGGCCCGGCCCACGGCCAGTGCTGGCCAATCGCAGACGACGACCCACCAGAGGAATTCGCCGTCGCGCCGGACAGCCCTATCTACCGGCTGATCCACCATCCCCGAACCCACCAGCCTGCCACGGACCACCTCGGCAACTACCTCTACATGCCGGTCAGTCCGCTAGCTGATGGTCGTCACCGGACCGGGCATCGCTGGATGATGACAAACATCGTTCAGCCACTGGATCGCGGCCCGAGTAGGCTGTAGTCGTCTGGACTTGTCGTCAGGTTGCCCCGGACCCGGTAGCCATTGTGAAGATCGGGAGTGGGCATATGACCGAATCGGGAGACATCCGCCCGGCGGCGGCCGCCTTTGGCGACCTTGACGTGACGTCTGATCTCGGCACGCTGTTGGAGCGCGCCGTGGCGTGCGCACTCGCCACGATCACCGGTGATTGCGCGGGCATCGTGCTGCTGGCGGGACACGGGCTCGAACGGCGCCAAATCGCCGCCTCGGACGGGCGGGCCACGGAGGCCGACCGATTGCGGCAGGAACTCGCAGATGGCCCGGACGACGTGCCTGCGCGCACCGAACTGATTCGTGACACAGCCGCCGAGACGCACTGGCCTCGCTGGGCGCCACTGGTCGCCGCGGAGCTCGGACTTCGTAGCGTGCTGACTACCGGCCTCCCCGGCCGGCCCTACGTGCGCGGATCCATCACCATCTACGCGACCCGACCCGACGCCTTCTCCGCAGCGGATCAGGCGCTCGCCGAACCACTGGCCGCGCACATCGCGGTCGCGGTCATGGCGACGGTGACCGCCAGATCCCTCGAACGAGCGATCGACGCTCGCACCGAGGTCGGCCAGGCGGTCGGGGTCTTGATGGAGCGATTCGACATCGGCGCCGACGACGCGTTCGCGATGTTGCGGCGGCACTCGCAGGCCCACAACGTCCGTCTGCGGACGATCGCGGCCGAACTGCTCGACGAACGACGGCACACCCGCGAGGAACTCAGCCGGTACGACGCGGACCTCAACAAGCTCCTGCGACGGGTTGGTACACGCTCCGTACAACAGGCAGGCTGAAGCCGGGACGTCATTACCCGATCTGCCGCCGGCACGCCCACGAGCTTTCGGAGACCTAGTCTCTGGTCTGGTCGTTGGGCGCATGGACCGGCTTCGACTGCGATGACGAACGCTGCCGCAGGTAGACCGAGCCGCCGATGATCGCCGCGACCGCGAGGAACTCGCTCTGCCAGTTCTGGAACGACTCGAACCAGAACTGCGACGTACGCACGTACTCCCAGGCGGTCACGGCCTGGCCGCCGTGCAACTGCTGATCCTGGCTGTACGCACCGGCGCCGGTCACGGCGTGCAGCCAGAAGGACAGGAAGAACACGATCCCGAAGGCGATCGCCAGCGAGTTCTCGTACAGCCTCAGCACCAGCTCCGAACCATGCCGCACCGGCCACGGAGCCCTCGCATCGTTGCGATGGTCCCGCGGATCCTCATCCTGCTCAGCACGCTCCCCGATCGGCCGCGACTCCGCCGACCCCTTCTGCACCAGGAACGTCGTGAGCAGCACATACATCCCCATCTGCAAGAACTCCGACTCCCAGTTCTCCAAGACCGTCTCGCCGAACGACGACGACCCGGCATACGCGACGAGTGACTCAGCCGGCTGACCGTGATCGGACAAGTCCTCGTTCTCGTGCGCGTGCCCGGTCAGCAACACCCCCACCATGAACTACGCGAACAACCCCAGATTCACCAGCAACAAGGCCCGCAACCGAACCCAACGCATCACAACACCATCCGATCAGCGCGAACCTGCCGCACAAGCTCCAGCAGTCGGCTGTCGCGCGCCACACGACCCGCGCTTCGCCTCGCCTGTTGCCAGCTGCAACTTCCGGCTCTGGTGACCACGCCGCGCATCTCGGCTCCTTCCATCGCCCGAACTCCCGGTGCCCGGCTTCATTCGGTTCAGACGTGGTGCCAAGCAGGCGACGTGGGTACCGGCAGGCCACCAGACCACGCGAAAGGACAGTTAGATGCCCGGCGACGTCGTCGATCTGATCATGCAGGACCACCGCGAGGTCGAACGCTTGTTCGACGAACTCAAGGAGAACCCGGAGAAGCGGCCGAACCTGCTGCCGGTGCTCACCACCTTGCTGACCGCCCACAGCAGAGCCGAGGAGGCAGAGGTCTATCCGGCGGCCGCGGCGGAGGCTGGGGAGAAGGAAGAGGTGTCCCACAGCCAGCAGGAGCACATCGAGGCCGACCAGCTCCTCGCGAAGCTTGCCAACACCGATCCGACGTCACCGGAGTTCGACAAGGCGCTGCAGAACCTGGTCGACGCGGTGTCGCACCATGTCGAGGAGGAAGAGACGAAGGTTCTTCCCGGAATGCGGTCCAATCTGACGGACAAGCGCCGT
Organism: Kribbella sp. CWNU-51; assembly: GCF_054073265.1. Lineage (NCBI taxonomy): Bacteria > Bacillati > Actinomycetota > Actinomycetes > Propionibacteriales > Kribbellaceae > Kribbella > Kribbella sp. CWNU-51. The sequence continues at coordinate 24,589 of NZ_JBSXMZ010000022.1, forward strand.
ACGGAGCTCGGCGAGGCCTTCGCGGCCAATCGCAAACAACACCTCGGCGAACAGCCCGGCGACATCACCCGCGAGCAACTTGCACAGCAGGCGAGCAACGCGGACATCTCAGGAACATCCGGCTTGAGCAAGGACAAACTGCAGCAGAAGCTGCAAAGCGAGGCCGAGAGCTGACGGAGGCTGTACCCCCACTGGATCTGATTCTCCGTCTGTTGCCCCGCGCGAAAGCAGACACGCGAAGGTGGCAGACGGCGTCATCAACTCGACCGGGGTCGAGGACGGGCGTGGTGTCAGCCGTTGTTCCTCTGATCTTTGAAGTCGAGCCGGCGAGTGACGACATGGGCTGCCACGTCGGACAATGACTGATTCGCTGCGTAAGCATGCGCACGCAGAACTGCCAGTGCGTCGTCGGCGGCGATATCGAGTTGAGCGATGACCATGCCAGTGGCTTGGTGCAGCGTCGTGAGTGACGACCACTGCCCGACGCTGCCGAGAAGATCCTTCGTCGGGATGTTCATGAGAGCGATGCCGACGGCGTCGACGAGGCGCTGTGCGGCATCGAGTGATACCCGCAGCGCCCTGCCGCCGGCGACGTAGACGCTGATCGCGCCGTAGGTGTCGGCCCCCGCGTGCATGGGGAACGAATGCAGCGTGACCTGTCCGATGGCCTGACGCGCAGCGGAGATGAATCCGGGCCACCGAGCAGCAGATCCCTCGCCCACCGACATCACTATCGCTTCATCAAGGCGGTAGGCGTCCCGGCAAGGACCTTCTCCGGTGAGATCCTGGAGGTCCTCCAGACGACCGGCGACGTCATCGGTCGCGCACAGTGTCGTACGACATAGCGAGGAATCGTCGACCGTGATCGCGGCACCATCGGCCCCGAGGATCTCCCGACAGGCCGAGGCCATCAATACCGCGACGTCCTGGTCACCACCGCTGATGGCGGTCAGCTCCTCAAACCGGGCAAGGATCGCATCGCACTCAGTCACAGGAGTCCTCCATGGCGCGCCCCCGTCTGGAGCCGCACAGGTACCCCCAGATCGACGGCGCAATCCCAGCAGCTCGGCTTCGTCGTGCGTCCATCAAGTGGCCAGCGCGGAGCGGAGGCCACCCATGATCCGGCCCAGAAGCCGCGAGACCTGCATTTGGCTGACTCCGATCTCGGATGCGATCTCGGCTTGGCTCCAGTGATCGACCATCCGCCGACGGAGGATCAGCTTGTCCCGCGCGCCCAGGTTCTCGACAGCCGGGCGTAGCGTCTCGAGCTGGACGACCAGCTCGAAAGTGTCCTCCCGGTCCGCCACGATAGTGCCGATCGAAGTCGACGAGTCAGCACGGAGCGGAGCGTCCAGCGAGACCGGACGAAAGCAGCCAGTGGCACTTTGCGCGTCTCTGATCTCCCCGAGCGGTACGCCGAGGCGATCGGCCAACTCCTGATCGGTCGGCCAGCGGTGCAACCGCGCTGCCAGTTCGCCCTCGACGGCGTTGATCGACGCCTGCAGGTCCTGGATCCGGCGCGGTGGCCGAACAGTCCAGGCGTAGTCCCGGAAGTGCCGCTTGAGCTCACCCCGGATCGTCGGGAAGGCGTACGACCGGAAGTCCGTATCCGGCCCGGGGTGATAACCCTGCGCTGCCTTGACAAGGCCGACGTACGCGACCTGGAAGAGTTCTTCGCGTTCGACCCCATGGCCGTCGTACCGCAACGCGAGCGACCTGGCCATGGCCGTTCCCTGGAGGATAGCTTCTCGCAGCAGAGCCTCGCGGCGATCACCGACCTCACCCGATGCCTCGCGGAGCAGAGTCTCAGTGATTACGTGTTGGCTTTCCCAAGACACGGACGGTGCAGCCACAGAGCGACTAGTCATAACGATCAACCTGGGATGTCATCGTCACCACCGGCCTCGGTTTGACCACGACGATGGCGTGTCTCAAGCTCCTGTGATCGCGGTACCCACGCCGTAACACCCGAACCGCAGCGGAGTCGTCTTTAGCCGGGCTGCTCGGGTCGGTGATTGGTTCGGGTGCAGCCGAGGAGGGAGGTCCAGTCTCGGAGGCGGCGGAGGGCGAGGGTTAGGTCGCGGTGGAAGGCGAGGGGGTCTGAGGGGGCGGCGTCTTCTTGGTAGCAGGCTTCCCAGAAGGTGCGGAGGGCGGACAGTTCTTCGACTACGGCTCCGTGTTCGGGCCAGCAAGGTGGGATGACCTTGTGGTCCAGCCGGTAGCGATTGGCAGCCCAGGCGACCCAGTTGGCGAGGCGTTCCAGTTCTTCTTGGGTCCTCGGGGGGTCGAGGTCGCGCCAGCAGATGACAAAGGGGTCGGTGCCAGCGGCTAGGGCCAGAGCTCTCGCTAGGTCGTCGTTCGGATTCATCTGCGCTTGGATGCCTGGTCGATGCTCTCGCGGATCTGGTCTGCGTCTGGGCGATCGGTCCACGGCGTCATCTTGAGAAGGATGGGTGGGGCTGTGCGGGCTAGGAGGACTCCTGTGCCGAACGGCAGGGTGCGGATGACGTCGGGCGGGAGGATGGGGATTCGGCGGGTGCTGGTGGAGATGGTGCGGGCGCCGTCGGCGCCGCGGCTCCAGTTGCGGATCTCTTCGTCGCGTTCGCCGCAGACGGCGCCGAGGTCTTGGAGGTCGCGGGGTTGGGCGGAGCCGCCGAGGATGAGGCGGAGGGTCGCCGCATCCCACATGGCAGCTGCGGCTTGCTCGCCCCAGCGCTCACGGGCTTGGGCCAGCGACTGGATGACGACGAGAGTGGAGATACCTGATCCGCCGCCGTCCGCCATCAGCGACGGCAACGAGGGTACGGCGCAGAGGTTGGCGATCTCGTCGAGGACGAGAGCCAACGGCGGTTCGAGCCGGCCGCCGGGGTTATGGGCAGCCAGCTGACGGGCTGACTCAGTGATGTCTTCCAGGAGCGCGGCGATGAAGGCAGAGGTCGCGCTCGCGCCGGCGCCCGTGCCGAGCAAGTAGATCGTGCCTCGTTCGCGGATGAAGCTGGCCGGCTCGAGTCCTTCCCAGGGCGGTGGGTCGAAGGAACGGCGTACGGCGGGGTCCGCGAGAGCGGACAGGGCCGAGCGCACGCCGGCCCAGATCGCGTCTCGGGTGCGGCCGTCCATGCGGACGATGCCGTCGAGGGTGTCACCCCAGCCTTCGGCGGCATCGCTGGAACGGTTGAGGATGGTGACTGCCTCAATGGCCGAGGCAGGCTCAAGGCCCCAGCGGTAGAGCTGATCGATGCCGGTGTCGTCGATGGCGGCCGCGTGGAGGAGGCCGCGTAGTGCCATCTCAGTTTGGCCGTGCCAGAAGGCGCCATCGCTGACATTGCCCTTTGCGAAGCCCGCACCGGCGGCCAGACCACTAGCCCGGACCATCGCTGTCGTCGGGTTCTCACAGCCCCGGACCGGTGACCACCGGATCCCCTCCACGCGGCCGAGGCCTTGCGGGTCGAAGATAGCGACCGGGCCGATCGCGCGGCGCAATTCCAAGGTGGCTGCGAGATTGTCGGGTCGGGTAGAGGTGGTGACGACGGCGCCTGGTGCGTCGATGATCGCACTGATGATCTGATGTAGACCCTTTCCGGATCGTGGTGGTCCGACATCAATGATCGAGTCCTCGACGGAGGCCCAGCATTCGCGGCCACGCGACCTGCCAAGCAAGGTTCCGACCTCACTTGGTACTCCAGTTGGTGCCTGCGGGCGGGCTGACCGACCTCGCCGTACGACCTGTCGGCGTCCGACCGCGGCCTCGATATCGCCCTTGCTCGCGAGTCCAGGACGCCCGGCCAACACCCGGCCGCGACTTCTTGCCGTCGACCGCCGGCCCTGCCATATACGCACTACGACATAGGCCACGCCGAGCGGCAACGCCACGAGCACCGCAAGGCACCCCCAGTACGTCACCGTTCCGAGCTGCGTGCGGTTCAGTCCAAAGGCCAGAGCGGGGTTGGCTGGGTGCATCGGGACAAGGAGTGCACCTATCCACGGGGAAGTGACCCATCGCCCCGTCGTCAACAGGCTCGCCAGACCCCCGGCGAGATAGAGCATGCCGGCGCATCCGAACAGCACTCCCACGGCGATGAGGATCATGTCGCTCAGGTCGCGAGGTGGTCGTTGATTCATCGAGCTCACATCCTGGCGTCGGTATCGAAGAGTTCGACCTCGCGGGCGTGCCGGACCAGCTGCACGACGAAGGATCGGTTGGGCAGCCGCCAGAGGGCTCTGCCCTTGGGGAGTTTGGCGATCGTGGCGATCTCCACATCGGTGAGGCCAAGGAGGCTCGCCGTCCGCTCGAGTTGATCGGGTTCTTGGCGCAGCATGATCCTGGTCGAACAGTCCGCGAGTAGGCCCTCGGCCAGGGCTCGGGCCTCGGATCCTAGATCTCCGACAGCAGCCAAATCGGACAGACGGTGGATGATCAAGATGTTCGACACTCCCCAGGCTCGCGAGAGCTTCCACTGTTCCTGCATGCGACGCAGCAGGGCAGCGTCGCGCATCACCCGCCAGCCCTCGTCGTACACGATGTAGCGATTGCCACCCGCTGGGTCCGCGACCGCGGCCTCGAGCCAGGATGATGCGCACGCCAACGTCAGCCGCAGCGCCTGGTCGTTCCCACCGCTGCCGAGCCACGACGAGTCCAGCGTCACCATCGGCAACGTCGGATCGAACTCGGTCGTCGACGGCCCATCGAACATTCCGGACAGATCACCATGCACGAGCCGCCGGATCGCGTGCGCGACCTCACGACCGTCGGTTGTGAGATTGGTCGTCTTCAACCCGGCCCGCTCAGCTCGTGCGGAGTCGGGGCGAAGAGAGCGACCACGACGTCCGGGATGGTTGGCGACTCGACCTGGCTGGAGACCGTCTCCAGCGCAAGGTCGAGAGCAGTGTGCTCGATCGCGGCAAGCGGTCGTCCCAGTGTTGATTCGGCCAGCGTGCCCAGCAAGGCCCGGCGACGCGACCACACGACCCGTTCCCATTCCGATGTTTCGACCATGGTCGGGCGGCGGCCCGCGTCGAGAGGGTTGAGGCGCGTCGGAAGGCCCGGCCCGAGCTTGATGACAGCTCCACCCATCGCCATAGCCACGGGAGTCCATTCGCCCTTGGGATCGCACGGCACATACGCCTTGTGGCCGAGGGCAAGTGATCGTGTGATCAACGCCTTTGCTGTCGATGATTTGCCACTGCCGATCACCCCTGCGAGCAGGACGTTCGGGTTCGTGATGACTCTTCCCTGATAGAGCACCCAGGGGTCGTAGACGAACGAGCCTCCGCTGAACACGTCGGACCCAATGTAGGTGCCATCAGCACCGAGTCCGCCCTCTGCGAGGAACGGGTACGCGACCCGCAGCACCCTGGTGGTGGCGCGATGCTTGTCAACCAGTAGCCGTGGATTCTGCCCACGGCTCGGAGGGGTTCGATCCAGCGAGTCAGCCTGCGGCGTTCGAGGCGCGGCGTACGGCGCTCTGCGGTTGGCGCGACGGGTCGCGCGGTCGGTGCCTTCTCGCTCGTAGAACGCAGATTGCTCTCTCGCCATCAGAGCCCAATCCCGAAAGGCAAGGCCGCGGCCATGAAGCCCTCCATCTGCTGACCAACCAGTCGACGAAGGTCAAGGAGAGCCTGAGTGGCAGCGATCTCGACTTCCATACAGGCGTCTTCGAGGGCCTCCTCATTGTCGGCCGAGACAACGACGAGACCGAGCCACCGCACGTCGCCATGCCCAGCTGCCAGGTCTCGCTCGCGCTGGGCGACGTCAGCATCGAGCTGCCGATCCTCTTCGGTCTCCAACTGCCCGATCTTGGCGCGAGTAGCTCGATCGGTCACTCGCTCGACCTGGTGTCGGCGGGCATCGCGCAGCGCCCTGGCGATCGGGATCGGCTGCAGCACCAGACTGAACGTCCGGCGGATCCCGGGCTTCAGGAGGAGCGGGCTCAGGAAGGTCGGACTGGTCCTGACGCGCGGCCACTCCGTGATGACATAGACGCGGTGGAATGACGAGTCGGTGCGCAGGTGGTCCCAGGCGGCGTCGACTCCGAGCGGACCAGCCTCGGAGGCGTCCAACGTGTCCGGAGACGGGATTGTGCAGGTCGCGGCTGGGTCGAAGGCCACGCGGAGGCTCATGGCGAGCTCTCCTGCACTGAGCCAGCAGCCGGCCACACCCGCAGCCGCGAGCGTGGTCTGGAACGCCCGCGCCTCCGACTCGAGCACCGCCGTCGCCCCGACAATCCCTCCGCCGTGTTTGCGAACCTCACGTGAGACCGCGTCCAGGTTCACCGCGAAGCTGAACAAGGTTTCGTGCCTCGCGGCGGCTGGTGCCGCGCGTTCCAGCAGTTCGGTGTAGATCGCGCCAGCCGGCGTACGCGGATCAACTCGACGCTCCTTGGCCCACTCTCCCAACTCGTCGCCAGGGTCGGGCAACGTCCGCTCGAGGACCTGCGCACGGGCGATCCGGTTGCCCTGGCACAGCCCGGCGATCAATCGCCCGTACGCGGAGACCCGACGGTCCTGCTCATCAGTGTTCTGCAGCAGATGCGCAGGACCCTCGATCCTGGCCACCGCGATCAGCCTGCGGCGCCGCGGATCATGAACGATGCCAACCCCAGACGCTGCCGTCAGGATCCGCAACGCGCCTCCCTCCCCGGGCAGAAGGAGTTGTCCATGCCGCCGCGGTTCGATGACCCGAGCGCGGAAGGATCGCTGCCCACGCAACGACCGCAGGACATGAACACCTCGCAGAACCAGCCATCGGTACAGCGACAGGTCCTCAGCCCGGGCGAATGCCACCACAACGCAGGCCCCGGCCACCAGCAGAACACAGAACTTGGATGCTGCGGGCAAGGGGCTGACGACGATGAGGATAACGATGACGATTGCGATCAAGAGCAGGGCGACCTGAACTGGCCGGAGGCCGAGCAGTACGGCCTTCCACTCAGGCCGCGGGAATCGAGTTGAGAGTGTGCTGGGAGCCGCCATCAGCGGTCGCCACCCTGGGCGTCGCTGTTGCTCGCGCTGTCAGCCTGCCCACCAGATCCACTCGACCCGTCAACCGAAACCTGACTCGTGGCCACTGCGATGGCAGTCGAGCTCTCAGCACCACTCGCCGTCGGCTCGGGCCCGGATGGCGGAGTGAACGCGCCGTCGAGTCCGACCGACTGCCCCTGAACTGCGGCATCGCTTCCAGCCGAGGTGTCTGCCGCCTTGTCGTCGCCAGGCCCTTCGCCTCCACCAACTACTGGACTGTCGTCATCCTGGCGACTCGATCCCCCGAAGTGATGCGCGCCCCATTGCTGTGCCTGTTCGAACCGATCCTTCAGTGCGGACGTTCCCGCAGTGCCCTGCTGCAATGCATGAGTCACCGCATGTCCTTGGTCGCCGGGCCCAGTGGATGAACGAGTAGGTGGCCAGTGGCGCGAACGAGGCCATCGCGAAGAGCAGGATGCCGGTCAGGAACGTCCCGATGCTGGTCTCGCCGTACTGGTCGGTGTTGCCTGTAGCCGCCAGACCGAGCGTGAAGACGACCGCCATCGCGATCTTGGAGAACACCAAGGCACCAACGACCTCGATCCATCGACGGAGCCAATGCCGGGTGGCCGACCAGGTCCAACTCGCCAGCGCGACTGGCGCGAAGACGACAAACGCCACGATCGCAACCTCACGAATCAGCATGACGAAGTACAGCGACACTGTCGCGAGAATGCCCAGACTGACAGCCATGACCAGGAACCCGCCGGCGGTCGCGCCAGTCAGAAGAGCAGTGATGTCGAGCATCCGCTTAAGACCCGCGGTCGTAGCGGCGGTCTTACCCAGAATCCCTGCCGAGATTCCATCGACGACCTCACCGCAAGTGGTCACGATCGCCACCGCGAAAGGGACCCCTGCGGTGCCGAGCAGTGCACCGAGCACCGCATGCCCAAGCCGTCCTGGCTCTCGACGGACGGCGGCGGATACACACTGGAAGATGAACGCCGCGACTAGTAGTGGCAGCGAGATCGCGACCATCAGACCGAGATTGTCGCGCCACCACTGTTGATCGAACCGCGGCGACGTACTCAGGCTGAAGGCCTGGAACACGTACGAGGTGAAGTCACTCAGGCCGTGCGCCATCCAGCGCAGGAACGAGTCCCACGCGTGCTCGGTGATCGCATTAGCTCCCTGGTCGACCACACAGGCTTTGGGGTTGTAGAGACAGCCTTTCCAAGACACTGACCTGCTCCTCGATCAGTTGATGTGAATGCCGCTGAAGAATCGGATGAGGCCGTTGGCCGAACCAATGAGGATCGCGGCGCCGGCCGCGACCAGGCAGCCGGTCTTGCCCTTGCCCGCGTAGTGGGCGTTGTTGTTGAAGCTGCCCATCGCCCAGGCCGCGGCGGAGATGACGAAGGCGGCGACACAGATCACGAGGCTGAAGGTCAGCAGCGCGCCTACCATCTGGCGGAGCGCTGGCAGGCCGGGCAGACCATTGGTGTTCGGACTGATTCCTGGGTCCTGCAGGAACACGGTCTGAGCGAGCTGAGCATGGATGAACACGTGGATGTCCTTCATTGGTCAGGTGGTCGAGTAAATCGGCGGTGCCCAGCCGAGGTACGTCGCGTTCCACCGGGATTCGATGAGTTCGAAGGGAACGAGATAGACGCCGCCTTCGCCAGGGACGCGATCGCCGATGTCGTTGGAGACGATCCGTCCGTTCCCGACGTACACGGCGACGTGGCCGTAAGGGCCGCTGGTCTCCCAGAAGACGAGGGCGCCGACCGGCGGTCGCCGACATGTTCGTTGCCGGTCGCAACCATTTGTCGCCACTGTTCGGCCGCGGAGATGTATCCGGCGCGTGGCCGGCCCCAGATGTTCGCGGCCAGCCGGGCACACAGCTGGTAATAGCCGTGCCCGCCCGCCAGACGCAGAGCGCGGGCAACAGCCGCTTCAGCGTCTGGAATCACGCCGCCGCTATCGCCAATGGACGGTGCCTGGCAATCGGCCGGTAACGCCCCAGTGGGTGTGGCCACGCAGGTGTCGGGTCCATCCGCAGCTATAGCGAGCGGTGCGACCAGGCTGACGCCGCTCAGCAGCAGGCTGCCGGTCAGCGTCAGCTTGACGATCACGGCTCGACTTGATTGGTCGCGGACCAGAACTTGCAGGTCGGTGCGCACACGATGGCAACCACGGCCTGCCGCTCGACGACGGTCGTCTCGGTGTCGTGGACGGTCGTCTGCTTACCCCTGATGACGAAGGCGTGCCAACCGTGCGGAGCATCGTCGCTTTCTTCCAGCTGCTTCAGCGCCGGTGTCGTCTCTGCCGCGAGGTCCGTGACGGCGGCGTACGCTTTCCGCTGCTCGAGCTGCCCCCACTCAGGCATCAGTGGCAGCAGGCTCATCGCGACCGTCGGAGCAGCACCGGTCGGATCGGCGTACCCGCTGACGGCGCCCTGCCAGTCCTCCAAGCTGTGGCGGGAGGTGTCGTAGGTCCAGATAGCACGCGCATAGGCGATCGCGAACTCATGTGGGTCACTTGTCGTGGGGCGCGCCCACGCGTTCAACCTTCCCTGCATCTGCCGGCTCTCGCCGGGAAGGAGGGTGCTCCCGCTGCTCGGAGTTCCGGACTGCATCGCTGGAACATCAAGCCGGCGGGCGACCAGCGTCAGGATCAGCGCGGTGATGCCCAGCAGGATCACGATGGGGATCACGATCTTCGATCGGATCGACTGCTTCACGACAGTTCCTCTCTTGGGTACTTCGGTACGGCGCAGCCACGCGAACAAGGCAGCGGCGATAGGCGGCGGGATGATCCACACCGCGGTGAGGACGCGCAGCCCGACCTTGAGCTGCGCGCGGTAGTACCGGATGAGCCAGTGATGGCGGCGTACGTCCTGGTGGTTCTGCGTCATACCGGGCCTCAACGGTTGAGGTCCGGCGACTTTTCGTCAGGCGGCTCTGAGCGACTCCACCCGGGCCTCTCGGCGGTGGCCGAGGCGGCTTGGTTGGCCGAAAAACCGCAGGTCACGGCCGGCAGCGGCCCGAATCCAGCGTCGTACGACGGGGTCGTGGAAGATCTCCTCGGCCGGCTGCCCCAGAGCTAGCCGAGCCAAGGCAGACGGCCGGCCTGCGCCACCTCGGAGCAGCCATGCGAGGCCCTCAGCCTGCGAAGTCGTGGCATTGGCTCGACGGAGCCTGAGGATGATCGCCGAGCGGTAGTACGGCGGTCCGTCGGCCGCGACCCGGATCAGCCTTCGACCAACCGCGGCCGGGAGCCCCTCGCTTTCCAGCTCGGACGCGATCCGCTCGAGGTGCGGTCCGAGTGACCAGTGGTGCGTGATCGGCAGCTCGGGGAGTTGGTGGGTCAGCGGCTGCCGCTGGCCACGCAGGACGTCAGCACGGATCGCGTCCATCAGTCGCCACCGAACCAGGTTGGCCAGGTATCCCCATGACACTCCGGCCGGCGGCGGGTTAGTCGCCAGCTCGAGGCACCGCTCCCAGGCGATCACTCGAGCGAGCTGTTCAGCCTCGTCGCGGCCCAGAGCTGCACGCAGCCGACTCGATAGAGGGAAGACGATGTGGGACTCGATCTCCTCGGCCAGCCGTCGCGACGGCTCCTGCGCCCACTCCGATCGGGCCGCCTCCGCGATGAGTTGCTCAAGGTCAACGTCCATGCCATCAATCTGCTGGCCACCGCCTCGAACCAGAACCTGGATTCCAGGATCAAGGACTCCTGGAATAGTCCGCAGGATCAACTTCCACCTCGGCACGCTCCAAACCCAAGCGCCGCGGCCGGCGTCGCTGCCATGCGTTGCGCTGACCGACCGCTGCGATGACCTCACGCGACACGATCTGCTGGTCCAGGCGCACAGCCCGCGCGAGTCTGGCTACTTCACTAGCGACTCGCCCGACAGGCAGCCTGGCCACAAGCGGCGCGACAGCTCGTACCGCATTGACCTGTCCGCTGACGTGATCGAGTACGTTGTTCCACCGCGCCAGCTCAACCTCGATCGCGAAGTCGACCAGCGGAAGAGCTGAGTTCAGCACGTCACGCAGCCGGCTTCGGTCGGCCGCGTAGAGCGATGCCGGATCTTGCTGGTCGGGTAGACGGGCGAAGAGCACCTCGCCGAAGACTTCCGACAACACGTCAATGCTCCGTACGGCACCGGTCCGGCCTCCGATATCGCCGTCGAGAGCCACGATGACCGTGTTCAACTGCGAATACTTCTTCGCGATCAGCGCCTGCGCACGCGTGACGGCGGTACCGCAACAAGCCGCTCCTGCCCACTCATCCCCAGCCAGGTCGACCGCTGATGCATCCATCGGTCCCTCGACGAACACCGGATCGGCTCCCGCCCGCAGCCGTTCGAGCTGACCGTCGAGTCCGACCAACGTCGTCGTCTTGGAGTAGACGTTGGTGTTCGGCGTGTTCAGATATCTGAGCCGAGTGCCGCGTGCACGGCCAATGAATCCGACCGGGCACAGGTCGCTGTCATGAGCGACGAACACAATCCTGTCTCGAAACCGGTCGAGCAAGTACCCAGTCTTCGTGACCGATGCCAGCCCTGCCGCCACGATCACCTCGTCATTGAAGCCGTCTCGACGCAGGTGACCGACCAGCCGGGACCAGCCATCCGGCGCCAAGCCCACCCGCCAACTCGAGGCAGGGTCCAAGATCGCAGCTAACCCGCGGTCGCGCAGATGCCTGGCCGCCCATCCATCGGGTCTGTTGAGCAGTTGAAGTCTGTAGAACGAGGCAGCCGCAGCATTGGCCTCGAGCAGCGGCTGGCTCATAGCCCTGGTCCGCGATCAGGCGGATCCGGATCGGCGAGATGCGCAGAGCCGAACCCACTCCCGCTCGCTCGGTACGTCATCAGTGGACGCGCCCTCGACAACGCCTCGTGCAGACGTTGTGGGCCGGCCTCCCCCAGTGCGAGCAATCCAGGGCTGGCAGCAAGTTCGACGGCACGCACCCGATCGAAGAAGAAGGCCAAGTCGAGCAAATACCCGGCCGACTGATTGCGTTGAGCCTGATCGCCGCTCAACGCGACAATCACCTTCTCGCTCGAGCTGAACCGACGAAGGATCCTCGCCTGCGCAGTGGACAAGCCCGCACCACATACCGGAATCCCCGCCCATTGACCAGCCATGCTCCGACCCACGGTCGATACAGCGATCGCATCAACCGGCTCATCCACGATCACCGGAGTCGCGCCGGCGCCGAGAAGGTCCAGCTGCTCTTCTACCCCGACAAGAACATTGGACGGCCGGTGATGGGCGTCACCGGACTCTCCGAACGAGATGCGCCGTCGTAGCCGATACCGACGAATCCCACCGGTGACAACCGATGATCGCGGGCCACCAGCATCAGCCGGTCCCGATGACGATCGACCGCATCCCCACCGTCGGTCCATCTCATCAGACCTGCCCGGGCCATCGTCGCGTAGCTGAATCCCTCTGACCGCAGATGGTCGACCAGACTCGTCCAGGTGTCCGGTGCGTAGCCAACCTTCCACTTCGAGTCCGTCGACAACACCTGCTCGACACCAGTCACCGCCAAGTACCGCAGCGGCCACCCACCCGTTGCCCGAAGCAACTCCCGCCGAAAGAACCGCGCCGCCGAAGCATTCGCCTCCAGCAACCGCCGCCGCTCCTCCACTGAACTCGCGAACCCAGGATCACTCACCGAGACCTCCAACGAGCCGAAACAATTCCGGCCTCGAAGATCGCCTGACTGTGCGACGGGCAGAACCCGGATGACGAGTTCCAGGACTTGCTGAGCGGGACGATTCAGTACCTCTCAGGGCAACTCGAGCTCGGTCCGTCGCTCCTCGACAAATGACTCGGCAGACGGCGTCGATGAGCCCAGCGCATGGCGTCGCGGCGAACGAGGTCTCCTGCGAACTAGCGCATCAGGTGTGTCGTCCCACAGGCCGGCCGAGCGTGCCAATTGGGAGCCTGCAGAATCGATGGCCTCATCCAGCAGCTGAATCAGTTTCGCGATAGACCATGCAGGCGGTTGGCGCCTCCGTGCGCACTCCGGATCATCCTCGGCGTTGCCGCCGCCAACAGCAGTGTCCATACCCATGACAGTCAAGGTCGCCGGGTGGTGCACCCCGAAGAACCAGGATCGCGATATCCAGGACCCACTCAGCGAGGAGATCTCCAGAGCGCGACCGTGACGTTCAGAGCCTGAACCCCGGGCCGGTGTAGATCTGGCCCGCCGGTACGGCCCCTTTGGGACGCCGGTCGGCAGGCGCACCTGGCACATCGCGACTCGTCGCTTCGACTCGCGCGATTCCGGTCCGCGGGGTGCATCATGGTCGCAGGTTCGCTCCAGACGGTGGGCGCCTCGGTAGTTGGCGACCCCGGGAGTGGTTGGTGTCTCTGGATCAGTCCTCGGCCGAAGGCTTCGGTCGGCTTGCGCTCAAGTTGTACGACCTCAGGGGGCAACGAGACCGTCGAGGCGGTGGTCCCGTTCGCCCGCCAGGCGGTCTGGTGCAAGCACGCCTCGGTGGTACTCATCACACGTGGTCGGCAGCCAGAGGTCCTTGCATTCATGACACGAATCTCGCCGCGATCTACTACCAGGAGATCGCTGCCGGCTTCGGACCCGTGCTGACCGTGATCGAAGCCGGAGGGACACTGCTGAGCCAGGACGTGGTTACCTTGCCAGGCACGTCGCGGTCGCGATCGCGGCCGCTAGGAGCGGCGCGTCCATGGCACAGGCCATCGACGCCAGAAACTCGTCGCCCAGGCGATGGGCATCCTGATGGAGCGCTACTCCCAGGACAACAACCGCAAGCTCCGCGACGTCGCCCAAGAGCTGATCGACACTCGAAAGCTACCCCGCTGGTACTGAGTATTCTGCGTGCACCGCGGGCACATGCTCTCCAGGGACGGCGGGATCTCGAGGTCAGAGCCGTCCCAGGTTCCGGGTGTTGAGACGACAGCACCAGGGACCGCCCAATTCTGAAGACGTCAATCCTTGAATGGTCCTACGCCTCTCGCCGGCCTGCTTGAGGCAGTCTCAGCTCCGATGATCTATAGCCCCTTTCAGCCCCACTGAGCTCTCGGTTGTTCGCGCTCAGTTCGACGCGAGCCATCTTGGACCGAGCAGCCGATGGAGCTGCCGACCTTCTTGCCGTACTGCATGCTGGTCAGCTCACTGCTTGCTGAGCTCGGTGATGGTCAGGCCTGTGACAGTCGTTTGGTGAGGGGTGAGCAGGTCGTCCTGCTCGATGGTGAAGGTGACGGTGAAGGCCGGCGTCGAGGCGTCCGTTTCGTCGATCTCATCGACCACACCCGGTGTGCCGGCTGGGATCTTGCCCTGCCAGAAACCGCCGAGGTCCGTCGCCGCGGCTACCTCGTCACCGCGCTGGAAGCTCATCTCGCCTCTTGGGTACGGCCGGTCCGGACGCTCATCACCCCCGGTGGACATCGCCTCCGCCATCGCGTGCTCCCTCCCGATCAGTCACTTGCCACGCCCTAGGTACCCATCAACATTCGCCCGGGTCAGGTCGCGTGATGCGGGTACCGGTAGGCGACGCACAGCTATAGCGACGCCGGACGCCAGTAAAGGAAACCTTGATGACCGCGAGTCTTGCTGCGCCCGTTCTCGGAACACCCGATCCGCCCGCTCTCGCCGACTTCTACCGCGAGCTCCTCGGCTGGATCGAAACGAGCCGAGAGTCCGGATGGGTTCGATTGCGCGACCCTGACCACGAGCGCCCCGGACTGAGCTTCCAATTGGAATCCGACCACGTCCCGCCAGTCTGGCCTCAAGCCCCGGACACGCAGCAGATGCAGGCTCACCTGGATATCAAGGTCGACGATCTCGACCGTGAAGTGAAGCGTGCAGTGAGCCTAGGCGCGACCGTGGAGCACCATCAGCCACAGCCCGACGGCGTGCGGGTTGTGCGCGACCCACACGGACACCTCTTGTGCCTGTTCCTTCCCGGCTACTGAGCAGCCGGCCGCCAGACTGAGCAGTCGGCGTCATTCGCGGCACAGGTTCGGTCGGAGATACGCGGGTACCTCAAGGCATGAACAAAGCCCACCGGCTCGGTCTCCTAGCTGCGCTCGCGATCACACTTTGCGTGGTCTTCGGAGTATCGGCCATGGCATCTCAAACAGTACCGAGCCGCGGCGAGGCACTCATTCAGTCGGCCCCGACCTCCGTCGATCAGCCAAAGGGCCAGTACTCCGAGTCCGGAACCGCCCGGCTCGGCCGATAGCGACGGTGATGACTGGTCTGGAACCCCTTGGCTCAGCCTCGTCCTGCTCGTGCCGGTAATCATCGTCGGCGGAGTCGTCTTCGCTAGGCGACGTGCCGGCACGAACTCGAGAAAGCTCTAGCCCCGTGAGCGACGCGGTTGTCATCGGTGCCGGGCCGAACGGGCTGGTCGGGGCGAACTTGCTGGTCGATGCCGGTTGGGATGTCGTACTGCTGGAGGCCAACGACGAGATCGGCGGCGCGGTCCGTAGCTCGACGGAGGTTGACGCCTCGTTCGTGCACGACACTTTCAGCTCGTTCTATCCGCTGGCGGATCCGGCTTCGGGCTGGGTGACTGCCTGCCGGACTAGCGCCAGCACAGAGTCACTCACATTCATTGCGCATCGACCGCATCGGGGCCGGAATCCCTTCAGGACTTGACTTTGCGCCCTCCCTGCGTAGTGTCCCCGGTGGGGCGGGTAGCTGTTGCGCGGTGTTGGGGGGTCGGACTGTTCGGCTGCACACTGCAGGCTTTCTACGCGTAGGCCGTGCCCGCCCTTCCGCCCGGCCTCGAGGGCCGGGCGATGGCGGGGGTCGCCACCTGTTCGCAACGCGGCTATCCGTCTGCGGTCACCGGGCTCGGGCCTGGTCGGCCACCATGCCCATCGAGGCACAGGGAGGGACCATGCGCTTTCAGCATTGGTCGAAAGCTTCAGCAGGAACAGGTCGCAGCTCGCGCGGTAGCGTCCGGGCGGGACGAGCAGGTCGGCGGCTGGTCGTCACGTTGGTCGCCATCCTCGGGCTGATCGTCGCGAGCGCGGGGACGGCGTCAGCCACCGGGAAGCACCACTCGCACACCTGGGTGGTGAAACCGGGCCACTCGATCCAGAAGGTGGTCGACAAGGCCCGCTCAGGCGACACCATCAAGTTGAAGAAGGGTGTGTACTACGACGCGGTCTGCGTCGTCGGCAAGGGACTGACGATCATCGGTGCCGGCCAGGGCCGTACGGTCGTCAAACCACCCAAGAAGTTCACGAAGACCGCCTGCTGGGAGACGCCGGCCGAGGTCTCGGGTTTCGCCTTCGCGGGCCCGGACCGCAAGTCCAAGGTCAGCAACCTCACCACGGACGGCCACCCGGGCATTGGCGTGGTGGCGTTCGAAGCCAAGCACGGGATCGAGGTGTCGCATCACACCGGGCTGAGGCACGGTGAATACGGCGCGGCAGCCTTCGAGTCCACGGGCATCGTCTTCACCCACAACACCGAGCTCGGCAACGGCGGCGAGGCGGGCCTGTATGTCGGCGACACCGACAACGCGAAGGCGTACGTGGCGCACAACCTGCTGAAGGGCTGGGCGTTCGGCATGTTCATGCGCGACTCACGGCATGGCCTGGTGACGCACAACGTGATGCGGGCCAACTGCATCGGTGCCCTGGTTCTCGACACCGGGCCTAACGGCACCACACCAGACGGGGTCAACCGTCCGGCCGGCGCGTGGTCCCTGGTCGGCAACTTGGTCACCGACAACGACCGGTTCTGCCCGGCCGATCCGGAAGAAGGGGGACCGGCTGTGTCCGGCAATGGTGTCATCGTGCTCGGTGCCGACCACGTGCTGGTGAAGGGCAACAAGATCATCGGCAACAACGCGTCCAAGCCCGGTGACATCCCGTCAGCGGGCGTCGCGGTCCTCAACGGTTCACTGGCCGGCTCGGACGCCCCGAAGAACGTCGCGGTCGTGCGCAACTTCTTCAAGAAGAACGACCTGGACATCCTCTGGGACGGGTCGGGCACGAACATCGTGTTCCGCGACAACTCCTGCAAGACCAGCAACCCGGCGTCGATCTGCATGCACTCGCACCACTGATCGGGCGCACGCCTGAGTAAAAAGGCGACACTGGTCCCACGCCCACCCGGACGTGGGACCAGTACGCCACCGGCTCAGCTCATCGCGCTGCCGACGTACTTCGTGCGTCGTCTCCTGAAACTCGGTCCCGGCACGAAGGTTTGACCCTGACACAGTGTCAGGCCGTAGACCTTCGGTATGACCGAGATCCAGTTCAGCACGGCCGGCGAACTCGCCGCCGAGATCCGTACCGGGCGGGTCACCTCCCGCGAGGTGACCGAACAACTGCTCGACCGCATCGCCGTGGACTCCGCCGTGAACGCTGTGCTCGAAGTACGCCGCGAGGCAGCATTGCGGGCTGCCGTTGCAGGATCAGGCCGCGAGTCCCGTCGAATCAACTTTCAGCTCGGACAGGCGACGCACGGTTTAGGAAACCGACGCACGCCACCGACATGCGCCCTCCAGGCGTAGCCAGCCGACTCCAGTTCGGCTGGTCTTGACTCGAGTTGACTCGGATCGCCGCTTTGTTCCACGGTGTTCCCAGGCTGAACTGATGAGCGCGGCAAACCCGCCCGTTTCCGCTGTCGACTGAACTGGGCTTGTTGCCGAGGCTGTAGCCAGCAGTCCCAGCCGCGCCTGATGCTCGAACCGGCTTGCCGGCCCGATCTAAAAGACTGATGCCTACGGCACTCGTCCGGGTCTGCCATGTTGAGTGCGTTCGTACTGGATCTTGGTCGTGGCTAGGTGCGGGCGCTACTGAAGTCCGCGGATGCGTAGTGCTGCCTGGGTGCGGTCTCGGACCTGGAGCTTCGCGAGTATGTGTGAGACATGGTTCTGGACTGTCTTGACACTGACTCCGAGGGTGCGCGCAATCTCGGCGTTGCTGCGCCCGTCCGCAACCAGGGCGAGTACTTCACTTTCTCGTTCGGTCAGGTCGGCGCCGTAGCGTGGGTTGCTGCCTCTCAACACCCGTGCGGCGGCGCCCGGACCGAACACCGCCCCACCGGCCGCCACCGTTCGCACGGCGGCCAGTACCTCTTCCTGAACGGCGCCCTTGAGGAGGTAGCCGCGCGCCCCGACCCGCAGCGCTGCCATCACGCTGTCGTCGTCGTCGACCATGGTGAGCACGAGTACGGCGGTTTCCGGGGCTCCGGCGACGATGCGACGGGTCGCCTCCAGGCCTGAGGTTCCGGGCAGATTCAGGTCCATCAGCACCACGTCGGGCCCGAGTTCAAGCGTTCGGCGAACGGCTGTCTCACCGTCACCGGCCGAATCAACAACTTCGATGCCGTCCACCGTCTGTAGCAGCCCGGTCAGCCCGTCGCGGAACAGCGGGTGGTCGTCGACGACCAGCACCCGGATCATGACGTCTCTCCGGATCGTGTTGTGTCAACGGGAAGCGAGAGGGTGACCGTCGTGCCGGATCCGGGCTGGGCGGATAGCAGCAAGGTGCCTCCGATCTCGGACGCGCGCTCGTACATGCCGGCCAGGCCGATGCCTCCGGGCCTTGCTTGGACGAGCCCGGTCCCATTGTCCCGCACCCGGACGCGGAGCTCGCCGTTCGTCGCCTCGACCTCGACGCTGCATTCGGTTGCTCCCGAATGCCGTACCGCGTTGGTCAGCGCCTCCTGCGCGACCCGGTAGGCCGCAACCTCGACTGCTGCCGCGAGCGGCGGCATCAGCGCGGGCGTGTGCACCTCGATGGGCAGATGCGGGCGGTCGGTGAGCTGCTGGGCGAGCTCATCGATCGCTCCCGCCAAGCCCAGTTCGTCAAGGGCGGGCGGCCGCAGTCCTTCGACCAGCCGGCGCACGTCGCGCACCGTCCCCTGGATGCCGGCACGCAACCGCAAGAGCCGCGCGTCGACGTCGGGACCGCCTTGGGCAAGGATGTTACGCACGGTGTCGACCTGCAGGGTCAGCCCTGCCAAGGCTGGGCCGAGTCCGTCGTGCAGGTCGCGTCTGAGCCGTCGGCGTTCGTCTTCGGTCGCAACGACGAGGCGCTCCTGGGCATCCCGGAGCTCGCCGACCAGTCGGGACGTGTGCACGACGCCGCCGAGCTGACGAGCGACGTCGTCCAGCAACTGGTGGTCTGCGTCGCGGAGCTTCCGGCCGCTCCACTGCAACGCGCCGACCACCTCGCCGTAGGCCGTCAGCGGCACCACCACAGGCTCGTCCTCGGGCGCACCGTAGGTCGCTAGGGTCCGCCCGTCGGAATCGCGGATATCCACATGGTGCAGCCCGAGTCCCGCGCCAAGCTCGTCGGTGAGTGTGTGCAGCAGTGCCGGTACGTCAGAGGCATCGGCGAGCCGTCGACCGGTGCCGGCGAGCACGTCGGCAGCCTGGGACCACTGTCCGTACACGAGCCGGTTCACGCCGGACTGTAAGGCGTTGCGCAGCGGTGCGAACGAGACCGCGATGACCCCTGCGGCCAACCATGGCAGCCATGTGTCGCCGCGGCTTCTCAGCATTGCGCCGACGCCGCCGACCGTCACGGCATACAACGTGGCCACCACTGCCGAGAGCGCGACCCAGGTCAACGTCCGGCTGAGGGCCAGCTGCACGTCGTAGAGCCGGTATTGAAGCATCCCGACACCGATCGCAACCGGAACAGGCAGGATGGCCACGCCGAACAGCCAGTCGGCCTGCGCCGCGACGATCACCGGAAGAAGTAGCAACGGCAGCGGGAACGCGAGGGTCAGCCACAGCAACTGTTGCCGAACGAGCGCGTTTCCGTTTCGCCAGCGGCCGATCAGGCCCGCGATGGCCGTCACGAGCGTGAAAACTCCCAGCACCACCGCCGCTACGGAGAGCAGGCCGGAGATAACACCGAACGGCGCGGGGAGAACGATCGGGCGACCCAGTGTGGCCAGCCGGTCGTTGACCTGTTCCGGCGCGATGACGGCTGCGAGGACGAGGCAGGCCAGACACACCGACGCCGCAGCGGCCGACCACCGTCGCCGCGCACGAGATCCGTACAGCGCACCGTCGGGGAAGACGAGCGGCAACACCACCACCAGCATCAGCCAGCCAAGCCCCCGCGCCGCCCCTCCGAACGCGGCAAATGCCGCGGCGCCGGGAACGCTGCCCGGCCGGTCCAGTAGACCTCGCTCGCCGAGAGCAACCGCGCCCTCGCCCAGGCCCAGCGCGGCGGTCCCGATCAACGCATATCGGCCCACGAGGTGCCCCGGCTTAGCGAGACTGACAACGACGGCTACGGCGGCATAGCCAAGGTCTACGACGACGACAACCGCCTCGCTGATGAACACCGACGAGCCCCGACTGGCAGCGATCACCAAGGCCACGACGGCACCGGCGACGCCTGCCAGCGCCACCGATGCCACCGCTGCGACTGAAGTCATCCTCGGCTTGGTTCTCATCGCCTCACCTTTGGATCAAGAGTGCCGCACTGAGGAGCTTCTCGGGCGGGTTTCTTCTCCGGGGTTCAGGCCTTGGTGGAGCCACGCCTGATCAAAGTGATCCCCAGACCGATCCACCAGATCATCCACAGCGTGCTCGCGTAGTTCGCGCTGTCGGTGAGACCCTGAGTCGCGACGCCGGCGAACAGCAGGATCCCGACCCCGATGCCGCCAACGCCGACCCACCGCTTCATGGTCCCGTCGGTGACCGCGGCGATGCCGGTTCCGAGCGCGTGCGCGCCGAGGGCCAGGAGGCTGAGGTAATAGGCGAAGTTGCGCACATTGCCGACCATGGCCAGCGTTGCGGCGTCGGCGACGCCGTGGTGTGCGCCGTACAGGGCGGCAGCCCCGGCAGGCAGCCCAGTCGCCAGAGTGACCGCGACGTAGCAGACCCCTGCCGCCAACGCGGTCTGCGTCGCCCAGCGTCCGGCCTCGGTCCGCTGGCCGATGGCTCGGGCAAGGAAGACGAGGACCGGCAGAAGGACGACGAAGCCGAGCGACTCCACATAGCCGCCGGCCAACACCCGGCTCACGCTCGCGCCCGCATAGGTCCGCTTGACGACATCCGCACCGTCGGTCAACAACGCCGATTTTTCCTGGCTGAAGCCGCCGAGCACGAGGACAACGTGCGCGATCGCGAGACCACCCGCGAGCCGCCACAGCCCACCGGGGATATTCCGTCGAGTCTGAGCCTGGACTTCGATTGCTGGACGTTCGATTGACCGGGTCATGATCCCTCCCTGGATCGGCGCCGCGGAACCGCGACTGCTCTACAGAGCCTCGACGCAGCGACGCGCGGCGTCTTCAGGCGAATTCCCGGAGAGGTCGGGAACTTCTCCTGGCCAGAAGCGGGATCAACCTCAGCCCGACGAGGTTCAGCAGAAACGTCCGACTTTGCTGCGGATGGTGAGGTTCGCGGCAACGCCAATGAGCAGATGTCGCATCGTGGAAGCGCGGTACCCCTCAGCACGCCCTAACTCAGCCGACATCTCGTCGCTTCGTCAGGAGCAGCGCCGGTGCGGCGATGGCGGCGACGTATGCCGCGACGAGCAGCCCACCCGTGGCGGCGGCGACGGTTCCGTCCACGACTGGGACACCTGCCTGGATGAGCGCTCTTGAAGCGGCCGCCGGAAGGTACTTCGCCAGCCCGGGCTCGCGCAGCGCACCAGGAAGCAGACCCTCGATCACGAACCACCACGCGACTGCCGTGATGAGTGCGAGGGCCTCGCTGCGCACGAGCGCACCCAGCCCGGCTCCCGCCGAGGCGAACAGACCGGCTGCGATCGTGACCCCGAGCGCGGTGACCGCGGCGTCTGCGGTCAGCAGGTCGACGGGCAGGTCCTTGGCGAGCACGACGATCGCCGTCGCGACGTACGACGCGATGAGCGTGACACCGGCGAAGACGGTCCCGACGACGGCGGCAGCGGCGTACTTGCCGGCGAGGAAGTGACCACGACGCGGGGTGACGAGCAGCGATGCGGTGATGGTGTGGTGCCGGTACTCACCGGCCGACGACAGCACGCCGAGCACGAAGACGATGCCCGCGACGAGGAGGCCGGGTACGGAGAGCACGCCGCGAAGGTCGTCGCGGCCGAGCGGTGCGGAACCGTGGCTGCCTGCCACGATGGCGATCGCCGTGGTGAGGCCTGCGGACAGGGTGATCGCGATGGTCAGCATCACCCAGGTCAGGCGCAGCCCGAGATGTTTGATCAGCTCGGCCCGGAGCAGTGCGGTCATGATGGTCTCTCAGTGGTGAGCTCGAGGAAACGACTCTCGAGGCTGGTGGTCGCGTTGGTCAGTTCGGCCAAGGGCGCGTGCTCGACGAGCCGGCCGCGGTTGATGATCAGGACGTCGTCGACGGTGTTGGTCAGCTCGGCCAGCAGGTGACTGGACACGAGCACAGTTCCGCCGCCGGCGGCGTAGGTGCGGATGAAGCCGCGCAACCAGTGGACGCCTTGCGGGTCCAGTCCGTTGGTCGGCTCGTCGAGAACCAGTACGTCAGGCTCGCCGAGCAGTGCGGCCGCGAGCGCCAGCCGCTGTCGCATGCCGAGCGAGTAGCCGCCGACGCGTCGCCCGGCGGCGCGTCCCAGCTCGACCGTGTCGAGTACGGCGTCCACCCTCGCGGTCTCCAGGCCGGCGGCGGTCGCGTAGACCCGCAGGGCGTTCCGGCCGGTGCGTGCCGGGTGGAACACGCCTGTGTCGAGGACCGCGCCGACGCGGCGGGTCGGTGTGGACAGGTCACGGTAGGCGACCCCGTCGATGGTGGCGGTGCCGGAGGTGGGACGGGCCAGTCCGAGCAGGATGCGAAGGGTGGTCGTCTTGCCAGCGCCGTTGGGTCCGAGGAAGCCGGTGACCCGGCCACTTCGGATGTCGGCGCTGAGATCGTCGACGGCGATCACGTCGCCGCTGACGGTGCAACGCTCGGTGCCTTGAACGTGACCAGTGAACGACCCCACATCTTCGACGCGGCAGACATCAGGGCACCGCGTGTTGCCACGTACGGCGCTATCGTGATCGCAGCGGCACAAGAGCGCGAATGCCTACTGGAGGCGGTCGTGGCGGGCAAGCTCGTCGGCCAAGCCATCGGCATCCTCAGGGAGAGATTCAGCATCGACGGCAGCCACGCGTTCGACATCTTGAAGCGCTACTCCCAGGACAGCAACACCAAGCTCCGCGACGTGGCCCAGCATTTGCTCGACACCGGCCAACTCCCCAACTGAACCGCAGCCCGATACGCCGGGCACCTGACAGCAGGCAGACCGAATCGGGAATCGTTAGAATGCCGGTCGATCCGGCGTCTCGACCGCCTCGCCTCCAGCGGTGTACATCCACGCTGAGTCCTGGCTTACGGGGCGCCGAAGAAGACGGCAACATGTACGACGTCCTCGTCGGCGTCACGCCGGATCCGACGACGCACCCTTCGACATTGGGGCTCGCAGTTGACCGCTGGCCGTCAGGCGACCGCCTGTGTGGGGGTGAGTTTGTGCGGAGATCTACTGATCGGCGGGGTCCTGCGTCGCGGCAAGCACGGCGACGTGGAGTTGCACGGCGGTATGGCGGCCGCTGGCAAGTCATCAGAGATATCGAAGGCAACGAGTTCTGCTTCGTCTCGGGCACAGGTAGCATCCGAAGGGCGATCGTTGCCAGACCGACTACGCGTGTCGGATCGCCTTCGAACTGGTGGTGCACGACAGAGCCGTCCCGGCCGGAGTCGACCGCGATGTAGACCGTCCCGGCGGGTCGGGTTCGGGCAGCCGACCCCGGTTGCCGCGACAGCGAGGTCGGCTCCCAGCAGGCGCACGGCGCGTCTGGCCATCTGTACGGCGCAGCGGGATGTCCGACCGGGCAGGGCTCGACGTCCAGCACCTTGACTTGACCTCCGCCGCATATGCCACCAGTCCCCCGGCGAACCATGTGCTCGCCTCCCTCGCAGCCCCGAGATGACAGACGAGCGTCCCGCTGGTCAGCTGGGCCCCGCTGACCGATCTGCCCGATCTGGCGGCAAGGTGGTTCTCACGCATTCGGACGTAGTACGGCGGTTGAGAACGTGTACAGCCGGTCTGGCGGGGAACCTGGCGTGACCAGGATCCGGTGGCCGGGTCTCGCGCGGGATCCGGATCACCAGGCTGCGCGCGTTGAAACCGCAGCGCGCGTGGCCGCCTGGGTAACCCAACACTGCCCCCTGCAAACGTCCCTGTCCGCGTGGACTTGCGGTGCACCAATACCGCGCGGAACGCCGGATTCACGCGCCGTAGCGCTTCTCGGCTGATTGCGAAGAACAGCGCTACTCCACGTGTAGGAGGCACTTTCGGGGGTACCTACGCGCCTCGTTCGAGGAGGTGGATGCGATGCGAGTGCTCGGGGTGAACGCGATCTTCCATGACCCGTCGGCCGCACTGGTCGTCGACGGCAGGATCGTCGCAGCGGCAGAGGAAGAACGGTTCAGCAGGCGCAAACACGGCAAACGCCCGGTGCCGTGGTCGGCATGGGAACTGCCCGAGCAGGCCATGCGGTGGTGCCTTGAAGAGGGCGGCCTTCGCCCCGACGACCTCGACGAGGTCGGATACTCGTTCGACCCCGCCTTGTGCGTCGATCTCGCCGAACTCGGCGTCTCCGACCCCGGCGATCGAACCCGGACCGACTATGCACGCCGGGCGCCCAACTTCCTCAACGCGGCCCTGCCCGGCCTGGATCCAGCCAAGGTCACCTTCGTGCCTCACCATGTCGCCCACGCCGCGTCGGCCGGTCTGGCAGCGCCGTACCAGCGCAGCGCCTGCCTGGTCCTCGACGGCCGGGGCGAGCGCGCGTCACATCTGGCGGGCGTCTACGACGGGCCGGAGTTGCAAGTGCTGGCAACGCAGGAGCTTCCCCACTCGCTGGGCTTGCTGTACGAGGATCTGACCGATCACCTCGGCTTCCTTCGCTCCAGCGACGAATACAAGGTGATGGCATACGCGTCGTACGGCAAGCCACGCCACCTCGCCGACTTCCGTGAGCTCGTGCGTACGACGGACGACGGCGGCTTCCGGACCACAGGCATCGACTGGTCCGGCTACGCACCGAAGATCATGCCCGGCGACGACCTCACCGATGCCCATGCGGACCTCGCCTGCAGTGTGCAGCGACGGCTGGAAGAAATCATGCTGGAGCTGGCCGTCTGGTTGCACGAGCAGACCGGCGCACGAGCATTGACCATGGCCGGCGGCACCGCGCTCAACTGTGTGGCCAATTCGGTCCTTGCCCGCAAGGGCCCGTACGACGAGGTCTGGGTCCAGCCGGCCGCAGGTGACGCTGGTACATCGCTCGGGGCCGCACTCCACCTGAGCGCTGCCAGGGGACGTCCCGACCAGATGCGCACGCCCGCACTCGGCCGTGGCTGGACCGATGATCAACTGACGGCTCGACTGAAGCAGGCCGCGCTGCCCTTCGAAACACCCGCGGACCTGGCGAAAGTGGTCGCGCAGGCATTGGCCGACGACCAGATCGTCGCGTGGTACCAGGGCAGGTCGGAGTACGGGCCTCGCGCTCTCGGCCACCGTTCGTTGCTCGCGCACCCCGGACGCAGGGAGAATCTGGAGCGCCTCAACGACATCAAGGGCCGCGAACAGTTCCGGCCGGTCGCGCCGCTGGTGCTGGCGGAGCGCGCGGCTGAGATCTTCGACGGCCCGCTCCCGAGCCCCTACATGCTCTTCGTGCACGACGTCGTCCCTGCCTGGCACGAGCGCATCCCCGCGGTCGTTCATGTCGACGGGACGGCGCGCATCCAGACCGTCGATTCGGCAGACGAACCGCTCCTGGCCAGACTTCTCGAGCAGTTCGAACGGCGCACCGGTCTGCCTGTCCTGGTCAATACCAGTCTCAACACCGCCGGACGGCCCATGGTCGACAGCCCGTCGGACGTACTCGAGCTGTTCGGGTCGACACCCGCGGACGTGTTGGCCATCGGTCCGCACGTCGTACGACGCGCGGGAGCGTTCCGTTGACCGGCGTCACCATCGTCATCCCGACAGCCGGCCGTAGCTGTCTGACGAACCTTCTCGCTGACCTGGCCGCGCAACAGGCGCAACCGGCGGCTGTGTACGTCGTGGATGATCGCCCGGATCCGGACCGGTCACTGGTCTGCGGTCACCGGGTGCTTCAGTCCGGAGGTCGAGGGCCGGCCGCGGCACGCAACGTCGGCTGGAGGGCTGCTGACACCGAGTGGATCGCTTTCCTGGACGACGACGTGCGACTGCCTGACGGCTGGATCTCGGCCTTGTACGACGATGTGCGGCGCGCCGGCGACCACGTTGCCGGTGTCCAAGGTGGTATCGAGGTCCCGGTGTCGGACCGGCCGACCGACTGGGAGCGCAGTACGGCCGGCCTGAGCAGCGCCATGTGGGCGACCGCGGACATGGCCTACCGCCGTACGGCCTTGGAGCAGGTAGGCGGCTTCGACGAGCGGTTCCCTAGGGCCTACCGCGAGGACGCCGAGCTGGCTCTGCGGATGAGGCAGCACGGCTGGAGACTCGTCGCGGGACAGCGATACATCGTCCATCCTGTCCGCCCCGAAGGCTTCTGGATCAGTGTCCGGGCCCAGCGCGGAAATGCCGACGACGCGCTCATGCGTGCCATCTACGGCAGACACTGGCGCAGCATGGCCGAATGTCCGCCAGGTCGGCTCAAGTGGCACGTCGCAACGGTGGTGTCCGCCGCCATGGCCTTGCTGGTCCACAAGAGGGCTGCCGTCAGCTGGGCCCTGCTGACGGCTGACTTCGCTCGGCGTCGCATCGTCCAGGGTCCCCGCACTCCGGGCGAGGTCGTCCGGATGGTGGTGACATCTGCCGTCCTGCCGTTCGTCGCCGTCTGGCATCGTGCGCGTGGAACCTGGCGCCATCGCGTCAGCGTCGCCTGGACGGACAAGATCAGCGCAGTGCTGTTCGACCGCGACGGCACTCTCGTCCACGACGTGCCCTACAACGGCGACCCCGAGCGCGTACGCCCTGTCCCCCAGGCTCACGAAGCTCTCCGCAAGCTGAGACAGGCAGGGCTGGCTGTCGGGGTGATCACCAACCAGTCCGGCATCGGTCGAGGACTGGTTTCCACGGAGGAGGTTGCCGCAGTCAACAAACGGCTCGACGAGTTGCTCGGCCCATTCGACACCTGGCAGGTCTGTCCCCACACCGAGGCGGACGGCTGCGCGTGCCGCAAGCCCGCCCCCGGAATGGTGCTGGCCGCGGCGGACGACCTCGGCGTCCCGCCGAACCAGGTGGTGGTGATCGGCGACATCGGTTCCGACGTCGAGGCGGCGAAGGCCGCGCGGGCTCGTTTCATCCTGGTGCCCAACGGGACGACTCGTACCGATGAGGTGCGGGCGGCCGGCACCGTGCGACCCGACCTTCTCTCCGCGGTCGAGTACGTGCTCGGGACCGGAGGTCGTCGATGAGGAATGTGCTCATCGCCCGGATGGACAATGACGGCGATGTTCTCCTGGCCGGTCCCGCCATCCGGGCGGTCGCGGCAACCGATCGGGTCGTGCTGCTGGTGGCGCCGTCGGGCGAACAGGCCGCATGGCTGCTCCCTGGCGTACGCGACGTGCTGGCGTGGCCTTGTCCGTGGACGGGTTTCGATCCACCATCGGTCGACCGGCGGAGCGTGAACACGCTGATCGACACATTGGCGCTCGAGCACTTCGGCGCCGCGATCGTGCTCACGTCGTACCACCAGAGCCCGCTGCCGATGGCTCTTCTCCTGCGGATGGCAGGCATCAAGTACGTCGCCGCGGCCTCCGAGGACTATCCGGGATCACTCCTCGACCTGCGCCACCGGTCCGTGTCCGGGCACGAGGTCGAGCGCGCGCTCGACCTGGTGGCAGCGGCCGGTTATCACCTTCCCGACGGTGACGACGGCCGGCTGAGGATCAAGGAGATCCTGCCCGTCGTCGACGAGCAGGCGTTCGTCGTCGCCCATCCTGGTGCCTCGGTGCCCGCGCGGACCGCGTCTGCGGATCATTGGACGGCAACGGTGAAGGCCCTCGTGGCCGATGGTCACCGGGTCCTGGTCACCGGCTCACCGACCGAACGGGCCCTCACCGCGGAAGTCGCCGGGAGCAACGCCGCCGACCTCGGCGGCCGCACCAGCTACCGGCAGTTGGCCGCGCTGCTGCGGACCGCTCAGGTCGTGATCGTCGGCAACACCGGACCGGCCCATCTCGCCGCCGCCGTGGGTACGCCGGTGGTCTCGCTCTTCTCACCCGTCGTCCCGGCCGCCCAGTGGGCACCGTGGCGGGTGCCCTCGGTCACCCTCGGCGACCAGCAGGCACCGTGTCGTGCCACTCGTGCGCGGGTCTGCCCGGTGCCGGGGCATCCCTGCCTGGACCAGGTGTCACCGGACGACGTGGTCGCCGCCGTACGCACGTTGATCAAGGAGGTTGCCCGATGAGGATCCTGGCGTGGCATGTGCACGCAGCCTGGATGACGTCGTTCGTACAGGGCCCCCACGAGTACTACGTCCCGGTCCTGCCCGATCGAGGCCCGGACGGCAAGGGGCGCGCGCAGACGTATCCGTGGCCGGACTCCGTACAGGAGCTGACTCCCGAACAGTTGCGCAGTACCGACTTCGATGTGGTCGTCCTCCAGCGCCACCACGAACTCGAGCTCTTCCAGCGGTGGACCGGGCGTGCACTTGGCCTGCGCGGCGTACCCGCCGTGTACGTCGAGCACAACACACCTCGCGGTGACGTCGACGACTGGCGACATCCACTGGCCGCGCGCGGCGACATCCCGATCGTGCACGTCACCCAGTTCAACCGGACCATATGGGACAACGGGCTCGCGCCGGCGGCAGTGATCGAGCACGGCGTCCCGGACTATGGCTACCAGTACACCGGAACCGTCGGCTCGCTTCTCGTCTCGGTCAACGAACCGGTGCGACGGTCGAGGGTCGCGGGCATGGATCTGGTCGCGAAGATCGGCGAACACGTGCCGGTCAGCGTCTTTGGACTCGGGACAGACGAACTCGCCGCAATGATCCGCACCGGCCTCACCGGAACCGGCGCGGTGTCGCAGGACGAGCTGCACCGGCGAATGGCGAGCCACTTCGCGTACTTCCACCCGTACCGCTGGACCAGCCTTGGT
Source organism: Kribbella sp. CWNU-51 (assembly GCF_054073265.1). Classification (NCBI taxonomy): domain Bacteria; kingdom Bacillati; phylum Actinomycetota; class Actinomycetes; order Propionibacteriales; family Kribbellaceae; genus Kribbella; species Kribbella sp. CWNU-51. The sequence continues at coordinate 53,640 of NZ_JBSXMZ010000022.1, forward strand.
CTGTCCCTGATCGAAGCGATGACGCTAGGCGTTCCGGTCCTCGTCGTCGCGGCGACGGCCGCGCCGGAGGCCATGCCGGCCGAGGCAGGGGTCGTCAGCTCGAACCTCGAGCTGCTCGCGTCGACAGCCTGTCGCTGGTTGTCGGACCCAGCCGAGGCCCGCGAACGCGGGCTCGCGGCCAGAGCCCACGCCTTGGCCCACTTCGGGCTGCCGAAGTTCCTCGACGAATGGGATCGCATGCTCAAGGAGGTCTGCCGATGAGAATCGCGATGGTGTCCGAGCATGCCAGCCCGCTGGCCGTTCTCGGCGGTGCTGACGCCGGTGGACAGAACGTCCATGTAGCGGCGCTGTCGCAAGCACTCGCCGACCGCGGCCATCGGGTCGACGTCTACACCCGGCGCGACGATCCCGGTACCCCGGAACGGGTGCCGCTGGGCCCAGGCGTCGACGTCGTCCACGTCCCAGCCGGGCCTGCCCAGCCGATGGCAAAGGACAACCTCTTGCCGTACATGCGGACGTTCGGGCGATGGATCGGACGGCGATGGTCCGCAGCACCGCCGGACGTCGTACACGCCCATTTCTGGATGTCCGGCCTCGCGTGCCTGGAGGTGCGTCGCGCGGTTCCTGTCCCGTTCGCGCAGACGTTCCACGCCTTGGGCGTGGTGAAACGCCGCCACCAGGGCGCCGCCGACACCAGCCCACCACAACGACGAGGTATCGAGACCCGGTTGGCAGCCGAGGCGGACGCCGTGATCGCGACCGCCACCGACGAGGTCCGCGAACTGCTGGCGCTCGGAGCACCGGCGCATTCGCTGCACGTCGTCCCTTGTGGCGTTGAGATCTTCGAACCCTCACCGCCGCACGAGCAGTGGTGGCACCGTCGTGGCGGCCGCATCCTGTCCCTCGGCCGTCTGGTCGAACGCAAGGGTGTCGACACCGTGGTCCAGGCCGTGAGCCGGGTTCCTGGCGCGGAGCTCGTCGTTGCCGGCGGCCCCATCCAGGCCTTCGACGACGATCCCGAGGTACGACGGTTGCGCGCGGAGGCAACGCATCTGGGCGTCGCGGATCGCGTCCATCTGGTGGGCGCGGTGCCCCGCCGAGACGTCGCGGCGCTGATCCGCTCTGCTGATCTGGTCGTGTGCACCCCGTGGTACGAACCGTTCGGCATCGTGCCGCTGGAAGCCATGGCGTGTGGCAAGCCGGTCGTCGCCTCCGCGGTCGGCGGGCTCCTGGACACCGTCGTGGACGGCGTCACCGGCATCCACGTGCCGCCGAAGGATCCCGAGCGACTGGCCGCCGTACTCAATGATCTGCTCCACAACTCGGCGCTCTGCAAAGAGCTCGGCCGTGCGGGCCTGGCGAGGGTCGAACGGAAGTACACCTGGGCCAAGGTGGCGGCCGACACCGAGGACGTCTACGAACGGATCAAGGCTACGTTGACGACGACGGGCAGGAGTTCCTGATGGCCGCCTTCGGTTCGCTGCCCCACCACCTCGTCCACCTTCGCGCCGGCCTGGGAAGCCTGGAACGGCAAGGTGCCATGATCGAGGCGTGGGGCTGTGAGCTCGCGGGACTCCTGGCAGGCGGTCACCGACTACTTGCCGCTGGCAACGGGGGTAGCGCGGCCGAGGCGCAACATCTGACCGCGGAGCTGGTCGGCCGGTTCGAAGCTCCGAACCGCCCACCGTTGTCGGCGATCGCCCTGCACGCCGAGACTTCGACGCTGACTGCGATCGGCAACGACTTCGGATCGGACGAGCTCTTCGCCCGTCAGGTTCGCGCGCACGGACGTCCGGGCGATGTTCTCCTCCTGCTGTCGACCAGCGGCCGCAGCGCGAATCTCCTGACGGCTGCGGCGGCAGCCCGGTCTGCCGGCGTTCAGGTCTGGGCCCTGACCGGGCCGGAGCCGAATCCGCTGGCAGCGGCAGCGGACCGGGCCATCACCGTGCAGTCAGCGGCGCCGACGGCAGTACAGGAAGTCCACCTGGTCGCTGTCCATGCCTTGTGTGCCGCGGTGGAGCAGTACCTGCCAACCGTCCGTCCGTCCGAGCTCGAGGAGGTGATCCGGTGACGGTCCGGGTCCTGGTGGTCGGGGATGTGCTGCTCGACCGCGACATCGAAGGCGACGTACACCGGGTGAGCCCCGACGCGCCCGTTCCAGTGGTGCAGATCGAAGGAACGAGCGAGCGAGCCGGCGGCGCAGGTCTCGCCGCGGTGCTGCTGGCCCGGGAGGGCATCGACGTCCGGTTGGTCACGGCGCTCGCCGACGACGAGCCCGCCAAGCGCTTGAGCTCGCTGTTGACAGAGCGGGTTCCGGTGACGGCGGTACTCACCTCGGCCGGCACCCGGTGCAAGACGCGAGTACGCAGTGCCGGGCAGTCACTACTACGGCTGGATGTGGAAGCACCGGGCGAGATCGACGACGTGTGTGATGTCGCGGCGCTGGAGGAGGAGCTCGAGCTGGCCCAGGCCGTACTGGTGTCGGACTATGCCGGCGGTGTGGTCAGTCATCCGATCGTCCGTGACGTGCTGAGCCGGTGGGCCTCCCGGCGAGCCATGGTGTGGGACCCGCATCCCCGCGGTGCCCCGCTCGTGCCCGGAGTGACTCTGGCGACGCCGAACCGGGCGGAGGCCAATCGGTTCAGCGGTCTCCCAGCTGCGCCGCTCGACCTGCTCGCGACCAGGTTGCGGGCTCAGTGGCAGGCATCGGCCGTTGCGGTCACCGACGGTGGACGAGGCGTCTTCACGGCAGCCGGCGGCGCGCCGCCGTTCTTCACACCGGCACCGTTCAACCACGGAGGCGACACCTGCGGCGCCGGCGATCGCTTCGCCGGCACTGCGGCTGCCGAACTCGGCGCCGGTGCTACGGCACGGTCCGCCGTCGAGTCCGCGGTCGCCGACACGGCCGGCTGGCTCGCCGCCGGGGGTGTGAACGCGCGGACGATGATCGGCGCCGCCGCACCGGAAAGGGATGCCGCCGAGGTGATCCGCCGGGTCCACTCCGCCGGCGGAACTGTGGTCGCCACTGGCGGATGTTTCGACGTCCTGCATGCCGGCCACATCGTCAGCCTGGAGGCCGCGCGACGGCTGGGCGACGCGTTGATCGTGCTGGTCAACTCTGACGCGAGCGTGCATCGGCTGAAGGGCGACGGTCGCCCGGTGAACTCGCAGCAGGACCGCTGCCGGGTGCTCGAGTCGCTGCGCTGCGTCGACGCAACCATCGTGTTCGACGGCAACGATCCGGGCGAGACGCTTGACCGGCTGCGGCCCGACGTCTGGGCGAAGGGCGGCGACTACGCCGAGGAGATGTTGCCGGAAGCACCGATCGTGAAAGGTTGGGGCGGCCGGGTGGTCCTGGTCCCGTTCCTGTCTGGACGATCGACAACCGCGATTCTGGAAGGAAGTAGCTGATGAGCTTGGAGAGAGTTGCCGTCACCGGTGGAGCCAGCGGACTCGGAGCCGCAGTGGCCGCAGCTGTGCGCAAACACGGTGGAACGGCGATCGCGCTGGACCGGCGGCGACCGGCGACGGATGACGTGCCGTGGATCGATGTCGACCTCGCCGATCCTGCTGCCGCCGAGCCGGCGCTCGCCGCGGCCGAAGAGGCGATCGGACCGCTGACCGGGGTGGTGACGGCCGCCGGAATCGATGCCTGTGGGCGCATCGAGGACGTGTCCCTGGACGACTGGGTCCGGGTGATCCAGGTCAACCTCATCGGTACGGCGGCGATCGCGCGGGCCGCGGTGCCGCGGTTGGAACGTAGCCACGGGCGCATCGTCACCGTCGCCTCCACCCTCGGTCTACGAGCGCTGAGCGACGCGACCGCGTACTGCGCGTCCAAGTTCGGAGTGGTCGGACTCAGCCGGGCACTGGCCGTCGAGACGGCTGGCCGGGTCGGGGTCACGATGCTGGTGCCGGGCGGAATGCGCACCTCGTTCTTCGACGGACGACCAGACCAGTACAAACCAGGCGACGACGCGATGCTGAACGATCCGGAAGCCGTCGCGGAGACCGTCGTTCACGCCCTCGGCCAACCCGCCGGCGTCGAGATCCGTGAGCTCGTCGTCTGTCCGTCCATCGAGCCGTCCTGGCCGTGACACCGGTCCTCGTACTGCGGGCCCTCGGGCTGGGCGACGGACTGACCGGTGTGCCGGCGTTGCGTGGGCTCCGCCGCCTGTTCGCCGACCGGCCACTTCTTCTCGCCGGGCCCGAGGCGGTGTCCAGCTGGTTCGCCAGTCTCGGACTGGTCGACGACGTCGTGACGACGACAGGTCTGTCCGGACGCCCGCCGGGGCTCGGCCTGGGGCCACATCTGTCCGTCAACCTGCACGGATGTGGGCCGCAGAGTCATCGGCTGCTGCAAGCCGCCGCACCGCGCGAGCTGATCGCCTTCGACTCCCCGGCCGCCGGTCACCGCGCGGGTTGCCGATGGTCGGACGACGAGCATGAGGTCGATCGATGGTGCCGGCTCGTGTCCACGGCCGGTGGGCCGTGCGACATCTCAGATCTGCGGTTGGCGATCAACGTTGCCTGCGACGGCGCGATCGTGGTCCATCCCGGTGCTGCCAGCGGCGCGCGACGATGGCCGGTGCAGCGATGGGCAGACGTCATCGCGGAGTTGCACGCCGAGCGGCATCGCGTCGTCCTAACCGGCACCGAGACCGAGCTGTGCCAGACGCTGTCGGCTGCCTCAGGGGCCGAGAACCTCAGCGGCCGGCTGTCCATGCCCGAACTCGCCGAACGCGTCGCATCGGCGGCACTCGTGTTGTGCGGCGACACCGGAATCGCGCACCTGGCCACAGCTTTGGGCGTGCGGTCGGTGGTGCTGTTCGGCCCGGTTCCGCCGGCTCGGTGGGGTCCTCGGATAGACCTCGATCGGCATACCGTGCTCCACCACGGCGGCCGGCTGGGCGATCCGCATGCCGACCGGCCGGACCCGGCGCTCTTGCGGATCGGTGTCACCGAAGTGCTGACTGCGGCACGCGCACAGCTTCACGGAACCAGGCAACCGTCGACGTGAGTCCGTCGCGCCAGTCGACCCGGGGCTGCCAGCCGAGCACGTGTTCAGCGAGGGTCGTGTCCGGGCGTCGTACGCCGGGATCGTCGACCGGACGATCCACGAAGTCGATGCTCGACCCCGAACCGGTCGCGGCGATGACGTCCTGCGCGATCCGGAGCACCGACCGCTCATCAGGATTGCCGATGTTGATCGGACCGGCGTGATCGCCGAAAGCAAGCCGGAGGATGCCGTCCACGGTGTCGGAAACATGACAGACCGATCGCGTCTGGCTCCCGTCACCGGCCACCGTCAACGGCTCTCCGGCCAGCGCCTGCCGGATGAACGTGGGAATCGCCCGGCCGTCGTCCGGACGCATCCTCGGCCCATAGGTATTGAAGATCCGGACGATCGCCGTGTCGACGCCCTCGCTGCTCCGGTAGGCGGTCGTGAGTGCCTCCGCGTACCGTTTCGCCTCGTCGTATACACCGCGCGGGCCTACCGGGTTGACGTTGCCCCAGTACGACTCGGGTTGTGGGTGGACCTGCGGGTCACCGTAGACCTCCGACGTACTGGCGAGCACGAAGCGGGCGTTCTTCTCCTTCGCCAGGCCGAGCGCGTGCCAGGTTCCGATGGCGCCGACCTTCAGCGTCTGGATCGGCAGCCGGAGATAATCGATCGGCGAGGCCGGGCTGGCGAAATGCAGCACGACGTCGACGTCGCCCGGAACATGGACGAACTCGGTGAGATCGCAGCGCGTGAAGGTGAACTCTGGATGCTCCATCAGGTGCGCGACATTGGCCGGCGCACCCGTCAACAGGTTGTCCAGACAGGTCACCCGATGCCGGTCGGCCAGCAACCGCTCGCACAAGTGACTTCCCACGAATCCTGCCCCACCTGTGACCACCACATGTGCGTGCCCCATGCGGCCTGGGTACCCCTGCAGTTCCACTGAAAACGCTCGAAGCTCAGGCAGCTAGTGCGGACCGCAGGACGCCCATGATCCGGCTGAGGAGCCGTGAAACCTGCATCTGGCTGACCCCGATCTCGGAAGCGATCTCGGCCTGGCTCCAGTGATCGACCATCCGCCGGCGAAGGATCAGTTTGTCCCGGGGGCCTAGGTTCTCGACGGCTGGGCGTAGTGTCTCGAGCTGGTTGACGAGCTCGTAGGTGTCCCCCCGGTCCGGAACTGTGCCGCCGAGTGACATCGACGAGTCGATCCACAGCGGGGCGTCCAGCGATGCCGGGTGAAAGCAGCCGACGGCCCGTTGCGCGTCCCTGATGTCCTCGAGCGGAACCCCGATGCGGTCGGCCAACTCCTGATCGGTCGGCCAGCGGTGCAACTGTGCGGCCAGTTCGGCTTCGACGGCATTGATCGACGCCTGCAGGTTCTGGATCCGGCGCGGTGGGCGAACACTCCACGCGTAATCCCGGAAGTGCCGTTTGATCTCACCCTGAATGGTCGGGAACGCGTACGAGCGGAAGTCCGTGCCCGGGCCCGGCCGGTATCCCTTGACGGCTTTGACGAGGCCGACATACGCGACCTGGAACAGTTCTTCCCGTTCCACACCACGGCCGTCGTACCGCAACGCGAGCGACCTTGCCATCGCAGCGCCCTGTACGACGGCTTCCCGCAAGAGGTCCTCACGGCGGGCGCCGGCCTCCTCGGCGGCTTCGCGGAGCAGGGCTTCGGTCAGTGCGTGTTGATGTTCGCAGGGTGCGGACGCTTCGGATGGAGAACGACTAGTCATCACGGTCGATCTGGGGCGTCATCGCCGGAAGTGGCCTATCTTTGACCGCGGCGAGATATGTCCCAGGCTCCTGTGATCGCGGTACCCACGTCACACACCCGCAAATCGCTGGGCCGATCTATCGGTGCGTGGTTGCGATCAGACGTTCCGCCACTTCTCTCAGCTTGACGTTGCCGTCCTGCGACAGCCGGGTCAGGAACGCGAAGGCGCGGTCGTCGCGGAGGTGGTAGCGCTCCATCACGATGCCGACCGCGGTACCGATCGTGCCGCGAGTCCGGACCGCCTCGCGCAGATTGTGGATCTCCCGGGCATAGTCGATCGCCAGCGCGGCCTGGTGCCGGAACCGTTCGCCGATCGCGCCGAGGTCACTGAACGCACCAAGGTCGCGAGCGTACAGGTTGAGTGCCCCACGGGACTTGGGTGCGTCGAAGAGCCGAATCCCCGCCTGCGCGTGAATACCCGCAGCCACCGCGGTCGCGGCGTACCGCGGAAATCGTTCGTCACGTGCCAGATCAGGTGCCGCGATGTGTACCGTATCGGCCGCGGCCTGGGTAGCACGGACCTTCGCGCAGCTCATACTGCGCGGCGTCGAGGCCCCACAGCAGTTCATCGGTCGGAGCGGCCGTCTCCAGACGTGCGTCGTTGTGGAGAATCGTGATGCTCGCGTAGTCGGTGTCCGGCAATGCCTCCACCGCGGCTGCTGTGATCCCGCTCAGCGTGTGGTCGAGGTCACCGGGTGTCAGTGTCTTCGCCATCCGCTGGGCAAGGTCCAGGAGCCGCTCATCATTCACGCACCGCCGGTACCCGGCGCGAAGCTAGTCAAGCACCCGGTGCGCGATGACTGCCACATGAGTCAGGTGTCGGGATGGGTATGGATCGGCTGGGTGGTCCAGGAGGCCAGGAGGTCGAGCACCTGCGCGGTCGGCGAGCCGGGCTCGGCGGCATAGAAGGTGAGGGTGAGGCCGGGGTCGGAGATCATGTCGACGCTTTCGTAGGCGAGTTCGAGGTCGCCGACGTCGTGGTGGTGGAAGTGTTTGGTGCCGGCGCCGTGGTAGCGGACGTTGTGGGCGCTCCAGCGGCGGCGGAATTCAGCACTGAGGGTGGACAGTTCGCCGACCAGATCGTGGAGTTCCTTGTCGTGGGGGTCGCGGCCGGCCTCGCTGCGCAGGATGGCGACACAGGTGTCGGCCGCTCCGTCCCAGTCGGGATAGAAGTCGTGGGCGGCGTCGAGGTCGAGGAAGGTGAACCGGACGAAGTTGGGCTGCGCACCGGCCATCGCGTCGTACAGGGACGCGTGCATGGCCCGGCCGAGGTGGTTGCAGGCGAGCAGATCCATCCGGCCGTTGCGGACGATCGCCGGTGCGGTGAACTTGTCGAGGACCCACTGCAGGCTCGGCCGGGGTGTCCACCGTTTGCCCTGTCGGCGACGCGGGCGCATCCCGGCGCTGGTGCCGTCGGCGGCTTGCGCGAGGTGGAACAGGTGAGCCCGTTCGGCGTCATCGAGTTGCAGGGCGCGGGCGATCGCGTCGACGACGGACGCGGAGACGCCGCCGAGCGCCGCGTTCGAGCTTGGAGTAGTACTCGATACTCACCCCCGCGAGTGCCGCAGGCGGTGTGCGGGCCATCAGTAGACGTGACACACCATCCAGCCTGCCTGCAACCGCACCGCAAGTCGATCCGGCCTGACACTCATCTGTCGACCGCTACCTGCAGGTCTCCGCGCGCACGAAATGGGTGTTGGAGACAGAACCAACTCACGAGCCTCAAGACGGGCGACTCAAGACCGCCGGCGTACGCGATACCTCCAAACGCGTACGTCGGCCTCCCATCGCCGTCCCCGTTGAAGGATCCGATGCAAGTGACCACCCACCTGGGCCGCGCGCCGAATCTCACCAAGCACGACGCCCGCCAGCGCCTCGAACACAAGCGCAACTCCCGCCTTGCCCAACTCAGGGCGATCGAGGAGTCCGCACCGCACGCGGAAAAAGATCTGCAGGAGGCTCAAACCGCCGAGATCGAGCGTGTGCTCGAGGAGATCGAAGCTGCCCGCGAGCGTCTGGCGGATGGCTCCTACGGAACCTGCAAGAGCTGCCGGTCCTCCATACCCGTCGAACGCCTCGAGATCTTGCCGTACGTGCGCTTCTGTGTCGGGTGCCAGCAGCGCGTCAGTTGAACACGCGGGGTCCGCACCCGCCTTCCGATCGAGCTACGCGCTCGCCTCCACTCGAGGAGATCCCGTCGTGACCCATCAGGCCTCGGCAGTCGACAACCACCAACTCACTCCCGCGGAACTCGCCGTTCTCCGGGCGAGCCTGCACGAAGATCGCGAGTTCCGGCTTCAGCAACTTCAAGACATGGCCCCGAGCGCTGCCGACGTCGTCGATACGACAGGCTCTTACGACACCGCGGCGCACAGCGAGGTCCGTCATAAACTCACAGTCGCCGCACAAACCGCGCTGGCCGAAACCGAGGCCGCGCTTGCCCGCATGGACGGGGGCCGCTACGGCGGATGCGGCCGCGCCAACGGCTGGCCCGCGCTCGGTGTCTACAGCTCAACTTCGTCTGAGGTACGGCGTGGCGTCGGACCCCGGCAGGCACCGACGGGATCGGCACCTCGCGGACTCGCAGAACTCCTGGCCCTCCATAATCGTCGTACTGAACTGCACGCATAGTGGTCGACACGGCAAATCTCCCCTTCGTAGACCTGATAGCCGTATCGACACCAAGCGCCGGCGCTTTCGGGCGGTCCCAAGGGCCTAGTGCTCTCCTGCAAGGTACGGAATCGTTTGCGGCCCTTCCGGAAGAACGCACATCGTCGCGCCCAGCCCCGCCGCCGCGAGAGCCTCGGCGGCAGTTGCCGAGATGTCGTGCGTCTGCTCGAGCTGGACTGCGGCGAGGTCCGCGTCGCTCAGGAATCCGGTGTGCATGACGACTCGATTCGCCGACTGGATCTTGGCCTGGATCTGTATCTGCCATTGATCGGGAACCGTGACGGACCGGGACGCGATCTCTGCCAGCAGAGCTTGCGGCGACTGAGCCGTCTCGAGCGTCTTACGGTACAGACCATGGTCCGGGAAGCCGTCCCGGCACTCGGCCGCACAGATGATCGTTCCGCCCGGCCGGACGACTTGATATGCGGCCGACATGCCCTTGACGGCCTGGTACAGGTTCTGGTCGAGCGGGAACCCGGAGTTCGTGGTCACGACCACGTCGAACCGTCTGTCCACGGGCCGCATCGCGATGTGCCGCGCGAATGACGCCGCGGCCGCGTGCATCGGGAGCAGATCACCGCCGAAGGCCGCGACGATGTCCTTGTCCCGATTCAGTACGACGTCCAGCGCGAACGTCACTCCGGTCGCCTCGGCGATGGCTCGGACGTCGTCGTGAACCGGGTTGCCCTTCGTGACACCCCAGGTCGCCCTCGAGTCACCGATCCTCGACGCGTCGTGCAGGACGAGGACCGTCTCCAGGCCGGCGAGGCCTGGCGCCACCAGCTTCGGACCTCCGGAGAAGCCCGCGAAGAAGTGCGGCTCGACGAAACCGGTGGTGATCCTGACGTCCGCCTCGGTCCACTCCCGGTTCAGCCACACCGGTACGCCGTTGCCGTGCGTGCCGCGCCAGACCAACTGCGACGAGTCCCGGCCGTCATGGTTCACGACGCGCACGGAGTCGACGACCTCGTCGCCGAACATGAGCCGGAGTTCGGCCTCCGTGTTGCCGCGATGGGTGCCGGTAGCGACCAGGACGACGATGTCACCCGGGGCCACGATTCCGTCCAGCTCCTCGATGATGGCAGGGATCATCAACTGCCGCGGCTGTGGCCGGGTACCGTCGCAGGCCGAGATAGCCACCGACTGTCCGGGGCGAATCCGATCACGCAACGGCAGGCCGGCCACCGGCTCTCGCAGCGCCGCGCGAAGGGCCTTCAACTGGTCGGGTGCCGCCACACTGTGCACCGGTTCGACAATCGTCGTCGCTTCCGGGTCTACTGCCAGTGGCAACCCGCTATCGCCGTATGCCAGTCGCACGTCGGTGGTCAAGGCTTCTCCCGATCAGTGGATCTTTGGGCCTGCAGGCTGTACACCAGCGGCAACACCTGACCGGCCGCACCTTCCTCTTCTCCGATGAAGTAGGCCACATGTCGGCCGATGTCCGCCTCCGCACCTTCGTGCAGAACGGAGTGCAAAGCAACGATCATGAGCTTGCCTCCAGTCGAGGACGATCTCCCGGTCGCGGGAAAGGAGCGGCATCGGTAGTTCCAGGCACCCGCCGACCAGGTTCACATCCACCGGTGACAACGGCTGCGCCGGTCGCGACGTGACCGAGAGTAAGATCATACGTATGGCGAACGCCCCGATTCCCGTAGCCCGTCTGATCCCGCGACGTCTTCCGGCGGGCCGGCTCGGTGTTGCAGTCGTCGCCGAACTCGTCGACCTCATCGTCACAGGGCAGTTGCAAGAGGGTGATCTGCTGCCTCCGGAGGGACCGCTGAGCGAGCATTTCGGCGTGAGTCGCACGGTCTTGCGTGAGTCGGTGAAGCGGCTCGAGGAGAAGGGTCTGGTGACCGTCTCGCAGGGCCGGGGGACGCAGGTGCGGGCGCCAGGCTACTGGAACATGCTGGACCCAGTGGTGCTCTCGTCCCTCATCGACAACGACGAGAGCGTCGGCGTCCTCGACGAGCTGACGATCGTGCGGGCGAGCCTGGAGTCGGCGATGGCAGGCGCGGTGGCCGGATCTCACAGCACGGACGAGCTCAGGCGACTGGAGAACGCGCTGACCACCATGCGAGAGAGCGAGTCGGAGACGGACTCGTTCCGGCAGGCGGATGTGGTCTTCCATTACGCGCTCATGGAGATCTCCGGCAACCGGCTGGCGGAGAACATCGCCAAGCAGCTCTACAAACGAGCCGTGGAGTCCAGCCGTTATCAAGGCATCGATCCGCCCGATGCAGTCGCGCTGACGTTGAAGGAACACCAGGCGATCGTCAACGCCATCGCGCGCAACGACACCGCCGCGGCCGAGAAGTCGATGCATGATCACATCCACGGGTCGTGGAAGCGTCGCCGGCTGTCCGACCCCGCTCCCCGCGCACGCGGCCGAGCGCGCGGTCGCAAGAAGATGTAGGTCTTGGCACTCCATGAGTCCTCGAACGAGCTCATCGAGTGCAACGTTCGCAATCGACAGGCTCGGCGTCACGAGACCGGCCTCAGCGGTGCGGCAGGATCATCGATCACGTCCGGCTCGGCCACCAGCCTCAGAGCAGCGCGCTCAGGCCGGATGTGCGGTCCGGTCGATGCCGGGACGGGCGCCACAGAGTCGACCCGCGACAACTGGGACTCGTCCAGCAGGATGCCGATGCCTGGTCGGTCGCCCAGAATGATCCCGCCGTCGTCGAACTCCTGATCGACATCTAGACCGACCGCGAAATGGAGATCCTGGACCTCGTAGGTCAGGAGGTTGGGCACCGCGGCGGCTGCGTGTGCGACCGGATTCGCGTTATAGGCAACAGGGCTCACCGGCAAATCGTGACCATGCGCCAGGGTCGCCACCCGCAGGAAGTGGGTGATCCCCCAGACGTTGCCCACCTGGACGATATCGAGCGCATTGGCCTCGAGCAGCGGACGGTATTGCTCGAGCCCGGTCAGGTTCTCGCCGCTCGCGATCGCCGCACGGACCTTGCCGCGCAATGCGGCCATTCCGGCGGCATCCCACCGGCGGAGCGGCTCCTCCACCCAGGTAAGGTCCATCCGCTCCTCGATGGCTGCCACGTACCGGGTGGCCTGGGCCTGGTTCCAGGACTCGTTGGCGTCGAACATGAGCGCCGGTCGGCGGGAATTGCGGCTGAGCACCTCGCGGACGATCTCCAGTCGGGGCAGGTCACGGTCCAGATCGCGGCCTCCCTTGACCTTGCCGGCCTTGAACCCGCGATCCGCGAACTGCCCGTACAGCTCGGCGACTTCCTCGTCGGTCAGGCCGTACTCGAGGCCGGACGCGTACCCCGGGACAAAGCGCTCACGCGCCCCGAGAGTCCGCCAGAGCGGCTCGTCGGCCGCCTTGGCCTTGAGGTCCCACAGCGCCATGTCGATGGCCCCGATCGCGCCGAACGTCGAGCCGGAATGACCTGCTTTGAACACCCAGTCGAGCATCCGGTCGTACAGCGCCACGACCGATCGGGGGTCCTCGCCTTCGATGGCGGGGAAGACCCGCGCCACATCGGCATGCGCGCCGAGGCCGATTCCCTCGATGCCGATGTCCGTCTCGACGACGAGGACCGGCACCGGTGTCGTCTGGCCGCTCTGTACGCCGTTGACGTCGCCGGTCACCCTCCCCCAGTCATGGACGGTGCTGAGGCTGCGGTATCCGGTGATTTTCATATGTAGGTCTCCTTGAGATCCGGTGCGGTCGTCCGTTGGTTCTGCCCGCCGTCATGTCCGCGACGAGGGCCACCCCCGACTCCCAGAAGCAGGCCGCGGACCACCGCGGACCGCTCCCGAGCCGGCCATCCGACTTCTTGCCGCAAACATAATACGTATGATAAACCCTCTTCCGAGGGCATTCGACGCCCCTGTCACAGGAAGCGATCGAAGATGACATGTACGTCGGAATCGCGAGACTCGATGACCACGCGCGGGGGGCGCGGACGTCGACCTGCACAGTCAGCGGAACGAACGCTGAGCCGATGACGCCTGCGTTCCGCAGGACCGCGGCGTTCGGCGCTCACCCGTCATCGCGGGCGCGTAGAAGATGACCGGCTGGTCCAGGTGCGACGCAGGACGTCATGCCGCCTCGTCATGGCGATCGCCGGGCCCGGTGCCGATAAACGGCCGGGCCCTGACAGACACCCTTCCGGTACGGAGGAACACGACATGGCACCAGACATTTTTTCAACGAATGGCATCTCGCGACGCCGGTTCGTCGGCACGGTGGGCCTCGGACTGTCGGCAGCATCGGTCGGACCGTTGTCGGCCATGGCATCGCAGACGTCTGCGCCGCTGCCGGCGCAGACGAACGGCCACCCAGCTGTAGCCCCTCTTTTCAATCCGGATTACAGCAAGCTGATCGGTCGGTCCGATCTCACCTACACGGGAAGAATCACCACCGGCACCCAAGGAATGTCCGTCGCGAACGGACGGTTCGGTGGGCCCGTCTGGCAGAGCAACAGCAGTACGCTCGTCATGCAGCTGAACCACACGGACATGTTCATGTTCAACGATGCCTCCGCGGCCTCGAAGGACCACCAGAACTCCGGCGGCGGCGCCCTCGGGCGGATCCATGTCGGCTTCGGGACGGATACCGTCTTCGACAGTGCGACGAAGCAACATCTGTCGCTGTACGACGGCAAACTGAGCATCGACGGCACCGGAGTTCGCGTCGACGTCATCTCCGACATGGACTCAGATGTCATCGCGATCCAGATAACCGATGAACGCGCCACGCCCCAGGCGATCACCGTCGACCTGGCGATGCTGCGCGACGCGAACCAGATCTGGGGCGCCCACAGCGCGATATCCACCCTCACCACGGTCGCCGGCAAGGGACGCCCGTCGTCTCGAAACGACACGATCGTGCTGGAGCAGGTCGTTCAGGAAAAGTGCGACACCGGTATCACCGCCAATGACCACTACGTCAACACAGCCGTTGCAGCCACCGTGCGGGGCCGGCAGGTTTCCGGGGTCACCAACAACACCATCGGCAACCGGGCCACACTGCGGCTGAGTCTACCTGCACAAAAAGGCACCTTCACCGTCGTCGTCGGCGGCGACACCACCACGGACGCGCGTCGTACTGCGAAGACCAAGGCCGTCGCGAACGTCACCAAGTCCGTGGACTATGCCAAGATCCAGACCCGGAGTCAGGCCTGGTGGCGCGACTTCTGGAACGGGTCGTACGTCTACTTCCCAACGCAGTTCAACTATGAACAGCGCCGTAACTACTACATGTACCTGGCCGCCATATCGAGCCGGGGCTCCTACCCCTCGAAGTACAACGGCGGTATCTGGATCGGCGAGGAAGACCGCCGGGACTGGGGCAGCTTCTACTGGAACTGGAACCAGGATTGCCTGTATCAGCCGCTGTGGGCAGCCAACCACCTGGATCTCATGGAACCGTTGTTCAAGATGCGGCAGGCCAGCTACGAGCAGTACGCGACGGCCGCCCGGCAGATGTGGGGCAGCAAGGGCATCTTCATCGGCGAGACGAACGGCATCCTGGGCTGGGAGACGCTGCCGGACGGTATCGCGGACGCCATGCAGCAGTACTACACGTTCAAAACCAGCACCCGCACACAGGACTTCACCGACTTCACCATGCGGCGGAACAGGTTCCTGCCCCCGTGGAACTGGAACGTGTTCGGCACCAGCAACAACCAGGCGAGCTATGTCACGCACACCATGATGGCGACCCAGGAAACCGCCGAGTACTACTGGCGTGTCTACTGCTACACCAAGGATCTCCAATGGCTGCGAAAAGTTGCCTACCCCTTCATCAAGGGCGCAGCGGATCTCTACCAGTCCTATGATGGTCTGCGAAAAGAAGGCGACGGCAAGTATCACTTCTACAACACCAACCTGCACGAGCATATCTGGGCCGGCAAAGACGTGATCGATGACCTGTCCATGGCCAGAGGCGTCTTCGCGGCCGCGGTCAAGGCCTCGGAGCTACTGGGCGTCGACAAGCCGAGTCGGCCGCTGTGGAAAGACATCCGCGACAACCTCGCAGCGTACCCGTTGCGCTCCGACCCGAATGCCCTCTGGGCCGCCAGCACAAATCCGCCGCTGGCTACGCAACTCGCGACAGATGAGCCCGCATGGGCCCAGGGCCTGCGGCCGGCATACCTCATCAGGGACTTGCACGGAACCGAAAGCCCGATCTTCAAGATGCTCGAGAAGTTCGATGTGCTGAACCTGGAGACGAGAGATCAGGGTCTGGACAACGGCGATTGGGAGATCGCACTCAATACGTACCTCCACTCTCCCGGCTACCTGAACCAGGTGAAAAACCAGGTCATCGACCGGAACGGCTCCAGCCGCTTCCACGTCGACGCCGCCAAGCTCGGGCGGGCTGACGACATGGTGCAGATCCTGAATACGCAGTACGGCGTCTTCAGCACCTACGGTGTGTTCCCCAACCTGCTTTTCAACCAGCTGGACTACTACTCGGCCGAAGGCTACGGCACGTTTGCCGAAGCGCTGCAGCAGGCGCTTCACCAAAGCCTGAGCCCGACCCCGATAGCAGACCCGGTGATCCGCGTGTTCCCGGCCTGGCCCAAGGCCTGGGACGCCAAGTACAAACTGCTGGCCAAGGACGGGTTCCTGGTGTCTTCGTCGATGCAGTCCGGCGATATCCAGTACGTGGAGATCGAATCGCAGCTCGGTGAGACTGCCCGGATCAGAAACCCGTGGAATTCCGACGTGGTCCTGTACCGCAACGGCCGCAAAGCGGAAACGCTGATCGCTCCGGAGAACGGTCTGCTGAAGTTCAAGACCGACAAGGGCGAGAAGATCGTCCTGGTCAGGTCAGGCACGACGCCCAACCAGTACCGCACCTCCGACGTGGTCGAAGCGACTGCCGGCAACGCATCAAACGGAAGCTAGGGTCCCCGACAGGGATGTGGGCCGGACCGGCGTGGTGTCGCGATCGTCGCCCGCCGGTTCGGGCCACAGGGTTCACTGAGAGGTTGATCGGTGCACAGGGAAGTACACGGTGTACGGCTCGTCGCGAATCTCGGCGAGTGGCATGAAGCGCAGGCCGGTAGGTTGGCCGACGGTCCGGTATCTTCCGGGCTGCCACCAACTGTGGTGCCTCTCCCGGTCAGGGGTCAGGAACGACGCCGGTTCCGCGGGATCGCCGGACAGCATGGTCTCCTGTTCAGTCAGACCGGCCAGCACGACCGGGCCGTCGAGCAGAGCGACCATCTCCGGCCGGTCGGGCAATGGCACTGTGCGCAAGCCCGACGGCACAGTCAGCCGGATGCGTTGCCTGCTCCATGTCTGGGACAACACGATCCAGCCGTTCCGGACCTCGACCGAAACCGGCTTCCCGTCGATCTCGACCATCGGCGAACCCGTTGCCCAGAGCGGCACCCGGAGCCGCACTTCGAAACTGACCGGTCGCTCGCACCGTAGGTCGACGACGTGAACGTGGTCGTCCGGCCGACGGGGCGGCAACGGCCGCGACAAGAGCTCCTGGATTCCGGCGGCAGCGTGGGCGGTCTGTCGTTGACCGAGGGCGACGCCCTCGTCGGTGTCCGCCGTGATCGCGAGTTCGATGCGGCCGCCGAACTGGTCGGTCCAGGACGTGACGGACTCCAGGTACTGGCAGATCGTGATTCCGCGGTCATCGACGTACGTCGCCGCCTCGTCGACTGCGCTGTGCGCCTGCAGCAGGGTTCCGTGACAGCACCAGAAGTCTTCGGTCGGCCGCCCCCATTGCTTGTGGCTTCCGGTTGCCAAAGGCAAGAAGTACGCGGGCATGCCGGTGTCCGGGTGTTGCTGAGCCCAGATCCCGTTGACAAGATTTCGCTCCCAGTAGTCTCCGTAGCGGTGGTCTCCGGTCCAGCGGAACAGAACGGCGGCGAGGCGCATCAGGTTGTAGACGAGGCAGTGCTCCTGAACGGCGTGCAGACGCGCGGACTGTTCGCCGATCGGCTGCCACACCTCGGCGCAGCTACTGCCCCCGGTGCAGTACGTTCCGCGGGCGGTCACCGCGGAGTCCCAGAAGGTCTCGACGATGTCGCGCCAGCGTCGCTCACCCGTGACCTCCCATGCCCTGGCGGCCCCGAGAATCTCCGCGATCTGAGTGTTGGCGTGTTTGTTGGTCAGCACGTCGGCGCCGGCGAGGAGAGGTTCGAAGAATCGGCGCCGGTCGTAGCGTTCCAACAGATCCGCGGCGGTCTGATCGCCGGTGAACGACAGGAGATCCGCCCAGACCTCCAGCATGCCGCCCGTCTCGCGGTCGAGGATGTCGTCGAGCTGCTGCCGGGACAGTCCATCGGTCCAGGCGTGGAACCACGCTCCGAAGGCCGAGGCGACCTCGAGCGCCTGTTCGTTGCCGGCGATCCGGTACTGGTCGAGCAGGCCCATCAAGGTCTTGTGTAGGACGTAGTGCGGAGCCCACACCGCGCGACCCGCGGCCAAGCGATCGAAGTACGTCGTCGGAATCGAACCCGCCCACTGCCCGCCGTTCGCCCGCTGGCAGGCTGCGAGCTCGTCGACGATCACGGCCGCCCGGGCCGCCACCTCGCGGTCGTACTCACCGACCCGGGCCGCCGCCGAGAGCCAGTGGCCGAGGATGTGGCCGCGCAGCTCGCAGGTCGGCGATTCCCATCCCCAGTGCCAGGTCTCCGGACCATCGGGCGAGCCGCCGCCCACAGTCGTGCCCCAGGAGCCCGAATAGCTCCACAGACCGGCCTCGGCCCGATAGGGCCGCAGGAGGTTGTCTGCCGTCAGGCTGCGCAGGTAGCGAGCGTTCAGCAACCATCGGTCCCTGGCCGATCCGTCCGACAGTGTCGTTCGACCGCCTGAGGCACGTACCGTGCGCAGCATGTCAGCCGGCGAGCTCGATGGCCAGGCAGTTGGCCGCGTCGACCGGAGAGGCGTCAGGCAGCCGGACGACCAGAATGCCGTGCACCTGTTCAAAGGGAAGCTGGCCGTGGCCGAGGAGCCGGACACCGGTCACTGTCTCGTGACCTGCAAGGCTGCGAATCACCGCGCGTCCGTCCTTCGGCCAGGCCATCAGGAATGCGTAGACAGTGTTGTCCCGGCTGGTGAAGCGGACGTCCGAGTCTGTCCACCCCACCCGGTCTTCGGTGAATCCGTCGATGACGACACTGGACGGGCCCTCGCCGAAGACCCGGAACGGTCGCGTGCCGTGGATGCCTTCTCCGCACACCCGCATCCAGGCACCCATCTCGTCGAGGAGTTGCGTGCATTCGAGGTCCAGCGTGCCGTCCGGCAGCTGCGGTACGTTGAGCAACAGGTTGCCGTTCTTCGACACGATGTCGACGAGCATCTCGACCACGTGTCCCGCGGTCTTGTAGACATCGCGGACGTTGTAGAACCAGTCGCCCACCGACGTGTCGGTCTGCCAGGGCAAGGACTGGATGCCAGGCGTCTGACTCCGTTCGATGTCCATCAGACCGACCCGGCTCACCTCGGGCCGACGATCCTTCTGCTGGTACACAGCACGATTCGTTCCATGGATCCGCGCACTGGTGTTGTACAGATGAGCAACCGCGCTCAGACCGGGCTTGTAGTCGGCCTCGTCGAACGGGAGCGGGCCATCGGAGTACAGGAGATCCGGCTGGTACCGGTCGATCATCTCGGTGACTGCCTCGAGCCAGTGGGTGTGCCAGGCAGGATCCTGGGAGTACCACGGGTCCTGGAGCCAGTGGTCCTCCGCAGGCAGCAGACTGCTGTTGTCGAGGTACAGATCCCGGTTGGCCGGATCGGTCCCGTCGTACGGCACGCCGGCGAGCGGTCCGTGCTTGTCGCTGCCCTTGTTGACCGCGAACCAGGTCGATGCGGCGCCGAGATGCTCGGTGATCCCGAAGGGCAGCCCGCGCTCGTCGGCGGCGGCCTTCCACAAACCTACGATGTCCTTGCCCGGCCCGACCTTGACCGAGTTCCACGGATTCACCGACGACTCATAGTTGAAGAAGTTGTCGTGGTGGACCGCCTGCGCCACGAAGTACCGAGCACCGGCCGCCACGAACCGGTCCATCAACTCACCCGGATCGAACCGCTCCGCCTTCCACAGCCGTACGACGTCCTTGTACCCGAACTCCGACGGGTGTCCATACGTTCGCAGGTGATACCGGTACTGGTCCGATCCTTGCCGATACATGTGGCGCGCGTACCAGTCGCCGTACCGCGGCACCGACTGCGGTCCCCAGTGCGACCAGATGCCCAGTTTCGCGTCCCGGAACCATTCAGGGCACTCGAACGTGGCCAGGGACTCGAAGGTTGGGTCGAACGGCACCGATCGCTCCTCGTGGGTGATGGGAGGGCGGACCGGCCGGAGTGCTCCGGCCGGTCCAGGATTGATCTACTTGTTGGGCATCTTGTCGTAGGCGGTTTGCTGGATCTCGAGGTAGCGCTTGAGGCCGAGGCCGTCGAGACCCTTCACGTAGGCGTCCCAGTCGGTGTCGATGTTCTTCGAACCGGTGACGAACTGGAGTGCGTTCTGCTGCACGTAGCTGTCGATGTTGGTCTGCATCGTCGCGACCTCGTTGGCCAGGGACGGATCGATCCACACCTTCCAGTACGGGTAGATCTTGGCCTTGTCCTCGTGGCCGGCGTACAGCTTGGTCGCCTCGTAGAGCCGTCGCTCGTAGCCCGCCTGGGAGTAGAGGTCGGTGCTGATCGCCTCGGAGTTCCGGAACCTGGCCGTGTTGTTGTACTGCGCGAGCGCGCCCCAACCCGAGTTCGGCGGCTTGGTTCCGACCTTTTGCGGGATCTGCTTGAAGATCGGCGTCAGCGACTTGTCCAGCGCGACATCGCCGGTCGCCGGCTTGGTCCAGGTCTTGCCTTCGGTGCCGAACTGGCCGTTGATCTGACCCTCGTCGGTGAAGATGTAGTCGAGCAGCTTGATCGCCTGGATCTGCTCCTCCTGCGTCGCCTTGCTGGTCAGTACGAACGTCGCACCCGGCGCGCTCGGGAAGTTGTAGCCGGTGAAGTTCGCGCCGTCCGGCCCGGTCAGCGGCGGTACGGCGTCGTACTGCTTGTCCCGTCCGTCCGGCGAACCGGTCGTGACGAAGATGCCCGGGTGCAGCACGGTCGCGGAGCCGAGGACGACCGTTCCGGCGTGATTGCCCTGCTGCTGCAGGGCGTCCGGGTTCTGGGTGAAGGCGCCCTTGTCGATCAGGCCTTCCTTGTAGAGCGAATTCAGGTACTTCAGACCGGCCCTCCAGCCATCCTTGTTCGCCTGGATGTCGACCTTGCCGTCGTTCAGTACCAGTGTCGAGTTGTTGTTCCCGCTGGTGCCCTGCGGGTCGTAGATGAACGCGTTCATGAAGTACGGGATCAGCACGTCCCGCACGTCAGCACTGAGCGGGATCTCATCGGCCTTGCCGTTGCCGTTCGGGTCCTGGGTCTTGAACGCCTGCAGGACCTTGCGCATGTCCTCGGTGGTCTTCGGCTGCTCCAGGCCGAGCTTCTTCAGCCAGGCCGAATTCATCCACAGCTTGTCCTGGTACGTGCAGTGGAAGCAGTCGACCCACTGGGGTATCCCGTAGATCTTGCCGTCCGGCGCGGTCGCCATCGCCTTCCACTCCGGCGTGGCGTCCAGCGCCTTCTTGATGTTCGGCGCGTATTGATCGATCAACTGGTTCAGCGGTACGACGACACCCTGGGTCGAGAGCTTCAGCAGGTCGGTCTGGGTGAACTGGTCGACCCACGGGATCAGCAGATACAGGTCCGGATAGTCACCGCTGGCCAGCGAAATCTGCCGCTTCTCCTTGGCCGGGCCGCCGTCGAACGTCGTGTTCTGCCATTTGATGGTGAGGTTGAACTTCTCCTTCACAGCCTTCGTGAAGTCGTTCGTGGCCAGGTTCCAGTCGGCCGACTGCGGCGCGAACACATCGAGGGTGACCGCAGGATTCCCGGTGATCGTGGGCAACGGCTTACCCTGCTGATCGTCCGATCCGCCGCCACCGGAACAGGCGGCGAGCGTGAGTGCCAGGAGACTCAGGCCGGCGATCGCGGCACGCCTCCGCTTTGTGAACTGTACAGACATTAGGTCCCTCACAGGGGTTGAGGTGATGCGGAGGATCAGCCCTTGACGGCGCCGATCATGATTCCCTTGGTGAAATAGCGCGCGACGAACGGATAGATGAGCAGCACCGGGACGCTCGCCACCACGATCAGCGAGTACTTGAGCAGATCGGCCAGTTGCTGACGTTGCAGCATGACGGATGCGTCGACGGCCCCACCGCCGGTGGTGTTGAGGATCAGGATGTTGCGCAGGACCAGCTGGAGCGGGAACAGGTCCGGGTTCTTGAGATAGATCAGCGCGTCGAAGTACGAGTTCCACTGCATGATCGCGTACATCAACGCGACCACCGCGATCATCGGCTTGGCCAGCGGGATCACCACCGACCAGAGAAACCGCAGGTCACCGCAGCCGTCCAGCTCCGCGGCCTCGACCAGCTCCTCCGGGATCGCCGTCCGGAAGTAGGTCCGGGCGATGATCACCTGCCAGACCCCGATCGCCTGCGGGATGATCAACGCCCACCGGGTGTCCAGTAGGCCGGCCGACTGGACCACCAGGTACGTCGGGATCAGGCCGCCGGTGAACAGCATGGTGAACAGGATCAGCGTCATCACGACGTTCCGGCCGACCAGTGTGCGCCGCGACATCGGATAGGCGATCGCGATCGTCAGCGTGACACTGACGATCGTCCCGACCACCGTGTAGAACAACGAGTTCGCGTACCCCTGGAGGATCTGCGGGTTGCTCAGCACGGCCTGGTACCCACGGAGCGAGAACTCCACCGGCCAGAACAGCACCCGCCCCGACGAGACCGCCGCCGGACTGCTGAACGAGCTGGCGACGATGTACAGCAGCGGCAGCAGGACGACCGCGAAGAACACCGCCAGCAGCAGGTACACACAGAACAGGAAGATCCGGTCGGTCCGCGGCTCGCGGATCCGGCGTGCCCGCGCCGCACGGCGCTCGCCTCTCTTGCTCGGCAGCGTTCTCGCTTCAGTCTGAGCGCTCATGACCACAATCCGTTCCCGGTGATCCGCTTGGCGATCGTGTTGACCATCAGCAGCAGCACCAGGTTGATCACCGAGTTGAACAGCCCGACCGCGGTGGCGCCGCTGAAGTCCGCGTTCAGCAGACCCGTCTTGTACACATAGGTGGCGATGATCTCGGACTCGCTCAGGTTCAGCGGGTTCTGGAACAGGAACGCCTTCTCGAAGCCGATCGCCATGATGTTGCCGACGGCAAGCACCAGGATGATCACAGCCGTCGGCATGATGCCCGGAAGATCCACGTGCCGAATCCGCTGCAAGCGGCTGGCACCGTCGATCCGGGCCGACTCGTGCAGCGCCGGATCGATGCCGGACAACGCGGCCAGGTAGATCACCGCGGAGTACCCGGTGGTCTGCCACACGTCGGACCAGACATAGATGTGCCGGAAGTAGTCCGGGTTCCCGAGAAAGTCGATCGCGGGAACGCCGAAGAACCCGAGCCCCTCGTTGACGATGCCCAACCGCGGCGACAACACCAGGATCGTCATCGACACGACCACGACCGTGGAGATGAAGTACGGCGCGTACGTCACCATCTGCACAGTCCGCTTGAACACGCCGGTGCGGATCTCGTTCAGTGCCAGCGCGAGGATGATCGCGATCGGAAAGCTCGCCGCGACGGTGTAGACCGACAGGATGAAGGTGTTCTTCACCAGGGTCCAGAACACCGGGTTGTGGAAGAACAGGTCGAAGTTCTGCCAGCCCACCCAAGGGCTTCCCCAGATGCCCTTGATCACGTTGAAACTCTTGAACGCCAGGACCGCGTTCGACATGGGGATGTACTTGAAGACCGCGAACCAGATCAGCGGCACGACCATCAGCAGGTACAGGGTCCAGTGCCGTCGCAGGCTGCGCCGCAGCCCCTTGACACCGGGGCGCTCCCGCCCTCGTCGTCGCCTGGGCCGAGCTGGTGTCTCACCGGCCGGTGGCCGGATGGTTGTCAGGGTTGCCATGAAATCTCCTCGTCCGGGCCGGCGATCAGATCGCGCTCATGCGGTGACCGATTCCGGCGCTCAACCGGACCGGCACCCGGTCGTCACCGTGGCGTACGACCCGCTCCTGGTCCCGATCCGCGGTCAGGACTGCTTCGACGCCGCGTGGCGTCCAGGCGATGTCGACGGTGACCCCGCCACGAGCCCTCAGACCCGTCACCCGCCCGCTCGGCCATTCGGCGGGCAGAGCGGGCAGCAGTTCGATCTCGCCGGTATGACTGTGCAGCAGCATCTCCGCGATTCCCGCCGTCGCACCGAAGCTGCCGTCGATCTGGAAGGGAGGATGTGCACAGAACAGATTCGGGTAGACGCCCGCGCCGCTGCCAGGTCTCCCGGTCGCGGAGTCGTCCGCGGGCCTCAGGAACGCCAGGACCAGGCGGTGTGCCGCTACCGCATCGCGAAGACGTGCCCGCAGGTTGATCTTCCACGCCAGCGACCAGCCCGTGGCCTCGTCGCCCCGCAGGTCCAGCGTCCGTGTCGCCGCGGCCGCAAGGACCGGTGTGCTGTCCGGCGTGATCGCATCGCCTGGATGCAGACCGACCAGGTGCGACATGTGCCGGTGATGGGGATCTTCTTCGAGCAGGTCAGCCGCCCACTCCTGCAGCTGTCCGCGCGCACCGACCGATGGCTCGGGCAGCCGCTTGCGGGCAGTGGACAGCTCACCGACAAGGGGATCGACGACATCGAGCAGCTCGGCCGCCTGCTCGACCCGCTGGAAGAGGTCCGAGATGAGGGCCAGGTCCATGGTCGCCGACCAGGTCACCGATGCCGGCTGTCCGTCGTCGGCGATGTAGTCGTTCTCCGGTGACGTCGACGGCGCCGTACCGAGGGTGCCATCGGGTAGCTCCACCAACCAGTCGAGGCAGAACTCTGCGGCCCCGAGCAGCACGCGCCACGACTCGCCGAGGAACTCCAGATCGCCGGTGAACGCGTAGTGGTCCCACAGATGGCGGGCCAGCCATGCACCTGCCATCGGCCAGTTCGACCACCGCGGATCCCCCTCGACCGGGAACGACCAGCACCATGCGTCGGCGTTGTGGTGCGCGGTCCATCCACCACAGCCGTACCGTTCGCCGGCTGTCGTCCGTCCCGCCTGGGCGAGCTGACCGATGTAGCGGAGCAGCGGTTCATGACACTCCGACAGGTTGGTCGTCTCCGCCGGCCAGTAGTTCATCTCGGTGTTGATGTTCACCGTGTAGTTGCTGCTCCATGGCGGCCGCAGGATGTCGTTCCAGATCCCCTGCAGGTTGGTCGGCAGGCCACCCGATCGCGAACTCGCGATCATCAGGTAGCGGCCGTAGTTGAACAGCAGCGCAGCCAGCGCAGGGTCCTCGACGTCGGCCGCGCCCGCGACCCGCAGGTCGGTCGGCAGCTCACCATGCCCCGCCGGGCCGGCCAATTCGAGCGACGAACGACGGAACAGGCGCTGGTGATCCTCGCGATGATCAGCCACGAGTTCGCCGTACGCGCGATCGCGCGCCGCGAGCACCGTCTGATCCGCGGCGGCCCAGCACTCCGCCGCCGATCGAGTCGGTGAGGTCGACGGCCCGGCGTACCCGGTGCCGGTGGAGAGGATCAGGGTGACTTCGGTGGCGTCCTCGACCGTGAGCTCGGCTTCGACGGCGCGGATCTCCCCGTCACTCGACGCCCGCAGCGCGATGGCCGCTGCCATGCCGCGATCCGCGCCCTCGGAGTACCGAACCGGCTCCGGGACATCGCGATGCGGAGGAGCGACATCGGCCGGAGCCTGCAGCAACATTCCGAGCCCGTCCTCGACTGCGTGTGCTCGCGACTGCAGTTGCGATGTCAACCGGCACGTCAGTGCCAGTACCGGCTCGGACGCCGTCATTCGCACAACCAGAACACCGTCCGGCGCACTGACGAAGGCCTCCTGCCGCACCACCACTCCGCCGACCTCGAACTCCGCCGTTGCGGTCGCGGCGTCGAGATCGAGCTCCCGCCGGTACTGCGCGACATCGCCGGGCGCAGGCGTCGTGCCATCGACACGAACCTCCAGGAGGAGGTCACCCAACGGCAGGTACGCCTGGCAGTAGCCGGAGTGAAAACCGCCGGCCAACTCGTGCGCCCGGCGGATGTCGCCGGCCCTCAGCGCGTCGCGCAGAGTCTGCACCGCCTCGGCGCCGGTCGCACCGAGCGGAGTCGACAACAACCGCGCGGTCTCCGGACCGCCCGACCACAGAGTCTCGTCGTTCAGCCCGATCCGGTCCCTGCCGACACCCCCGAAACACATCGCGCCGATCCGGCCGTTGCCGAGCGGCAGCGCCTCCAACCACGATCCGGCGGGCCGGTCGTAGTACAAGCGCTGCACGCCGGACCGGTCCGAGCTCACCAGGTTGCCCATACTGCAGTCCTCCGTCGACAAGACGAGGTATTAATCCCACGAATTGCCGGGATCGTAGCGCTGTCGCCGCGATTGGTCCATACTGAACGCTATTGAACCAGCAGAAAGATCCCATCTCTATGGGACGGAGTGAGGGGCCGCCATGCCACGCATCACCTCGGTCGAGGTTGTCGACGTCCGCTTCCCGACGTCACTGACCCTCGACGGTTCGGACGCGATGAACAAGGACGGCGACTACTCAGCGGCATACGTCCTCCTGCACACCGACGCTCCGGGCCTGTCCGGACACGGCTTCACCTTCACCATCGGACGGGGCAACGACCTGTGCGTCGCGGCGGCCGGGCAACGTGCCCAGCCGCTGGTCGGTCGTGACGTCGACGAGCTCTGCGGCGACCTCGGCGGCATCTACCGGGAGCTGCAGTCGGACAGCCAACTGCGGTGGCTCGGCCCGGACAAGGGTGTCGTCCATCTCGCGTTGGCCGCGGTGATGAATGCGGTCTGGGACCTCGCCGCCCGACGGGCCGGCGTACCACTGTGGCGACTGCTGTCGGAGATGTCACCCGAGGAACTCGTCGAGGTCGCGGACCTGCGCTACCTGAGCGACGTCCTGACGCCCGATCAGGCCATCACCCTCCTGGCCGGGCAAGAAGCGGGCCGAAAGCAACGAACCGAGCAGCTCGAGGAATCCGGTTACCCGTGCTACACAACCTCCGCCGGGTGGCTCGGATACTCCGACGCCAAGCTGCGCAGGCTCTGCGAAGAAGCCGTTGCCTCAGGCTACAAACACGTCAAACTCAAGGTCGGCGCCGACCTGGACGACGACATCCGGCGCTGCGGCATCGCCCGTGAGGTGCTCGGTCCGGACGGTCACCTGATGATCGATGCGAACCAGGTATGGGACGTTCCGGAGGCGATCGAATGGGTCAAGGCGCTGGCCGAGTTCGACCCGCTGTGGATCGAGGAGCCCACCAGTCCCGACGACATCCTCGGTCATGCCGCGATCCGCAAGGCCGTGGCACCCATCGGCGTCGCCACCGGCGAGCACGGTATGAACCGGGTGCTGTTCAAGCAGATGTTCCAGGCCGGCGCCATCGACTACTGCCAGCTCGACGCCGCCCGCCTCGGCAGCGTCAACGAAGTACTCGCGGTCTACCTCCTCGCCGCCTGGTTCGACGTACCGGTCTGCCCGCACGCGGGTGGTGTCGGTCTGTGCGAACTCGTCCAGCACCTCGCGGTCTTCGACTACATCGCCGTGTCGGGCAGTCTCGAGCGCCGCGTCACCGAGTACGTCGACCACCTGCACGAACACTTCGTCGACCCCTGCGTGGTCCGGGCCGGAGCGTACGTGCTTCCGACCGCCCCCGGTTACAGTGCCGAGATGCACAGGGAGTCACTTCAGACCTACCGGTTTCCGGACGGCACCTACTGGTCGGCACGCGCGGAACAGGACCCGCTTCCATGACCCCCGGCAAGCTGGCCGAGAGATCTCGCACACCTGGCGTCTCGCAGACCGATGTCGTCGTCGAGGGCATCCGGCAGATGATCATCGACGGCCAGCTCCGGCCAGGCGACCGGCTTCCCGTCGAGAAGGACCTCGCCGCGGTACTGGGGGTCTCCAGGAATCCGCTGCGCGAAGGGGTCCGCGCGCTGTCGATGATGGGAGTTCTCGAGACCCGGCAAGGTGACGGTACCTACGTCACCAAGCTGGATCCGTCGATGCTGCTCGCACCGATCGGATTCGTCATCGACCTGCAGGACGGCAGCGGAACGCATCACCTGCACGCAGTACGCCGCGTTCTCGAGATGGAGGCCGCCGCGCTGGCAGCGCAACAGATCGCACTGGCAGAGCTCGAGGCCGCTGCCGAGCTGTTGCGTCACAACGAGGCCGAGCTGAGGCTCGAGGAGCCTAATCACGAGACCGTGATCGAGAATGACATCGCCTTTCACCGCATCATCGCGGACGCGGCTGACAATCCGGTTCTGGCAGCGCTGATCAACGCGCTGGGTGGACGGACGATGCGCGACCGGCTGCGCCGATCGATCACGCAGCCCGGCGCCGACGAGACGGCCCACGCGGAACACCTCTCGATCCTCGCCGCGCTGACGGCGCACGACCCCGACCGGGCCCGGATCCGCATGGCCACCCACCTGTTCACGGTCGAGGACTACCTCCTCGAGACCCGCCGCGGAACCGACGACAAGACGAGAGCTGTGGATGAATCTCCTGCGCTGGAGCAGCCCTGAGTTGACCCTGACCTTCGCTCTCGACCACGGTCCGGTGCGACTGATCGGCGTACGCGAAGCATCCCGGCCGGACAGCGAGGATCTTGTTCCCAGCCAGCCGTTGGTCGAGGTGTCCGCCGTCGGACACGGACTCTCGCCGAGCACCTACCGGCATGTCGACACCACCCTCGGGCAACAGTTGCGCTACGTCCGCCACGAGGAGACCGGGGCGACGTTGCGCATCGTCCAGGACGATCCAGGTACGGGTCTGCGCGTCACCAGCGTGTTCGAGGCGCGGGCCGGCGTACGTGCTTGGTCCGAAGCCTCGATGACAGGCCCGGGCACGCTCGAGCTCACGTTCCTGTCGTCCCTGGTCGTCGGCCTCCCATCGGTCGATGCCGAGCTGCACTCCGCTGCCAACAGCTGGATGGCGGAGAACCGATGGTCAGCCAGATCGCTGCGCTCTGAGACGCTGGCGGACATCGTCAGCGACGCGCACAATCATGTCGCCAGAAGCCGGCATACGGTGACGAACGCCGGCTCATGGTCGACCGGGGAGCATTTGCCCGTGGGCGTTCTCATGGATCGGAGCACGCCGTACGCCCTCGGGTGGCAGATCGAGCACAACGGACCGTGGCACTACGAGATCGGCGAAAGCCGGTACGGCGGCTACCTCCTGCTGAGCGGTCCGACCGACCAAGAGCACCAATGGAGTGTCGTGCTCACCGCCGACACGCCGTTCACCACAGTGCCCGTCTCGCTCGTCGCCGGGACGGACCGGGACAGTGTGTTCGCTGCCCTGACCCGGCAACGTCGCGCGATACGTCACCGGCGCCCGGTGGACGACCGGGCGCCGGTCGTCTTCAACGACTACATGAACACCCTGCTGGGCGATCCGACGACGGAGAAGCTGCTCCCCCTCATCGATGCCGCGGCCGAGGTCGGGGCGGACTACTTCTGTATCGACGCCGGTTGGTACGCCGAAGGCGACTGGTGGAACACCGTTGGAGCCTGGCAGCCGTCGGCCACCCGCTTCCCGAACGGGCTGGCCGAGGTGATCGACCGGATCCACTCCCACGGCATGGTTCCCGGCCTCTGGCTCGAGCCCGAGGTGATCGGCGTCCGCTCGCCGATAGGCCACGAACTACCCGACGACGCGTTCCTCACCCGGCGCGGCGTCCGGGTCGCCGAATCCGGCCGCTATCTGCTCGACCTGCGCAGCACCGCCGCCCGGGCGCACCTCGATCAGACCGTCGACCGGCTGGTCCGCGAGTTCGGCATCGGCTTCTTCAAGTTCGACAACAACACGATGACGGGTCCCGGCACCGACAAGCGTGGTACGTCGCTCGGCCACGGACTGCTCGAACACCAACGAGCACTTCTCCGCTGGCTGGACGATCTTCAGACGCGCCACCCCGACCTGCTGATCGAGAACTGTGCGTCGGGGGCGATGCGGATGGACTACGCGATGTTGTCCCGGCTGCACCTGCAATCGACCTCGGACCAGGAACATCCGTTGCTCTACGCACCGATCACCGCAGCCGCGCCGGCCGCCGTACTCCCCGAACAAGCCGGCCACTGGGCTTACCCGATCAGCGGCAGCACCCGCGAGGAATTCACCTTCGCTCTCGTCAACGGCATCCCTGGCCGCCTCTACCTGTCCGGCCACCTCGACCACATGACGGCTACCGAGATCGACCTGATCCGATCCGCCCTGGCCGCGCATCGCGCCATCCTCGACGATCTCGACACGCTCGTCCCCGCCTGGCCGCTCGGACTCCCGACCTGGACCGATGACTGGATCGCCCTGTCCCTCAACGGCCCAGATATCTCCTACCTGACCGTCTGGCACCGCACCCCAGGCCCGTCCACCATCACGCTTTCTCTCCCCCGATCGAGGATCGAGCCCCATTTCCCCACTGAGGACACCGACTGGACCTACAGCTGGAACGAGGACACCCTCACCGTCACCGCCAGCAGCCCCGAACCCTCCGCTCGAGTACTGCGCCTGACACGGTCATGACGCCCGAGGAGGTGCTGTGCTCTCCCGGACGGTCAGCGAGGTGGCCAACTCGATGCGGCTGGCCTCGCCGGATTCGCCGCCACCGTCGATGATCACCTGCACCGCCATCCGTGCCATGTCCACCAGGCGTTGCTGCACGGTCGTCAGCGGCGGCGTCACCCAGTCGCAGGCGGCCAGATCGTCGAAACCCACAACGCTGATGTCGTCGGGGATGCGCACACCGCGCGATTGCAGGGCCTTGTAGGCGCCGAAGGCCTGCAGGTCCGTTCCGGCGAAGATCGCGGTGGGCGGCTCGGCCAGGTCAAGCAACTCGAGCGCCGCGGCCCGGCCGCTCGGCGGAAAGTGGTCGCCGAAGCGCAGGAGCTCGGGATCCGGGGTGATCCCCGCTCGTTCCAGCGCGGCGCGATAGCCGCCCAGCCGGGCCTGGGTGCACAGCAGGTTCGGCAGGCCGGCGATCATCGCGATCCGCCGATGTCCCAGCTGGACCAGGTGTTCGGTCGCGGCGAGGCCGCCGGCCCAGTTGGTCGACCCTATCGAGGCGATGTCCGGGTCCGGATCGCCGATCGGATCGATCAGCACCAGCGGAACACCCAAGGCGTCCAGCCGCTCGCGCTCGGCGCTCCCCAGGTCGGATACCGCCAGCAGGACGCCGTCCGAGTGCCGGCCGGCGAGGTTGTCCAGCCAACGCTGAGTGTCAGCCTGAGCGCTGTGTACCGCGGAGACCACCAGGCCGATGCCGGCTTCTCGGCAGGCATCCTCCGCACCCCGGATGATCTCGACCGACCACGGCGTCGCCAACTCCTTGATGACCAGGTCGACCAGCCCTGCCCGAGGCTGCTTCCCGCTCGGCCGCCGCTGGTAGTTGTGCGACCGGAGCACCTCACGAACCCGCTCGCGGGTCTCCGGGGCCACCTCCGCGCGGCCGTTCAGAACTTTCGACACGGTCGGAGCCGAGACGCCGGCGGCTCGGGCGATGTCGGCGATCTTCACGCGGTCCGCCTTGGCCACTGTGACTCCCAACAGAAATTTTCGGGGCCCGTTCCGACATTTTACACGCGCCCGGTGTCGCCGCGTTTCCGCCGAAGGTCGCACCTTGGCGCGGCCGAGATCTTGACGCGGATCGAACCGAACCCTAGCGTTCGAGTCGAAAGATTCTGAAACTTTCACCCCGATCATCTGACGCGGCTCCGCGGGCCCATCCTCCGTCCGCGCCCCGCAACACAGGCGCACCACCCGATGTGCGCCTGCCCGCCGTCAGCAGTTCTCCCGTTGGCCGTGCCGCAGCGCGGTACGCAGTTGGAGAGGGTTTGTCATGAATCGTCGTTTCGCCGCCGACGTACCGCAAGAACTGTTCGAGTCGATGCGGATGGACGGCGCCTCCGAATGGCAGACGCTCATTCGCCTCGCGCTACCGCTGGTCCGGCCGGCCCTGGTAACCGTGGCCATCTACAACGGATTGAATGCCTGGAACGGCTTCCTCTTCCCGCTGATCCTGACGCAGAGCGAGTCCCGACGCGTACTCCCCTTGTCGTTGTGGGCGTTTCAGGGCGAGTTCACAGTGCAGATTCCGGGCATCCTCGCCGCCGTCGTGCTCTCGACCTTGCCGATGGTCGTCCTGTATGTGCTCGGGCGGCGGTCCCTCGTCACCGGCCTGACCGCAGGGTTCAGCCGATGATCCCCGGCGACCGGGTCGCGCTGAGCGTGTCCGGCAGCGAGTTGGTGACGCGGGCGGGGCAAGCAATTCGGCTTCGCGGCGTGGGTCTGGGCGGATGGCTCAGTATGGAGAGCTTCATCACCGGGTACCCCGCGACCGAGGAACTCCAGCGTCAGGCGCTTCGCGAGGTGCTGGGCGAGAAGGTAAACGACGCGTTCTTCGACCGCTTCTACGAGACCTTATTCGCCGACGCCGATGCGGCGTACCTGGCGTCATTGGGCCTCAACTGTGTGCGCGTGGCAATCAACTATCGGCACTTCGAGGACGACGATCGGCCCAGACACCTCAAGGACGAAGGATTCCGGCTGCTCGACCGCGCCGTCGACATCTGCGCGCGGCACGGGCTGTACGTCGTCATCGACCTGCACGCCGCACCTGGCTTCCAGAACCAGCGCTGGCACAGCGACAACCCGACCCATATCTCGTTGTTCTGGCGTCACCGCGACTTCCAGGACCGAGTGGTGCACTTGTGGGAGGCGATGGCGGACAGGTACCGCGACAACCCCTGGGTGGCCGGTTACAACCTGCTCAACGAACCGGCCGACCCGAGCGGCGAGGTCGTCGGCGCGTTCTACACACGTCTCCGTACGGCGGTTCGCGCGATCGACCCGGAGACGGTGCTGTTCCTGGACGGAAACCGCCATGCGACCGAGTTCGGTCTGTTCGGCGAGCCTTGGCCGAACACCGTGTACAGCGTGCACGACTACGCCCTGGCCGGCTTTGCCGACGCCGGCGACTACCCGGGGATCTCACGCGGCCGCTACGTCGACCGGGACACGATCGAGGCGAAGTTTCTGGAGCGCACACAGTACATGCGTGAGACCGGAACACCCATCTGGGTCGGAGAGTTCGGCCCGGTCTACTCGGGCAACCAGGTGCGGGACGAGTCCCGGTACCGCCTGCTTCATGACCAACTAGCGGTCTACGACCGGTACGGCGCCGGCTGGAGTCTGTGGACGTACAAGGACATCGGACTCCAGGGACTCGCGTACGCCGCGCCCGAATCGCCGTACCTGCGGCAGATCGCGCCGCTGCTGGCCAAGAAGGCACGACTCGGCGTCGACGCGTGGGGATCCGTGGACACCGATGTCCGGCACCTGCTCGACCCGATCGAGCAGACCTTCGACGGGGAGTTCCCGGACTTCGATCCGGTTCCGTTCGGCCGCCGCCAGTGGATCGCGACGCTGGTCCGGCACATCCTGCTCGCCGAACCGCTGGTCGACGAGTTCGCCCGCTCGTTCGCCGGCCTCGGGATCGAGCAGGTCCAAGAGCTCGCCGACTCGTTTCGGCTCGATCGCTGCCTGACCCGCGATCGGCTCGCCACCGCGGTACGGCTCCGATGAGCAGTCACGTGGTCCGAGCAGCACAGATTGACCCGTCCATACCAGCTTTGAGGGAAGGTTGAGGACCAGATGGACAGCACGTCTACCGAAAGCAGCGAGATCTCCCGCCGTACCGTGATCCAGGCCTCCATGGCAGCCGGTCTGCTGGCCGGACTGTCGGCCACCACCGGCACCACCGCGTACGCGGCCGATCCGGCGATCAGCGCAGGCATCGACGCCACGAAGAAGTCCGCCCCGATCCTCCCGTACGTTTACGGCGCGTTCATCGAGCACATCGGCACGCTCGTCTACGACAGTCTCTGGTCGGAGGTGCTGGCAGATCGGAAGTTCTACCTCGCGGTCGACACGCAGAGCCCCAACACCAGGAAGTGGCGGCCGGTGGGTCCGGCCGCCGATGTCACCATGGATACCAAGGACCCGTACGTCGGCGAGCAGTCGCCGAAGGTCGCGCTGAGCCGGTCCGAGACCCGCGGCATCAAGCAGACCGGACTAGGCCTCGCCGCCAGGGCGTACGTCGGCCGGGTGGTGATCGCGGGCGACCCGGGCACGCACGTCGTCGCGACGCTGTCGTGGGGCGACGGACCAGGACAGAGCCAGAGCGTGGCTCTCACGGTCAAGAAGGGCTGGGCAACGGTTCCGCTGCGGTTCGTCTGCCGCGCCGCGACGACGACCGGCAGCCTGGAGATCTCCGGCACCGGTACGGGCACGTTCCGCGTCGGCGCCGTGTCGCTGATGCCCGGCGACAACGTCAAGGGCTTCCGGAAGGACACCATCGACCTGCTCCGCGGTCTCGGCGGCTTCTGGCGGTTCCCCGGTGGAAACTTCGTCTCGGGCCACGACTGGCAGAACGCGATCGGTGACTCCGACCTGCGACCGACCACGTTCGACCCCGACCGCAACCAGGCGCAGTCCAATGACGTGGGCACCGACGAGTTCCTGGCGATGTGCGACCTGCTCGGCACCGAGCCGTACCCGTGCGTCAACACCGGATTCGGATCCGCCCGCGAGGCGGCCCTGCTGGTCGAGTACGTCAACGGCGCGCCCGACACCCCGATGGGTCAGCGGCGCGCCGCGAACGGCCACCACAAGCCATACGGCGTGAAGTACTGGGCCGTCGGCAACGAGATGTTCGGCTTCTGGCAGCTGGGCTACATGACGCCGGCGCATTACATGATCAAGCACAACCTTTTCGCGGACGCGATGAAGAAGGTCGACCCGTCGATCGCCATCGTCGCGGTCGGCGCCTTCCCGGCTAGCATGACGGTCCACCGACTGCCCTACTACATCGACCCGAGCACCCGGCAGATCGTGCAGCCCACGCCGGTGAAAGTCGAGTACGGCTCATTGACCGACTGGAACCACCGGCTGCTGACGAGCAGCTCCGGCAAGTTCGACGTCATCTCCGAGCACTGCTACGGGACCACCCAGCGTTTCGACCTCGAGCAGGGCAAGTACGTCGACGTGAGCCCGGCGGAGTCGATGGTGGACTCTTGCCGGCGGGGCGCCAACTACATCAAGTCCGTGCGTGAGAACTGGGAGCTGTACACGAAGGACTTCCCGGAGCTCGAGCAGAACCAGATCAAGGTCAGCATCGACGAGTGGGGCTTCCAGAAGGCCAGCGGGATGAAGCAGTTGTTCGGCCTGGCAATGATGCTGCACGAGATGTTCCGGGCAAGCGATTTCATCACGATGGCGGCGTACACCATGGGGGTGTCGTGGCTGTCGTACAACAAGACCGACTCGACGTACAGCGCTGCCGGTGTGCTGTTCAAGCTCTACCGGGAGAGGTTCGGAGTCACGCCGGTCGACATCACCGGTAGCTCGCCGGAGCCCGCGCCCAACTTCCCGCCGGGCGGCGACCAGCCGAGCGTCAATGCCGGAAGTCCGACCTATCCGGTCGACATGATGGCGACTCTCTCGGCCGACGGCCGTACGTTGACCGTGGCAACCGTCAACGCGACCGCCGATGCCCAGGACATCGACCTCTCGTTCAACGGCTTCAACGCCCGCCCGAACGGCAAGCTGTGGCGACTCACCGGCACCACCCTCGACGCAACAAACAGGGTCGGCCAGCCACCGCAGGTAACGGTCGCCGAGCTGGCCTTCGACACCCGCGCCAACGTCCTGTCCGCGGCGCCGTATAGCGTCGAGATCCGTTCCTTCACCCGAGCCTGACCCGAGCCGAACAAGTCTCGCCCCCCGTACGCGCGGCCCGGCCAACGACCGGCCGCGCGACCGGGGTGTCGGTAAGACCAAACGTATAGTTCTGCCTTAGGGCGCCGGGGCTGTCGATGCCGTTGAAGTCCAGATGCTGGCGGATGTGCGCGTTTCCGACATCTCGTGGCCGATGGTCGCCGGCTTGCTGACACGGCCGCCCATGTCACCGTGGAACACGTGCAGGTCGGTGCCAGGTTTGCGCGGCTAGCTCAGAATCGCGCAAACATAAGACGTATGCTGAAGCGATAGACTCCGCGTCTATGCACAGCGACCACCTTCCCGGCGCGTTCACGCAGCCGATGCCCACCCGTAGCCTGCGCACCGGCCACCACCTCACAGAGCTGGGCCTGGGCGCCGCGCAGTTCGGCAACCTGTTCACGGAGACGACCGACGAGCGATCGACGCGCGCCGTCAAGGCCGCGCTCGACGAAGGGATCCGCTACTTCGACACCGCACCCCACTACGGCCTGGGCCTTTCCGAACACCGCCTCGGACAGGCCCTGGACGACACCAACACTGACGTCCTCGTCTCCTCGAAAGTGGGGATCCTGCTGGTAGAGAGCCCGGAGACGGAAGATCGGCTCGACGACGACGGGTTCGTCGTACCTGCGACGAAGCGGCGGGTCCGGGATTTCAGTCGCGACGGGATCCTCCGTTCCGTCGAGCAGTCACTCGCGAGACTCGGCAGGAACCACATCGACATCGCCTATCTGCATGGTCCGGACGACCATTGGGAGGCGGCCTCCTCCAGCGGGATCACAGCCCTGATTGAGCTCCGCGACCAAGGAGTTGTCGGCGCGATCGGCGCGGGCATGAGCCAGTCGGCGATGCTGGCCGAGTTCGTCCGGCAGACGGACGTCGACGTCGTCATGGTCGCCGGGCGGCTCACACTCCTCGATCAGTCAGCGCTTGACGACTTGCTGCCCCTCGCCCAGCAGCGCGGTGTCGGCGTGGTCGCTGCGGCGGTCTACAACTCGGGCCTGCTGAGCACTGCGACGGTGGACAGCTCGGCGCCTTACGACTACCGGATTGCACCGAGAGCCGTCGTTGAACTGGCCACCCGCGTCGCCGAGATCTGCGAACGGCACGGTGTCAGCCTTCCCACGGCCGCCGTCCAGTACCCTTTGCGTCATCCCGCGGTCGTGTCGGTAGTCACCGGAATGCGCACCGAGCAGCACGCGCGGAGTACGGCGAACCGGTACCGGGAGGACATCC
This sequence comes from Kribbella sp. CWNU-51, assembly GCF_054073265.1. Lineage (NCBI taxonomy): Bacteria > Bacillati > Actinomycetota > Actinomycetes > Propionibacteriales > Kribbellaceae > Kribbella > Kribbella sp. CWNU-51. Next base: position 90,231 of record NZ_JBSXMZ010000022.1, read on the forward strand.
CGGAGGCGCTGTGGGAGGAGTTGCACTCGAGCGGTCTCGCACCAGATCCCGCCCGGACGAGCTAGGCACATCCACGGCGTACGACCTCTTGTCGCAAACATCATACGTATGCCAACCCTGTTCCACGGTATCGACGCCTACGTCACCGATGCCAGGATCCTCCACAACGAGATCTCCGACGTCCCGTACGACGGCATCGACACCGGCTACGGCTGGGGCATCAACGACGCCGGCGGGTCCAACGACTACGTGGACCGCGGCTACTACAACCGGAACCCGCTGTACACGACACCCACCACGCTCAAGGACAACCGCGTCGAGGGCAACCTCGTGCACAACACGAAGGCGCGCTTCGCCGACGGCGGATCGGTCTACAACCTGTCGGCGAGCCCCGGCACGGTGGTCAGCAAGAACTACAGCCTGTTCAACATCTCGGGCATCGGCCTGTGGTTTCGCCGAAGACAACCACCCGACTTTCGCCGGCGTGGATCAATGTACGACGTGTGTCCGGCAGTGTGACGAGGATCTGCACACCGAGGACGGATCACTGCACCGGGATCCACCTGGATCCTGCAGCGGCCGCCTGATCCAGCCACGCGGCGACAGTGCGGTCGAGGTCATCTTTGCGACTGGTCGTCCCAACGGATGACGCGCATCACGGCCCAGCACCAATTCCTGGGCTTCTGCGGCGTGACAGCCGCGAACAAAGCAGACCGCTGTGTGGCTCCTGCGCACCTCTTTACGCACCTCAATCAGCACGGAACGACGCGTACCGATGAGAGCTGATGCGTCCATCGAAACCGCTGAATCGATTATCTACAAGAGATTTTGATTGCTAATGGCAATCGATGGTTAACCTGGGTTGGAATTCAGCGGGTTCGGGGTTCGAGTCCCTGGCGGCGCACAAGAGCCCAGGTCACAACAGTGTCCTGGGCTTCGTCGTGTCTACAGCGTCCCCTTTACGTCCCTCTTTGACACTGCGGCGCCCCAGCATGAGCAGGCGCCGTCCCTCTTCGGCCTCGACCAGGTCGCCTCTTCGACCTTCATCTGACCGTAACTATGCGTCACATCACACTGCTTCGAGGCAAAGGCCTCCGGTTGTGAAGTGGAGCTGTCTAAGGAACCGCTTCACCGACCAGGAGGCCTTCGTGCCATACGCTGACGCGGCCTTCGACTCCGTGGCACACCTGCGGTTGGCGCGCCTGATCGTCGAGCAGGGCTGGACGTACTCCGCGGCGGCGGTGATGTTTATGGTCGCCCCGAAGACAGCCCGCAGGTGGGCTGATCGGTAGCGGCCCGAATGCGCGGGCGGGACGGCTGAACGCAGTTCGCGGCCGCGGCACTGCCCGGCCAAGACTCCGCCGCAGGTGGTGCGCCGGATCGTGCGGTTACGGTGGCGCCAGCGGCTCGGACCGTGCAGATCGCCGGCCGGCTCGGTCTGGCGGCCTCCACCGTCCACGCCGTCCTGGTCCGGTGCCGGTTGAACCGGCTGTCTGTGATCGACCGGGTCACCGGCGAACCGCTGCGCCGCTACGAACATGACCACCCCGGCTCGCTGCTGCACGTCGATGTCACCCCAAGTTCGTTAACATCCCCAACGGTGGCGGCCACTGGTTCGTGGGCAGACAGCAAGCAAACTGCACCGCGAGGCCACCGCCAAACGCGCCGTTCCGGCCCGAACGGCCCGAGCAGATCGGCTGCCAGCTCAACCACCCGCCCAGTGTTGCCTTCGGCAAGCGACTGGCGCCACACCGAGCGCGCCGGATCCGTTACCGGACGATCTCAGCCAATCTGTCAGATCGCCAGGGACGTCGCTACGAGGACTTCTTCGATAGGCGCATGAGTGCCCGGTACCTCTTCGTGGTGGCCCTGGGCACCGACTACAACATCTTGATGGTGGCGCGCCTGCGGGAAGAGGCACGGGGGCTCGAGCCACGGCCCGCAGCGGCCAAGGCGATCGAGCATGCCGGTCCGACAGTCGCGGCCGCCGGCCTGATCCTCGCCGGCACCTTCGCCTCGCTGATGCTCGCCGAGGGCACGTTCTTCAAATCCTTGGGCTTCTCCTTCTCCATCGGCATCGCCATGGCCGCGTTCGTGATGGCGCTCTTCCTGACCCCGGCGCTCACCGCACTCATCCGACACGCCGCGTGGTGGCCCGGCCACGGAGACCGCGCCACCGACACAATCGAGGAGCCCGACGAGGCGCACGCCCTCGAGAGCTGATCCGACCGGAATCGCTCTGGGCAGCTGTCAGGGCACCGTTGCGTTCTACGATCGCCGGGCATACAGGCCCGGGGGTGAATAGTCGGCTCAATCAGCTCGCGAGTCCGAGCTCCTCGAATGCGCTGGCCAGCCCGAAACCGGCGCGGCGTCGACTCCCAACCCGTAGTGACCACGGCGCAGGTTCTGAGTCTTGATCGTCAATGGCGCCCCGCACAGCGTCCAGTCAGGTTCAAGTCCATGAGGTCCGTTTCGCTGGATTCTGGCCATCTTGGTGCTCGCGAAGACGTCTGCGAGTTCGCGGAGCGGTTAGAGGGCGGCCAGCGTGATGCGCCGCGTCCAGATCGCTGTGTATTCCTTGATCAGTGTGCAGGCCATGTCTTCCTGCAGGCCAGCGGCTTCCACCTTCGCAACCGCGAGTGGCTGGCAAGTCTGGAGACCGCCCTGTGGGCGTCGCTGGCAGCCTCGATCGCCATCGCACGCTGGGGTGAGCTGTCAACCGGACCCTCGATCACCAGGGACGCGCTCATCCCGATCTGGATCGTGCTGCTCCCCGGAATCATCATCAACCTCATACTCCTCACCCGCGCGACCGCCCCCGACAAACTGGAGGAGCGCCCGCGGGCAACCAACGCCGCCAGCTAACAGCCGCCCATGCTGGCGGCATTGGCCGGCCAACCAACTCGTCCTAGTGCTGCCCCAGCTATGGGCGTCGACAGCAATGAAGGAGGTGTGCATCAAACCCGGGGTGGTTCAGATCCTTCACAGGTCTGCGGCTCGGGAGGAGGATCTGAGGTAGGGGCAGAGAGACTTGGATGATGTAGCGCGCCGTTGGGGCGGTGGCCGGCGGGTGGCTGTCATGCCGGATCATCGGGTGCGTGAGGTGGTGCGGGTCTGGTCGGCGTGTGACGTCCGGGGGACGGAATGTCTGTGGAAGCCCATGTGGTGAAGGAGGCCTGGCTCGATCGTGCGCTCAAGAGCGCGGGGATCGATCGAGCGACGTGGCGGCCGGCCCGTGGCTTCGCCGCGAACCGGCGGACGGTCGAGGCTGTCTATGACTACTACGGCAAACTGTTCGTCGAGCACTCGCACCTCGAGTGGGCTGGGATGGCGAGCCTGATCGGCCCGTCGTTCTACGCCGGATTCAAGGATCTCGGATTTCTTCCCGATACCGCCCGCAAGATGGCCATGGCTCTGTTCGGGCGGCCGATCAGACGCCTCACCGAGCACAGCGTGGCCGATCTGGGATTCTATGCCACGACGTTCCTCCGGATGCAGCGAAAGATCTTCGAGGACCAGGCGACGATGCACGAGGCATACGTCGCCGGCGGTCTGCCCAAGATCCAGGAGCTCTACCAGCTGCGCATCATCGATGTGGCCACTCTCGAGGCCTGGCGGGACATCGACCGCGGTCAGGCGACGAACGATGCGACGCTCATCGATCGCGGCAACCGCACCCTGCTGTTCCGCGAGCAGTTCGACATCATCGACCGTTTCTACCTCCAGATGCTGCGGCACGATCGGCCGGAGGGCGCGCTGTTCACGTATCTGCTGACGCTCGCCGGGGCACCATCGATACCCGGCGTCCACTCCTTCCCCGAGCGGTTCCCATTCGCGCTGGTCGCGCGCCTGCCGCGAGGCGTGATAAGCCTGCGGACACCGCTGGCCAACGGGAACATCGCCGTGTTCGCCAACCGCTGGAAGCTGATCGAGGACGACACGCTGCCGAAGTACCTCGCGTTCGTCCGGGACCATGCGGATGAGGCACGCAAGCTGGCCAGCACCCCGGTGTCCGAGCGCGCGGTCGGCCAGCGGCTCCTCGAACGCGCCGGCCGCCTCATCGCCGGCGCTTTCACACGGTGGGACGTGGACGTCAGCGCCGGACGAACTGGAGACGTCTCCGCGATCCCACCGACGAAGCCACTGACTCAGGCCTTGACCGAGGATCGGACGATCGATCTGAGGAGCCCACCTAGCCGCGACTCAGCCGGGTTCGACGCGGACGCGGACAGCCGGGTCTGGATGAATCCAAACCGCCAGCCATTTGATCTCAGCGTGCTGCTGCCAGGCGGGCGGGTGTACCGCGCGCGGGCGGCGGAGGCGGTGATGCTGTGTTCGACAGCGGTGAGCGATCCCGACCGGCTGATGGTGCAGCCACCGGCGACCGGTCTCGACCCCGATGCCACCCAGCGGCTCATCGCCGAGTACGCAGCCGAGTGGGGCTTCCCCGCCACCGCTGCAACGGATTGGCGTGCCGGAGTGGACCGCCGCGTCAGAACCGACCGCAGCTACAGCACCCATGTGTTCACGCCCAAGGATGTCGGCTTCGTCCACCTCGAATTCCAGGTCTCCCACCACGTGGCGGAGGGCACGTTCGTGGTGTCGACCTTGTTTTCCTGGCCCGGCACAGTCCACGCCACCGATTAGGCGACACATGCAGGTATACGACCAGGTCGCTTCTGTTCAGGTTGCTCATTTGGTCGCGCCCAAGACCGTCTCGGTCGTGCTCTTTAGGCGTCGTCGCAATGGGAACGAGGCGCACACTGGCCCAAAGACCTGGCTTTTGCTCGACCTGCTGGGACGGGGCGACGGCCGGCGGCTAGCGACCCGCAGCCTGCCAATCAGCGGATTCAGGGGTCGAGTTCCTGGCGGCGCACGTAAGCACCGGTCGTAGCCTTGGCGACCATCTGCTGCGGTTGTCCACCCAGGTACCGGCCGCAAACGCTCATGTCCCCGCACGTTGACCACGGTTGGTGGTGTCAGCGAGCCGGGAGGTCGACAGGTGGCGTTTGCGAAAGATCAGTGGACGAGAGCCGTCAAGCAGGCCGATGGGACGGTCCAGCGGGAGCGGAATGAGAAGCGGTGGGGGCGTGGGAAGCGGTGGCTTGGGGTCTGGCTCGACCCGAGCGGGGTGGAGAGGTCGAAGGCCTTCGACACCAAGGTCCAGGCGACCCGGTATGCCAACGCGATGGAGACCGACATCGCGCGTGGGGAGTACATCGATCCGCAGGCTGGGAAAGCTCGGTTCGGTCCCCTGTCCCAGCGATGGTTGACGTCGCGCATCGCTGATCCGAGCACCTTGATCAGATACGAGACGGCACTTCGGCTGCATGTCGATCCGGTGTTTGGGCGCCGGCAGTTGAGCAGTATCAAGCCATCCGAGATCGCGGGCTGGCTGGCGGACCTCGACGGGCGGTTCGGTCCGGCGACGGCGCGTACAGCGTTCGTCGTACTGCACGGCACGCTTGAGCTTGCCGTGGACGACGACACGATCAAGCGCAATCCGGCCAAGGCTCGAGTGGTGAAGGTGCCATCACCGAAGGGCGGGAAGGTCACCGTTTGGAGCGACGAGACGGTGCAGAGGATTGTCGAGCACCATCCGGTGCAGTACCGACCGATCCCCATCGTCGCCGCAGCGACGGGGTTGCGTCAGGGCGAGCTCTTCGGGCTCGCTGAGGAGGACATCGACTTCGACGAGATGGTCATCCACGTGCGACGACAGGTGAAGATGCTCGGGAGGCACTTCGTCTTCGCTCTACCGAAGAACGACAGAGAGCGAACCGTGCCGATGTCCGAAGGCGCGGCGCAGACGCTCCGAGACCACATCGACGCCACCGGACCGCGGCCATACACCCTGCCGTGGGAGAAGTCTGACGGGAAGCCGCTGGCCGCGAAGATCCTCTTCAGCCGGCGGAATGGCCAACACATCCGGTCACGGGCCTGGGACGAGTGCGCCTGGAAGCCGATACTCGCCAAAGTCGGGGTGATCCCGCCGCCAACTCGCAACGCGCGAGGACAGCTCCAGTACCTGACCAACCGGGACACCGGCATCCACGCACTGCGCCACTACTACGCGAGCATCTCGCTGGCGGACGGAGTCAACATCAAGGAACTCGCCGAGTATCTCGGCCACGGAGACCCTGGGTTCACCCTTCGGCTTTATACCCACATGCTGCCGTCATCACATGACCGATCGCGGAAGGCCATCGACTCTCGTTTGAGCCGGCTGTTCTCGATCGCGGCTCACGGAGCAGTGACGGAGCAGGCCCCGGTGCAGCACCTCGCGGACCATGACCTGCAGCCCCCGGACTCAGAGCACCAACTTGACCTCTGACCTGCGGAAACGTGCCTCAGCAGAGGCATCACGAAGGACGTCCGAGCATGCTTCCGGACAATTTTCGCGGAGAAGTTCCAGTTCTACGCCGAGGACTCCGCCCGCTTCACCGGCGACCGCGACCTCACCAAGGTCCGCGAGCTGAACCCTGGTTTGCAGTCCCTCGAAGCCTGGCTCACCAAGCACAAGCACGACTTCAAGCTCGAGCCGACGCTCTAAGCCAACTGGTGCGAGGGCAGCTCGACGAGCTGCCCTCGAACCAGTCGCCCGTGCTCACGAAATCGCGACGCTGACCGTCGTTGCTCGGCTACTTGTCGAAGTACAACATGCATCATGCCCCTGCTCGGCGCAATGCAGCTGACGCGGCTCGGGCGGCGCCGGCGCGCCCACAGGTTGACTCCATCTCGCACCACGAACCGCACCACGAATCGACGGAGCAGGCCGCCGATGCCAACGGCAGATGAAACGACCATGTGGCGGCAACTCGCAGCCCCTGGAACCGTGGAGACTTCCACGCCTGGCTGGTGATCAATCAGCCGGCGTTGGAGTCGAGCAGGTATGTCGTCAACCGGTCGTGGCGCCGCTGCCGCAGTCGGCCGGCCACCCACAATCCGAGCCATCCGACCACGAGCGCCGTCGCGCAGATCATCAGGGCGTCTGCGACGAACTGCGGCTGCGTCAGCTGACGCTCGGGTGCCTCGAAAAGCCACCGTGCCGCGACAATCGACGGGAGGATGAGCGTCGCCGCGATCGCCGGCACGACCAGGTACGGAGCGACCAACAGGATCCCCCAGCGTATCGTCGTCCGCCGATCGCTTCGATGCTGCCGGCGCCATCGCAGCGGTCGCGGGTTGTACGGGAACACGAGGCCGAGCCAGGCTGCCACGGGCAGGATCCCGAGCGGCAGGATCACCAGAACAACGGAGGCGGCGACGACCTTGACGGGGTGCTGGCCCTGGACGCCGATGACGAGAGCGATCAGAGCGCACGGTAGCCCAACGAGGGATGCGAGCACGAGGCAGCGGGCGGTGAGCCCAGTCCGGAACGCCGCGCCATCGTTCAGGACTGACATCGCCTTGCTGCGATCCTGGCCCACGACGTTTGTGGACGGCGTATCCGCAAGCATCCAGGTAGCCAAGAGGACCGGAAAGGCCAGCGGCCCGTGCAAGGCAAACAGCCAGTCGTGAACCTGAGGCGGCAGGAGGAACCAGGCCGCCGTCATCAGCAGCGCGTTGCCGATCAGCGCGGCCGGCAGCTCCCACGGCGGCCGGAACACACGGCGGTACGTCTCCGTCACCGCACGCCTCAAGGACACGTGCCCGAGCGCTGAGGGACCTCGCATGCTACGCATCATGCCGCTGCCGACCTGGATGACGCCATCACGGACGGATCAGCGGCTATCGGCCGTCGAAGTCGAAGCTGATGCACGGCGGACAGTGAGCTCGCCAACCCGTGCCTGCGATGCGCTCCCCGCAGCCCGGCCCGCGCGCCGAAGGCGCCAGATCGGACACACGCGCGGGGACTGCCCTGTAGCGGTCGAGCAACCAGCGCAGGCAGCCTGGACTCCGCCCGCTTCACCGGCGACCGCAACCTCAACATGGTCCGCGACCTCAACCCCGCCCGCCAGTCTTTCGAGGATTGGCTCACCAAGCGCAAGCACGACTTCAAACTCGAGCCGACGCTGTAGAACACAAGTCCGAGGGCAGCTCGCCGAGTTGCCCTCGAACCGGTCGGTCCATGCCCACCAAGTCGCGACGTAGCCTGGGAAGCTGTGACGACGAGTGTCGAGTTCACCGAGCTCACCGGGACGTACCGCCGCGAGTTGCTCGCGCATTGCTACCGCATGCTCGGTTCGATCGACGAGGCCGAGGACGTGGTCCAGGAGACCTACCTTCGGGCGTGGCGGTCGTACGACGGCTTCGAGGGCCGGTCATCGGCGCGGACGTGGCTGTATCGCATCGCCACGAACGCCTGCCTGACCGCGATCGAGCGCCGGGGCCGCCGGCCGCTGCCATCGGGTCTCGGCGCACCGAGCACCGACCCGGACGTGCCATTGGTGGCCGGACCGGAGGTGGCGTGGCTTCAGCCGTACCCGGACGTTCTCCTCGGTGACCTCCCCGACGACCCCGCGGCGGTGGCGATGTCGCGAGCGGGGATCCGGCTCGCGTTCGTCGCCGCGTTGCAACATCTCTCGGCCCGGTCCCGCGCCGTACTGATCCTGCGCGATGTCCTGCAGTGGTCGGCTGCCGAGGTTGCCGAGTTGCTGGGGATAACCCCGACCGCCGTGCACAGCGCGCTGCGGCGGGCTCGTGCCGATGTGGCCCGGTCGACGCCGGTCGTCGACGACGTCGCGGAGCCGGGCGAGGCGGAGCGGCGTGGACTCGTCGAGCGGTTCGCGGCAGCGATCGAGCGTGCGGACGTCGCCGCGGTGGCCGAGTTGCTGCGCGCGGACGCCACCCTGGAGATGCCGCCACTGCTCACCTGGTTCGCCGGCCGCGATCCGGTGGCCCGCTTCCTCGGCGCCAACCTGCTGCTCGAGCCCGGTGGTCTGCGCACCGTCCGGACCCGGGCCAACGATCAGGACGCGCTGGGCGTGTACTCACGCGGTCCCGATGGCGTCCACCGCGCGCACGCGGTGATCGTGCTGACCGTCTCTCCCGCCGGGATCACGCACATGGTCGCGTTCCAGGACCCCGGCCTGTTCCCGGCGTTCGGACTGCCGTCCGAATAGAAGTTTCGCTGCGCACGACGAATCGGCGGACCGGCGCGGGTCTGTCTGTGTGGGCCGTCCGACGACGGGCGGCCGCACAGCAGACGGAGGACGCAATGCGCAAGCTCATCGCCGCCATGAAGATGTCGCTCGACGCGAAGGTGGAAGGCCCGGACGGCACCGCCGACTGGGTCGAGGCATGGTCGGAGGACTACGGCCTGACGCCGCAGATCGACGCCTGCCTGCTCGGCGGAGGTATGTACCCCGGCTACGAGACGTACTGGACCGGGATCCAGACCAAGCCGGAGACGCCAGTGTGGCTCACCGGCGAGCCGCCGACGCCGGCCGAGCGGGACTGGGCCGACCTCATCAAGCAGACACCCCACTACGTGCTGTCCAGCACGCCGAAGACCACGTCGTGGCCGAACACGAAGTTCCTGCGTTCGATCGACGACGTGGCCGCACTAAAGGAGCAACCGGGCAAGGGCATCTACCTCGTCGGTGGAGCGCGCATCACGGCGTCCCTGATCGACGTCGGCCTGGTCGACGAGCTGCGGTTGATCACGTACCCGCTCGTCGCCGGTACGGACAGCACCGCGCTGTTCGCGACCTCACCACGCCGCAGTGCCGAGCTGCTCGACGTACGGCAGCTCGACCGTGGCAAGGTGGCACTGACCTACGGATTCGCCTCATGACAGCTGCGGACAACAGCCAGGTGGTCGCCGAGTTCCGCGCGAACGGCGGCCGATTGGGCGGGCCCCTGGCTGGTACGCCCGTCCTGCTCCTGCACCACGTGGGGGCGCGAACCGGTACGCGGCGGGTCACGCCCTTGGTGTATTCCTGCCATGCCGGCGACCGCGTGGTCGTCGTCGCGTCCAACGGAGGCGAGCCGAGCGATCCCGCCTGGCTGCACAATCTCCGGACGCATCCGGACGCCGCAGTCGAGATCGGCTCCGACGTCGTTGCGGTGCACGCGGCAGAAGCGGGCGGGGTCGAGCGCGACGACCTCTGGCAGGAGGTGGTGGCCCGCTACCCGGATGTCGGACGGTTCGGCTCGCGGACAGACCGCCCGATCCCGCTGGTCGTCCTGCGGCGAATCCCAGCGCCGCCCACCGCGGCGACTCTCGCGTAGTGGTCGATCAGGACGGCCAGGTGAAGTACTTGCAGACGGGCGCGACCGTCGGGGTGACTGTCGTCGTCGTGCCGTCGCGGGAGGTCTTGGTGTACGGAAGCGTGCACTCCCGGGTGTCCGGGGGATCGGTGGTCGCGTAGACCTGCCGGTCGTTCGCGTCGTACCCGCGGACAACGTAGTCCTTGCGCGCGGGATCGTCCGCGTCGTAGGGACCCCACTTCGTGCGGCCCTCGGTGGGTGCGAACCAGAACCCGTCCTGGAGAACGGCCTCGACCTCCGGCTTTCCCTTCGGCTGGACCGTCACCCGGACCACCGGGGCCGTGTAGACGCCGCCGTTGCGGGCGAACCCGAACACGGGTCCGCCCAGCAGCATGGCCTTCGTTCCGAACCTGACGCTCGACTCACTGATCACCCCGCCCGCGGTGCGGCTGCAGAACCAGTAGGCCGGCTCGCTCCTGGGCTTGATGTTCTTCGGCCCCTTGTTGTAGACCTGCTCGCCGGACCCCATCAGCCAGGTGGTGACGATCTTCGGATCCTTCACGCCGGTGATCTCGAAGGCCCGCACCGTCTTGTAGTCCTGGAACGGGTGCTTGATGCCGTTGGCGGTGATCCGGTTGGCCTCGGCCTCGCATTGCGCCCGCAGTGCCTTGGTCTCGGCGGTCGACAGCTCCCGGGTAGCAGGCTGCGGGTGCGCCGACCCGGCCGGCGTGACGGCGTCGTCGTGCTTCAGTACCTGTACGCCGACCGCGAGGCCGGCCACCACCGTGAACACCGCCGCGGCCGCGGTCAGCGGCACCCACGGGCGGCGCGGCGTACGGGATTCCTCGGTCTCGATCGCCGCCAGCAGGTCGGCGCGGCGTTTCTCGTGCTGCCCGGGTGGCAGCGGCCGGTCGGGCCGGCGGGTGAGCAGATCCGTCATGGCAGGTTCTCCAAGGCTTCGGTCCGCACGGCCTCGTCCGGGACAGCGAGGCTGAGCTCGCGAAGATGTTTGCGCGCGCGGGCCAGCCGCGACTTCACGGTGCCGAGCGGTACGTCGAGGGCGACGGCCGCGGACTGCGGATCGAGGCCGGTCCAGAAGCAGAGCTCGACGATCTCGCGTTCGTGCCGCGGCAGTTTGCGCAACAACGACCGCAACTGCCTGGCCTCGCGCTCGTCGTCGATCCGCGCCGCGACCCGGTCGGCATGGTCGGGCTCGTCCGTCGCCGGCACCTGCCGGGAGGTGTTGAGCCATCGGAACCGCTGTTTGCGTTTCTCGTTGCGGATCACGTAGTCGGCCGTCCGCAGCAGCCATGGCAACGCGGAGTCGTGGACGAGGACCACGTCACCGCGTCGGCGCCACGCGTGCAGGAACACCGACGAGGTGAGGTCTTCGGCATCGCTCCAGGAGGCGATCCGGCGGAAGACGAAGTTGTAGACCGTCCTGGCGTGCCGGTCGAACAGGACGCCGAAGGCCTCCGACTCCCCGTCCACCGCGCGCCGCCACAGCTCGCGATCGCTCATCGTCGCCGGCAACCCATCCGATCCCCCCAGCACCACCACCGTCACTCCGCCACCTCCAGATCGTCCCCCACGAGGGGCTCTCACCGGATATATGTCGCGACCCTCGAATCGGGGTTCCTGCAGCCGTGAGAGTGCCGGTCGAGGCGGGCGCCAGTACGCCGAACGCAACCATCGCGAAGGTCGTCGGGAGCAGCTCGAGGAGCTGCCCCCGAATCGGTTTCAGTGCTGGATGCCGGCATGGGAGGGTTGCCGTCAGGCGGCGTCGAGGGCTTGGGTGATTTTGCGGATCATTTCGGTCATGGCGGGGCCGGTTCCGCCGCGCTCGGCGCGGGCGCCGGCGTCGATCGAGGTGATGACGGTGCTGCGGAAGTTGGCGGCCTCGGCCGGGTCCTGCTGCTTGAGCAGGCTCATGGATGTCGTCAGGGCCGGCAGTACCTTGTCGGCCAGCTCGGCAGTGGACTTGCCGTTCAGTTTCACGCCCTTCTGCTTCTCGGCGAGCGCGTGCCCGACCGGGCCGGTCGCGGAGGCCAGGGCGAGGGCGCCGGCGACGGCGACCTTGCCGGCCGATTTCACGCCGGCGGCGGCGATGAGCGCGACAGCGCCGTGCGCGGCGGTCGCCAGGGTGAGCTTGTCCTGGTCGGTCAGGGTGATCGAGGGAGTGCTGTTGTTCGTCATGCAGACAACCATCCCGGTCTGCCCTGACACCACTCCGCCGCCAGCCTGACACGACCTGGCCACCCTCCCGGTCGGGTGTCAGTGAGAGGCTGATGGAGTTGGGGCAGCAGTCGATCGACGAGGAGGACCTCGATGGATCCGAGCGGTGTGAACAAGTCGGGAACTGTCTCGACACCGGTTCTGGACATCGCCTACGACGCAGCAGGGCCGGCAGACGGTCCAACCGCCGTACTCCTCCATGGCTTCCCCTACGACGTGCGTTGCTACGACGAGGTGGCCTCGGTCCTCGCCGATGCGGGGATGCGCGTTGTGGCCCCGTACCTCCGGGGATTCGGGCCAACCCGCTATCGCAGCGCGGACATCATGCGCTCCGGTCAGCAGGGCGCGCTCGGCCAGGATCTGCTCGACCTGCTTGACGCACTCGAGATCGAACGGGCCGTCGTGGGCGGCTTCGACTGGGGCGGCCGGGCGGCCTGCATCGCTGCGGCCGTGGCGCCTGAGCGGGTCACCGGCCTGGTCACCGTGGGCGGGTACAACATCCAGGACATCGCCCGGTCCGCCGAGCCCGCGCCGCCGGAAGCCGAGAGCGCTGCCTGGTACACGCACTACTTCCTCACCGAACGCGGACGCGCCGGACTGGAACGCTACACCGACGAGCTCTGCGGGCTCTTGTGGCGGCAGTGGTCGCCCACTTGGACAAACTGTGCCGCCGCCTTTGCTGCGACCTCGCCCAGCTTGCACAATGCCGACTTCGTCGCCACCGTGATCCACTCCTACCAGCACCGTCGCGGCGCGGCCCACGGCGACCCCCGCTACGACCACCTCGAGAAGCTGCTGGCGACCACGCCCGCCATCACCGTGCCGACCATCGCGCTCGACGCCCTCGCCGACGGCCTCGGCGCCGACGACTCGAGTGTCGACGCGCCGCTGTTCACCGGCGGTTTCGATCGGCGCGAACTGTCAGGCATCGGGCACAACCCGCCGCAGGAGGCTCCGGAAGCGTTCGCCCGCGCGGTCCTGGACGCCGCCGCATATGAATGAGCCGCCTGGTCAGGCTGGGTCGGGGAGGCCAAGCACGGCGCCGAGGCGGGCTAGCTGGTGATCGAGGTGGCCGGCGAACTGGGTGACGGTATTGGTGAACTGGCCGAACAGTTCGAGGCTCACCAGGCCACACAGCGAGGAGAACGCCAGTAGACCGCGGGCGAGCACCTCTGGGGCCAGGTCGCCGGGCAAGCCTGGGCGCAGCCGGTCCAGTTCGCGGTGGAGTGCGGCTGTCATCGGGGGATCCTCGGGCGTCGGCTTGAGCTTTGCGTCGGCGAGCAGGCGGAGTACCAGGAGGGGTACGCGGCTTCCGGCGGCTGTGGTCCGCTCCGGGGGCGCGTGATAGCCGGGGACCGGGCTGCCGTAGAGCAAGGCCCATTCGGCTGGGTTCGCGACCGCCCAACGGCGTACCGAACGGCCGATGGCCAGCCAGCGGCGACCCAGGTCGTCGCGGCGGCAGCGGGACTCCGCCGCCTCCACGGCGTCGCCGAAGGCGTTGTACGACTCCTCGATCAGCAGTGTCAGCAGCTCGTCCCGGCTCGGCACGTAGCGGTAGATCGCCGACGAGACCAGGCCGAGCTCGCGAGCGACCGCCCGCAGGGACAGGGCGGCGGCGCCCTCCCTGGCGAGCTGCTGGTGCGCGATCCGGAGGATGTCGGCCATCGTCTGCCGGTGCTGGCGCTGCCGTGCGGTCTCCGTCATTGCCTCATTGTCGTCGCGGCCGAGAGCGGTGGCAACTTTCGAGAGCAGTGCTCTTGTTTTCTCAGCTGGAATCGCCCACACTGGAAGCAAGAGAGAGCACCGCTCTCGGAAATGTGAGGAGCGTACGACGATGGACGAGATCTGGCGCTGGAGCAATCTCGGCGTGGCCTTCGGGATGGAGCTCGCCGGCCTCGGCATCTTCGCCTGGTGGGGCTGGCGCACCGGCGACCACCTCGCGCTGCGGGTGTTGCTGACGATCGGTCTGCCGGTGACCGCGGCGATCGTGTGGGGCCTGTTCGCCGCACCGACTGCGGACTACGGCAGCCCAGTGGTGACGACCATCGTCAAGATCGCGTTCTTCGGCCTGGCCGGCCTGGCGTTGTGGAGCCTCGACCACCGGGTCGTGGCCGCCACCTTCGTCCTCACGGTCGCCGCGAACCTCCTGATCATCCACGCCGCGAACCTCAGCCCTGACACCCCACGGGCGGCAGTGACCACCACCAACTGACCGCACAGCACCAACACAAACGATCGCTTCACGAACCCTGACCTTTGGACGGTCAAGGGTTCGTGGCGATTGCCTTCTCCTCCAGGCCTATCCAGGCGGCGGACCGCGTCGAAGGACACTCGACGGCCGGTGGATGCCGGTGGTCACTGGACAAGGAGGAACAGTCATGAGTGACGCCACACGCCGCGGATTCCTGGTGTTCGCGGGCGCCGGAACCGCGGCCGCGGTCGGTGCGGTCGCAGCACCCAAGATCTTCGGTGAGCATTCCGCGGATGCCGCGAAGCCGCTGGAGCCGGCCGAGCTGGCCACCGCGGAGTCGTTCGTCGTCCACGTCAAGGACGTGCAGAAGGGACAGCTGGCGATCCTGGTCGACCAGCGCGAGGTCCTGGTCACCGATCGCGAGCTCGCCGCTCGCCTGGCCGGCAAAACCACAGCCTGAGGAAGGAAACTGTCATGTCTTCGCACCGCGAAGCGCCGGAGATCTCGAAGGACCCGGTCGCCGACAACACCGACGTGTACGCGTTCGTGTCCCCGGACAAGCCGGACACGGTCACGATCATCGCCAACTTCATCCCGTTCCAGAACCCGTACGGCGGCCCGAACTTCTACGAGTTCGGCGACGACGTGCTCTACCAGCTACACATCTCCAACAGCGGCACGGGCCACGCCGACATCAGCTACCAGTTCCGCTTCCAGGCCAAGATCCGGAACAAGAAGACGTTCCTGTACAACACCGGCCCGATCACCTCGCTCAAGGACCCGACCTGGAACCGCCCGCAGTTCTACTCGGTCACCCGTGTCGAGAACGGCCGGTCCCGGATCCTCGCGCGTGACCTGGCCGCTCCCCCGGTCAACGTCGGAGTCCGCAGTACGCCGAACTACGCCAAGCTGGCGCGGACGGCGATCCACACCATCGGCCGCAACCGCCAGGTCTTCGCCGGTCAGCGCGCCGACGGGTTCTTCGCCGACCTCGGGAGCATCTTCGACCTCGGCACGCTGCGGCCGTTCCAGATGGCCCACCTGATCCCGTCCGCCGCTGCGATGGGTGTGAACGGGCTGCAGGGATCCAACGTGCACACGATCGCGCTCCAGGTCCCGATCAGCGATCTGACCCGCGACGGCAAGACTCCCAAGGACGTGCTGGATCCGAAAGCCGTCATCGGTGTCTACGCCACCGCGAGCCGTCAGCAGTCCCGGATCCTCGACGACCTGGGCGGCGCTCCGATCTGGCACGGCCCCTTCAAGCAGATCTCCCGGCTGGGCAACCCACTGTTCAACGAGGTCATCGTGCCGATGGCCGCGAAGGACAAGTGGAACACCCGCGCCCCCAAGGACGACAAGGCCTTCGCCCAGTACGTCACCAAGCCGGAGCTCGCCGGACTGCTGCCGGTGCTCTACCCGGGTGTGTTCCCGCGGCTGGCGGCGTACAAGAAGGCCAGGGCCGATCTGGCCGCGATCCTGCTGACCGGTATTCCGAAGGGCGTCGTTCCCGGCTTCCAGAACTTCACCGGCCCGGTCCAAGCCGACATGCTGCGGCTGAACGTCGCCGTACCGCCGGCGAAGAAGCCGAATCCGCTGGGCCTGGTCGCAGGCGACGCCGCCGGCTTCCCCAACGGGCGTCGGGTCTTCGACGACGTCGTCACCGTCGAACTCCGCGCGATCGCCGGCCTCACGATTCCGCTGGTCGATCCCGGCTTCAAGCCCGACGACGCGGCCGGGGCGATCAAGGACGGTACGTCGAACACGAACTCCGACTACCTCACCTGGTTCCCGTACCTCGGTACGCCGGCCGGCGGCTACTCGTCCACGCCCGGTCTGCCCGCAGTGTCATGACCAGGCCGCTCACGAACGCCGAGGAGAATCCCCACGCCGGCAAGGGTTCCTCGGTCCTGCTCGATATCGGTGACGGCGTCGGCGCGATCGTCGTCACCACTCCCGCCGACCTGGACGACGCCGAGATCGAACGCCGCCCGGCCGGGGATCCACCAGCCGCATACGAAGACGAAGAGCGCACCCACGGACATGGACACGGGCGCGCGCACGGGGGCCATCGTCTTCCGCACGTGGCGGTGGTTCCCCGGTCATCCCCCGACGGGCGCCTCGTCCATTCGGCAGTCTTCGCCGACGTCCCCACGGGCCGTTACGAACTGTACGTCCTGCCGGACGGACCCGTCCGCCTCACCGTCGACGTACTCGGCGGCCAGGTCACCGAGGCAACCTGGCCGGACCGGTAACGAACGCACGCCTCAGATGGTGGGTGTCAGACCGCCGTCGATGATGATGTCGGCGCCGATCAGATTGCCGGCGCGATCGCTGGCCAGGAACACCACCACGTCGGCGACCTCCTCGGGCCGCGTGAACCGACCCGAGGGGGACGCGGCCGCGGCCTGGGCCGCGACGTCACCCGGCTGTGCGCCGACCGCACCGCCGACGGTCTCCGCGACGCCTCCCGTGCCCAGCCACAGATCCGTCGCCACCGGGCCGGGGCTGACCGTGTTCACGCGGACGCCGCGTGGCGCGAGCTCCTTGGACAACGACTTGAAGAAGCTCAGCGAGGCGGCCTTGGCAGCGCTGTAGTCGATCACCAGAGGATCCGGAAGCGTCGCGTTCACCGAGCACACGGTGACGATGGCGCCCGCCCGCTCGACCAGGACGGGTACTGCGGCCCGGGTCGTCCGGGCCGCCGACAGCAGGTCGAGAGTCAGCGTCTCGAGCCAGTCCGCATCGGTCACCGAGGTGACTCCGGCCGGCCGTGGCCGAACCGCGCCGACGTTGTTCACCAGAATGTCGAAACCGCCTGCCCGCGAGATCGCCTCGTCCACGAGACGTCCCGGGCCCTCCGCCGTACTGAGATCGACGGCAACGGCCTCGACCGGTAACGAGCCGAGCTCTCCGTCGACGGTCCGGGCGGCCGCGACGACCTTGGCGCCCTCGGCCAGGAGCGCATGTGTCGTCGCCAATCCGATGCCCTTGCTCGCACCGGTGACGAGTGCCGTCTTACCACTCAAGTGAAGATCCATGTCCCCACCATGCGCCATGAGCCGTTCCCCGGACTCCCTAGGGACCTTCTGACGAGCACGGATAGGGAGGACTTCCGATGTGTGGGCCTACCTCAGAGCAGCAGATTCGGGGGCATCGGCAGGTAGACCCGTAGCGGAAGGAAGCAGATGGTCAGCACCGGACGGCCTCGCGTTCTGGTTGTCGGCGGCAAGCTCGCGCAGCTGCGGAAGGCTCGGGAGCTCGGGCTGGAGGTGGTTCTCGTCCAGTTCCCGGACGCGTTCGAGCATTCGTCGTACGTCGATCAGACGCTGCTACTCGATTACGGCGACATCGACCGGCTCCTGCCGTTGGTCCGCGCGTTGCACGAGACGTACCCGTTCCAGGCAGCCGTGTCGCTGTTCGAACTCGGACTGCTGCCGGCGGCGCGGATCAACGAGGCGCTCGGTCTCGGCGGCGAGTCCGTCGCCACCGTGGAACTCCTGCTGGACAAGTGGCGGATGCGCCGGCACCTGGCCGCGAGAGGCATCAGTCCGGTGGCCTCGGCGGTCGGCCGGTCCGGACGGGACGTTCGGGAGTTCGTCCAGGCGCAGGGGCTCCCGATCATCGTCAAGCCGATCCGCGAATCGGGCAGCCTCGGGGTGTTCCGTGTCCGCGACCAGGCCGACGTGGACGTCGTCGCCGAACGGTACCGGTCCCTCGACGACGGGCACTGGGTCATCGGGGACCTGTCCGACGCCGAATCCTTCGACGAGTTCATCATGGAGGAGTTCCTGGACGGCCCGGAGATCAGCGTCGAAACCCTGTCCTTCGACGGCCGGCACGTGGTCGTGGCGGTGACGGACAAGGAGATCGGCGGCTCTGGCTTCGTCGAGATCGGGCACTCGCAGCCCAGCGCCTGCTCGGCGGAGACGCTGGGTGACGTCACCCGGTTGGTGACTGAGTTCCTCGACGCGGTGGGACTGCGCAACGGACCAGCGCACACCGAGGTCAAGCTGACCTCGCGCGGCCCACGAATCGTCGAGTCGCACAACCGCATCGGCGGCGACCGGATCAACGACCTGGCCGAGATCGCCTACGGCGTCGACATGGAGCGGTACGCGCTGGGCGCCGGGTTCGGCCTCGTCGAGCCACTGACCACGTCGCCCGAGGCTCGAGGCGGGGCGGCTGTCCGGTTCCTCACGCCGGAGCCCGGTCGGGTCGTGGAGGTGTACGGCGTCGACGCCGTACGCGCGGACCCGGCGTTCGTCGACCTCCAGTTGAAGGTGGGGCAGGGCGACGTAGTACCGCCGCTGACCTGGGAACGAGGACAAGGTCGGTCACGTCGTCGCCCGCGGTGCAACCGCCACCGAAGCGATCGCCCATGGCAGGCGGCTGGCCGCGGCGATCCGCGTGCGCACCGACCCCATCGCGTGAGCTCCGCGCCGCCGGACCGGTCGGACGTCGGCGAGCCGCGATTCCGCGACGCGCTGCGCAGCCTGCCCGGCCGGGTGTGGATCATCAGCCTCGGCATCCTCGTCAACCGGGTCGGCAACTTCCTGCCCGTGTTCATCGTGCTCTACCTGACCGAGCGCGGCTATTCCGCCGGCGCCGCGGGGTTGGTACTGGGCGTGTCCGGTCTGGGCAACGTGCTCGGCAACGCCATCGGTGGTTACCTCGCCGACCGGATCGGCCGGCGGTGGACGATCGTGCTGTCCGCCGTACCCACCGCCGCGCTGACGGCGATCGTGCCTCCCCTCGGGCCACTACCGGCCATCGTCGCGGTGGTCGGTCTCATCGGCGTGACGTCGCAGATCTACCGGCCGGCCGCGGCCGCGGTGCTGCTCGACTCCGTTTCGACCAACCAGCAACGGCTCGCCGCCTTCGCGGTGTTCCGGTTCGCGATGAACATCGGCGCTGCCCTGGGCGGCGTCATCGGCGGTGTGCTGGCCAGTACCTCCTATGTGGAGCTCTTCCTGGGCAATGCCGCCGCGTGCCTGCTGTTCGGCGTGGTCGTGGCGGTGCTGCTGCGTGATGCGCCCCACCCGCGGTCCGGCCATGACGATGCGGAAGAACAGGCGGACCAGGTGGTGGGGTACCGGCAGGCGCTCGCCGACCGCGCCCTGGTGCGATTCCTGGTGATGACCCTGGTCGGCGAGTTCGTCTACATCCAGTCCACCGTCGGCCTGCCCCTCCACGTCAGCGACGTGGGTCTGAGCGCGCGCGACTTCGGTCTCCTCATCGGGCTCAACGGTCTGGTGGTACTGGTGCTGGAGCTGCCCACCACCGGCGTGGTCTCCCGGTACCGGCCGGACTACGTACTGGCCATCGGCAACCTGCTGATCGGTGCC
Organism: Kribbella sp. CWNU-51; assembly: GCF_054073265.1. Lineage (NCBI taxonomy): Bacteria > Bacillati > Actinomycetota > Actinomycetes > Propionibacteriales > Kribbellaceae > Kribbella > Kribbella sp. CWNU-51. The sequence continues at coordinate 110,160 of NZ_JBSXMZ010000022.1, forward strand.
GGTCTTGCGCTGACCGGGTTCATGAACGGCATGGTCCTGCTGTCGGCGACGGTGCTGATCTGGACGCTCGGCGAGATGATGTCCAGTTCAGTCGCCGCCGCCTACCTGGGAAGTCTGGCTCCGCCGCGGATGGCCGGGCGCTACCAGGGTCTGTACGGCGTCGCATACACGATCGGCACGGGCGCCGGACCGCTCATCGGCGGCGCCGTGTACGCGATCGGCCCCTGGGCGCTGTGGATCCTGGTCGGTGCTGCCGGGCTGCTCGCCGCGCAGCTTTGTCTGCCACGCCGTACGGCGACCGAACCGGCATCATGACCTAAACGTAGGTCACTGCTCCGCAGCGAAGTCGGCGAGGATCTCGGCGATGAAGGGCTGGGCGTCGCGCACCATGGCGGGATTGCGGGTCCGGTAGTAAGGGATCGCAATCATGACCAGGGACAGGACCCAACCGCGGGCGCGGGCCCAGGTGTCGTGGTCGACGTCCATCGCGTCCCGGAACACCTGTCGTGAGTCGCCCTCGAACAAGTACCACGCCGCCAGGAGATCCCCCGCTGGGTCGGCAGCCCGCGCCGTACCGAAGTCGATGACCGCGGAAAGCTTGCCATCAGCAACCAGTACGTTGCCCGGCATGAGGTCGCCGTGGATCCACCTGGGTGGACCGTCGTACGTGTCCGCGGCCAGCGACGCCTCCCACGCGGAAAGCACGAGTCCGGTGTCGAACTCGTCGCGCAACTCCTCCAGCGCCTCGCGGAAGAGCGTGTCCCGCGGCGCCAGCGGCGTACCCCGGCTGAACGGGTCGTCCGGTGGAACCGGAGCCCCGGCCGTGTCGACCGTCTGCAGACAGTGCACGAACTCGGCGAGCTCGCGCGCCGCGGTCATCGGGTCGGGGAGCTGATCCAACTGGAAGGGCTCGCCCTCCAGCCACCGGTACACGCCCCAGCTGAAGGGATAGCCCGCACCAGGCACACCGAGCGCCAGCGGCTCGGGCACCGCCAGCGGAAGGTGCGGGGACAGCCGCGGCATCCAGGTCAGGTCCTTCTCTACCTGGCCTTGCGTCGACTCGGTTCGAGGTAGCCGGACAGCCAGGTCAGCACCCACCCGGAACGTCACATTGTCCGTGCCCGACGACGTGACGACCTGAACCGGGGCACCGGCCCACTGCGGGAACTGCTCGGCCAGGAGACGCGCCACCAACGACGCGTCGATGTCCACCTCGTCATCGTGCAGCTTCGCGACCTCGGACACGACACGGAGTCTCACACCCACCCGACCGACGGTCAATCGAGTTCCATCGCGAAGCTCAGGGCATGTCAGGCGTCGGACCGCGGCCGGGTCGTGCGCTTCTCGATGCTCTTGCGCGCGGCCTGTTCCGGAGTGAGCGGTACGACGCGTTGGACGAAGACACCGGGCAGGTGGATCGCGTCCGGATCGAGTACGCCGACGTCGACGACCTGCTCGGCTTCGACGATCGTCAACCGGCCGGCCATCGCCGCCACCGGGTTGAAGTTGCGCGCGGCCGCGTGGAACACGCAGTTGCCGGCCCGGTCGGCGACCGCGGCCCGGATCAGCGCGACGTCGGTGACGATCGCCTCCTCGAGGACCATCTCGCGACCGTCGATCGTCCGGACCTCCTTGGCCGGCGACGCCACGGCCACGGTGCCGTCGGGGCCATAGCGCCACGGCAGTCCACCCTCGGCGACGACCGTGCCGACGCCGGTCGGGGTGAAGAACGCGCCGATGCCCGTCCCGCCCGCCCGCAGCCGCTCGGCCAGGGTGCCCTGCGGTGTCAGCTCCACGTGCAGTTCTCCGGCCAGGTACTGACGGGCGAACTCCTTGTTCTCCCCGACGTACGACGCGATCACGCGACCGATCCGGCCTCGTTCCAGTAGCAGGCCGAGGCCGGCGCCGTCGACCCCGCAGTTGTTCGACACCACGGTCAGATCACCGGCGCCCTGCTCGAGCAGCGCCTCGATCAGGAACCAGGGGATGCCGGCCAGCCCGAAGCCGCCGACCGCCAGGCTGGTCCCGTCGGCGATGTCGGCGACCGCCTCGGCCGCTGTCGCGACGACCTTGTCCACACTCATGCGTTCTCCTGACGGTGCGCGATCGCGGTCATCGGGCTGCCTCCGGCTCACAGATCACCACGTCGCTCATGCCTTCGACGGTAGGCCGGAGTGACCGATATGGAGAAATGCTGGAGTCCGAGCTCGGCCTGCAGCTCCTCGCCGTACGACGCGACGCGTCGAGCTGACCGCGCAGACAGGGGCTTAACCCGCGGCGAGGGTCAGCACGACCTCGTTGCGGTGGATGGTGAGGTCACCGCCGGCGGCTTCGGCGCAGCGGCGGGCGATGTCGAGGCCGAGCCCGGTGGAGCCGCGGTCGCTGCGGCCGCGCTCCCCCGCGCCGAGCGGGATACCTGGGCCCTTGTCGGCGACGACGATCCGTACGCCGTTCTGTTCGCGGGTGAGCGTGATCCGGGCCGGGGTGCCGTCGGGCGTGTGGGCGACGACGTTCTCGACCAGCGCGTCGAGTGCGGCGGCGAGATCCTCGGCCGACGAGCGGACCATCGCGGGCGGGGTCGGGAGGTCGAGGGAGAGCTCCCGGCCCTGGTCCTCGAAGAGCGGTTCCCAGAAGGCGGCGCGGTTGCGGGTGACCTCGACGGCGTCGCAGTGCGGGACCCGCCCCTCACGCTGCGGTCGGCGGGCCGCGCTGATCACCGCGGTGAGCGTGCGTTCCAGGCTGGTCACCTGCGTGTTGAGTTCCTCGGCGCTCTCCCGGTCCGGCAAGGCCTCGACCTGCAGCCGGAGCGCGGTCAACGGCGTACGGAGTCGATGGGACAGGTCGGCGACGGCTTCGCGTTCGACCGCGATCACCTCGTCGATGCGGTCGGCGAGACCGTTGAGCGCGGCGCCGACCTTCGCCACCTCGGCCGGACCGGTCGTCGGGGCGCGGGCCTCCATGTCCCCCTTGGCCAGGCGTTCCGCCGTACCGGCCGTCTCCTCCAAGGGGCGGGCCAGCCGCCGGGAGACGAGCTCGGCGCCGACGATGCTGAGCAACAGAACGAGCAGGCTGACACCGATCAGGATCAGCACCCGTGGGACGAGGCCGGCGTACAGCTCGTCGGCGGTCAGGAAGAGGCAGACCGACGCCGGGCCGGCCGGGGTGCCGACGGCGACGTCGACCGCCATCCCGCCGCCGACCTCGCGGTAGTCGGCGTCGCCGACCGTCGGCGGTCCCCTCCGGCTGTCGTCATCGCCGTCGTTGTAGTCGGCGGGCAGCGGCTTCGGCGTCGGGACCCCGCCGGGCGGGGGTTGGCCGAGCGTCGTGCCGTCCGGTAGCCGGACCGAGATCGTCCCCGGGCCGTTGTTGGTCAGGCCGTCGATGTACGCCGTGATGTCGTCGGCCGTGTGGTTCGGGTCGCCGACGTAGTACGCGGCAGCCTCAGCCCGGTACCGCGCCTCGTCCTTCGCCTCGCTGGCCGTCGAACTCCGCAACAAGATGATCAGCGGTACGGCGAACGCCAGCACGACCAGCGTGGTCATACCGACCGATAGCAACAGGATCCGGCGGCGCATGGTCAGCCACCCTCGGGCGCCGCGAGCTTGATCCCGACTCCGCGAACGCTGTGCAGGAACCGCGGCTCGGCCGCCGTCTCCCCGAGCTTCCGCCGCAACCAGGACAGATGGACGTCGACCGTCCGGTCGCCACCGCCCCACGGCAGACCCCAGACCTCGGCGAGCAGCTCGCGCTTGGTGACCACCGCACCCGGACGTCGGGAGAGCGCGAGCAGGAGGTCGAACTCCTTGCGGGTCAGGTCGACCGGGCTCCCGTCGACGGTGACCTCACGGCTGCGCGGGTCGATCCGGAGCGCGCCGAGGTCGACCATCGACTCGCCCTGCTGGTCCGAGCCGAGGCGGCGCAGGACCGCGCGGATCCGGGCGTCGATCTGGGCCGAGCTGAACGGTTTGATCACGTAGTCGTCGGCGCCGGCATCGAGCAGCTTGACCACGCTGGCGTCGTCGTCGCGGGCCGTTGCCACGATCACCGGTACGTCGCTGACCGACCGGACCATGGCCAGCACGTCCCGGCCGTCCAGGTCGGGCAGACCGAGATCGAGCAGCAGCACCTCCGGCCGCTCCCGCGCGACCAGCGCAACCCCGTCGGCACCGGCGGCCACGGCCGTGACGACATGCCCGGCCGCCGTCAGGGACTTGCCCAGCGACGTCCGGATCGCGTCGTCGTCCTCGACCAGCAACACCCGCGCCATGTCGTTGAGAGTAGCTTCAGGCTGGTCGCGGGGGCTTCAAACCCGTACTGCGGAGCTCGAGGTCGGCGAGCTGCGCGATCACCGTGCTGTCGCCGTCGCGCCAGGCGGCGACGGGGTCGTCGGAGATCTTCGCGAGCTTGTGCATGGGCTGATTGGCCATCGCGCGGAGGGCGAACAGGTCCAGGTCGGCGGCGCTGTCGATGAACTTCTGGGCCGCCGCGGCCCGGCGGGAGAAACGGATCCGGCGTGGCAGCCAGATCAGCAGCGCGAACAGCACCGGCAACGCGATCGTCACCCCGGCCAGGACATACGCCAACTGTTCGACCGCATGCGCCTCATCGCGCCCGGCCTGCGCCAGCTTCCCCGCAGCCCCGGCCGCTCCGTCGATCGGCGCCCGCAGCTGGTCGCCGACGGCCGGGACCTTGCCGATCGGTTCGGAGAGCTTCCGCAGGTCTCCGGCCAGGCCGTCCCCTGCCTCGGCCGCCTTCCGCCCCGGCGCGCCCAACGCGTCCGTGATCCGGTACACCAGCAGTCCGAGTTCCACACACAACCAGACCCAGCCAACCAGCAGCAGGTCGCCCAGGAACTGCCCGAACCGCTGTGTTCCCACGTCGGAGTAGAGCTTCACACCACGTCCCTTCGCCGAGCCACCCGGTGCCCGCGACCGTGCGTCGTGACACTAGCGCCCAGCGTGGCCGCTCACGATCTTTGGGGAAAGAAACTGCCGCCAGGTGCAAGTTTCTTACCCCAAACCGCGCGGGTACGGCGGTCAGAGGGTGGTGCGGAGGTCCCAGAGGAGGGGGTAGTAGCGGAGGTCGAGGCGGCTGCGCAGGTAGCCGGCGCCGGACGAGCCGCCGGTGCCCGGCTTGGTGCCGATCATCCGCTCGACCATGACGACGTGGCGGGCCCGCCAGGCGGCGGCGAGCTCGTCGTGCTGGAGCAGCGCCTCGGCGAGCTCCCAGATGGCGGCGTAGTGGCCGCGGTCGCCGGCGACCTTGCGAAGAGCGTCGCGAGTGGCGTCCTCGGTGTCGGTGTCGAAGCCGGCCTTCTGCAGTACGACGAGGAACGCGTCCCAGAGCGTCGGGTCCTCCAGGCGCCGGCCGAGGCGTTCCTGCTCGGTCTCGGTCAGCCCGCGGAACCGCCGTACGAAGGACGGGTCCTTGGCGCCGGAGAGGAACTCGATCTCGCGGAACTGCACCGACTGGAACCCGCTCGCCGGCGACAGCCGGTGCCGGAACTCGCCGAAGTCCTGCGGCGTCATGGTCTCGAGGATGTCGACCTGCTGGGTCAGCACCCGTTCGATCGTGTGCACGCGGCGGAGCAGATGCTGGGCCAGCCAGAGCTCACCGGACAGCATCGAGTCCCGGGACGCGGTCAGCTCGTGCAGGATCTGCTTGAACCACAGCTCGTACACCTGGTGAATCGTGATGAACAGCAGTTCGTCGTGGGCCGGCGGATCCGACTCCAGCCGCTGCTGATCGAGCAGCTCGGCCAGCCGCAGATAACTGCCGTACGTCAGCCGCCCACCGGCCTCACCGAAGTGGACGTCGACCCCGTCCCACCGCCCCGCAACCCCGTCCTCTGTGCTCATGGGGCCGAGACTAACCGACGCGTTCGTGACCGGTCAGGGATTCGTTCGTTGGACCTTGGGTACGCCGATACAAGGAGTTGCATGTCCGTCACGGTCCGAACCCCGCTTGTCCCGGGACCTGTCCAGGGGCCCACGCGTGAAGAACCGCAGCTCGAGGCACTGCTGCTCGACGACTATTCGTCCCTGGTTCACCTGGCGTATCTCATCCTCCCGCCGTCGGTCAGCCGGCAGCGGCGGGTGACCGCGGCCCACGCCGTCGTGCAGCGCGCGCTGCCGCCAGGCGTGACCCTGCCGACCGGCGATCCGCGGGAGTTCATGCGGCATCGCGTCGTCCAAGAGGCGACGAGGCGAGCGTCGCGGCGTAGTGCGTTGGGACGGCTGAGCGGAGTCCTTGCCCGCGCGGACGAGCTGGGCTTCGAGCCGTGCGCCACGCACGTCGACCACACCGCGATCCGGCGCCGCACCCAGTGCGGCCGGCGGGTGGCGACTGCCTTCACCGTGCTGCTCACCCTCGGCATACTGCTGGGCTTGCTGACGTCTTGACGCCGCGGTGACCGTCCACCTACCTTCGGTGACACCGCTCTCTTCCTACCGCCCCAGGGAGATTCGTGATGTTCGTTGGAATCGTTTCCAGCCTCAGCCTGCTCGCCTCCCCCCTCGGCGGACCACCTCCGGCCCCGGCCCCTGAGACCCCGGCGGTGAACATGTCCACCCAGGCAACGATCTGCAACAAGTACTGCGACGCCCGCGACCCCGCGCTCTCCCCCGGCGACCGGGCCCCGGTGTCGGCGACGCTGTTCGGCCGGACCGTCTCGCTGCACTTCGAAGACGCGGACGCGCTGGGCTGGGCCTCGATCGAGAACGGCAATCCCGGCGACGAGGTGTGGCTGGACCGCTCGATGGACGGCGGCCGCACCTGGACCGACGGCAGCCGCCTCGGCAACACCGCGATCCCCGCCGGGCAACGCGGTTGGCGCACACTGATGTACAACGTCGACGACTGGAACAACCTCGGCGTCGGCGCCCTCCGCGCCTGCGGCAAGGCCGGCGACCGCCCCGACATCGCCTGTACGCCGTGGGCCCGGACCACGTGGAACGCCTGGGATCGCCGTACGGCGGCGGCCACCGCGCTGATGCAGTACTACAACCGCTCGACCGGACTATTCGACACCACCGGCTGGTGGAACTCGGCCAACGCGCTGAACGCGGTGATCGACAACATCCGGGTCAGCGGGATGGACAGCTACAAGTACGCGATCGCGCGGACCTACGACCTCAACCTCAACGCCGCGGAAGGCCAGTTCCGCAACGACTACCTCGACGACACCGGCTGGTGGGGTCTCGCCTGGGTCGCGGCGTACGACGTGACCGGTGAAGCGCGCTATCTGCACACCGCTCGGGCCGACGCCGACCACATGGCGGCGTACTGGGACAACACCTGTGGTGGCGGAGTGTGGTGGAGTGAGGCGAAGACGTACAAGAACGCGATCTCCAACTCGCTCTACATCCAGCTCAGCGCGGCGCTGCACAGCCGGATCCCCGGCGACTCCACCTATCTCCAGCGGGCACAGTCCGGCTGGACCTGGTTCCAGCAGACCGGGATGATCAACGGCTCGCAGCTCGTCAACGACGGGATCGACCTGTCCACCTGCAAGAACAACGGCGACACCGCATGGACCTACAACCAGGGTGTGTTGATCGGCGCGCTCACCGAGTTGGCCAAGGCAACGAACAACTCGGCGTACCTGACCAGCGCCCGGCAGCTCGCCGACGCGGCGACCACCGCGGCGTCGCTGCATACCGCCGATGGGATCCTGCGCGAGCCCTGCGAATCGGGTGACTGCGGCGGCGACGGCCCGTCCTTCAAGGGCGCCCACGTGCGCGGCCTCGGGAAGCTCAACGCGGCGCTGTCCGATCACCCGTACACGGCCTACCTCCAGCGGCAGGCCGACCGCGCCTTCGCCGCCGGCCGTACGCCGATGGACCAGTACGGACTGCGGTGGTACGGCCCGATCGACAAGCTCGACGCCGCCCGGCAACAGTCCGGGCTCGACCTGCTCAACGCGGCCCCGTAGCTGGGGAGCCCGCACCGGCCGGCGGGTGCGGTGGAGGGGTCCGGTGACCGAGCGGAAATGCCATGATGTGCGGCATGGAGCTGAAGCTGTCGGCGTCGTACGACGCCACCCCCGAGGAAGTGTTCGCGATCATCACGGACGCCACCTTCCGCGAGCAGGCCTGCGAGAAGACCAAGGCGCTGTCGTACGACGTGCAGGTGACCGAGTCCGGCGGCGACACGATCGTCCGGGTCAGCCGGGAGATGCCGTCCGACGACGTACCCGACTTCGCGCGGAAGTTCGTCGGCCAGACGCTGACCGTGGTCCAGACCGAGACGTGGCACGCCGCCGCGGCGGACGGGTCCCGGCGGGCCGACGTGGTCGGCGAGATCAGCAACACCCCGGTCACCCTGAAGGGCACCGCGAGCATCAGCGGCGGCGCCCAGGCGGTCCAGGCGATCGACCTGGACGTGAAGGTCGCGGTCCCGCTGATCGGCAAGAAGATGGAGCCGTTCGTCGTCGACGCGATCCGCTCCGGCCTGCAGAAGGAGCACGAGCTCGCCCGCGACTGGACGCACTGAACCGGCCGGGCCGAGTGTCGCTACCGTGACGGGCCCGGCTCCGGTGGCAACCTGAACGGAAGAGTTGCTCCGGAGGTGAGCCCGTCATGCGGAAGAAGCGCCAGCGCGTGGAGCCCGTGGGTGAGGATTCGCAGTACTGCGTGTTCTGTGCGGCGGTGATGCCGTTCGAGCGGATCGAGGCCGGGGATCACCTGGTCGACGAGCCGGATGAGTGGATCTGCGTGAGATGCGGATCCGCGCTGCTCGTCGACCCTCCTCTGCAGGAGCTCGACCGCACCGCCTGACTTACAGCGGCGGGCCGAAGGCGCACAGCACACGGGTTGCCTGGGCCGGGTCGAGCGCGTTGGCGACCAACTGAGCGACAGTCGGGTCGAAGGCCAGACCGACGTGGCCAACCGGGTCGAGCGGGCAGGTGTCCTGGACGTATTGGTTCGTGACGCCGGGCTCGCGGATGAAGGATGTTTCGTGCGGTGTCACCAGGGCGTCGAAGCGGGACGCGATCACCGTGTACTTCACGCCGGGCTGGGCGATCGGGCCGGCGGTCAGCTTCTGCACGGCCGCGCCGCTGACGATGAGTTCGTCGCAGGCCGGGCATCCGAACTGCTTTAGGACCTGGTCGACCAGCGGGCCGAGCCCGAGGTAGTCACCCACGCTCACCAGTTCGGCGAATGTCGTACCGTGCGTCGGCGGCGCGAGGGCGATCACCTTGCCCACCTGACCGGCGTACCCGCGGATCTTCGGGCCGTACAGGCTCTGGAAGGCGCCTTCGGAGTGCCCGACGATATCGACCTTGGCCGCGCCGGTCGCCTGCCGGACGCGCTGGACGAAGGCCTGGATCTCCGCTGACGACTGCGCGATCGAGACCGTGCCGCCGACCGGGATCGCGGGCGTGGCCTGGCCGTAGGTGAGTGTGAAGGCGCAGTAGCCCTTCGCGGCCAGGAACGGGCCGAGGTACGAGTAGTTGCCCGGGCCGTTGCCGCCCAGTCCGTGCAGCAGGACGAGCGGGTCGGGATGCGCGGCCGACGGCTTGCAGGACCAGTTGTCGAGGCCCGATGACGGCGCGGCGCTTGCGGTCGTCGCGGTGGTTGTCGAGGCTGTCAGCAGGACAGCGGCGATCAGGCCGGCCGCGGCCCGGCGCAGGCGGATTTTCATGTGCAGCTCCCCGTTGAAGACACCCGCCGCCGAAGGCGGCGCTCTTTAAGAACACCCCGCCGCCGAAGGCGGCGCTCTTTAAGAACACCCCGCCGCCGAAGGCGGCGCTCTGTGGTTGTATCGTTCAGTGACGCCGAGATCACGGACAGTTGAACATGGATGCTTGGTTACAAACAAGAGCTCGTGTTCGAAACAAGTTTCTCCGGTTATGAATCCGCCACGGGGGTACCGTCCAGCGCATGAGTAGGACCATACGGGGACTGGACGCCGAGCAACGCCGGGCGGAACGACGCGAGCAGCTGCTGGACGCGGCGCTCAAACTGTTCGCCGCCAACGGCTATCTCGGCACGTCGATCGAGCAGATCTGCACCACGGCGTACATCGGGACGAAGAGCTTCTACGAGCTGTTCTCCAGCCGGGAGGAGTGTTACCTCGCCCTGCTGCGGCGGACCTCGGCGCGCCTGGAGGAGCAGGTGGCCGACGCCGCGACGCAGGCGACCGGCAACGAACGGCAGGAGGCGCCGCGGCTGCTCGCGACCTTCGTGCACGCGCTGGTCGACGACCCTCGGATCACCAGGATCACCTTCGGCATGGCCTCCGGGATCTCGGAGACCGTCGAGCGTGAACGCCGGACCAACCGCCGCTGGGCAGCCGGCTTCCTGGCGCAGCTCTGGGACCGGTACGACGGCCCGCCGCCCGAGGAGCAGCGAGCCGTCCGGCACAGTGCCGCGATCGGCCTGGTCGGCGGGATGTTCGACCTGATCTCGGACTGGCTGCTGGACGCCGACCTCACCGACCAGAACCAGGTCGAGGCCCTGCTCGACGACCTCACGACCTTCTACATCACCGTCCGCCGGGGCCTGGCGACCTAGGCCGGCACCGGCTCAGCCCCGGTCCCCCACCACCGTCTTTCTTCGCCTCTTTCACCAGCCCTGGTGTCTTTCGTCAGCCCTGGTGCGGGTAGCGGTAGTCGGTCGGCGGGGCAAAGGTCTCCTTCATCGAGCGCGGCGAGACCCAGCGGATCAGGTTCCACATCGAGCCGGCCTTGTCGTTGGTGCCGGACGCCCGCGCACCACCGAACGGCTGCTGACCGACGACCGCCCCGGTCGGCTTGTCGTTGACGTAGAAGTTGCCGGCTGCGAAGCGCAGGTAGTCCGACGCCTCGGCGATCGCGTGCCGGTCCTGCGCGATGACCGCACCGGTCAGCCCGTACGGCGCGGAGTGCTCCATCTGCCGCATCACGGTGTCGTAGTCGGCGTCGTCGTACACGTGCACGCCGAGGATCGGGCCGAAGTACTCGGTGCTGAAGATCTCGTCGGTCGGGTCGGCCGAGACCAGCACCGTCGGCCGGACGAAGTACCCCTCGCTGTCGTCATAGGTGCCACCGGCAACGACCTCGATGGAGTCGGTCGAGCGGGCCCGGTCCAGCGCCGCCTTGTGCTTGGCGAACGCGCGGTCGTCGATCACGGCGCCGATGAAGTTCGACAGGTCGGTGACGTCGCCCATGGTCAGCGAGTCGGTCTCGGCGACCAGGTCGTCGCGGATCCGGTCCCACACCGAGCGAGCGACGTACGCACGCGATGCGGCGGAGCACTTCTGGCCCTGGTACTCGAACGCGCCGCGCACCATCGCGGTCTTCAGCACCGCCGGATCCGCGGACGGGTGCGCCAGGATGAAGTCCTTGCCGCCGGTCTCGCCGACCAGCCGCGGGTAGGTCTTGTACGACGCGATGTTCGTGCCGACCGTGCCCCACAGCGACTGGAACGTCTTGGTGGATCCGGTGAAGTGGATGCCGGCCAGGTCCGGGTGGGTCAGCGCGGCCTTGCTCACCTCGATGCCGTCGCCGGTGACCAGGTTGATCACGCCGGCCGGCAGGCCCGCGGCCTCGAGCAGCCGCATCGTCCAGTGTGCCGCGAACTGCTGCGTCGGCGACGGCTTCCAGACCACGGTGTTGCCCATCAGCGCCGGCGCGGTCGGCAGATTGCCGGCGATGGCGGTGAAGTTGAACGGGGTGATCGCGTAGACGAAGCCCTCGAGCGGGCGGTAGTCGACCCGGTTCCACACGCCCGGGGACGAGATCGGCTGGTCGCTGACGAGCTGCCGCGCGAAGGCCACGTTGAAGCGCAGGAAGTCGATCAGCTCACAGGCCGCATCGATCTCGGCCTGCTGGATCGTCTTCGACTGGCCGAGCATGGTGGCCGCGTTCAGAGTGTCGCGCCACGGGCCCGCCAGCAGATCGGCGGCTTTCAGGAAGATCGCGGCGCGGTCGTCGAACGACAGCGACCGCCACGACGGAGCAGCCGCGAGCGCCGCGACCACGGCGGCCCGGCCGTCGGCCTCGGTCGCGTTGCCGAGGGTGCCGAGCACGTGCGCGTGCTTGTGCGGCTGCACCACCTCGACCGGCGTGCCGCCACCCAGCTTCTGCTCGCCGCCGATCGTGCAGGTCAGGTCGATCGCACCCGCCGCGGTGAACTCCTTGAGCTTCGACTCCAGACTCGCGCGCTCGGCCGAACCCGGCGCATACCCCTTGACGGGCTCGTTGGCAGGCGTCGGAACGGTGGTGACGGCATCCATAGTGCGAGGCTCCTCGATCGTGTGGTGGACCGTGCTGCGGGCGCCGCTGCGGGTGGGCGGCGCGCGCTGCCACTAGGTGACACGAGCATCGTGCCACGCCGAACCCCCGGACCACGAACCCGACTGGTCCGCTCTCACGGCGACCTCATTTGTAGCATACGTTTCACCTGAAGAGGTCCCCGAGCGGGCGGTAGGTCAGGGGCGCCAGGGCATGTGCTGGAGGGCCCACGTGTTGCCGTCGGGGTCCTCGAACCAGGCGTAGAAGACGCCGCCGAGGTCTTCGGTCTCGCTGACGTCGACGCCGCGCTTGATCAGCTCCTCGCGAGCGGCCTCGATGTCCTTGACCACGAGGTGCAGGCCGCGCAGGGTGCCGGATGGCATGTCGAGCTGGGGCAGGCCGGTGACCAGGGTGATCGAGCAGTAGGAGCCGGGCGGGGTGAGCTGGACGATGCGTACGCCGTCCGCCGGAGAGACGTCGACGTCGACGTGGAAGCCGGCCTGCTCGGAGTAGAACCGCTTGGCCCGGTCCACGTCCGTCACCGGGACCGGGACGAGCTCCAGCAGGAAGGCGCCCGGTGTGACCACCGCCGCGGTCGGATCGACCGGGATCTCCGAGGCGTCCTTCGGGATCTCGGTCTGCGTCGGCGGCGGGGTCGGCAGCTGATCGGTCATGCGGACTTCTTCGCGGCCTTCTTGGCGGTCTTCTTCGCCGGCGCCTTCTTGGCCGCCGCGGCCTTCTTCGCGGGAGCCTTCTTGGCGGCGGCCGCCTTCTTCGCCGGGGCCTTCTTGGCCGGCTCGGCGTCCGCGGACCCGCCCGCACGACGGGCCTTCGCGGCCTCGACCGAGGCGCGGAGCGCGGCGACCAGGTCGACGACCTCGGCGCCCTCCGTCTCCTCCTCCTCGGTCTCCGGCAGCGGGACACCCGCCGCCTTCGCCTCGACCACCTTCTCCAGCGCCTGCCGATACTCGTCGTGGTACTGGTCCGGGTCGAACTCGCCCCGCAGCGTGTCGATGTACGACGACGCCATCGCCTTCTCCTGGGACCGGATCTCCACGTCCTCGGGCGGCGCGGCGAAGGACGCGTCCCGGACCTCGTCCGGCCAGAGCATCACCTGCAGCACGAGGATGTCGTCGACCGTCCGCAGCAGCCCCAGGCTCTCGCGCGACCGCAGCGCGACCTTGACCAGCGCGTACAGCTCGGAGCCGTCGAGCGCGTCCCGCAGCAGTACGTACGGCTTGGCGCCCGGCCCGCCGTCCGCCTGTAGGTAGTAGGACTTGCCCAGGTACAGCGGGTCGACCTGGTCGGCGGGCACGAACTCGAGGACGTCGATGACCTTCTTGCTGGACAGCGGCAGGTCGGCAAAGTCGTCCGGTTCCAGCACGATCATCCGGCCGTCGGCCATCTCGTAGCCCTTGCCGATGTCGGAGTACGGCACTTCCTCGCCGTCGATCGAGCAGATCCGCTTGTACTTGATCCGGCCGCCGTCGGCGACATGCACCTGGCGGAACGAGATGTCCTTCTCCTCGGTCGCCGAGAACACCTTGATCGGGATCGTCACCATCCCGAACGAGATGGCACCCTTCCAGATCGCCTGCATCGCCATCAGCTCCCTGTCAGCTCGATCCGTTCCGTCCGCGCGGCCCCTCCGCCGCGAGCAGATCGGGAATCTCCTGTGTCGCGTACCACAACAGGTCTTCACCCTCGCACGAATCGAGGGCGAAAAGTGCGTCGTCATCACCGTTCTGGGCCGCGTCCCAGAGGTCGGCGGCCTTCCCCACCACCGCCGCCGCACCGGCCGCGTCCAGGTGGACGGCGGCCACCGCCGTCCACGGGATCACCACCTGCAGCCCGAGCCGGGCGTCCCCCAGCTCGACCGATCCGTCGGCCGGCGGTACGGCGCTCACCTCGGCCGCCACGACCACTCGTCTCCGCGCGGTCCCGGGATCGGCCGCGAGCAGTCCCATCGAGGCACGGGCGGCCTGCGCCATCGCGGCGTACTCGAGCTCCTCGTCGTCACCCTCGGCGTACCACTCCCGCAGCGCCGGAGTGACGGCGTACGCGGTCAGCGGGGCCGGGCCGAGCTCGCCGGCGTGACACGCGGCGTCCAGCAGCCGCAGCGTGGATGGGATGTAGACCCTCATGAACCCGCCTTCTTGGTAGTGCCGCGGGGTTTCTTCCGGCCGCGGGAGGCCCGGTTGTGGCTGCCCGTGGTGGTGTCGAGCAACTCGTCCAGCGCATCCGTCACACATTGGGCGAAAACAGCCAGGTCCGGCATCGCGGTGCGGTCCGCGTTGAGCCCGTAGAACACCTTCCCGTCGTACGACGTGACGCCGACGGACAGCCCTTGTCCGGGCATCAGCGGGACCACCGGGTACGACGCCAGCATCGGCGCGCCCTGGGCGTACAGCGGGAACTGCGGACCGGGCACGTTGGTGATCACCACGTCGTCGATCGGCCGGACGGTCGTGGTCGCGACCCGGGCGGCGAGCGCGTGCAGCGTGGTCGGGGCGAACCCGGCGATGCCGACGAGCGACTGCGCACTGACCGCGCGGCCGGTGTCCTTGTGCACTTTGGTCTGGTACGAGATCTGGTGCATCCGCATGACCGGGGAGTTCTCCCCGACCGGGAGGTTCACCGTGGAGGCGATCACCCGGGACCCGAGCGAGGTCGGCTCCTCGTCCTCGTCGTCGCGGATGCTGACCGGGACCACGGCGCGGACGCTCCGGGTCGGTCCGACACCCTCACCGCGTGTCATCATCCAGCCCCGGAACGCGCCCGCGACGACCGTGAGGATCACGTCGTTGACCGTGCCGCCGTGGATCGCCCGGACGGTCCGGTAGTCCTCCAGGTCGGTCTGCACGGTGGTGAACCGGCGCTGACCGGAGGTCTTCACGTGCAGCGAGCTCTCCTGCACATGGCGCTGCGCGACCAGCGAGCCGACCACGTCCCCGAGCACCTCGCGGACCGAGGTTGCCCCGGTCAGGCTGGCGATCTCGGCCCGGGCCAGCTCCAGCACCGCGGTGGGGTGCCGGGTGGCGTCGGTGAACACGCCGGCGAGCAGCTCCAGCGCGGACGGTGGGTGCTGGGGCTCCCAGGTGTCGGTCGGGGTGTCCCGGGGCTGCGCGGTCGCGTCCAGCACGACCTGGCCGATGTCGACCGTGCTGTTGCCGTCGACAAGGGCCTGGTGGGACTTGGCGATGATCGCGAACCGGTCACCTTGCAGGCCCTCGACCAGGTACATCTCCCACAGCGGCCGGGCCCGGTCCAGCCGCCGCGACATGATCCGGGCGACCAGCTCGAGCAGCTGCGCGTGCGTCCCCGGTCGCGGCAGGGCCGAGCGGCGTACGTGGAAGGTGATGTCGAACTCTTCGTCGTCCACCCAGACCGGGCCGGCGAACCGGCCGGGCACCTGCTGGACCCGCTGCCGGTACCGCGGCACGAACGCGATCCGGTCCCGGATCAGCGCGACCAGGCTCTCGTAGTCGAACCCGTCGCCGGAGTGCACCGGCGGCTCGAAGATGTCGACCGTCCCGACGTGCATCGGGGTGGCCGGGGACTCTGCCTTCAGGAAGGTGAGATCCAGCGACGTCAGCCGATCGGGCATCCGGTCACCTTCCTCTCTAGGAATAGCTTGTCTCGTCACCCTAGCGGCCACCGCCGACAGTGGGCTGCGACACTGGCTGTACGGGAACACTGAGCTATTCGTGTTCGTCAGGCAAGAGGGTGTGTCCCGCACCCTGAGAAGTTCACAGATCCCTCGAAAGGCTCCTGGACCGATGCGTTCGACGCTCACTCGCGGTGCCGCCGCCGCTCTTCTGCCCACCCTCGGCATGCTGGTCCTGGCCGGCTGTGGCGGTGGTGACTCCGACAGCGGCGCGAGTCCGAGCAACACGTCGAGCGCCCCCGCCAGTACGCCGACGGCCCTGCCGACGAACACCCCGACCCCGGGGAAGCCGAACACGAGCTCCCCGTCGAACACCGCGGACCCGTCCGGTGAGCAGGCCGACGTGACCATCAACGTCACCGTTGCCAACGGCAAGGTCACCCCGAGCGGCGCGACCATCAAGGCGAAGGCCGGCCAGACCGTGCTGGTCACCGCGGTCAGCGACGCCGCGGACGAGGTGCACATCCACGGCTACGACAAGGAGCTGCCGCTCACCCCGGGCAAGCCGGCCTCGGTCAAGTTCACCGCGGACATGAAGGGCACGTTCGAGATCGAGACCCACGAGAGCGGCAAGCTGGTCGCCAAGCTCGTAGTGTCGTGAGTACTGCGTTGGATTGCCGCGCCTCCGGCACGGCGCGGTCACGGGGCCTTGGCTCGTGACCGGGCTGATCCTTCCCCTGCACGGCATCGGTGGGCGGCAGGACCTGCCGATTCCGTTCGGTCTGGCGGTCGGGGGCGCCGCGGTCGCGATCGGCGTCTCGTTCGTCGTCCTCGCGCTGGCCTGGCGGAGTCCGAAGTACCGGGGCAACGCCTCCGGGAAGCCGTTGCCTGCCGCAATCACCCGGACGGTCGACGCGGCCTGGTTCCGCTGGGTGGTCCGGCTGGTCGGGCTGGCGACCTTCCTCTACGCGATGGTCTCGCTGATGTTCGGCGTCGACCGGCTGACGAACCCGATCTTCGGGTTCATCTACATCCTGGTCTGGGTCGGGCTGGTGCCGATCTCGATCGTGTTCGGCCCGGTCTGGCGGACGCTGAACCCGCTGCGGACGATTCACCTGCTGCTGAGCAAGGCGCTCCGGCAGCCGCCGTCGAAGGGTGTGCTCGAGCTGCCCGCGTGGCTCGGTCTGTGGCCGGCCGCGCTGGGCATCTTCGCCTTCACCTGGCTGGAGCTGGTCGCCCCGGACCGCGCCACCATCCCGGTCCTGCAGGCGTGGCTCGCGCTGTACTTCGTGATCACGATGTTCGGCGCGATCCTGTTCGGCGATCGGTGGTTCTCGACCGGCGACCCGTTCGAGGTGTACGCGACCCTGATGTCCCGGTTGTCGCCGTGGGGCCGTCGTACCGACGGAGCCCTGGTGGTCCGCCGCCCGCTGGAGAACCTGGACGGTCTCAAGCCGCTACCCGGTCTCGTCGGGATGGTGGCCGCGCTGCTCGGATCCACGGCGTACGACGGCTTCTCGAACTCGACGGCGTGGATCGGCTGGGCCCAGAACCAGGACGTCTCGATGACCTGGCTCGGCACCGCCGCGCTGATCGGGTTCATCCTCTTCGTCCTGGTCACGTTCACCGGTGCCACGCTGCTGGCCGGGCGGTTGTCGGACAGTTCCCGTACGACGCTGCCACGGTTGTTCGCGCACTCCGTCATACCGATTGCCTTCGGGTACGTCGTCGCGCACTACCTGACGCTGTTCATCCTCGAAGGGCAGCGGACGCTCATCTACCTGAGTGACCCGCTCAGCAACGGCGCCAACATCTTCGGCACCGGTCTGCTCGCGGTGAACACCGGCATCACCAACCACAGCACGACGATCGCGGTCATCCAGGTGCTGGCCGTGGTTTGCGGTCACCTGCTGGGCGTCGTCTCGGCGCACGACCGTGCCGTCGCCCTGTTCCCGCGCAACAAGGCGCTGGCCGGTCAGATCCCGCTGCTGGTCGTCATGGTCGCCTACACCGTCGGTGGTCTGCTCCTACTATTCTCTTCGTGATGTACACGGTTGCGGAGAGGTCCCGCCTGCGGGACTTGCTGGTGGAGGCCGCTCGGTCTGATGCACGTGTCACCGGTGCGGCGCTGACCGGGTCGGCCGCGGTCGGAGGTGAGGACGAGTGGTCCGACATCGACCTGGCCCTCGGACTCGCGGCCGACGCCGACCAGGACGCCGTACTGGCTGACTTCACGGCACTGATGTACGCCGAGCACGGCGCTGTCCACCACACCGACGTGTGGTCGCGCCGGACGGTGTATCGGGTGTTCCTGCTGGCTTCGACGTTGCAGGTGGACATCGCCTTCGCACCGGCTGCTGAGTTCGGTGCGCTCGGGCCCACGTTCCGGCTGCTCTTCGGCGAGACTGTGGAGCAGCCGGCCTGGGGGACGCCGGCACCGGTGGACCTGATCGGGATGGGGTGGCTGTACGCGTTGCATGCGCGGTCCAGCATCGCGCGGGGCAAGGTGTGGCAGGCGGAGTACATGATCAGCGGCGTACGCGATCACGTGCTGATGCTGGCGTGCTTGCGGCACGGTGTGCCGCATTCACAGGGCCGTGGCCTACATCTGTTGCCAGCGGCCACCACTGCGGCTGTGGAGCCGACACTGGTGCGGTCACTCGACACCGCTGAGCTCTCGCGAGCCTTCCGCGCCAATGTCGACGTACTGCTGGCCGAAGCTTCTCTGGTTGATGCTGACCTGGCGGTCAGGCTTGATCCGCCGTTGCGGGCGTTGGCGACGGCTTAGGCAGGCTGCGGCTGGTGACCGCCAGCAGGATGAAGGCGATCATGCCGACGATCAGGTGGGAGTTGCCGGGGATGGACTGCCAGAAGGTCCAGCTGAGCTCGCGGCCGTCACGGTACGGCACCCACCAGATCGAGCGCAGCACGAACAGGCCGTAGAAGAGCACTCCGGTCACGACCGCGGGGTTGAGGCCCCACACCCGGTTGACCGCGCGGATCAGGCTCACGCCGAGCGGGATGATCCAGACCCAGTGGTGACTCCACGAGATCGGCGACGCGTACAGCACGGCCAGCGCCATCACCGAGATCGCGGTGACGCGCTCGTCTGCCAGCCAGTAGCGCCGGGCCAGCCAGAGCGCAAGCAGGCCGAACACAACTGACAGCACGAACCACGCCGGCTGCACCCAGCCGGCGTCGTTGCCGATCCGGTGCAGGAAGCCGTTGAAAGACTGGTTGCCGGTGTAGGCGATCCCGCCGACCCGGTTCGCGTCGAGGATGACGTCGGTCCAGTACCGCCAGGACTGGTGCGGCACGATCGCGAACCCGATCGCCATCGTCGCCAGCAGCCCGAGTACGGCGTTCCGCAGCGCACGCCACTGCTTCGTGACGATGAGCAGCGCCAGGAACGGCAGCGGCGTCAGCTTGACGCCGATCGCGACACCGAGCCAGAATCCGCGCAGCCGCGCGTCGTTCGGCCGGACCAGATCCAGCAGGATCATTGCCGTCAGCAACAGGTTGATCTGGCCGAACTGGATCGTCTGCCAGACCGGTTCGAGCAGCAGCGAGAGCGCGGTCAGCGCGACCAGGACCGCCGTCCGCTTGCGGGGCGTGATGAACGACCAGAAGGTCTTCGGCAGGCTGGTCCGCCACAGGGCGGTGATGGACAGCACCGAGATCGTGGTCCAGGCCACCAGCGCGACACCCCACGGGACCGCGGCCAGCGGCACCATCGCGATCGCCGCGAACGGCGGGTAGGTGAACGGCAACCCCGAGCCCGGCAGCATGGCGTCGTACAGGGCGTTGCCGTGGAGCAGCACCGAGCCGCCCATCCGGTAGACGCGCAGGTCGATCATGCCGCCGAACAGGCTGCCGACCCAGGCGCCGAGAGCGACGAGCAGCGCGCAGCCGACGATCGCGATGACGACGCGACGGGCGGCCGGGCGAGGTGGGGAGGAGGGCGTGGTGGTCACGGTCACGTCAGGTCGGCTCCGAACAGGGTTTCCAGCGCTCGCCGGGTCTCGTCGTACTCGGTGTGGAGGATCGCGGTCATGCCGACCGCGCGGGCGCCGTCGACGTTGAGCTCGAGGTCGTCGATGAAGACGCACTCCTCCGGCTTCAGGTCCAGCCGGCGGGCGGCCAGCAGGAAGATCTCCGGCTCGGGCTTGCGCATCCCGACCTCACCGGAGATGACGATGTCGTCGAACATCCCGTCCCAGGTGTCGCGCGGGTAGGTGTTGCCCCAGGAGTTCGACAGCAGCGCGGTGCGGATCCCGTGCGACCGGGCCCGCCGGACCAGCGCGGACATTGCCGGCTGGTGCTCGAAGTGCGCGAACATCCGCTCGATCAGCCCCTCCGCGGGCACCGGCGTACCGTCGCGGCGGACCAGGATCGAGGCGAGCTTGCGCTCGAAGTCGGGGACGGCGATCTGGCCGCGCTCGAGGGCGTGCACCGGGTTCAGCTCGGCTTCCGCGGTGGCGCTTTCGGGCGTCGCGGCGGGCAGCCAGGCGAGCACCGCCTGCAGGTAGGAATCGAAGTCGAACCCGTCGAGTTCGGCCCAGCGCCGGAGCGCGTCCTCCAGGCCCGAGGTGAGCACGCCGCCCCAGTCCACCAGCAGGCCGCGCGGCACCACCTTGACCTCTGACATGCCGGCAAGCCTACTCAGAACATGGACCCGACCACGCCGGCGGTCCTCCTGGTCACTCGCCGTATCCGCGGCGTCAGTGGTTGTACTCGATGGTGACGTCGCCCGACGAGGTCTTGGCTTTGATGGTGCGGGTCGCGGTCTGGTCGGTCTTCACATCCGCCGACTCGTCGCCGGACGAGGTGTCGGTCTCCACCTTGTACGACTCGGTACCGGACGGGATCCGGATCGACACGTCACCCGAGCTCGCCTTCGAGTCCACGGACTGCGGCGCGACCGCGAAGTCGAGGTCGACATCGCCGGAACTGCTCTCGGTCGACACGCTGGTCGCCCGCAGATCCTGCCCGTCGAGGTCGCCGGAGCTGGACTCCAGCCGGAGCGGACCGGCGACGTCCTGCACCTCGATGGTGCCCGAACTCGACTTCAGGTCGGCACCACCGGTGAGCCCGGACACCTTGACGTGCCCACTGCTGCTCTTCAGCGTCACCTGCAGGTCCTTCGGAACAGTCACGATGTAGGTGGTCTTGCAGCCGAAGGACAGGAACCCGCAACCGGAGTCGGTCAGCTCGAGCTTGCCGTTGTCGTACTTCTCCTTCGGATCGGACCCGAACACGTTGCGCTCGAACTGCCGCTCGACCTTGAGGTCCGGACCGTCGCCGGCGCGTACTTCGACCTCCGCCGAGCTGCTGTCGATCCGCAGCGCGTCGCCCTGCACCGGGTAGCTGCCCTCGCCTGTCTTGGTGCCCTCGGTCAGGCCGGTCAGCGCCCAGTACAGCCCGCCGAGGATGAGCGCGACCGAGATCGCGATCCCATACCGCCGCTCGGTGCTCATCGTGCTCGCCGGCCGGCCCTCGACGTCGGACATTGCTCTCCCCTGGGGTGCGACAACAGCCCAACCCTGACACATCCCCCGACGCCTGTCGGTGGGGTTTTCCCCCGTATTCCCACCGACTCGACCCTGAGTGGCACGGTCAGCCGACGAGCTCCTTCGCGATGGTTCCGGCGAGTTGCTGGAGAGACTTGCGGAGCTTGCTGGACTTGGCGGACTCGGCCAGGCTGCGGCCGCGGGACATGGCGGTGTCCACGGCGCTCAGGTCGTACGGAAGCAGGGCGGCCGGCTGGACCCCGGCGTACTGCGTGAGGGCTTCACCGACCGCATCGGCGGGAGAACTGCCGAGGGAGCCGGAGCGGACGCGGTTGACCACGACTCTGAGGCTGACCGACGGCACGATGGCGCGCACCTCGTGGATCGCGCGGATCAGGCGGGTCAGGCCGACGGGGTCCGCCGTACCGACGACGATCACCTCGTCGGCCTCCTCCAGCGTCGCCACGGTCGCGCCGTTGCGGCGCGGCGCCAGCGAGTCGAACGAGATCTCCTCATCCGTCTCGATACAGAAGCTGACGTCGACGACGGTCACCGGCGCGAGCATGCGTGCGGCCGACCAGATCGACTCGATCGCGGCCGGCCGCAACTCCGTCCAGCGGTCGGCGCGGCTGAGGCCGGTCAGCACCAGCAGATGCGGCTCGACCTGACGCGCGTGCTTCGCGAGCATCACCATGTCGAGCGAACCACTCGACGCCGACCGCGCCGCGGCGGCCAGCCCGGAGGTCTCGTCCAGCATCCCGAGGAGCTGCGCGACGGTCCCGCCGTACACATCAGCGTCGGCTAGCAGAGTCGGTACGCCTTTGACCGCGAGCTCGCAGGCCAGTCCGACCGCGACGGTCGTCCGCCCGGGCGCGCCGGTCGGTCCCCAGACCGCGATCACCCGGCCGCTGCCCTGGGTGTAGACGGGCGGCGGGTTGCCCGCAGTCTCCGGAGTCAGCGGCACGAATCCGCCGCCGAAGTGCGACAGCGAGGCCGGCGGGCCCGACTCGACCGCATCGGTCACCGCGCGGCCGAGGTCCTCCGGGCTGACGTCGGCCGGGAGGATGCGCTCGATCCCCATCCGGCTGAGCCTGTCCTCGGCGCCGAAGGGTGCGCCGTTCTCCGTCGGGTCCACGAGGGCGAGTACGGCGATCCCGCGCGTGTGCAATGCGGACACGGCATCCGAGGTGAGCCGGGCCAGGTCGTCGGCGAGCAGCACCGCGCGGGCCTGACCGCTCGCGGCCGCCGCCATCACGTCGGCGAGGTCGACACAGCGCCGCACCACCCGGATCCCGGGTGCGCGCTCGGTCCGCCGTACGACGTCTGCCTCCCAGGGGGCGCCGGTCACGGCCAACAGGACGGGGACGGACATCAGCCGGCCCGCCGGACCAGGGTCGGCTCGCCCGCGCTCATTGCGGTGAGCGCGGCCGGGAGCCGCGATAGGTCGGACGGCGCGAGCCCGATCAGGACCTGTCTGCGGGCCGAACTACCCGCTACGCCTTTGACCGCGTCGATCTGGAGGACGCGAACGCTGCTCCACAGCAGCTTGGCCGGCTGACTCTGCTCCTTCGGGACGACCCAGATGTCCACTGTGTCGCCGCCCGCGGTGTCCGACGGCAGCCGTCCGGTCGCGACCGACAACGGCAACTCGGTGCGGTTGCGCTCCGACTCGGAGACTGCCGCCTCTCGCGGCACGAACTCACCGGCGTCGATCGCGCGGGCCACGACGAGGCCCTTGAGGTCGGCGTCGGCGGCGACGTACCTGCTGGCGTCGTCGCCGCTGGTGAAGCGCACCCGCACGGTAGTGAGGTCGTCGCCGGTCAGCGTGGTGCCGGCCTGGAGGTCGTGCTTGGCCGCCCAGATCGTGGTCGTGTCGTCGGCCGCCGACAACAGCTTGGCGCCGGCCAGCGCGGTGATGGCGACGAGCAGTACGCCGAGGACGAGCCGGCCGTCCTTCCACCGGGCCCGCCGGTTGCGCTGGGCCGGGACGGACGGTGCCCCGAACCCACTCCGCACTGCTGTGTCGACCACGTCGAACTCCCCAGTCAATCGATCGCTCTCGGACCGACATTCTGCCGTGTCCGGGGACCTCGCTGTGAACGGTCATCCACAGGGCGTCACTCCCGGCCCTCGCCTGGGGACAAACGAGATCATCCGATCGTCAACCGTGGCAAACTGAAGGAACCGACCACTATGTGAAGGAGTAGGACGGATGCCGGGTCCCCGATTCCTCCAGCTCGCCGACGTCGCCGAAGTCCTCAACATCTCCGCCAACCAGGTGTACGCCCTGGTCCGGCGCGGCGACATCCCCGCGGTCAAGATCGGTGGCCGCGGCCAGTGGCGGGTCGAGGCCACCGAGCTCGAGAAGTACATCGAACGGCTCTACAGCGAGACCAAGGACTTCATCGACAGTCATCCGTTCGGCGAAGAAGCAGAGCAGACCGAGGAAGCGCACCAGTAGCCGATCACTGTGGACACCGGCGGGCTGGCGCCGGTCCGGCCCGTCCGGGGTTTCGGGCAGTCCTAGTTTCGGGGAGTCCTACTAGACACTCCGCGTGCGACGCGCTCCCCAGACCAGCGCCCCCGGGATTCGTGGAGGGTTTCTGGCCGCTCCAGTAGAGAATCCCTCCACTGTCCGACCCAGCCTCACGAGTTCGCGGCCCTGCCAGGGCGTCGGACCGGAGCGATGTCGGCTGGATGCGGTTGGCTCAGCGGCGGCGGAGGGCGCGGAGGGCCTGGGTGGGGACCAGGCGCTGGTTGTAGACCTCGCTCCGGCGGCGGGGAGCGTCCAGGGGATGCTCGGCCAGCTCGAGGAAGTCGGCTCCGACCCGGTCGATCGTGCCGGTGACCGGGCCTCCCCCGCTACAGAACAGCGTGACCGGCGAGCGGTCGCGCGCGATCCCCCGCAGCAGGTGCGCGAGCCCGAGCTTCCCCTCGACCGCGCCGCTCGCCGGCTCCGCCCACGGGCCCAGCCTGTGTACGGCGACCAGCGCGGCGACCGGGATCAGCCACTCCTCGTACCGCTCGGTCTCGATCAGCAAGCAGTCCTTCCCGACCCGCGTCAACGTCCCGTGTACCGGGTCCGCGTCGATCAACTCCACCCGGACGACCGTGTCCACGGCCCCGCGCAGCCGGTCGAGCACCGTGATCTTCCCGACCTCGGCCCGGACCCGATCCGCGACCTCGCCGTACAGGTCGCCCTCCTGAAGCGCCTCAAACTGCGACTCCAGGTCCGCGAACAACGCATCCCACCGCATAGCCGCTGAACCTACCGGCCGTTGGCGGTCACCCGCTGTCAGGGAAGCCCACGCTTCGTGCGTTAAGGACTTGCAAAGCGACGGTAGAACTGGTCTATAGTGGTCAAGCCAAGGCAAACTAAAGCAAACTCATAGGTCGGGGGCGAAGCGGGATGAACGCGATGATCCGGGCAGTGAAAGGGACGCTCGCGGTGCTGGCGCTCGTCGGCGTCGGCCTGGCCTTGCGCTGGATGACCGCGGGCTCGATCACCGGCGTGAACGGCCATGACCTCGACTCGATGACAGTCCTCGCCGTCGGCACCGTCGCCTGGATGGCCTACGGCTGGCTCGTCCTCGCAGTCGTCATGACCGTCCTGGAGCAACTCCCCGGAGCAATCGGCGCCCTCGCCGGAGCCATCGCCGGCCGGATCACCTCGACCACCGCCCGCACCCTCCTCCGCTCCAGCCTCGGCGTCGCCGCCGTCACACCCCTCACCGTCGGCGTAGCCCACGCAACCCCCGCTGACGCCACCACCACCCGCCCCTGGACCCAGGTAGAGCCCCACTCCACCGTCCAACTCACCAACACCCCCACCAAGCCCGGGTCAACGGTTCACCTCGCCGGACAAGCACCCGCCGCTCACCCGCACGCCGCCGCCTCAGATACGACAGACAGGCTCATCACCGAGCCCGGCTCCACAGTCCACCTGACCGGACACGCACCCGCCGCTCACCCGCACGCCGCCGCCTCGAATACGACGAACTGGCGCACCACCGAGCCCGGGTCCACACTCCACCTCAGCGGGTCTGCACAAGCCGCTCACCCGGACGCTGCCCCCTCACGTACGACGGACTGGCGCGCCAACGAGCCGCCGTCGACAGTCCGCCTCACCGAGCAGGGACCGACCACCGGCCCGGCGCAATCCAGCGCCCGGATCGACGCCCCGAACCCGCACACCACACTGGCCCCGCAGCCGCCCACGACCACCGGCACCCACCCGGGGGCCGGCGTACGGACCCCACCTCCGAATGCAGCCCAGTCGGACGCGGCACGCACGCAGACCTCCCGGCCGACCACGGGCGCCCCGGCGGACGGCGCACGTACACCGGACGGCAAGACCACCCGTCACCCCGCGCCAACCCAGCCCCAGGCGAGCCGGCCCGACGTGACCCGGCCCGGCGTGGACCGGTCTGGCGTGGTCCCGTCTGGCGTGGAGCGGTCTGGGGTGGGACGGGTGGAGGACGGGGTGCCGGGTGGGCGGCGGGTTCGGGTGGGGGTGCCGGATCGGCCGGCGGTGGGGGCGGCTACTCGGTATACGGATCTGCGGTCCGGGGTTCCGGTGCGGGTGCCTGGGCGGGTTGTGGTGCGGGCCGGGGACTCGTTGTGGAGCATCGCCGCGCGGGAGCTGGGTCCGAACGCCAGTGCCGAGGCGATCGCGGCCCGGTGGCCGGAGTGGTACGCCGCCAACCGTCGGGTGATCGGTTCCGATCCCGACCTCATTCTTCCCGGTCAGGTACTGCGCATCCCGGCAGCCGCGACCGGCCAGCACGTGCCGCCCACCCACCAGGAGAAGTGACATGAGCCAGCCTCAGAACCTCCGTGCGGACGAACTCCAGCACCCGACTCCCCTCATCCCTCTCGCAGCTGTCCCCGAGACCCCGGCGTCCCCCGACGAGGTGGCCGGCGAGGTCAGCATCGCGACACCGCGGCTGCGGGCTGTCGATGGTCCTCCGGCGCACACTGTGCCGGCGACGGTGCGCTACGCCGACAGCATGACCGACGGCGCGCTGGCCCTGCGCCTACAGGCGATCATCCGGCTCGGCGTGGTCTCCGCACCCACGACCCTCACCACCCTCGCCGCCTTCACCACAGCCCCAGCCCAAGCCCGCGAAGCCGAGGGCGAAGCCCACCTGAAGGTTCAGGCCGCGGTGGAGGAGGGGCGGAAGCTCGCAGCGGTGCCGGCGGCGGTGGCCGGTGACGGGTCGGCTGCGCCGGTGAGGGCTGAAGTCGGTGACGGGCCGGCGGCACCGGTGCCGGCCGAGGTCGGTGACGGGTCGCCGGCACCGGTGCCGGCTGAGGTCGGTGACGGGTCGGCTGCGCTGAAGGTGGTCGCAGCCGCTGACGAGTCCGATGCGCCGGTCAGGGATGGGGTCGGCGACGGGTCGGCGGCACTGAAGGTGGCGGCGACCGGTGGCGGGGCGCCGGCGTTGAAGTCGGCCGAGCACGGGCTTGGGTCCGCGGGGCCGGAGGTGGGTGGAGCGGCGACCGCGGCGGGGCCGGGGGTGCCGGATGCGCGGGCTTGGGCTGGGCGGTTGGTGCAGGCGGTTTCGGAGGTGCTGGCGGGGGATCGGCCGATTTCGCAGTTGGTTCGGTTTGCGGATGAGGCTGTGTTCGCGGATTTGAATCGGCGGGTTCGGGTGCTGGGGCTGACTACCACGGCTACCAGTCGGGGGGCTCGGGAGCGGAGTGCGGTGCGGTCGGTGCGGGTGTGTACGCCGGCTCGGCACGTGGCTGAGGTGGCGGCACATGTGCGGCACGGGGATCGGTCGAGGGCGATCGCTTTGCGGATGGAGATCCGGCGTCATCGGTGGATTTGTACCGCGCTCGAGATCGGCTGAACGGCGACGGCTTGAGCGGAGCGGTCGGAGCTCGGACGGCCAGGCCAGACCACGCCAGCCCCCCATCGAACTCTCGGTGGAGTTCTGGCGTCGTAGAGAGCGCAATCCGATCGTGCTTTCGCTGTCATGTGGCTGCGGCAGGCGCGGCGTACCGTAACCGGGTCGGTCGCAGGACCGTCCCTCGTCGTTCGGGGGACCGAATGTCAGACACGACCGCCAGCAGGGCGCTGGAGTTCAGCGGACCGACAGACACGGAGCGATCGGAGTCCACTGGGGTGACGCCGGACGTGGCGTGGCGGGTCGGTCTGGAGGACCTGACCGACGCGGAGCGAGCCCGAGTGCTGCCCGCGGTACGGCGACGCCGGTGGAGCGAGCAGATGCCGCTGCTCTACCCACTGGCCGTGCGGTACCACCGCGTGCTCAAGCGACTCGAGTGGATGCGGTCCAGTACGCCGTACGCACAGCTCCGGCAGGTGGACGAGTTGCCGGTGCGGGTGAAGCGGCACAAGTCGTTGCTGTTGCGGCAGCTCGGTGAGACCGAGATGTGGATGCAGCACAACAAGGTGACCAACCTGAAGCTCGCATGCGCCCAGGTGGACGGGCTGCTGATCCGGCCGGGTGAGACGTTCTCGTTCAACAAGCTGGTGGGCAATGCCACACGCCGCAAGGGCTATCGGAAGGGCATGCGGCTCTCGAACGGTCAGGCGCGGCCGGGCATCGGTGGAGGGATCTGCCAGCTCGCCAACCTGCTGCACTGGATGGTGTTGCACTCGCCGTTGACGGTGACGCAGCGATCCACGCACAGCTTCGACCCGTTCCCGGACAACGGGCGGGTGCTGCCGTGGGGCGTGGGCTGCAGCATCGTCTACAACTACGTGGATCTGCAGTTCCGCAACGACACCGACCAGACGTTCCAGCTGCGCGTCGGAGTGGGCGATCGCTACCTGGAGGGCGAGATCTTCGCCGACGTCCCGGCCGAGTCGTCGTACCGGGTGTTCTCGCGGGGTGAGCGGTTCCTCCGGGTCGGCGCGGAGTACTTTCGCCGCAACGAGATCTGGCGGACGGTGATCGACCGGCGCACCGGTACGACGGTCCGCGACGAACTGATCCGCGAGAACGTTGCCCTGGTCAAGTATGTCCCGGTCGACGTGCCGGTGCTGGACGTCGTACCGCCGCAGCAGTATCCCCCGAGCCGGTAGCCGGCGACTACTCGAGCAACGCGCAGCCGTACTTCTCGAAGAGTGCGGCCACGTCGCCGGAGAATCCGTCGTGCAGCTCCCCGAGCATCGCGTGCGTCGTCGCCGACATCACCAGCACGTACCTGGCCGGCTCCTCACCCGGGTTGCCGAACGTGTGCGGCACCCCGCGCGGGCCGACGATCCCCGATCCGGCCGGGACGTCGTAGTCCTCGCCGTCGATCCGGAGCCGCAGCGTCCCGGAGAGGACGTACCACGCCTCGTCGTCCTCGTGATGGACATGCAGCGGCGCCTGCCAAGCCACCTGGTCCGACGTACGCCCCGCTGCCTCCCACTCCGCGAGCACCAGCCCCGAGCCCGCCGGTGCGACGGTCCGTCCGAGCAGCGGTACGCCTGACACATCGTCTCGACGCGACATCCAATCAGCTCCCCAGTCAGCGTGCACACCATCCTCAACCGCCAGAGCCATGACCACAACCGGCAGAAACTGTCGGTGGCGGGTTGC
Source organism: Kribbella sp. CWNU-51 (assembly GCF_054073265.1). Taxonomy (NCBI): domain Bacteria; kingdom Bacillati; phylum Actinomycetota; class Actinomycetes; order Propionibacteriales; family Kribbellaceae; genus Kribbella; species Kribbella sp. CWNU-51. The sequence continues at coordinate 139,050 of NZ_JBSXMZ010000022.1, forward strand.
AGACTGGTGGAGTGACTCTGGTTGTCGAGCCGTACCGGGAGCGCCCTGCGCTGGTGCCCGGCGCCGCCCTGTGGACGCGGACCGCCGAGGGCGGGGAGTACCGGATCCTGCCCGACGGCTGTATGGACCTGCTGTTCATGGACGACGACCTGATCGTCGCGGGGCCTGACAGCCGCGCGTGGACCGGGACCGCGGACCGCGGGATCAAGTACGCCGGGATCCGGTTCGCGCCCGGAGCCGCGCCGGACTTCCTCGGCGTACCGGCGAAGGAGCTGCTCAATGAGCGCGTCCAGCTGGCCGACCTCTGGTCCCCGGCCCGGAGCAGGCGGATGCTCGACCGCATCAGGTCGGCGCCCGACCCGGCCCGGGCCTTGGACGAGGCCGTGGCGAGCCTGGCCGAGGAGCCGCCGGATCGGCTGATCGTTCAAGTACTGCGGAGCATCCGGGCCGGTGTGCTGCGTGGCGGAGCCGGTGTGTGGGGTCTGGCCGGAAGCGTCGGGTTGAGCGAGCGACAGCTGCATCGCCGCTGCCTGAACGCGTTCGGCTACGGCCCGAAGATGCTCGACCGCGTCCTCCGGATGAACGTCGCGCTCGACCAGGCCCGCACCGGCCTCGCGCTCGCGGACGTCGCCGCCCGGACCGGGTACGCCGACCAGGCCCACTTCACCCGCGACGTGAAGGCCCTCACCGGCGTACCGCCCAGAATCCTTCTGGGCTGAGCCCCTGAGTCTCGAACGTGATCCAGCGCCCCACCGGCGAACTGGCTCTCTTCGACTGGGCGTTCACCGGTGACGGCGCCCTCGGCGAGGATGTCGGCAACCACATCCCCGATGCCGTCTTCGACCTGTTCTGGCCGGCCGAGCGCCTGCCGGAACTCGCGGAGACCTGCATCGCCAACTATCTCGACACCTGGCTCCTCCCCGGCCTGCTCGGCCGCGCCTCCGGATCCTCGCACAAGGCCTACCACCAACAGACCGACGGCCGTCACCTCTTCCCGAACGCGGTCAGGCCCTGACCTTCGTCGCCAACCGGTGTGCCGAGGCGATCACCCGAGCACGACGGTGAAGCCGCCGGGTTGGACGACCGCGTGGCTCGGATTGGTGCGCGAGTGGAGTTGGCCGGCGGAGGTGTAGGAGTAGGCGACTCGGCCCGGGACGCTGACACTGCGAGGATGCGAGTCGACGCTGGTCAGCAAGGTCCCATTGTCCAGGCGCAGCGTGCTGATCATGGGGATCAGGAGCAGCGCGTCCACCTGGGCCGGAGCGGTGGCGGTGGCTTTCAGGTTGGTCGCGTACGGCGGAAGCGGTGTGGCCAGCGTGATCGGCAGCAGAGCACCGGGGGCCGCGGAGATGCCTTGCGGGCCAGTCACATGATCGATGGTGCCCAGGACCTGCGACCCGGTGGTCCACGTGGTGCGGGCGGGCGACGGTGTGTCGACCAGGTTGACGATCGGGAGGACCAGGACCGGCTGGGCTGAGGACGGCAGGGTCCAGGTCGCGGATTCGCCGGCTCCCAGCGACAGGTAGGAGCCGTTGCTCCATTGGGATTCGCCGGTCCAGGCGGAGGGTGGCGTGACCACCTGACCGCCGGTTGCCGACTCCGCCTCGACGACCCGGAGGCCGTCGTACGTCGGTCGGCCGACCAGGCGGGCGATCTCCGGTGTGGCGTCGAGGGCGAGCATGGAGAGCTGGCCGTGGATGCTGGACTCAGCTCCGGAGTTTCGGTTGACGACACCGTCGCCGGAGATGCCGTCGTACGTGCGACCGGTGGCCGGGTCGTACATCGCCTCGCCGGCCCGGTTCGCGCCGAAGTACCAGGCGGCGACGAAGGCCGCGACCTGCTTGAGGCCGGGAAGTCCGACGGCCAGCAGGCCCTGTAGGCGAGCGTCGACGCCGTAGGCGATCTGGGTACGGTCGATCGGAGCGGGGAGCCAGCCGTTGTCCGGCCCACCGGCAGTCATCAGCAACGGCGTGAAGCCGGCGGTGTCGCCGATCGCCGGGTCCAGCAGTCGGCGAGAACCCAACGCCGACGAGGCAGCGGCGAGCGCGGACGGCATCTGGGCACCCCACGCGTGCCAGTCCGAGATGGACTCGCCCCAGGGCAGCAGCGCGCGGAACGGCCAAACAGTCCTCGATCCAGCACTCATTGCCGCGATGCCTTCGGCGAACTGTGCCAGCGCCCGCCGAGCCCGCGCTGACCCGCCGGCCCCGACATAAGCCGCCAAGCCGAGGACAGCCTCGGACGTCGCATCGGCACCGTTGACGATGAGCCAGGCTGGTACACGGCGACCGTCGACGAGGTTGTACTGGCCGTAGCGGGTGAGCACCTGCCGCTCCAACGCTGACACCGCGAGCTCGATGCGGGCCTTCAGGAAGTCGGCGAAGGCACGGTCGGCTCGGCGGAAGACGGCGTACCCCTCCCCTAGTGCCCAGACCGTGCGGGCGAGCCAGTATGCCGGTCCGGAGTCGGAGGGGTCGGGAAGTTCGGGGGGATCGGCGCTGGGGTTGAGGGTGCCGTCCGGTTGCATCCAGAGGACGACGTTGCCGTTGGGTGACTGGAGGAACGTCAGGCCGCGCAGTAGACCGCGAGCGGCGGCCAGCGAAGACGCGTCGTGGAAGAGCTCCCAGTGGCGGAGGTAGACGACGGCGGCCCGAGAGATGTCGTCGGCGTTGTAAGCGCCCTGCCCGTAGGTGTTGGTGACGGGATCGTAGGTGCCGCCACCGATGCGCTTGTAGGAGCCGTCGGGTTGACGGTCGGCGTAGGTCCACAGCACGCCGAGCGGGCCTGAGCCGAAGGTGCTGTGGCCCGGCGCTGCCGGTGGAGTGACCGAGGCCCGGAGGAAGTCGAGATGGGCGAGGTTGGACAGCTGCCCACCCTTCGGGGCTGCCGCGGCAACGGTCGCCGTCGGCAACATCACGGCCGCGGAAGCGGCGACGGCGCCGCCGAGGACGGTGCGGCGGGTCGGGTTCATGTCAGTCGGTCCAATCTCGCGACACCGATCGCCGCGTCGGCCATGCCGTAGAAGACGTAGCGCACGCCGTCCACTTCCTCGATCGCGGTCGGGAAGACCACGTTCCCGACGGTCCCGACCTTCTCCTCCGCGGTCTCAGGCACCAGGATCGGCTCCGGCGTACGCCCGATCACCCGCGTCACGTCCTCCGGATCCAGCAGCAGGGCGCCGGCCGCGTAGCAGACCTTCTGCGTCGTCGGGTCGAACCCTTCCGGCTGCTCACCGGTGACGCCGTGATGGATCACCAGCCAGCCCTCCGGCACCCGCAGCGGCGCCGGCCCGGCCCCGATCTTCAGCTCCTCGAACGGGTACTCCGACATCGCCACCAGCCGGTGATTGCTCAGATGCACGAGATTCCCCAGATCAGCCTCGACGTCGGCCACCGATACGAACGACACCCAGATCCCGGGCCGGTCATCGGTGATCCCGGCCGGCAGGTGCACGCCCTCGCCCTCACGGAACCACCCGAGGTCCCACATCGGCCGATGCAACATCGCGTACGACGGTTCGCCATCCGGACCGGTCACCGGCTCGGGGAAGAACACCGTGTCCTTGTTGGGGAACAGGTTCAAATCAGTGTCGAGCGCAGGCTGGTACTCGAAGTGCAACGGCCCCAGCCGGGTCCACGATCGCAGATCCGATGACACCGCCAGCGCCGGCTTCGGCCCGAGCGGACCGTAGGCGACGTACGTCATCACGTGCAGCCCGAGCAGCGGGACCCAGGTCACCCGCGGGTCCTCGACGCCGGCGTTGTTCAGGCCGCGCTCCCAGCCTTCGTCCGGCGCCAGGACGACGCCGTCGCGCCGGACGCCGACCGGCACACCGTCCTTCAGCTCGACCTCGGCCAGCCCGACCCGCGACACGTTGCCGGAGGCAACCAGTCGCGGCAGGAGGTAGAGCGTGCCGTCGGGGGTGTGCCCGGTGGCCGGGTTCAGCACCCCCTCGGCCTCGAGTTCGTTGCCCGGCTCGGCCGTCATCAGGACGCCGACGCGGGTCAGGGTGTAAGGAACAGTAACCACGAGAAGCCTTTCGGAAGGAGAGATTTCAGCCCTTGACCCCGGACGAGAGGTTCGAGGAGATGAAGCGGCGCTGGAAGATCACGAACAGCGCCACCGCGGGCGCGGCCAGCACACACGCCCCTGCGAGCACGGCGCCGAACGGGTTCGCCGCCCGGGACGCGACCGTGGTCAAGTAGTTCGACAACGACACGGCGAGCGGCTGCAGGTTCTGCTGCTTGGTGATCAGGAACGGCCAGAGGAACTCGTTCCATGGCCCGATGAACGTCAGCAGTACGCCGGTCAGCAGCGCCGGTTTCACCAACGGCACCGCCACCCGCCACAAGATGTTGAGCTCGGACGCACCGTCGATCCGGGCCGCGTCGAACAGCTCGGCCGGCAACTGCAGGAAGTACTGCCGGAACACGAAAACCGCGGTCGAGTTGATCGCGAACGGCAGGATCATGCCGAGGTACGAGTCGGCCAAGCCGTAGCTGCGCACGATCATCACGTACAGCGGGATCGTCAGCAGCTGGAACGGCACGACCTGGATCAGCAGCATCAGGTTGAACACCACCGCCCGGCCGCGGAACTGCAACCGGGCCAGGGCGTAGCCCGCCAGCACACCGAAGATCAGCGTCCCGAGGATCACCCCACCGGTGAAGATGCCGGAGTTGACCAACGATCTTCCGAGGTTGATCGCCTTGTTGATCTCGCTGTAGTTGTGCAGGGTCACGTTCCCGGTCGGGATCGACCCGGAGACGGACGGATCGGGCTCGGCCTGCAGGCTGCCGATCAGCATGTAGTAGAAGGGGAACAGGAACACGAAGGCGCCGATCAGCAGCGCGACGAACCGCAGCCGCATCAGTCTTCCCTCCCGACGAAGCGCCGTTCCAGCAGCGCGATGATGAGGACGCCGATCACCAGCAGCACGCCGATCGCGGAGCCGACGTCCGGATTGCCCTGTTCGATGCCCTTCTGGTACATGATCAGCACCGGTGACGCCGAGGCGCCGTCCGGGCCACCGCCGCCGGTCAGCAGATACGGCTCGGTGAACAGGTTCGCCCCGGTCACCGTGGCCAGCAGGACCACCAGCGTGGTGGCCGGCCGGACGCCTGGCACGGTCACGTTCAGGAACGACTTCCAGCGGCCGGCGCCGTCCATCGACGCCGCCTCGTACAGGTCCGCCCCCACGTTCTGCAAGGCGGCCAGGTACAGCAGGATGAAGAACCCGAGCTGCTTCCAGGTCACATAGAACGCGATCGTCGGCATCGCCAACTTCGAGTTGACCAGCCAGGACGGGTCCGGCGCGAGCGGGCCGAGGATGGAGTTGACCAGCCCGTTCGAGCTGAACAGGAACAGCCAGACCCCGACCACGGCGACGCTCGCGGTCACGTACGGCACGTAGTAGCTGACCCGGAAGAACGTCCGCCACCGGATCGCCGAGTTCAGCGCGGTCGACAGCCCGAGGGACAGTATGACGGTCAGCGGCACGTTGATCACGAGGAAGATCAGCACGTTGTAGAACGACCGCTGGACGGCCGGGTCCGTCAGCACGGTGACGTAGTTCGCGAACCCGACCCACGGCCGGTCCACGATCGCGCCCGGCGCCGCGAAGAAGTAGTCGTGGAACGACATGTACACCGCGAACCCGAGCGGGTAGGCGAACACGGCCGCGATGAACACGACGTACGGCGTGACGAACGCGGTGCCGACCGGATGCTCACCCAGAACCCGGGTGAGCGGCCCTCGCCTCATGACTGCTTGACGAGCTGATCAATCTTCTGCGCAGCGCCGTCCAGGGCAGCGCCGACGTCCTGCTGGCCGAAGATGACCGACTTGGAGTAGGCGTCCCGGAAGGTCTGCCAGATGGTGATCGAGTTCGGCACGTTCGGCACCTCGACCGTGCGCGCTGCCTGATCCGCGAACACCTTGTAGTCGGGGTTCTTGGTGAAGTAGTCCGCGTACACCGACGCGACGTCCTTCCGCAGCGGCATCTGGCCGGTCGTCTGCAGGAACTTGCCGTCCTGCTCCTGGCTGGTGGCGAACTTCAGCACGTCCCACGCCGTCCCGCGGTTCTTGCAGGAGGAGTACATCGCGACGTTCTTCGCGTCGGAGAAGGTGTGGATCTCGCTCGCCGGCTTGGCGGCCGAGGTCGGCACCGGGACGACACCCCAGTCGACCTTGCCCTTGTACGTCGCGATCGCCCACGGACCGACCACGGCCATCGCGGAGGTGCCGTCGACGAACGCGTCACCCGTGTACTTCTCCTGCGACGCCAGCTTGTCGGCGTACATCGTCCGCCAGAAGGTGGCGACCCGCTTGCCTTCGTCGGAGTTGAACGTCGACTTGCCGTCCTCGACCAGTTGCTTGCCGCCGGTCTCGGCCGCGAACAGCGGGTAGAAGTCGAACCAGGACTGGTAGAACTCGTTGCTCGGCGCCGGGTAGATGGCGACCTTCGCGGCCTTCGCGGCGACCAGCTTGCGCGACGTGGCGAGGAAGTCGTCGTACGTCGTCAGCGGCGGCTTCGCGGTGTCGATACCGGCCTTCGCGAACTCCTTCTTGTTGTAGAAGATCATCACCGGGTTCGACTTCCAGGGCAGCTGGTAGTACTTCCCGTCGGCCGACTTGTACTGCTTGGCGATGTCCCCGGAGCGGTCCTCGATGTACGACTTCCCGTCGCTGAACGAGTCCAGCGGCACCAGGCCGCCCTGCTTCTGGAACTGCGAGACCGAGGCCGGCGAGGTGTTGAAGATCAGGCACGGCGCGTTGCCCGCGGTGATCGCGGCGCCGATGACCTCCTCGGAGCTCTTCCCGGTCGGGATCTCCTGGGCGGTGACCTTCTGGTCCGCGTGGGCCGCGTTCCAGGCCGCGACCATCTGCTTGCCCCAGGCCACTTCCTCGGCGTTGTTCGAGTACCAGATCGTGATCGGCCCGCGGGCCTTGGCAGCGGTGTCGGCATCACCAGAGCCGCCACTACTGCCGCCACACGCGGCGAGCGAGCCGGCCAGGACAACGGCCAGCAGTCCAGCTTGCAACTTCATGATTCCTCCAGCTGTGCAGGGGGTGCAGCGGTCGAGCGGCGTACGACGAGCTGCGCGGGGGGCAGCTCGACATCCGGTACCCCGGTGGCACCGTCGACGACCTGGTTGAGGGTGTGGGCCGCCGCCTCGCCGAAGTGGAACGGGTCGGCGCGGACAGTGGTCAGCCCGGGGTGGACGTACTCGGAGATCTCGCTGTCGTCGAAGCCGGCGATGCTCAGGTCGTCCGGGACGGTCAGTCCGGCGGCCTGGGCCGCACTGAGGCCGGCGATCGCCATCCGGTCGTTGGCGTAGACGATCGCGGTCGGCGGCTCCGCCAGCGCGAGCAACCGCCGGGTGGCCTCGATCCCGCCGGCCGCGGTGAAGTCGCTGGTCTCCATCGCCACCGGCTCCAGACCGGCCGTAGCGAGGGCCGCGGCGAAGGCCGTGGATCGCGCGGTCGCATGCACGAACGCCGGCGGGCCGCCGACGTGCGCGACCCGGGTGTGACCGAGCCGCAGCAGGTGCTCGACCACCGCGGTGGTGCCGGGCCGGTCGTCCAGGGTGACGGCCGGGAACGGCGACGCGCCGTCGGGCCGGTTCAGCGTGACGGCCGGCAGGCCGAGCTCGACCAGCAGACCGATCCGGGGATCGTCGTGCCGGAGGTCGGACAGGAACACCCCGTCGACCCGTCCGTCCTGTGCGAGTCGCCGGTAGCCGGCCTCCTCGGCCTCGCCGGCCGTGACGACCTGCAGGACCAGAGCCTGCCCGCGGGTCGAGAGCACGCTCTCGACCCCCGCGATGAAGGCCGGGAAGAACGGGTCCGACGACAGCACCCCGGGGTCCCGGGTGATCACCAGGCCGAGGGCGAACGCCTTCGAGACCGAGAGCGACCGGGCCCGGTTGCTGGGCCGCCAGCCCAGTTCGTCGGCGGCCGCGATGATCTTGTCCACGGTCGACTGCGCCAGCCCGGGCCGTCCGTTCAGCGCGAACGACACCGCGCCCTTGGACACCCCGGCGCGGGTCGCGACATCCGCGATCGTCGGCCGCTGTTTCCTCACACGCACCTGCCTTGACGGGTTTAAACCGGTTTAACAGGCATCTAAACCGGTTTAAACCACGACGTCAAGAGGTTAGCGACCGTCACCGTCCGGAGTCGGCCACGGCCGGCTCAGACGGCGAGCGTCGTACCTGCGGCTCCCAGTTCACGCAGCGTGAGCAGTCCGTGCGCACGCGCCTGGCGATCCGGGGCCGTCGCCAGCACGACCGCCTGCTCGTATCGGTCGCCCATGCGGCCCCACGCCGCGGCGGCCTCCTGCCACCGGCCGGCGAGTGTCGCCGCCCACGGGCCCGGTACGTCGGCGGGAGCCGGGACATCGATGCCGGCTCGACGCAGATAGGTGCAGAGCTCGCCGTGCATCGACCGATGCCCGGCGGCCTCGGCGAGCCTGAGCGCTCGCTGCGCGTCTTCGGTCAGGGCGCCGAGCGAGCCGTCCAGCCAGCCGAGCTCGATCCGCGCGGCCGCCAGCGGACCCACGACGAAACTGTCGTCCGCGAGCGCTCGATCGGCGAGCGCGACGGCCAGGACCTCGCCGGCCGTGGAATCGCCGCGCCGGGCGAGGAGGCGGGCGAGGACGCTGCGGGCCAGCGCTTCCATCAGCCCCGGTTCGCCCGGGCTGTCCAGGAGCGCGCGAAGGTCGGCGATCGCCCGGTCCCAGTGGCCCCGGCTCGCCTGGACCGCGGCTTCGGTGAGCCGCAATCGATACTGACCGGCGAAGAACTCGCCGTCCGCCGCGGCCCGCAACCCGGCAGCGACGTACCTCTCGGCGTCGTCCAGACGGCCGCTGCGATAGGCGCCGCCGGCCGCATTCACGTAGCAACGCACCAGCGTCTCGGTCCGGCTGTCCGCCCCGGCCAGGGAGATCGCACGCCGCAAGTCATCGTCGCCGCGCGCATCGCCCCGGGCCAGCCGGGCGTCGCCCAGATAGCACCCGGCTTGCGCTTCCAGGTCCTGCCGCCCCAACCGCAACCCGATGGCCAGTGCGCGCTCGGCGTACCGCTCGGCCCGTGCGCTCGGCTCGGCGACGATGCCGACCGTCGCCAGGTTGCTGTGGGCGCGGGCCTGCTCGATCAGGGCCGCGGCCAGCCGGGCGTCGTCGCCGGTCGGCTCGAGCAGCTCGACGGCTTGCGCCGCGGCGAGCCGGGCCCGCATCGGTCCGTGCCCGAACATGACGACCCGGGCCAGCACCAGCAAGGCATTGGCCAGCCGGGCCGCATCGCCGGCCTCCTCGGCCGCACCAACCGCGGCGGAGGCCGATTCCAGCGCGGCCTCGAACCGATTGACCACGTAGAGGGAGTAGGCACGCCGGGTCAGCAGCTCCGCGGCTTCGGACGAGCCGAGCAGCTCGCGGTGCCGCAGTACGACGTCGAGGACCCCGACCGCTTGGCGGTGCGCACCAAGGCGGGCGGCCTCGAGAGCGGCGGCCGGACCGTACTCGAGGATCACGTCGGTGCGTCCACATCGCTCCGCGTGATGCACCAGCCGGGAAGGCTCGGCAGCCGGATCCTCGAGAAGCCTGTCGACCACGGCGCGGTTGGCGCCGATCCGCTCCCCGGCCGTCAGCGACGACTCGATCGCCCGCCTGGCCAGTTCGTGGCGGAACGCGAGCGTGGCGTCGGTTCCGATCAGCATTCCGGACCGCTCGGCCTCGACCAGCACCGGCTGATCTCCGGCGAGGCTCTCGGCCAGCCGTCGCTCGGCGCGACTCGGGATCACGGACAGCCGTTCCAGCAGCATTCGGGCCGACGGCGACAGCCTGCCCAGGCGGGCCAGGACAGCATCGCGGACGGTCGGCGGTACGTCGGTCTCCCCGGCGGCGAGCACCTCCGTGACGAAGAACGGATTCCCTTGCGTCACCCGGTGGATCTCCACCGCCTCACGAGTGCTCGTCGCGCCCAGTCGCCGTACCGCCTCGACGCTCAACGGTGGCAACGTCACTCGGCGTACGGCGGAACCCGCCAGGCTGCCCAGCAGCTGCCGCAGCGGGTGACCGGCGTCGACACCGGTCTCCCGGAAGGTCAGCACGAGCACGGCCGGGATGGCCGGGAACCGGCGGGCCAGGAACCGGATCGCGTCGAGCGTCGCGTCGTCGGCCCAGTGGATGTCCTCCACCACCACGACCGACGGGCACGCGGAGAACGCGCGCAGCAGACCGGGCGGTGCGGTGTCGAGCCGATCGCCCGACAGGGCCGCGGCCAGCTCCGCATCGTTCTCGGCCATGTCGCGGAACGGCCCGAGGCTGCGCGGCGCGAGCAGGTCGTCACAGCCGCCGATCCCCACCTTGATCGCGCGGCTGAGTCCGTCGACGAACGTGCGCACCAGCGCCGACTTGCCCGCTCCCGCCTCACCCGAGACCAGGACGACGACACCACTGCCTTCGTCGACGGCTGTGCCGACGGCCGCTGTGAGTTCGGCCAGCTCCGCGTCCCGCTCCACCAGGTCCGTGCTGCCCTGCGGTCCTCTCATCACCTCGGCGGGTCGAGACGGCGCAACCGACTCGACGGCCAGCAGACGGTCGCGGAGTACGACGGCCTCGGGCCCGGGCGAGATGCCGAGCTCCGTGCTCAGCGCGTGCTGCATCCGGGCGTACCGGCGCAGCCCGGTCGGCCGGTCACCGGAGACGACCGCTTCGCGCAGGAGTTCGACATGCGCCTCCTCGTTGGCGGGGTCCATGGCCAGCAGGGATTCCCAGCGACCCGCACCACGCAGCAGGCGCATGACTTGAAGGCGCAGCCGGTCACGTGGTCCGTCCAGCCACGGCTCGGCCAGGTCGTCGGGGAGCAGTTCGCCTGCGAGCACAAGCGCTTTGGCGCAGAGCTCCGGCGATGCGGGGTCCGCCGCGAGCGCGGCATCCGCGGCCGCCTCGAACGCGCCGGCGTCAACCTCGAGCATCGCGCCCGGGAACAGCGCGACGACATCGCCCTTCAGGACCACGGCGTCGCGATCGGCAAGCGCCGTACGGGCATAGTGAGCGGCCTTGTGCAGCCGGGGAAGCGCGATATCCACGCTGAGCTCCGGCCACAAGGCGTCGACCACGCGGTCGCGGTGCAGCCTTCCACCGGGCGACAGCGCCAGCAGTTTGACCAGCGCAGCCGCTTGGCGACGGCTCCACCGGCGCGCAGGAATCGGCGCGCCGTCCACCTGTACGGCGAAACCGTCCAGCATCCGCACGCTGACCTGCACATCTCGGATCGTAGGCGTCAGGAGAATCCCGTTCTACAGCAGGAAGTCCGCGGGATCGGCCGCGGACCCGGATCCGGCAGCGATCCGACGTGGTCGACCTCGTCGCGCATCGCCGAGCTGAGCTCCCGCAGCAGCACCCGCACGTCGCCCAGGCCCCACCGGTACGACGCGACCGCCTCGGTCGCCGCGAACAGCCGGCTCGAGAGTCGGTCCCGCGTCGCCTGATAGGACTCATGCGTCTCCAGAATCGCGCGAGCCAACAGCTCGGCGTCACGCAGCGCATCGGTGATGCCGTGCGTGGTGATCGGGTCCTTGTAATAGCCCGCGTCTCCGACCAACGCCCACCCTGGCCCCCAGCACTCGCGGACGAACCCCGCCGCACCAGCCCAGCCGTGCATCGCACCCACCGGCTCCGCCGCCGACACTCGATCCGCCAGTGCCGGTGCTGTCTCCGCGAGGAGTGTCGCGAAGGCGCGCTCGGTCCCACGGCGACGCAGCGCACGCATCCTGTCCGGGGTCGTCGCGACGAACACGCAGGTCAACCCGTCGTTGGTGGGAATCAGCCCGGCTCCGCCACCGACCCCATAGGCCCATTCGTAGCCGGTAGGTCGTGCATCGGCGTAGTACCGATAGAGGATCGCGCTGAGAGACCGACCCCGCCGTACGACGGGGGCGCCGACTGCGGACGCGACCGTCGAACGGATGCCGTCGGCACCGACCGTGATCCCGGCTCGAAGCTCGCGATGCTGTACGCGAACGCCCGTCACGCGACCACTCTCGTCGCGCAGGACTGCCGTGACGGGGGTCCGGAACAACATCTCCACACCCGCATCGGCGGCTGCGTCCGCGAGGATCCGGTCGAGCACGTAGCGACGCGGCGCATACAAGGCATCGACACCGCCGCTGGAACGAAGCGCAAGCTGCTCGGACTCACGGTCGGTGTAGTGGAACGTCGTCTGCCGGATCGGTGGCGTCCCCGCGGCGGCCACCTCGTCGAGCAGTCCCCATCTCGCCAACTGCGTGACGCCCGCGCGCATCAGACCGTGCGTCGAGACGGTGTCGGTGCCGTAGGCGGACCGCTCCACCAGAGCCACGCGGGCGCCGGCCCGGGCGAGCAGCATCGCGGTCGAGGCCCCGGCGACCCGTCCGCCGACGACGAGTACGTCGTACTCGGTCATGCCGCCGGCTCCGCACTGCAGCCGTTCGCCCGGGCCGCGATCCTGCCGGTCAAGAGATGCTGTACGACGGTCGCCGCGTCGTGCCGGGCACCGCCGATGAACGCGGAGTCGCGCCGGTATTGGAATCGCTGGCCGACGACGTACACACCAGGCGCTGCGGTGACTCCGCGGTTCTGGCGGATGTGGCCGTCGGGGCCGATGACCGGCAGCCGCAGCCACGAATACTCGGGCCGGTAGCCGGTGGCGACCAGGACGGTGGCGATTCCCGCACGGGACAGGTCGACAACGCGCGCTGCCGGCGGTGCCACGAGAGTGGGCGGCCGCACCGCCGGGAGAACCTCGCCGGTCAGTCCGGTACAGGCGATGTAGTCGTCCACCACGTCGAGCAGCCGATGCATCCGTACGTCGGCATCGGCAGCGGTCGCGGCCAGGTCCGGCCGGAAGCGTGCCTGCGTTCCTTTCATGCCCTCGAACCGGCCGAGGAGCCGGACACCGTTGGCCTGCAGGGTGACCAGGTCAAGATTCCGTGCAGGTTCGCCGGTACGGCGGCCGACGAGTTGCATCGACGGCTCCCGCCGGGCGGCCACTGGGTCGGGAACCTCGTCAATGGTCCGCGCCAGCCGGCCGGTTCGCTGCAGCCAGCAGAAGATGTCACTGCCGCGATAGCAGCGCGGGATCCGGGTGTGCCGGCCAGCCGCCAGGTACACCTCACGGCCTGCGCGGTTGAGTTCGTCGGCGATCTGCACACCGGACGACGAGGCGCCGATCACGAGCACGCCACCGGGGGGCAGTTGAGCGGGGTTGCGATAGCTGCTCGCGGTGACGACCTCGGCCGCGTCCACTCCGTCCGGCACGTTGGGTACACCGTGCGGGCCGGTCGCGATCACCACCTGACGGGCCGACCACGTCCCGCGATCGGTGACGAGTCGATAACCCCCGGAGTGCGACGTGACCAGGTCGCGCACCGTCGTACCGGTCAGCACAGGTGCGCCGTACGACTGGGCATACCGCTCCAGGTGCTGGACGAAGCCGGCCGAGCTCATGAACCCGTCCGGCTCGGACCCGTCGTACTCCCAGTGGGGCAGGCGGGTCATCCAGTTCGGCGACAGCAGCCGCAGCGAGTCCCAGCGCTCGCTGCGCCAGCGCTCGCCGATCCGGCCCCGGTCGACGACCACATGATCGCGGCCCGCCCCGGTGAGCAGCCGGCTGACCGCGAGACCGGCATGGCCGGCGCCGATCACGACGGTGTCGATGGTGGTCATGGTCAGCCGGTGACCACGTCGACGACGACCGGAGTCGGGTTGGCGAGGGCGTCGAAGACCGCCGAGCGGCGACGGGATTGCTCGACGATGCCGCGCAGGGTCTCGTCGTCGGCGTCGCCTTCGATCGCGATCGACACCCGGATCTGCTGGTAGCCGTTGCGGACGGAATCGCCCGACAGGCCGAGGATCCCGAGCAGATCGATGTCGCCTTCGACGGTCGAGGTGACCTTGGTGAGGTCGACGCCGCGGGCCGCGGCGATGTTGGCGATACCAGCCGTCAGGCAGGCGGCGATCGCGTGCAGGAGGTACTCCGCCGGCGTCGGCCCGTGGTCCGTGCCGACCAGGACTTCGGGGTGATCGAACTCGAGCACCGTGTCGGCCTTGTGCCGCAGCTCCTGCATGGCTCCGAAGAAGCCCGCTGCGGTGGAACGGCTGTGCGTCCCGGTGACCCAGGTGTTGCTCGCCCGGAACTGGAACTTGGCGATCTCGTGTTGCCCCTTCACCGCATCGAGGGTGGCGAACAGCGTCGCGGTGTCGACGCCGTTCCGGCGCGGGCTCTCTGTCGTGGTGGTCATGGATCCTCCCCTGGTCTGCCTGGCCCGGTCGGCTCAGGCATCTGCCGAAGGACGCTAGGCCGGTCACCTTCCCCCGGCCTTCCCGTCGGCTTCTCTGCGCGGTAACGCGCTCAGGCGAGGAATCCACGCACTCGTTTGCAGCGGCCGCGCTACCGGTCGAACGGATCTGGGAGCTGTGCGACGAGCTCGTGGTTGCTCACGGCAATTACTTGGCGCCGTCGCCGAGGGCTGCCTGCAGGTAGGTGCGGTACGTCGCGAAGCCGTCGAGGACCTCGGCGGCGGTCGGCTGACCGGTGAGGGAGCCGACGCCCTGGCCCGCGTAGATCGAGGCGCGGGCCGGGTCGGCGGCGCGGGTTCCTTCGACGTAGTCGGTGTGGCCGGCGTCGTCGGTCTTCAGCTCGTCCTCGCGGCCGCGCCAGGTGTCGAAGTACGCGTTGCGCAGCGCCCGGCCACCGAACTCGTCCGGCCACCCAGCCCGCGACGCCGCGTCGAACACCGTGCCGTAGACGGTGTCGGTCTCGTCCGCCGCGATCACCCGCCGACGGACCGGCTCCGACGTGAGCGCCTCCCGGCAGGTCAGAAACGCCGTACCGATCCACGCACCAGCGGCCCCCGCGGCCAGTACGGCGGCCAGCCCGCGCGGACCCGAGATCCCACCACCCGCGAGCACCGGCAGCTCGGTCAGCTCGAGAATCGCCTGGAGCAACGGCAGTGTGGCCACGGCGTTGCGGCCATGCCCACCGGCTTCCGCGCCCCGGGCAACGATCACGTCGACACCGGCATCGATCGCCTCCCGCGCGTCGGCAACCGTGCCCGCCTGCGTGGCGACGACGATCCCGGCCTTCTGCAGCGGTTCGACGTACGGCGTGTAGTCACCGAAGCTGAGCGACACCAGCGCCGGCTTCAGTTCAAGCACGGCCTCCAGGTGTTCCGGCCGCTCCCGCACCGACCACGCCATCAGCCCGATCCCATACGGCTTCCCACTCGCCGCGGCGATCGAGCCCTCGGTCCGGATCCAGTCAGCCGTGACCGCGGATCCGGCGCCGAGCATCCCGAGACCACCCGCCACCGAGATCGCGGCAACCAGGCTGCCACCACTCACGTTCGCCATCGGCGCGCCCACCACCGGAACGCTCAACCCGAACTTCTCCGTCAGCCACATGAGTCCACAGCATCACACCCACCCGGTCCACGCCACGTGCCCCGCCATGTGCCCGAGGGCTGACAGAGGATATGGCGGGCAGGCACGGCTACTTCGGCTCTTGTGTCGTCCTGTGGCTCGGTCGAGTTCTGTGTCCAGGCGGCCGCCGTCCCGGGGCGCGATCGGTCACTTTGTGCACGAGATCCGTACGCCCACGGCCCCGGCGTACGTATCTGGTGCACAAGGTCGCCCCCTGCTGTGGCCCGAATTTGGGCACTCACGGATGGGGACATGGCATTACCTGTCGCCGCCCCGACAACCTGTCCCAGGTCCCCGAACGCGGTTCGGTGCCGCGATCGGACGCCTCCGGACAGCTGGCGTTGGTCGGACGCGCGACCGCCGGGCCCGGAGTTAGCTCCCGGGCCCGGGCGTGGCTTGATACCTCAGAACTTGTAGACGTCTGAGGCTGGGTCGCCGTGGCAGCGTTTGTACTTCTTGCCGGAGCCGCAGGGGCAGGCCGCGTTGCGCGGGGTGCCGGCGTACTGCAGGCCACCCTCTTCGACGGCCGCCTCGCGGACGGCCACCTCGTCGTCGCCGTCCATGGTCGGAGCCGAGTAGGACAGGCGCTGCGGACGGCTGTCACCGGTCAGGCCCTTGGCGCGCAGGCGCGGGGTGTCCCGCGGCCGC
This sequence comes from Kribbella sp. CWNU-51, assembly GCF_054073265.1. Classification (NCBI taxonomy): domain Bacteria; kingdom Bacillati; phylum Actinomycetota; class Actinomycetes; order Propionibacteriales; family Kribbellaceae; genus Kribbella; species Kribbella sp. CWNU-51. The sequence goes on from NZ_JBSXMZ010000022.1 coordinate 155,161, forward strand.
ACCTCGTCCTGGACCCGGCCCGGGAACTCCGCCACCGGCGCACCGGGGGTGAGGATGTCCTCGATCCGGCGGCCTTCGAGACCGTCGCCGTCCAGGTCGATGTCGACCGCCGCGTCCGCCTCGGCGGCGAGCTCCATCTCGGCGCGCATCGCCTCGACGTCCACCTCGACGTTGAAGATGAAGGCGACCGACTCCTCCTTGATCGACTCCATCATCGCGGCGAACATGTCGTAGCCCTCGCGCTGGTACTCGACCAGGGGGTCGCGCTGCGCCATCGCGCGCAGGCCGATGCCCTCGCGCAGGTAGTCCATCTCGTACAGGTGCTCGCGCCACTTGCGGTCCAGCACGCTCAGTACGACGCGACGCTCCAGCTCGCGCATCGCGTCCTCACCCAGCAGCTCCTCACGCCGCTCGTACGCCGCCTGGGCGTCCTCGATGAACCGCTCGATCAGGAAGTCCTGGGTCAGGCCGGCCTTCTCGCCGCCGGCCTCCTCGATCAGGTCGTCCTCGGTCAGCTCGGTCGAGTACAGCGTCTTCATCGCGGTGAACAGCGCGTCCAGGTCCCAGTCCTCGGCGAACCCGTCCGCGGTCGCGCCCTGCACGTACCCGGTGACGGTCTCGTCGAGCATGTCCGACACCTGCGAGCGCAGGTCCGCGCCCTCGAGCACCCGGCGGCGCTCGTCGTACACGACGTGCCGCTGCCGGTTCATCACGTCGTCGTACTTGAGGATGTTCTTCCGGGTCTCGAAGTTCTGCGCCTCGACCTGGGCTTGCGCCGACGCGATCGCCTTGGTGACGACCTTGTTCTCCAGCGGCTGGGTGTCGTCGTTGTTGCGCGACATCGCCCAGTCGACCATCTCGCGCTTGAACAGCCGCATCAGGTCGTCCTCCAGCGACAGGTAGAACCGGGACTTGCCCGGGTCGCCCTGACGGCCGGCGCGGCCGCGGAGCTGGTTGTCGATCCGGCGGGACTCGTGCCGCTCGGTGCCGAGCACGTACAGGCCGCCGACCTCGGTGACCTCTTCCTGCTCGTCCTTGACCTGCTTCTCGAACTGCTCGAGGACCTTCGGGTACTCCGCCTCGTACTGCTCCGCGGACTCGACCGGGTCGATCCCGCGGGCGCGCAGGTCCTTGTCCGCCAGGTGCTCCGGGTTGCCGCCGAGGATGATGTCGGTACCACGGCCGGCCATGTTGGTGGCCACCGTGACGGCACCCTTGCGGCCGGCCTCGGCGACGATCGCCGCCTCGCGCGCGTGCTGCTTCGCGTTCAGCACCTCGTGCGCGATGTTCTCCTTGCGCAACTGCGCTGACAGCCGCTCGGACTTCTCCACGCTGGTGGTGCCGACCAGGATCGGCTGACCCGTCCCGTGCACCTCGACGATGTCCTTGACCACCGCGTCGAACTTGGCGTCCTCGGTGCGGTAGATCAGGTCCCGCTCCTCGACCCGGATCATCGGCTTGTTGGTCGGGATCGGCACGACGCCGAGCTTGTAGACCTTGGAGAACTCGGCCGCCTCGGTCATCGCCGTACCGGTCATGCCGGCCAGCTTGTCGTAGAGGCGGAAGTAGTTCTGCAGCGTGATCGTCGCCAGCGTCTGGTACTCCTCCTTGATCTCGACCTCTTCCTTGGCCTCGATCGCCTGGTGGAGCCCCTCGTTGTAGCGGCGGCCGTGCAGTGTGCGGCCGGTGTGCTCGTCGACGATCAGCACCTCGTTGTCGACGACCACGTAGTCCTTGTCCCGGCGGAACAGGTCCTTGGCCTTCAGCGCGTTGTTCAGGTAGCTGATCAGCGGGGTGTTGGCCGACTCGTACAGGTTGTCGATGCCAAGCCGGTCCTCGACCTTCTCGATCCCGCGCTCGAGGATCGCGACCGTGCGCTTCTTCTCGTCCACCTCGTAGTCGGCGACCGGGCGCTGCTCCTCGGGCACCTTGTCGTCGGCGATCCGCGGCTTCAGCGTGTTCGCGATCCGGGCCATCTCGACGTACCAGCGCTGGGAGTCCTCGGCCGGGCCGGAGATGATCAGCGGGGTCCGGGCCTCGTCGATCAGGATCGAGTCCACCTCGTCCACGATCGCGTAGTTGTGCTCGCGCTGGACGAGGTCCTCGATCGAGTTGGCCATGTTGTCGCGCAGGTAGTCGAAGCCGAACTCGTTGTTGGTGCCGTAGGTGATGTCCTTGGCGTAGGCCACCCGGCGCTCGGCCGGCGACATCTCCGGCAGGATCACGCCGTAGTCGAGGCCGAGGAAGTGATACACCCGGCCCATCCACTCGGCCTGGAACCTGGCCAGGTAGTCGTTCACCGTGACCACGTGCACGCCGCGGCCGGACAGGGCGTTCAGGTACGTCGGCAGCGTGCCGACCAGCGTCTTGCCCTCACCGGTCTTCATCTCGGCGATGTTGCCCAGGTGCAGCGCGGCGCCGCCCATGATCTGGACGTCGTAGTGGCGCTGGTGCAGGGTCCGCTTGGCCGCCTCCCGGACCACCGCGAACGCCTCCGGCAGCAGCGCGTCGAGAGACTCCCCGTTCTCGTGCCGCTGCTTGAACTCCGCGGTCTGACCACGAAGTTCCTCGTCGGTCATCCCGACGAAGTCGTCCTCGATCGAGTTGACCATCTTCGCGATGCCCTGGAGCTGACGCAGGATCTTGCCCTCGCCGATCCGCAGGACCTTGTCGATCACCTTCATGGTGGGGAGTTCTCTCCTTGCTGCTGAAGCCTGGCTGCGGCCGAACGCCGACAGGGCACGATCCACCCCTCGGGCAGGCGCGCAGCACCCATGTTACGGGGCACGATGTGCCAAGCCACGCCGGATGCGTGCCGCCGGGCCTATCCGACCCACGCTCAGGCGGCGAGGAAAGTTCCCATTGCTCGGTCAGAAACCGCGCAGAGCGTCACTGAGCGCTGGCGAGAGGTCACCACCACCGGCCACCCGGACCTGGTCCAGCCCGAGCCAGCCGGCCAGCTGGACGAGCTCCGCGGCCAGCTCGGCGGCCGTCTCCACCGGCGCCTTCGGCTCCGCGTGCGCCGATTGGACCAGCAGTACGCCGGCCGTCCGGTCGGCCTTGAGGTCCACCCGGGCGACCAGCCGGTCCCCGAGCAGGAACGGGAGCACGTAGTACCCGTGGATGCGCTTCTCGGCCGGGACGTAGATCTCGATCCGGTAGCGGAAGTCGAACAGGACCTCGGTCCGGGTCCGCTCGAACACCAGCGAGTCGAACGGGCTGACCAGGGCTCGGGTGTTCACCCGCCGCGGCAGCCGCGCGTCCCGATGCAGGTACGCCGGCCGCTTCCACCCGTCGATCCGGACCGGGAGCAGCTCGCCCTCCTCGACCAGCTCCGCGATCGCCTGCGCGGTCGCCTCGGGCGCGGTCCGGAAGTAGTCCTTCAGACACTGCGCGGTCGCCACTCCGTGCGCCCTGGCCGCGATCGACACCAGCCCGCGATGCGCCGCGGCCACGGACGGCGTCGGGGTCTCCAGTACGGCGCGAGGCAGCACCCGCTCGGGTACGTCGTACATCCGCTCGAACTGCTGGTTGCGCCGGGCGACCGTGATCTCGCCCGCGAAGAAGAGGAACTCGAGGGCACGTTTCACGTCGGACCAGTTCCAGCCCCAGTTGGTGCGGTCGCGCTCGACGTCGTCATCGATCTGGCGGGCGGTCAGCGGACCGTGGTCGCGGACGTCGGCGAGCACCTGCTTGAGCAGCTCCGGCCGCTCGGCGGCGATCGACCGCGGGCCGCCCCACGCCTCGGCCGTCGCGCGGGCCATCCGCCAGCGCATCAGCGGGTGCGTCTCGACCGGGATCAGCGACGCCTCGTGCGCCCAGTACTCCACGAGTCGCCGCGGCGCCTTCCCGGACGCACGGTCCAGCAGGTCCCGCGGGTACGGGCCCAGCCGCGAGTACAGCGGCAGGTACTGCGCCCGGCTCAGGACGTTGACCGAGTCGATCTGGATCAGTCCGATCCGGCCGAGCACCCGCGCCAGCGCCCGCGCATCCGGCATCCCCTTCGGACGAGGATCCATGAACCCTTGCGCAGCCAGCGCCACTCGCCGGGCCTGGGCGGTCGACAACACCTGCGTAGTCACAGGAGGAATTGTGCCGGGTGGCTCCGACAGAAAGGTGGAGCCATAACTCGGGAGTTACCGCAAGTGGGAGGTGTGCTACGGAGGGTGTTGAGGGGACGCTGCCAGCAGGCCGCCCGCCCGCGCGGCCCCTATCAACCTGGAGTGAGGCATGACAGGAAGAGTGCAGTTGATCCGTGCCGTCTTGGCGGCCGGTGTGCTGACCGCGACGTCCCTCGGTGCGGTGGCCGTAGCAGGCTCCGCGTCGGCCGCCCAGTCACCTGACGGACCGAAGACCCGGATCGTCGGCGGCACGATCGCCCATACCGCGGACACCCCGTGGGCAATCGCCCTCAACAACAGCGGCTCCCCGTCATCGAGCGGCCAGTGGTGCGGCTCGACCCTGGTCGCGGCGAACAAGATCGTCACCGCCGCACACTGCGCGCAGGAAGCGGTCAGCACCTACACGGCGATCCAGGGCCGGGACGTGCTGACCGGCTCCGGTGGCACATCGTCCAAGATCAGCAGCATCTGGGTGGATCCGCAGTACGGACAGCAGCCGGGTCATGACGTCGCCGTGATGACACTGGCCACACCGTTCACCGGCGTACCGACGCTGGCCCTGGAGACCGACGAGGCGGCGGACGCAGCCGGCGCGGCGTCGGTCGTCTACGGCTGGGGCACGACCGAGGGCACCGGCCCGGAGGACACCTTCCAGAAGGTGGACGTCCCCGTGCTGGGTGACGCGTACTGCGAGCAGGCGTACGCGAGTGAGGGCTACACCGCCGACGGCGAGATCTGCGCCGGCTACGAGGACGGCGGCAAGGACTCGTGCCAGGGCGACTCAGGCGGTCCGCTCGTCCTGAACGGCCGCCTGTTCGGCGTCGTCTCCTGGGGCGTCGGCTGCGCGGACGCGGGCAACCCAGGCGTCTACGCCGAGGTAGCGACCTACGCCGCCGAACTGCAGTCCCAGATCGGCGGGTAAAGCAGTCACGTGGGGCCCGGCCTGTTCGCCCGGGCCCCACGCATGCTGTCCGGTCAGACAGCGCCGAAACGTTCGGTGTGGATTCGCCGGAGTGGTACGCCGAGGCCGGACAGGTCCCGGCTGACGGCGCTGACCATCGGCTGCGGGCCGCAGATGAAGTACTCCAGACGCTGCGGGCGGCGCGGCAACTGACGGGACAGGAAGCTCCTGGTGATCCGGCCGGTCTCCCCCGGCCAGCCGGGACGCGGGCGACTGAGCACCTCGACCACCCTGAGGTTGAGCCGGGCGCGCAACGCGGTGATCTCCGGCCGGAGCATCAGCTCGTCCTCGGTGCGCGCCGCGACGATCAACCGGTGCCGCCGGCGGTCCTCGCGATCGGCCAGGGTCCGGAGCATGCTCAGCAGCGGCGTGATGCCGACGCCTGCCGCGATCAGTACGAACCCTGGTGCGTCCTCATGGCCCTCGATCGTGAATCCGCCGTACGGGCCGTCCAGGAAGACCCGGCGACCCGGCCGGAGCGCGCTGAGCAGCTCGGTGAAATCACCGAGCGCCTTGATGGTGAACTCCATCCGCTCGGGGTGCTCCGCGGTCGACGCGATGCTGAACGGATGCTCCTCGAACACGAACGGCGTCGAGCCGATCTTGAGCCAGACGAACTGACCGGCGTCGAACGGCAGGCCCGCATGACCGTCCGCCCGGATCACCAGCGTCACGCCGTCGCCCGGCACAGCCCGCACCGACACCACGACGTAGGCGTGCTTGCGGGACCGGATCGGCAGCCAGATCCAGCGGCGCGCGGCCAGACCGGCCAGCAGCAGCCCGCTGGCGACGAACCAGGCAGCCACCAGCACGTGCGAGACGAGGTGCCGCAGCCACCAGACATGCAGCCACGCGGCGACCAGGACGATCGCCACCAGCCCGTTGTGGACCAGCCGCCAGCCCTCGTACCGCGGCTGGCGGCCGGGACGGCGCAACGCGAGGACGACGACCAGGACCAGCGCGACCGTCGAGGTGACCGCCGCCCGGGCCGCCCAGGTGGTGTGCGCGAGATCGAGGATGGACAGCCCACGAGGATCGACGAACAGCACCGCGACCAGGTGGACGATGACCAGCAGGACCGCGATCAGCGCGATCAATCGGTGCACCGCCAGCACGGTCTCGATCCCGAACGTCGCGATCAGCCAGGGCAGCCGGGCGGGAAGCACGACCGCGACGACCAGGGCGGAGAAGCCGACCAGTCCGGCGCTGAGGACCAGGGCCGCCCCTGGATTCGCGTCCGGTGGCCCGATCACACCCCACGTGAGGAACAGCGGAACCAGCAGGACAGCGGCGTACCAGAGGAACCAGGCGAGCCGGGACAGCGGGCCATGTACACGTTCTGAGACTCGGTGGCGGGACATGACGCTGGAAAACTACGCCGCCGCTCACCTGTGGGGAACACGCGTGCTCGGGGATGACAAGACTGTCATCGAGCCTCGGACAGACCGAGGGCCGGGCTTGCCGCCCGGCCCTCGTGTTGTGTAGCTCCTCCCTGGATCAGCAGGTCGGCCTCACACGACCAAGACGGTCAAACCGCCAGACGGATCACGCCGTAGTCGTAACCGCGACGGCGGTAGACGACGCTGGGCTGGTTCTCGTCGGCATCGACGAACAGGTAGAAGTCGTGTCCGACCAGTTCGAGCTCGTAGAGCGCCTGGTCCAGGGACATCGGCTTGGCGGTGTGGGTCTTTTCGCGCATCACCAGCGGACCGTCGCCGGTGACCGTGAGCGATCCGACTTTGTACGTCGCCACCTTGTCTTCGGCGACTGTCTCCTCCACAGCGGTGCTGCTGACTGGCTGCTTCGCGTTCACGTGCCGCAGGCCTTCCGGCGAACGCTCACCGCGGTGCACCCGGCGGCGGTCGGCCGCCTTGCGGACCTGGGCCCGGAGCCGGTCCAGGCAGACGTCGAACGCCGCCTGTTTGGTCTCACCGCACGCTTCGGCGCGGACCACCGGACCCTTGGTGTACATGGTGAGTTCGACACGCATCGCTCGATCGTGCTGTCGCGGGTTCTTCTCCTGGCTGACTTCCACCTCGCACCGCAGTACTCGGTGATCGACCTTCTCGATTCGCTCGAGTTTTTCCTCGACGTACTGCCGGAAGCGGTCACTGACCTCGCAGTGATGACCCTTGACAACGACGTCCACGGAAACCTCCATCGATCGGCGACTTCTTGTTACGTCTCCAGACCCCCGCAAGTGTGCGAATTCGACTCCATTTCACTGTGCCGGTAGCGGTCGGGGTGCCCGAAACGACAACACCCGCGACCACGCCCGTCGGACTCCGCAGTGAGGATTCCGGCTGATCCGGTCCTGCACCACATCCCTGCCCGACAAGCCCGTGCGGGTGTCATGGGCCAACGCTAGTCGGCTTCGGCGAAAACCGGTAGGGAAGTTCTCATGAACCAGACGGCCGGTGCCGGCGGGTCGCGGCCAGTACGGCGCAGCCGAGCACCGCGATCCCCCGGGATTCCAAGGCGCGGCACGCCTCCGCGAGCGTGGAACCGGTGGTGATCACGTCGTCGACCAGCAGGACCGGCTGATCAGTCAGCCTTTCAGCCCAGCGCGAACGAGCCGCGAAAGCCCCGTCCAGGTTGACGGTACGGCGTTCCGCGGACAGGCCGGCCTGGTCGTCCGGACGTCGTACGACGCGCAGCGCGTCGGCCAGCCGGGCGTCGACGCCTTGTCTCCGCAGGGCTTTGATCGCGGCCTTCGCAATGCGCCGCAGCGGGTCGTGCCCGCGCTGCCGGACGGTCGCCCGCGCCGACGGGACCGGGCACAACCAGGCCGCCCGGTGCTCCCCCAGCGCGCTCAGCACCGCGGTCGCGAGCACGCCACCGAGCGGCCGGGCAAGGGCGTACCTGGCGTTCTCCTTGTGCGCGATGATCAACTGCCGGAGCTGATCGGCGTACGGCGCACTCGCGGTCGGCGGAGGCAGTCCGGTCGGCCGCGGGTCGGGCCAGGCACGGAACGGAGTCACGGCGGCCAGCAGCTCCCGGCAACCAGCACAGAGAGTGACGCCGGGCCGCTCGCAGCCCGCGCAGCGCCCACCCAGGACGAGATCCACGAACGCGTCCCGGGCCGGCACCGCACCCACGATCGACGAACCGGCCCGTCGTCCGCAACCGCCCTAGCGCCGGCCTGTGGACAACAGGTCAGCCCGGGTACACCGGGAACATGGGCGGGCTGTTGGGGTCGGAGTCCAGCGGGGTCCAGAGCAGGTCGCGGCTGAGCCAGTGCACCTTGCCTTCGACATCCTCGATGACCGGAAGGGTGTCCAGGTTGGGGTTGGACGCGACGGACCGGGCGGAGAAACCGGCCGGCGACCCGGGCAGCAACTGCAGCTGGGATCCGTCGGAGTTGACCAGCCAGGGCCCCGGGGTCGAGTTGCTGCTCGAAGTGCTCACGCCGACGACCAGGATGCCCTGCTTGGTCCACGCCGCGTCGGTGATGCCGCCGAGCGGGAGCTGGAGCTGCCGGAACTGCCCGAGCATCAACTGCTTGCCGCTGTTCCCGGGCAGGATGGTCCCGGTCTGCACGTAGTTCTTCCCGGTGGTCTTGGACTTCATCACCAGCAGTGCCCGGACGCCGTCCGGCGCCATCCTGAGGACCACCGGGGTGTCGCCGCGGAAGCTGGTCTTCACCAGGCTGACGTCGCCGCCGCGGTTGCGGACCCGCAGCCGTGGCGCCCCGCTGTCGGCCTTGTCCATGATCCAGAGGTTGTCCTGGTTGTCGTAGCTCGGCCGGAGCACCGGGCCGCTCACGGGGATCGGCTTGACCGCGTCGCTCTTGTCGGTCGCGTCCAGCTTGGCGTACGCGACCACGTCGTCGCCGTCGGCCGTGGTCACGATCGCGCCGGCGTCGCCGTGCAGGTTCACCGCGAAGGACTGGGCGTTGTACTGGTAGAGCTGGCTGGACTTCAGTGCCTGGGCGGCGATGTCCGACGCCCCGTCCAGCCCGACGATCCGTTGCACCTTCCCCTGCCTCACGCCGTACAGGTCGTTCAGGGCGCCGCCGGGCACCGACGGGTCGTACTGGCTGAAGTTCGCGAACGGCAGGATGTCCGGGTCGTCCGGCAGCAGGGGTGCGCCGCCCACGGTGATCTTGACCCGCAGGCTGATCTGGTTGAGCGTCCACACGATCTGGGCCGCGAGCAGCCGGCGGTCCTGGTCCCGCATCGACGCGGCCGCGTCGTTGAGCGCGACGGTCGCTACGCCGAACTCGACCGGGACCGACACCTGGACCTCGGTGCCCGGTGGCGCCAGCGTGATCACGCCGCTGCCGAGCCGGGCGGTCGGGCCCTTCAGGAGCTCCTGGACCAGCTGGGTCGCGGCCTGCCCGGAGGACAGGTTCACCGGCAGATAAACCGGGTCGGGGACCAGCATCTCCCGGCCGGGCGTGAAGTAGTACAGATCCCGCGGGGCGAGCTTCAGATCCACCTGGTTGCTGCCCAGGTACACCCCGGGCGGCGCCGAGGCGACCCGGTACTGCCCGTTCACCTTGGTCAGCTTGAAGAAGAAGTCGGCCGGCTCGTTCGCCGGCGCGGGGATCCACTCGCCGCGCTGGTTGATCGTCGCGATCTTGCGGGCGCTGAGCTGAATACCGCCGGCCCGTCGCGCCAGCGCGTCCGGGCGCTGGTCGTACACCACGGTCCCCGATTCCGGCTTCCATGCCGCCGCGGCCTCCGGGGTCATGTACTGCCGGGCGATGTCCAACGCGCCCTGCGAGTCCGACATGGCCTCCAGGAAACCGTTGACGATGTCCATGTCGTTGAAGGTGTCCCGCGGTGGCTTCGCCTCCACACCGACACCGCCGAGGTCCGGCGCCAGTCCTTGGCGGCTCCCGCTGCGGACGGTGCCCTTGGTCGGTACGGTCGCGCAGCCGGTGACCAGCAGCAGGACCGCGAGCAGAGCGACGAGCAGGCGCCTTCTCATCGCTGCTCACCTCCGGTGAGCTTCTGGTACGGCGCTCCCACGTCGACCAGCGATTTCTCGGTGATGACCCGGCTGGCGTCGACCGGGCGGGCCGGCAGTGGTGAGCCGGTCAGGGTGACGTCGGCCCGGCGCGGCAGGGTGAGCCGGTCAGGGTGACGTCGGCCCGGCGCGGCAGGGTGAGCCGGAAGTAGGCGCCGTCACCCGGCGAGCCCCAGGCGTCCAGCCGGCCGCCGTGCAGCCGGGCGTCCTCGAGGGCGATGGACAGGCCGAGGCCGGTGCCGCCGGTGGTCCTGGCCCGGGCCGGGTCGGCGCGCCAGAACCGGCTGAACACCATCTCCGCCTCCTCGGGCCGGAAACCGATCCCGTGGTCCCGGACCGCAACCGCCGCCGCGTCCTCGTCGTGCGCCGTACTGATCCGGATCGGCTGGCCCTCGCTGTGCTCGATGGCGTTGCCGATCAGGTTGCGCAGGATGCGCTCGATCCGGCGCGAGTCCACCTGGGCGCGGCACGGCTGCGGCATGTCCAGCTGGACCTCGCAGCCCTTGCGCTGCAGCAGGGTCTCGTGGTTCTCCAGGACGCGGTTGACGATGTCGCGGAGGTCGACGTCCTCCAGGTCGAGCGCGGCCGCGCCGGCGTCGAACCGGCTGATCTCCAGCAGGTCCGCGAGCAGCTCCTCGAACCGGTTGAGCTCGTTCTGCAAGAGCTCCACCGAGCGGCGGCTGATCGGGTCGAACTGGTCGCGGCTCTCGTGCAGCAGGTCGGCGGCCATCCGGACCGTGGTCAGTGGCGTGCGCAGCTCGTGCGAGACGTCGGAGACGAACCGGCGCTGCAGCCGGGACAGCTCCTCCAGCCGGCGGATCTGCCGCTGCAGGTTGCTCGCCATCTTGTTGAACGAGACCGCCAGCCGGGCCAGGTCGTCGGTGCCGCGGACCTGCATCCGCTCCTCGAGCTTGCCGGCCGCCAGCCGCTCCGCGATCCGCCGCGCCATCCGGACCGGGGTGACGACCTGCCGGGTGACCAGCCAGGCCACGGCGCCGAGCAGCACGATCAGCAGGAGTCCCGCGGTCAGCAGCGCGCGCTGGACGACGTCGAGCGTCTCCTGCTGCGCGGTGAGCGGGAAGAGGAAGTAGACGGCGTACCGCTCGTTGGTGGAGGTGATCCGCAGCTGCGAGCCGATCACCAGGCCGGGCACGCTGGGCCCGTCGCGGTAGTTGATCTGGGTATAGGTGTCGTACAGCTTGGACTCGTCGCTCATCACCGAGGACGCCAGTGTCTGCGGGATCGAGTCGCTGTCGACCAGGCCGGTGTAGCGGATCGCGTTGGACTTCGAGCTGTCGGTCGGCACCAGCAGGACGTCGTACAGGCCGGGGCGGTTGGAGCCGAGCACCAGCTCGGACAGCTGCTGGTTGATGGTGTTGCGGTCGGCGGCGTTGATCGTGTTGGACAGCTGGGTGAGCTGCGCGAGCGCCTCCGCCTGCGCGCTGGTACGCCGGGACTCCAGCACGCCATCGGTGACCTGGCTCATCATCACCCAGCCGACCAGGATCAGGACGAGAGTCGACATCAGCAGGGTGCCGGTGACGATCCGGGCCTGGATGGACCGGCGCCAGATGTCCGGCCAGTGCTTGGGGTGCGTCCGCCAGAGCGGCTGCGGGTAGGCAGGCCAGTCCGCCGCGGCGGCGGTCAGCTCCAGCTCCGTCCCACGGGACTCGGCCACCCCCTGCTCGGGTGGGGCCGGTGGCTGCTCCGGGCCTGCTGCCGCGGTGGCAGCAGGCTCGGTGGCAGCCTGCGACTCTGTGTCGCGTCCGTACTCGATCAGTCCGCACCCGCCTTGTAGCCGACGCCGCGGACCGTCACCACGATCTCCGGGTGTTCCGGGTCCTTCTCGATCTTGGAGCGCAGCCGCTGGACGTGCACGTTCACCAGCCGGGTGTCGGCCGCGTGCCGGTAGCCCCAGACCTGCTCCAGCAGCACCTCACGGGTGAACACCTGCCAGGGCTTGGACGCCAGGCAGACGAGCAGGTCGAACTCCAGCGGCGTCAGCTGGATCGTCTCGCCGGCCCGCTTCACCGAGTGGCCGGCCACATCGATGGTGAGGTCGCCGATGGTCAGCGACTCCGGCCCGGGCTCGTCCATCCGGCGCAGCCGGGCCCGGATCCGGGCCACCAGCTCCTTCGGCTTGAACGGCTTGACCACATAGTCGTCGGCGCCGGACTCCAGGCCCAGCACCACGTCCACGGTGTCGCTCTTGGCGGTCAGCATCACGATCGGTACGCCGGACTCGGCCCGGATCGCCCGGCAGACGTCGATCCCGTCCATCCCGGGCAGCATCAGGTCGAGCAGCAGCAGGTCCGGCTTGAACTCCCGGAACGCCGGTACCGCTTTGTCACCGGTCGCGCACAGGTAGGTGTCATAGCCCTCGTTGCGCAGGACGATGCTGAGCATCTCCGACAACGCTGTGTCGTCGTCGACGATGAGGACCCGACCCCTCATCGTCCGGTTACCATCTGCCACGCCCTGCTCCTTGCCGTCCGATCGTTGTGCGCCCAGCGGATGCTGACCGTACGCACTACGGATAGTGTCCCATTCCCCTGGTAGTGCACACGCCGGATCGCCGAGTGACCCCCGGTTGGGCTGTGATCATGGTGCATCGCCGGGGCTCACCACAACTCACGCGGGACTCGGGCCGGCGGTTCAGCCGAGGGGAGGGCAGCTAGTGGCCGACGACATCCGTTTGCACGAGGAGGCGGCGGAGGAGCCGTTGCGGCCCTGGCTGCCCGCGGACCTGCTGGACAACGCCGCCCGGACGATTTCCGACAACAAGGCGATCATGCTGGGGCTCCCGGTGCTGGCCGCCATCGCGCTGGTCGCGGTGCTGGCCGCGCTGACGCAGGTCGCCGTACCGGGTGGGCTCGGTGGGTTCTTCGGTGCCGATGAGCCGTTCCAGCAGGCCGGTGCGGCGCTCCTGCTCACGTACGGCGTGCAGCTCGTGCTGTTCAGCGCGGTGTCGAGCATGCTGGCCGGGATCATCGCGCTGGCCGCCGTGCGGAGTCAGCTGGCCCGTCGGGTCGGCCCACGGGAGCTGCTGCGGCTGGTCCGGCCGGCGCTGCCCGCACTGGCCGCGGTCGGACTGGTGCAGTCGCTGTCGTTCGCGCTCCTGATCGGCGGCTGGGGTCTGGCGGTGCTCGGGATCGGAGCCGGCGCGGATGCGGCGATCTCCTCCGATGCGGCCGGTGCGGTGGCCGTGGCGATGATGCTCGTCGGCGGAGTGCTCGTGGTGATCTTCGGCATCCGCCTGGTGCTGGCCGGGACCGTCGTACTGATGGAGGGCCGGCACGCACCGGACATCGGGCTCCACATCCGTGCCAGAGTGGGCATCTGGGGTGCGCTGAGACGGTCCTGGCAGCTGGTGAGGGGCAAGTTCTGGCGAGTGTTCGGCATCCTGCTGTTCGGGGGGCTCGTGGTGAACATCGTCAGCTACGCCCTGCAGTTCGGGATCTCGGCGCTGGTGCTCACGGTCGGTTCGTGGGCGGACAGCAGCGAGGGCAGTGGCGCCACGGCCGTCGCGATCGCGCTCGGCGCGGCCGCCGGGATCGCAACCGTGCTGACGCTGGTCGCCAGCCTGGCGTTCCTGTCCGCCGTCCAGGCGTTGATCTACCTGGATCTCCGCGTACGCCGGGAAGGCCTCGACCTGTGGATGCGCCCGGTGCTGCGGCCCGGAGGTGGGTCGTGATCTTCCTCCAGGAGCCGCCGGTCGACATCGGCCGGGACCAGGCTGCCCAGGAGGCGGCCAAGGAGCTGTCCAAGTCGGCGTACCGGGAGTCCGGGGGCTCGATCGTCGGGAAGGCGATCGCCAAGGTCCTGCAGTGGATCGGCGATCTGCTGGACAGCCTCACCGGCTCGTCTCCCAACGGGCACGCCGGTCTGGCCATGCTGATCGGTCTGCTCGTGCTCGTCGTCATCGTGGTGCTGTGGCGGGCCGGCGTACTGCCCACCAGTCACCGGACGCCGCAGGCGGTGTTCGACACGGCCAAATCCCGGACGGCGGCCGAGTACCGCGCCCAGTCGGAGCGCGAGGCGGCATCCGGCGACTACGCGCTCGCGATCCTGAGTCGCTTCCGCGCCTGCGTCTCCGAGTTGACCGAACGCACCATCCTGGACGAGCGCGCCGGCCGGACGGCGTACGAGGTGGTCGCGGACGCGGGCCGCAGCGCTCCGGCACTGCGGGGGCCGTTGCAGCCGGCGGCGCTGGCATTCACTGAGGTTGTCTACGGCAACCGTCCCGGGACTCCCGAGCGGTACGCCGCTGTCGTGGCCGCCGACGACGCGGCGCGGACTGCTCGGGTGGCAGTATGAGCGAGCGGAGCGAGCTCATCATCAAGCACAGCGTGTGTCGCGCCTCATCCGCGCCCGGAGCGAAGCGAGGACGTGGATGAGCCTGCCGGTCGGGCGGAGCACTGGGGAGAGCTGGCGAGTACTGCGGACACCGCTGCTCGTCACCGGCGCCATCGTGCTGATCGCCATCGTCGTCATGATCGCCACCACCGCACGGACGTCGGGACCCTTCAGCCCGGACTCCACAGAGTCGGACGGCGCACGTGCGCTGGCGACCCTGCTGAAGAACCACAGCGTCGATGTGCACAGCACCGAGGTCCTGGACGACGCGATGCAATCTGGAGACGGCAAGGCGCTCGTCATCGGCCCGGACGGGTCGCTGGATCGCTCTGACTGGCAACGGATCGCGGATGCGCGGTGGAGTCACCTCATCCTGATCCGCCCTGGTACACGGGCCTTGGAAATCCTCGCACCGGGTGTCCTGGACACCGGTCAGGTCCTGTCGTCGAGCAGTCGTCGGCCGGACTGCGATCTGCCGGCCGCGGTGAAGGCGGGTACGGCGACTGTCAGCGGGTCGACGTACTCCGCTCCCGACGCTGCGCAGAGGTGCTACGGCGATGGCATGAACAACACGGTGATCCGGCTGGAGTCGGACAACCGGATCGTCGATGTCGTGGGCACTCCGCGCACCTTCACCAACGCGGAGCTCGCTGACGACGGCAATGCCGCGCTGGCGCTCAATCTGCTCGGCACGCACCAGGACCTGACCTGGTATCTGCCGCAGTGGGAGTCCAGTGGCTTCGACGACGAGGACTCGGGCGGTCCCCCGCTGGTTCCGCCGGATGTCCGCTACATCGGCTGGGCGCTGGCGTTCGCCGTACTGGTCGTCGCGATCTGGCGCGGGCGTCGGCTCGGTCCGGTCATTGCGGAACGGCTGCCGGTCATCGTGCACGCCGCGGAGACCACCGAGGGCAGGGCGCGGCTCTACCGGCGCTCGCGTGCTCGGGACCGTGCCGCGGCGGCATTGCGCGAGTCCGCGCTCGGCAAGCTGCACAAGGCTCACGGCATCCCCCGGCGGGCCGATCCTGCGGCGGTTGTGGCCACCGTGGCTGCGCGCACCGGTCGAGACCCGGCCATGCTGTACGAACTGCTCTACGGCCTTCCGCCAACCGGTGACGCCGCTCTGATGTCCATGACCTATGAACTCGACGTACTGACGCAGGAGGTACGACACCCGTGACGACTACCGAGGTCAGCTCCGATCAGGCCAGGCAGGCGCTGGTCGCGCTGCGGACCGAGATCGGCAAGGCGGTGGTCGGTCAGGACACGGCGGTGACCGCGCTGGTGCTCGCCCTGCTCTGCCGCGGCCACGTGCTCCTGGAGGGCGTGCCCGGTACGGCGAAGACCCTGATGGTGCGGGCGTTGTCGACGGCCATGCGGCTGAACACCAAGCGCGTGCAGTTCACACCAGACCTGATGCCGGGTGACGTCACCGGATCGCTCGTGTACGACGCGAAGACCAGCGAGTTCGAGTTCCGGCCGGGCCCCGTGTTCACGAACATCCTGCTGGCCGACGAGATCAACCGGACTCCCCCGAAGACCCAGGCGGCGTTGCTGGAGGCGATGGAGGAGCGACAGGTCACCGTGGACGGCGAACCGCGCAAACTGCCGGTGCCGTTCGTGGTGGCCGCTACGCAGAACCCGATCGAGTACGAAGGCACGTATCCGTTGCCGGAGGCCCAGCTCGACCGCTTCCTGCTGAAGGTGACGCTCGACATCCCGCCGCGCGATGCGGAGATCGCCGTACTGGCTCGGCATGCCCAGGGTTTCGACCCGCGGGACCTGGAGGCGGCTGGGCTGCTGCCGGTGGCCGGGCCGGAGGATCTGCTGGCCGGACAGAACGCCGTACGACGGGTCGCCGTGCGGGAGGACGTGTTGGCGTACGTGGTGGACCTCTGCCGGGCGACGCGGCAGTCTCCGTCGTTGCAGCTCGGGGTGTCGCCGCGTGGCGCGACCGCGTTGCTGGCGGTGTCCCGGGCATGGGCGTGGTTGTCGGGCCGTGACTACGTGATCCCGGACGATGTGAAGGCGATGGCACGTCCTTGCCTTCGGCATCGAGTGCAGGTGCGGCCCGAAGCCGAGCTCGAGGGCGTCAGTGCCGATGCGGTGCTGGAGAGCGTCCTCGCCACGGTCCCGGTACCACGCTGATGGTTCTCACAGGCCGGGCCGGTCTGTTGGCCGCCGCCGGTGTCATCTTCGTCGCTCTGGTAATGCCTAGCTGGAGTGGCGTCGGTGTGGTCGTCGCGGTCGTGTTGGTGGTGTGTGTGGTCGACATACTGCTGGCCGGGTCGCCGCGACGGCTGCAGTTGAGTCGCGAGGGCGACAACGCCGTACGGCTCGGTGAGCAGGCGGTGGTTCGGTTGCTCGTCGCGAATCCGGGTCGGCGGGTGCGTGGGTTGTTGCGGGACGCGTGGCCGCCGTCGGCCGGCGTACTGGATCCGCCGCACAAGCTGGACCTGCCTGCTGGTGAGCGGCGGCGGCTGGTGACGCATCTGGTGCCGACGCGGCGTGGTGACCGGCACGCGGAGCGGGTGACGATCCGGGCGATCGGTCCGCTCGGGTTCGCCGGTCGGCAGGGGTCGCATCGGGTGCCGTGGACTGTGCGGGCGCTGCCACCGTTCAAGAGTCGCAAGCACTTGCCGTCGCGGTTGGCGCGGCTGCGGGAGCTGGACGGGCGTACGGCGTTGCTGGTGCGGGGGCAGGGCACGGAGTTCGACTCGTTGCGTGACTATGTGCCGGGGGACGACGTACGCAGCATCGACTGGCGGGCGACGGCCCGGCGCGGCAACGTCGTACTGCGGACGTGGCGGCCCGAGCGCGATCGGCAGGTTGCCATCGTGATCGACTCCGGGCGGATGTCCGCGGGGCGCGTCGGGGATGCGCCGCGGTTGGACCATGCGATGGACGCGGCGTTGTTGCTGGCTGCGTTGGCGACGCGGGCGGGTGACCGGGTTTCCTTACTGGCTTGCGATTCCGCGGTGCGGGCCGACGTACGACGTCCTGCTCCTCAAGACGTCCTGCCGTCGTTCGTGAACGCACTGGCGAACGTCGAGGCCGAACTCGTCCAGACGGACTTCCGCATCGTCGTCTCCCAGGTCCTCGAGCGCCTGGGCCAACGGTCCCTCGTCGTCCTCCTCACCGGCCTCGACCCGGCCGTCATCGAGGAGTCGTTGTTGCCGGTGATCGGCCCGCTGTTGCGTCGCCACGTCGTAGTCCTCGCGTCGGTCGCCGACCCCCGCCTCACCGAACTCGAGTCCACCCGCACCGATCTCCCCGAGGTCTACGCCGCCGCCTCAGCCGCCCGCACCCGCCTCGACCGCGAACGCGTCACCGCCATCCTCACCCGAGCCGGCGCCACCGTCGTCGACGAAAACCCCGACCAGATCGCCCCCGCCCTCGCCGACACCTACCTATCCCTCAAGAAAGCCGGCCGCCTTTAGCGGGGGGCTCTTGTGACTGGTGTATGGGTAGTTTGAGCCGGCCTGATGGGCACGGGGTTGCCGTGGGTGGCCTGTCTGCCTGGGCCGGCGGGTTGGGTTGTGTGGTTGGGAGTTTCGCGGGCCTCTGTTGCGTGCAGCTGGACAGGAGGTGTCTGTCCACCGGCGATGGCCCGCTGGCGCGCTCAGGCGTGAAGCCGGCCGGCAGGACCGGACCCGAGCCGACACCTCCTGTCCAACTGCACCACTACCCGTCCCCACCTGCACCCGACGGCCGGGGAATACCAAAGACTGGACTGATGCGGCTGTCGGTGATCACGCCGGCGTACGACTCGCAACCTTGGACACCACCTGGAGACCCCGGACACCCGATGTCAGGTCCGCGATCCCGAATCCCTGTCCGCGGCTCCGGCGATCCCGCTCGTCGACGCCCAGCAGGCCACCTCAAACCAACACATCTGTCAGACGAGCCAGGCGCCGTCGCGGAAGACGACGTTGGTTGTGTCTGGATCGTGTCTCCGATGCCGACGACGCCCTGGGTGAGTCTGCCGCCGGTCAGCCGACGGCTTCGTCCACCGGCTCACGCCTTGGGCGGAAGGTGTACGGCGCGGCGGTGGCGAGTGTTGTGCCGGACAGGACTCCGATCAGTACGGCGTACCCGACCCTGCGGTTGCGCTGCAGTTGGCACTCGGTGTCGATCGGCTTCTCGGGCTTGTCCCAGTGCGCACCGATCTTGGGTTCCGGTGACGGCTCGACTCCCGGGTTGGTGCCGACCACCGCAATGCAGTGCGTGGTCACGTCGGCGGACTCCGCGGTGTGCGAGGGATGGTTGAAGAGCAACCATGTCATCACGACCAGACCGATCAGGCCGATCGCCAGTGCGATGGGTGGTGCCTTGGTCCTCATCAGCTGCATCTCCCCAGATCGTTGCCGGGGACAACGTAGCCGACCGCGGGGCCAGTCAGATCATCGACCAAACCCCGACCAGATCGCCCCGCCTACCCATCCCTCGAAAGCCGGCCGCCGGTAAACCGACGCGCGGATCCTCTAATCCAGCGCTCGCTCGAACACCTCCCGGTTGGCCGTCGTGAAGGCGTGCTCACGCCTCGACCAGGTGATGCGGTCGGCTCGGTGCTGGTCTGACACCTCTACGGCCGCCTCGGTCCAGAACCGGGCGTTGCGGGTCTGCTGTTCCAGCGTGGCGTCGACAACCGCGTGCCGCTGCGGTCCGAGGAGACCGTAGGCGTCTACGAGGATTCGGACCTGCTCGGCCTGCCGGTCGGCGTCGTCGTACTTCGAGGCGATGCACCAGGTCCAGGCGGCGTACCCGATGTCTTCCAAGCGGCTCCCGGGCTCGGCCGTGTCGAAGTCGATGAGGGCCGCGGGGATGTCATCGCGGAAGACGACGTTGGTCGGGCTGGGATCGTGGTGGCAGACCACGTCGTGGTGGGCGGCGAGCGGGGTTCCATGGGTGGCGTCGTGGAAGGCTCGGAGTAGTACGCCGACCGCTGCCACCTGGTTGTCGGCCCAGCGCTGGAACTTCGCCGGGACCCACCCGTCGAGGTAGGTGAGGATGTCTCGGCTCTCGTCGTCCCGACCCAGGTAGCGCGGCGCTGCTTCGAAGCCTCGCCGATGCAGCAGTTGCAGCACGTCGCGCGTGAAGGCAGATTTCTTGGAGGTCGGGCGGCGCACCGTGTCGCCGACCCGGACGACGCCTTGGGTGATGCGGCCGCCGGTCAGAGGGTGTTCGATCACGCCATCGTGGGGCGGGCTTGGGCGAAGGTCCAGTGGTGGCCTTCGAGGTCCTCGGCTTCGTAGCTGGTGTAGCCGTAGTGGTGGATCTCGGTGAGGATCTTGGCGCCGCCCGCCTGGGCTTGGGCGAAGTGGGCAGCGAGGTCGTCGACGTACACCCAGACGTTGTGGTCGGTCGTGGTGGGGCGTGGGTCGGTGCGCTTGACGAGGAGTACGGCGGCTGAGCCGACGTTGAGCTCGATCCACGAAGGGTTCTCGCCTTCGGCGGGGATGGCGTCCCAGGAGTCGAGGCCGAAGACGGTGTGCAGCCAGCGGGCCGCGGCGGGCGGATCGTCGTACGACAAGGCGATCGTGAGGCGGTCGAGCTCGCGCGGGGTGCGCGGCGCGGTGGAGCGGCGGGCGACCCAGGCCGGGATCCACCGGATCACGCGCGGCCAGAAGTAGAACGCCTTGCCGTCGTCGCGGACCAGGGCCTGTACGACGGTGACGCGCGTACCGCCGTCGACGGCGGCGAAGTCGATCCGGGTCTCGGTGTCGTCGACCGAACTGCGGTAGCCGAGCCGGGCGCCGGGCTCCCACTCGGTGATCGTCGCGAGCTCGAGGGCGTCGTCACCGGAGTACACCTCGAGGACCCGGCCGCCGACGCCGGGCTCGATCCGCATCGCGGTCACCCGGCCGGAGTCCCAGAAGTTGATCGGGTTCCGCACCCACCACAGGTCGATCTCCTCGGTGAACACCTGGAACGCGGTGGCTGGATCGGAGGCGACCTCGACGGATGCCGTGGCGGATCGTTCGGTCATGACGACTCCTTCTGCTCGACGTGCCGTTTGAACGAGCCCAGCTGCTCGCGCCAGTGCGCCTGCACCTGGTCGAGCCAGGCCTGCACCGCGACCACGGGCTCGGGGTTGAGCCGGAAGACCCGGACCCGGGCGTCGTCCGGGACCCGCTCGTCGGCGACCAGCCCGGCCGCCAGCAGGATCCGCAGATGCCGGCTCATCGCCGGTGACGACGCTCCAGTCGCGGCCGCCAGTTGCCCGGCACGCCGCGGCCCTTCACCCAGCAGCTTCACCACCTGCCGCCGGGTCGGATCAGCCAGCACCTCGAAGAACCGATCCACCTGATCTTCCACCATGCGGCAATAGTTCTACATCTCGTTAACTATTGTCAATCCCCGCAAGAACCGGCTCGCCGGAAATCCCCGAAGCACGCCTCCCTCCGCACGCCCGCAGTTCGGAGGTTGACCCATGAACTGGTGGGTTGCTCCGTCAGATTCTGAGGAGGCAACCCACCACCTGAGGGGTCAACCCCGAATGCGGAGGATGCCGGCTGAGCGAGGGCGGTGGGCCGCGGGCGGGGCGGGGGCGGTGGGCCGCGGGCGGGGTGGCAGCGGGGCGGGGCGGAGGTGGCTAGCGGACCGTTAGCGTTGCTGTTGATTGGTGGCTCAGGGATCCGCTGGTCGCGGTGACCTTGAGGGTGAAAGTGCCCCGGGTCGTGCTGGATGTCGTCTTCACCTTCAGCGTGGCCGTTCCCGCAGCGGCGACCGGATTGCCGGTCCAGGTCGCCGACGCGTTCGCGGGCAGCCCCGACGCCTTCAGACTGACCGAGCCCGCAAACCCACTGATCGACGACACATTGACCGTGTACGTCGCGGTCTGCCCCCGCGTGACCGTCACCGACGACGGACTCATCGTCACGGCGAAGTCCGGCCTGTTGACGATCAGCTTCACCGTCACCGAATGACTGAGTGCACCGCTGGAGCTCGACACCGTCAGCGTGTAGGTACCGGCGGGTGCCGTCGCCACGGTGCTGACAGCGAGTTGCGCCGTACCGTTGCCATGCACAACAGCCGGACTGACCGCCACCGTGCCCACGGTGGCCGGCAAACCGGCGACGGACAGCGTCACATCTCCGGCAAAGCCGTTGGCCGGGCTGACAGACACCGTGTACGCCGTAGCCGCGCCGGCGTTCACCGTCCGCGTGCCCGGAGTCGCAAGCAGACTGTAGTCCGGAGGCGGTACGACGGTCAGCGACGCCGACGCGCTATGGCTGAGAACCCCGCTAGTACCAGTGACGACGAGCCCAGTGGTCCCCAGAGCCGAAGGCGCGACCACTGTGAGCGCAGCAGTGCCGACACCTCCCACTACAACCGGCGGATTGAAGCTCCCGGCCAGACCGCTGAGTGAGAGCGCAACATCGCCTGTGAATCCACCACTGCTGGTGACAGTCACGGCGTACGTCGCAGTCCCACCCGGCAGGACGCTGACCGCTGCCGGCGTGACGGTCACACTGAAGTCCGGCGTACTACGCAACCAGTTGTACGACGCCAACACATCGAGTCGGCCGGCGCCGTAGTCGTTGTCGGCACCCGCAGGCCCCAGATCGACCGCACCGGCCTGCAGTGCTGCCTGTTGACCATCAGCCGATAGCCCGGGGGACGCCTGGAGGAGCAGAGCCAACGCGCCGGCGACATGCGGCGCGGCCAGTGAGGTCCCCGACACGTCCAGATAGCCGCCGTACAGGTCGGTCGTGCGGATGTCCGTGCCGGGCGCAACCAGTTGTGGATAGGTCCCCTGGGTACACGCGGATGGCCCGCGGCTGCTGTAGGGATCGACCAGTCCGTCGCCGTCGACCGAGCCGACCGCGAGCGCCTCCGGATTGTTCGCCGGGCTGGCCGACGTCCCCGCCGTCGGCCCGTAGTTGCCGGCAGCAAAGACCGGCAGGATGCCGGCGGTGCGGAGATTGCGCAGGTCCGGCTGGAACTCGAGGCTGCAGCTGCCCGCGGTCATCGTCCACGAGTTGTCGACCACGTTCGGCGCGTCCGCGGTCGCCGGGTTCCCGTCGGGGTCGAGCAGCCACTGATAGCCGAGATGGATGGCGGTCGACGTAGCCTGGCCGCGGTCGTTGAAGATCTTCACCGCGATCCACCGGGCGTCCGGCGCGACCCCGATCGACGAACCGCCGCCGTCGCCCCCGACCATCACCCCCATCGTCTGCGTACCGTGGCCGGCCAGGTCGATCGGCGTGGCCGGATGCTGGCCGTTCGGGTCGTACCAGCTGTTGCCGCCACCACGCCAGCGTGCCGCCAGCTCGGGGTGGCTGATGTCGACGCCGGTGTCCATCGACGCCACGACCATGCCCTGACCGCGGTAGCCGAGATCCCACAACGCCGGTGCGTTCACCTGCGCCACGTTCGGCTCAGCAGCCATCGCAACGGCGGCGGGCGGCGCCTGGATCGTCGTACTCGGCCGCACCTCGCGGACATCCGGCCGTCCCGCCAGCTCCGCCGCCACACTGGACCGGACCCGCGCGCCGATCGCGTTGGTGATCCAAAGTGGGACGATTGACGTCACCCGGCCCTGCTTGCGCCGTACGGCGAGAAGGTCACGGGCACCGCGCTGCGTCGCGTCGGCGTGATCCCGCAACGCCTTCTCCAGTTGACGAATCCGCTCCCGCCGATCCGGAGTCACGACCGTGGGAGCCATCTGCGACTTCATCACCACGATGACGTCGACGAACGGGTCCGCAGCCGGGACGGCCAGGGACTGTCCGGACAGCGCGAGTGACGCAACCAGTCCGACCGCAAAAGACCTCATCGTGAACCTCCCGGACCTCGAACCAGCCACCAGGCACAAACCACGACCCCGAGTTCCAGCAGGAGCAACGCCGCCCCATCGACGTACGGCGCCAGACTCCGCCCGGGCGCCGATCGCACAGCCGGCGCCGACACCTGCCAGTCGATCGGTACGGCATAGTCACGATCTGCTCGGCGCAGTACGGCGACCATTGGTACGGGACCCGCCGAGCCGGCCCGGTACGTGGCGAAGTAGCGAGTGGGGGTCAACTGCTGCAGGACGACGGTCTGGTCACCGATGCGCAGGTCAACACCGTCGAGCGGCGCCGGTGCGGGTCGACGAGTGCTGTCGGCGAGAACTGTCAGCCAGTTCACTCCCGGCTGGTTCGGTGTCGCCGAGACCGTGACGACGAGATCCGCCACGAGACCGCTCCGCGTCACCGCGGGTGCGACCTCGGACGGCGTACTCACAACCGGCGCCTGCCCGACCAGCGCTGCGACTGCGACCAGCAGCACCGCGCCGACAGCTCCTTCGAGAGCGATCGTCTTGCGCGGCACCGATCGCCGACGCAGCCGCCAGGCGTTGAGCAACCCCAGCACGCCCATCGCAGCGAGCAGCCCGGTCTTCAGCAGCAGCAAGCGTCCGTACGGCGCGGCGACGAGGCTCTGAGGGGTGGCCACCTCGACGCCGGCGCCGTACAGCCCTGACACCACGACAAGCAGAACGCTGCCGGCTGCCAAGACGGAGAAGGGCCCTCGGCAGCTCTTCACCAGTTCCCCTCGCGGTCCGCGCCAGAAGAGGACGAGCAGCGCAGGCACCGCCCCCAGCCAGAGCAGTCCGGCGAAGGCGTGGACCGCATCGGCTACAAGCGCGAAGAGTCGCCCCGACGGCAGCGCCGCCGCATGACTGCCGAGAGCCTCGAGCCACATGAGTACGCCGAGCGGCACCAAGAGAACCGCTGACACGACGCGCCCAGCCAGCACGAGCCCCACCAGCACGCACAGCGCGGCCAGCGTGAACAGCCGGAGACCCGAGTGATGTATGCCCATAGCAACGACTGCGGATACGAGCGAGGCGATCAGCAGTCGGCGGCGTGCGGCCAGAGCGATCGGATCAGACGGCGCACGAAGGACGAACACCACCAGCGCGAGCGGTCCGACCACGCCCGCGAGTGCCAGCAGCCAGATCCACCGTTGCACCAGCCCACCCGAGCCGCCGGAGGTAGTTGTCGGCAACAACGTTCCGGAGTGGCCGATCGAGAAGGTGACGGTCCCACTGCTGGTGTGGCCGTCGCGGGCGGACACGGCTTCCCACAGCAACCCGTAGGAACCATCGGCGAGGCTCGGCAGTTCCACTGCGATCGCCCGTGGATCGCCGGATCCTCGCACCAGTTGGGTTCCCGGCACGGTGTCACCGCGGTCGTTGACAAGTCGCGCCGTACTACGGGATGCCGCGATGTCCCCGCTGAACCAGAGCTGGGCCAGACCAGGGGACTCCGCGAGCACGGCACCGTCGGCCGGGTCCGCCCGGACCAGTTCGGTGTGGGCAGCCGCGACCGCCGGCAGCGCGCAGAGCAGGAGCACGCCGGCGAGCAGCAGCAGACAGCGGCGCCACACGGGCTCCCCCTCCCTGCCGGCGCTGTGTGTTTGATCCTGGGACACCCCGGCCGACAGCCTTGACGATAGGAACCGGATCGGAAGCAGGACGCGCTTCATGACAGGACGGTCACTTCATGACCGGATCGTCATCCGCCCAGCACGCCCAGATGACCGCCGGATGACCCGCGGATGACAGAGCGGTCATGCAGCCCACGGGATCCGCCGGACGGCCGGATGATCACCCACAGATGTCCAGGCACCAGGCGGTGGCCTACCCAGGTCATGCCGCCGGGAGGGTGGTTCCGATGTCTGCTTCGACCAACCGTCACGGTCGCTCGTTCCGGATGGTGCGCCGTACCCGGGCGGTGGTGGCCCGGGTCGCGGTGCTCGGCCTGATCGCCGCCAGTCTCTCCGGGCTGGCGCTGAGCAGGTCCGCGCCCAAGGCGCAAGCGGCTGCCGCCTGTCCCGCGGCCGGTTGCTCGGTCACCATCGACGCGCGCGACTTCCCGACCGGGACGCCGCTGGCGAACTTCAACTACATCATCAACCTGGACAACACCAAGCTGCCGAGCGACCCGAAGGCGCTGAACACCGAGAGCAACAGCCCGATCGTCCGTGAGGGCGACCAGACCCGCAATACGGTCACCCTGCCGGCCGGACGGTACCTGATCTCGGTCCGCGCGCTCGACCACAAGATGTGGGGCAAGTACATCAACCTGCCCGCCGACGCCGCCGCGAACGGCACTCTGACCGCCCGCGTCGACCTGACCGTCCAGAGCGACGCGCACCCGCTGCCACTGGGGAAGATCCGCGTCTTCGTGTTCGAGGACAACGCCTGGACCAACGGCGCGCCCGACACCGAGGAAGGCGGCCTGAGCGGCTTCCAGGTCGGCCTCGAGGAGCAGACGCACAGTGCGGTCACCGTCGACTACAACAACCAGCCGCTGTGCGGCGGGCTGTGCCTGACCAACGGCGACGGCTTCAACCTGATCGACAACCTCGGTCCCGCGACGTACTTCATCGACGTTCATCCGCCGGACCGGCCGTGCAACAGCGACCCGAACAGCCGCTGGTACCAGACCACCACGATCGACGGCGGCCTGCAGCTGCAGGCGCCGACCGAAGAGGGTGCCGACGGCACCGGTGCGCCCGGCGAGCAGTTGTGGGAGCCGCCAACGGCCCGGACCGCCTACTGGTTCGGCTTCGTCTGCGCACCGCAGCCGTTCGCGGCAGCGGGCACCGGCGAGATCACCGGTACGGCGCGCAACTGGCAAGGCTGGCCTCCGTTCGACCAGCTGACGCTCGGCGAGCCGGTCGCGAACCCGTTCGTCGCCCTGAGCGACAGCACCACCGACCGGACCGTGTTCATCGGCCAGGGTGACGGCGACGGCAACTTCGACATCCAGAACGTCCCGGCCGGCAGCTACAACCTGGCCATCTGGGACGAGCAACTGAGCTACATCATGCGGATTCTCCCGGTCACTGTCGCCGCCGGTGGGACGGTCGCCGTCGAGGATCCGGATCCGGTCCGACCGGACGAGCACGGTGTCGGGGTGTCCCGGTGGTTCGGCTGGCTGGACGGTCATGTCTACAAGGACCTGAACAGCAACCAGATCAGGGATCCCGGTGAACCCGGCATCGCGAACACCGACATGGACCAGCGCTGGCGCGACGGCTCGATCAAGGAAGGCACCTTCACCGATCCGACGGGCTACTACCAGTACCCGACCGCCGAGGGCGGGGCGCTCGGCCGTTGGATCGTCAACGAGCAGGGCTTCGCCCGCTTCGGGGTCAGCGGTGCTGCCCAGCACGACGAGTACGACCCGAGCATCGTGACCCCCATCCCGACCGACCTCGGTGGCGCACTGCTCACCAATCAACTGCTGACCGAGGGTCACCGTTCCACCGTCGACTGGGGCAAGACCGACTACCCGGCCGGTACGCCGGGCCAGATCGTCGGCATCACGTACTTCTCGACCACCCGGAACGAGTTCGACGCCCGCTTCCAGGCCCACGAGGACTACGAGCCGGCCATCCCCGACGTCACCGTCTACCTGGAGACGCTCGGCGCGGACGGACTTCCGAACACGGCCGACGACGTGGTCGTGAACAAGTACGTGACCGACCACTGGGTCCAGCCCAGCGGCACACCGCCGACCAGTCCCGCGACGTACGCACCGGGCTGTGCGGTCCGTGACGCGACCGGCGCGGACATCAGTTCCCAGCTGAACCCGGCCATCGGGCCGAACTGCCTCGAGGTCCCGATCACCGGTGCGCAGACCAAGGACGGCGCGTTCGACGGCGGCTACGCGTTCGCGGACTACTGCCCGAACGGCTACGACCTGACCGCCGACGACGGCTCCTGCACCGGCAGCACGCAGCCGACGGCACTGGTCGCCGGCACCTACATCACGCACGTCGTGATGCCGACCGACACCACCGACGACCGGCTGTGCAACCCGGCGGGTGCTTCGCAGCGCGTCAGCCACGCCAAGGGATCGCTTCCCGGCGACGGCAGCGGCTGCCTCTACCGCCCGGTCCGCGAGGAGGACGTGAACGTTGACCTGGGCAACAAGTTCACCCCGGCCATCCCACCGCCGCCGTGCACCGGCGACGACCACGTGATCGACAAGTCCACGCTGACCCCGCGCAGCAACTACTTCAACGTCCCCGACGCCCACGCACCGTTGTGCGACAAGCGGCTCGTCGTCCTGCAGAACAGCCAGAACGCCAACGCCGACTTCAACCTGATGACCAACTTCCGCACCGACCCCAACGGCGAGGACCCGGCCGACACCCGCACCGGTGACGTCGCCGAGCCCGGCCGGCTGGTCGGCCAGGTCTTCAACGACATCTACTTCGAGCGCGACCCGAACTCGCCGTGGTACGGCGAACCCCGCCCGATCGGCAATATCCCGGTCGGCATCTACGCCCGCGTCGACACCGCCGGACCCGGCGGCAATGTCAACGCGCCGTACGACGCGAACAACTGGCGGCTCCTCACCACGGTGAAGACCAGCCCGGACGGCTCCTTCGAGGCCCTGGTCCCGTCGACCGAGACGCTGAACTGCCCGATTCCGCAAGGTCCGTGCCCCGGCATGTACCTGATCAAGGTCGACGACCCCGGCTCCAAGACGGCGCCGAACCCGACCTACAACCCGAACTTGCTCACGGCAACGACTCCGGCCGACGCCTGGCCGGGTCTGACCACCCAGCTCGACCTCCCGCTGGACCCGATCTCCGGCACCGGCTGTGAGGACCCCGCCGTCCCGGCGCGGCCCGAGCTGCTGCAGGTCGACAACCCGGTCCGGACGGCCGGACAGCTGATGACGATCCAGGCCGACTTCATCGGTGCGCAGGGCACCGTCACCGGCGCCACCGGCGTCCGCGCGACCCTGACCGACGACCGCACCGGATCGACGTTCACGCTGACCCGGGCCAACGGCGGCATCGTCAGCTGGACTCCCGGTACGTCGGGGACCACCGGCGTACCCGATCGGGTGCAGATCCGGATCCCGGCCTTCAGTGCGCTCTTCACACCAGGCCCGAAGCAGCTGACCCTGATCACCTCGAACGCCAACGGCGGTGTGCCGACCGTGAACGGCCTGACCGTGCACGTCACCGGCTCCTCCGGCGGGATCAACTACAACCCGAACGTCGTGCCTGTCGCCGCCCCGACGCTCACCGGTCACCAACTCCAGGCCGCGATCGACGCCGCACCGGCGCGCAGCCTGCTGGTGCTGCAACCCGGCACCTACAACGAGAACGTGCTGGTCTGGAAGCCGCTGAAGATCCAGGGCGTCGGCCCGGGTGGCATCATCGGCGCGCACGAGTTCCAGGCCCGTGACCCGGAGGACCCGCGGTTCCACGTCCTCGGCTCGGTCATCGACGGCCGCTACTTCCAGCAGAACGCGACCGCGTACGACGCCACCATCACGGCGAACGCTCCGTACGTCGACACGGCCCATCCCGTACTGCGGGGTGCTGACGTCACCGTGGTCGCCAAGACGGCGACGGCGTACGACCTGACCGGTACGACGACCGCCGTCAACCAGACCGCGTTCAACCGGTCCCGGGTCGACGGAGTCGCCCTGATGACCGGCGGATCCGGTGAAGGCGCCGGCGGCATCCAGCTGCAGGCCTCGATCAACAACGAGCGACTCACCAACAACGTGCTCGAGAACAACGCCGGCGTTGTCGTCGGTGGCATCGGGATCGGGCAGCCGTACGACCACGCCAGCCACAACTTCGACGTCAAGGTCGCGAACAACCGGCTGCTCGGCAACGGCGGCCTGACCCAGGCCGGTGGTCTCGGCATCTTCTACGGCTCGAACAACTACGAGGTGACCGGCAACATCGTCTGCTCGAACTTCAGCGTCAACTACGGCGCCGGCATCTCCCACATCGGGCTGAGCCCGAACGGGAACATTCACGAGAACCAGATCTACTACAACGACTCGGTCGATTCCGGCGCGGGCGTCGCGATCGAGTCCGAGCTGCCGGTCGGCGGCGGATCACTCGGTGACGGCACCGGCCAGGTGTCGCTGGACAAGAACCTGATCCAGAGCAACTACTCCGGTGACGACGGCGGCGGCGTGTTCGTGCTCGACGCGCTCAACGGCGTGATCAACATCCGCGACAACCAGATCGTCGACAACGGGTCGGCGGACATCGGCGGCGCGATGATGCTGGACGACTCGTCCAACGTGCGGATCATCAACAACACCGTCGCGAACAACGTGGCCACGGCGTCGTCGGAGAACTCGGCGATCGGCGAACCGCACTCGGCCGGCCTCGCCTCCGAAGGCAATGATCCGCTGTGGCAGACCGATGCCCGCTACGTCGCTCAGTACCCGAACGCGGCGACCCGGCCGGACTTCTCCCGCCCGGTGGCCCAGTTCAACGACATCTTCTGGAACAACAACGCGTTCACCCTGACCGGCTTCGGCCCGGGCGCCACGCTGGTGAACCAGGGGTTCATCGACTTCGAGGTGCACGGGACGACGAACAACGCCGACACGTTCATCCCGCGGTACTCCGACCTCACCAACGGCCAGATCCTCGGACCGAACGGCCTACAGCACGCAGTGCCCGCCGGGCAGGGCAACATCATCGGTTCCAACCCGGCGTTCGTCACTCCGTTCACGCTGGAGCTGACGGTGTCCGGATCCCGGCTGGATCCGCAGACCGCTGCGGTCACCATCACCGGCGCCGATCCGCCGGTCGGGCTGACCGGGGACTACCACCTGATGCAGACGAGTCCGGTGGTGGATCGCGGGGTCCGCTGCTCCAACACGGCGTCGCCGGCGCCGGCCACCGCGCTCAACCCGTGTTCAGCGGGCGCCGTGCAGGCTCCGAGCGGGATGCCGTCGCTCGGCGCGGGGCAGTTGGGCGACTACGACAGCCAGTACCGTCCGCTGCTGCGCACGATCCGGGTCCGCACTCCGTGGGACCTCGGCGCGGACGAGCTGCTGCCCGGCATTCCGGTGCCGTTGCCATGAGCACCTATCAGCCTCGGCAGGAGGACGCGATGGACTCGCACCCGACCGGCGTCGGACGCCGGGACTTCCTGAAGGCCACCGGCTTGGGTGCCCTCGGCGCCCTCGCCGTCGGCGGGATCGGCGCCGGAGTGATCCGCGGCACCGGCGCCGCCGCGGCGGCCACGACCACGCTGGCGCTGGCCGCCACGGACGGCTACGTCAGCGTGCCGGGCCGGGCGGGCGACCCGCTGTACATCTTCGGGTTCATCCCGGTCAGCCCGACGGCCACGGTCGACCAGCTCGTCACGCAGTACAAGGGCCATGCCCAGACCAGCGCGCCGACCATCGACGTCAAGCAGAACGACGACGTCAAGATCACCCTGACCAACCTGGGCCTGGTCCAGCGGCCGGATCTGACCGACTCGCACACCGTGCACTGGCACGGCTTCGACGTACCGTCGCCGCTGAACGACGGCGTCCCCGAGGTCTCGGTCGCGGTGCCGATCGGCAAGCAACTGACGTACTTCTATCGCCCGCACCGCGAGGGCACGTACATGTACCACTGCCACTTCGAGGATGTCGAGCACGTGCAGATGGGAATGACCGGCATCGTCTTCGTCCGCCCGCTGCAGGATGGTACGACGATCGCCGGGTTCTCCCGGTTCGCATACAACGACGGGGACGGTTCGACCGGCTACCACCGGCATTTCGCGATCCTGCTGAACGAGTACTGGAAGAACTTCCACGACGGCGACCGGGACATCCAGGAGTCGATCGCGACCGACTACGAGCCGCAGTGGTTCGTCCTGAACGGACGGTGTTATCCGCAGACCACGCTGCCGAACGACGATCCCTCGTTGCCGGCGACGCTGCGGATCGCCACGCCGAACCCGAACTACGACGACGCGCTCGACTACAGCCTGCCGAACTCCGCCCTCGTCCAGGTCAACCCCGGCGACCGCGTCCTGCTCCGGCTGGCGAACCTGGGCTATCAGCAGCATGCGATGCAACTGCCCGGGATCCCGATGCACGTGATCGGGCAGGACGCGTCGTTACTGCGCAACGGCAGCACGGACACGTCGTACTGGACCAACACGCTGTACATCGGGCCCGGTGAGGCGCGGGACGTGCTGTTCGACGCACCGACGTACTCCGCGCTCAAGCCGTCCGGCGCCGACGGGCGCGGCAGCTACAACGTCTACTACTTCAAGAACCGGGACTGGCGCAGGTTGTCCAGCCTCGGCGCACCCGGCCCGAGCGGAATGATGACCGAGGTACGGGTGTACCAGACCCCGTTGCCCGCGCAGACCGTCGTGAGCCAGACCTATGTCTGAGCAGGAGGCGACGATGACACGCAGCACCTTGCCACGGATCCGCCGGTCACTGGCCGGTGTGGCCCTCGCCGCCGGCCTGCTCGTCCCGGCCGCGGCCCTGACCGCCGGCGCCCAGCCGGAGGCCGTCCCCCCGATCGGCATGATCTGTACGCCGGGCACGGTGACCGGCACCACCAGGACCTTCGACCTGGTCGCGTCCGCGGGCACCATCGACACCCCGGACGGCAACAGCGTCTTCATGTGGAGCTACTCGCCGGCCGGTGGGCACTTCCAGAGCCCCGGCCCGGTGCTGTGCGCGACCCAGGGCCAGACCGTGGTCGTGAATCTGCACAACAACTTGCCTGAGGCAACGTCCATCATCTTCCCGGCCCAGGACGGCACGGTCACAGCAAGCGCCGGCAGCCCCGGCCTGCTGACCACCGAGGTGGCCCCGGGCGGCGACATCAGCTACTCGTTCACGGCCGGCCAACCCGGCACCTACCTGTACGAGAGCGGATCGGACGTCGCCAAGCAGGTCGAGATGGGCCTGGCCGGCGCACTGGTCGTACGGCCGACGCTCGGTGACGACTTCGCGTACAGCAACGCCGGTACCCAGTTCGCGCCCGGCCGTGAGTACGTGCTGCTGCTCAGCGACATCGACCCCGATCTGCACCACGCGGTCGAGGTCGGCGGCACGTACGACGTGAACACGTTGCGGAACCGGTACTTCGCGATCAACGGCCGCGAGTTCCCCGACACGATCCAGGACAACGGCTCGGCCCTGCTGCCGAACCAGCCGTACGGCGCGCTGGTCCGGCTGCAGCCGAACACCGCCACGGACAACCGGCCCGCGCTGATCCGGATGATCAACGTCGGCGCGGTCAACCACCCGTTCCACCCGCACGGCAACCACACCCGGCAGATCGCCCAGGACGGCCGGCTGGTCGCGTCCACCGAGCACTTCGGCGAGACCATCGGCTCCGGGCAGACCGAGGACTTCCTGCTCCGCTGGGACGACGCGGACAACTGGAATCCCACTACGAACCCGCTACCGGTGGCGCAACCGAACTACCGCAATCTGTTCTTCAAGGACGGCAACACCTGGTACAGCGGATCGCCGTACCTCGGCTACAAGGGCACGCTCCCGGTCGGCACCACCTCGCAGAACGCCTGCGGTGAGTGGTACTTCCCCCTGCACAGCCACGCGCTGAACGAGTTCACCAACTTCGACCAGGGGTTCGGCGGCATGGGCACGCTGCTGCGTGTCGACCCGGCGGGCGGCTGCTTCGGGTCACCGACCTCGTCCTCGTTGATCGGTGGCACGCTGAAGTCCGGCTCGGTCGCCGCACTCGGGCAATCCGACGACGTCTACTACCAGCTCAACCCCAAGACGACCACCCGGCCGACCGCGACCACCGCGGGACAGTCGTCCGTCACAGTCGCCTCGGCCGCCGGTTTCCCCTCGACCGGCCAGTACTACGTACGGATCGACAACGAGATCCTGCTGGTCACCGGCGGCCAGGGCACGACCACCTGGACAGTCAGCCGTGGTCAACTCGGAACCGCCGCCGCGAGTCACCTGAGCGGCGCGGTAGTGACCGCCCTCGCGACCGACTGGTACGCCGCGTTCGGCGGCGTACCGGCCGGAAGCACGAACCTCAAGGTGATCTACGAGGGCCGCAACTGCGGCGTCACGACCCTGACGACCTGTCCGGCGGTCACCACCAACCTGCCGCAGCAGACCGTCAAGATCTGCAACTGGACGATCGCGGGCGCGACGGGCTGCAGCACTGCCACGTCCGCCGGTTGGACGACGCTCCCCGCACCGCCGACGCAGCCACAGGCGGTCGGCTCTACGGACGTCAGCTCCACGTGGACGCTGCCAGGACCGGCGAGCGCCTACATCGGCACGGGTTCGTACGCGGGCCAGCTCCGGGTGCTCGTCCACACCCAGCGGTACACGGCCCCCGCCCCGACGACGTTCTCGACCTGGGGCGACCTGATGAAGATCGTGTACGACGCGCCATGACCGGGCACGAGTGGCAAAGGAGAGCGGCGATGCGTACATCCGTCCACCGCGGGGCCCGGGTCCTGCTGGTGTTCGTGCTGGCCGTGTTCGGCCTGACCTGTGTGGGTGGCGCGGCCTCGGCGGCGACGGTCGCGATCGAGCTGTGCGCCGTACCCGGGACTGCTCCGCTGCCCGGCGGCGGCACGGTTCCGATCTGGGGCTTCGGTACGCCGACGACCCCCGGCAACTGCGCGACGGCATCCGCGACCCTGCCCGGGCCGCGGCTCGAGGTGACCCAGGGCGACCTGGTCACGATCACGGTCCGGAACGCCTTGCCCGCCGGACATGTGGTGTCGTTCGAGATCCCCGGGGTGACGTTCAACCCCGGACCGACCGATGCGGCCCCCGGGACCGCGGTCAGCCGGACCTTCACGGCCCAGCCGGGCACCTACCTGTACCAGAGCGGCGGCGACGCCGGCCGGCAGGAGGCGATGGGGTTGTCCGGTGCATTGCTGGTGCGCACGACCACTGCCAACCAGGCCTACGCTTCCGCGACTACGGCGTACGACGTGGAGGCCGTGCTGGTCCTCATGGCGGTCGATCCAGCGTTCAACGCCGCACCGGAGACCTTCGACCTCCAGAACTTCAGAGCGACGTATTGGCTTGTCAACGGGAACGCGTATCCGGCGGTTCCGGCGATCACGGCCGCCGCGGGTCAACGGGTGCTGCTGCGCTACCTCAACGCCGGCTACGACAACACCTCGATGACACTGCTCGGCGCACACCAGCAGGTCGTCGCCCGCGACGCGAGGTTGCTGACGAACCCGTTCAGCGCCAGCACGGAGACGATCCCGGCAGGCGCCACCGAGGACACCGTGGTGGTCGTGCCCGCGGGGAGTCCGCCCAGCAGCCACGGCTTCCCACTGTTCAACCGCCAACTCCACCTGACCAGCGGACCTCAAACCAGTACGTCGCCGACACCGCTGACCGGTGGCGGCATGCTGGTCTTCATCCAGCCATGAGCCGCAAACCCAAGATTCTCGGCGTCCTGACCGGAATCGCTCTGGTCGCCGGTGCACTGACAGGCTGGTTGCTCTACAGCGTCCGGAGCGACCAGTCCGCGGCTACACCGGCACCGGTCGCACAGATCGCCTGGGGGCGTACGCCGGTGGACGCGGACGGTCTCGCCCAACGCAGCGGCGTACGCATCACTCGCGTGGCCGTGACCGGGGGCGGCGGCCTGCTCGACCTGAGGTTCCAGGTGCTGGACCCCAATCGGGCGAACAGCCTGCACGACGCCGCGACGCCACCGGCGGTGATCGACGAGGACACCGGACTCGTGGTGCGCGACCTGCTGATGAGCCACGCGCACACAGGCAAGTACACCGCGGGCGAGACCTACTACCTCGTGTTCGAGAACCCGGGCAACTGGATCCGCCGGGGCGCCAACGTCACGGTGCTGCTGGGCCAGGCGCAGGTGGCACACGTCGTCGTCCGTTGAGCATCACCCGGTGCGCGGGATGCTCAGGACGAAGCGGGCGCCACCGTCGGGACTGGCCATGGCCAGCAACGTGCCGCCGTGGGCCTCCGCGACCGCACGCGCCATTGGCAGGCCCAGACCGCTGCCCATCGGCGCGTGCTCCGGCCGGCGGTGCCAGAACCGGTCGAACACGAACGACAGGTCGTCGGGCTTGATCCCCGGCCCCGAGTCGTCGACGGTGATCGCGGCGTGCTCGGGAAACGACGTACAGCCGAGCCGGATCGTGTCACCGGACGCGGTGAAATGTACAGCGTTCTCCACCAACGCATCGAGTGCGAGCTCCAGCCAGTCCGGATCGACGCGGAGCAGTCCGGTCGGCCGGCACTCGACGAGCCAGGTCCGGTCGGGGTTCGCGGTCCAGTTCTGGCCGATCTCGCCGACGAGCGTGGTCACGTCGGTCGGCCTGAGGTCCAATTCCTCGCCGGCGTCCAGGCGCGCCAGTGCGAGCAAGCGGTTCGACAATGCGGACATCCGGTCCAGTTGCCGAAGCGCTACCTCGACGTGCGGTCTGGCCACATCGGTCGACGGCACTGTGCCGGCCAGTTCGAGGTGACCGCGGGCGATCGTGATCGGGGTCCGGATCGCGTGCGAGGTGTCCCGGAGGAATCCGCGCTCCCGGTCCAGGCTGGCGCGGCGCTGGTCGGCCATGTGCTCCACCTGCCGCAGCGCCGCGATCCGCCGGCGGGCGTGCCACACCATCGCGACGAACAGCGCCGGCATCAGCGGCACCTCGGCGAGCTCAGCGTGGTCGATGACGCCGTCCAGCACCCGGTCGGCGAGAACCCAGCCGGTCGCCCCGGTCACGACCAGCGCCACCAGCAGGGTCGGCCACAGTGGCCAAACCCGGAACCCGTACACGATGGTGAGGCTGAGGAAGAGGAAGTGGTACGGAATCGTCTCCTCACCAGGCATGCGGATCATCAGCACGAGCATGGCCAGCATGAAGGCAGCCAGGAGGCAGTCGGTGGTCAGCCCGTTGCTCAGCCGGGCGCGGCGTGCGGTGGGGCCGGTCAGCACTCCGGCCGCGGCGTCACGCTGTTTGTAGCTGATAGCCGACATTGCGCACCGTCCGGATCACGTCGTTGCGGAGCTTGGAGCGGAGCCGGGCGATACACACGTCGACCAGGTTGGTCGCCGGGTCGAAGTCGTAGCCCCAGACCTCGGACAGCAGCTCCTGCCGGGAGCACACGGTGTCGGGGTTGCGCATCAAGTGCTGCAGCAGCAGGAACTCCCGCTGCGGCAGTTCGGCGGAGCGCTCACCGACCTGCAGCCGCCGGGTCCGGGTGTCGAGCACGATCTCGCCGACCCGCAGGACCTCCGGCAGCCAGGCCGCGCCGGCCGCGGCCGGCGACAGCAGCCGCGACCGCACCCGGGCAAGCAGTTCCCGGACCACGAACGGCTTGGCCAGGAAGTCGACCGCGCCCTGTTCGAGGCAGGTGACCCGGACCTGCCGGTCCTCCGTTGCGGACAGCACCAGGATCCGGGTGGACCGGTCGTGCGTCAGCAAGGCGGTCAGTACCGCCTGACCATCGAGTCCGGGCATCAACAGGTCCAGGATCACCAGGTCGGGCTTGGCGGTCAGAGCGAGCCGGAGGCCTTCCGTCCCGTCCGTGGCCGTGATCACGTGGAAGCCTTCGGCTTCCAGCGCGCTGCGGACGAAGCCCAGCAGATCGGGTTCGTCGTCGACAACGAGAATCCTGGTCATCGAACCCCCTCTAGGCCGTACGGCCTCCCCGGGCACGGCCTTCCGGCTGCTGCACCCCACAGCTCCGGCCCGGGACCCCCACCGATCCGTGTCCGTTGTCATTGTCTGACTGCCGCGGACCGGACGGAAGAGGTCAGCGCCTTCCGGCGGCGGCTTGGTGAAAGTGCGGTTCGCCCCCGGAACAGACTTGACTACACGATCGTGTAGTAGTTTGCTCTTGTGTGTAGCGAGAGGAGCTGATGATGGATCGACCGGTCGACGACCTGACCGCGCGGGCGCGGATCCGGGACGCGGCGATCAGGCTGTTCGGCGAGCGCGGCATCGAGGGCGCGTCGATCCGCGACATCGCCGCCGAGGCCGGCGTTTCGTCCGGGCTGGTCAGGCACCACTTCGGTTCCAAGGAGGCCTTGCGGGACGCCTGCGACGAGTACGCGCGGGAGCGGATGACCGAGATCGGTGCGGAGCTCACCGATCAGGACGGAGTGGCCGGCCTCGACCCGGCGGCGCTGCACCCGCGCGTCTTCCCGCTGCAGCTCTACCTGGTCCGCTCGATGATGGACGGCTCGGAGACTGCGACCGCACTGTTCCTCGACGCCGTCGACGCGGTCGAGCAGTGGAGCACCAGCTACGGCATCGAGCCCAGCGACCGGCGGGCCTACGCGGCCGCGCTGGCCGCGATCAAGCTCAGCGTCTTCGTGTTCCGCGACCAGGTCTCGAAGGCGCTGGGCGAGGACATCACCTCACCGGCGGGGTATGCCCGGATCGGCCAGGGGCTGATGGAGGTCTTCACCATCCCGCTGGTCACGCCGGAACAGGCAGAACAACTACGCAAACGCTCTGAGGAGAAGTGATCATGCCGGCTGCGATCAGCACGGAGGGTCTGATCAAAACGTTCGGGCGGACGCGCGCCCTGGACGGTCTCGACCTCATGGTGCAGACCGGGGAGGTGCACGGATTCCTCGGCCCGAACGGCGCGGGAAAGACCACCACGATCCGCATTCTGCTCGGGATGACCCGGGCGACAGCGGGCACCGCACGCGTGCTGGACGGGGATCCGTGGTCCGATGCGACCGACCTGCACCGCCGGCTCGCCTACGTGCCCGGCGACGTGACGCTGTGGCCGAACCTGTCCGGTGGCGAGGCGATCGACCTGCTCGGCCGGATGCGCGGCGGCGTGGACAAGAAGCGCAAGGCCGACCTGCTCGACCGCTTCGATCTCGATCCGCGCAAGAAGGCCCGCGCCTACTCCAAGGGCAACCGGCAGAAGGTGGCGCTGGTCGCCGCGCTGGCCTCCGACGTCGAACTGCTGCTCCTCGACGAGCCCACTTCGGGGCTGGACCCGTTGATGGAGGAGGTCTTCCGCGAGGTCGTCCAGGACGTGAGCGAGCGCGACGGGCGGACCGTCCTGCTGTCCAGCCACATCCTGTCCGAGGTCGAGGCGCTCTGCGACCGCGTCACGATCATCCGCGCCGGCCGGGCCGTCGAGAGCGGCACGCTGTCCGAGCTGCGGCACCTGACCCGTACGTCGATCCAGGCCGAGCTGGTCGGGACGATGGACGGTCTGGCTCAGCTGGACGGCGTACACGATCTGCGGGTGGACGACGGGCGGGTGCGGTTCGACGTCGACACGGACGAGCTCAACCCGGTGCTTCGCCGGCTGACGGAGATCGGCGTACGGAGTCTGGTCAGTCAGCCGCCGTCACTCGAGGAGCTGTTCTTGCGGCTGTACGAGCCGGAGGCGGTTTCGCGATGAAGACTCTTGCGGGGACCGGTGGGTTGATCAGGCTGATCCTGCGCCGCGACCGGATCGTGCTGCCGCTGTGGATCGTGCTGCTGTGTGCGATCTCGATCAGCTACGTGCAGACGTACGGCGATCTGTTCCCGACGCCGGAGTCGAGACTGAAGTACGCGAGCAACGCCGGCTTCATCACCTTGTACGGCGAACTGTCCGGGACCAGCCTGGGTGAGTTCGTCACCTGGCGACTGGGCTTCGTCCCAGTGATGATCGGGCTGATCAGCCTGCTCACGGTGATCCGGCACACCCGGGTCGAGGAGGAGACGGGGCGGAGCGAGCTGCTCGGGGCGAGTGTCGTCGGCCGGCACGCGCAGTTGGCCGCGGCGCTGCTGGCGACGTTCGGCGCGAATCTGGTGCTCGGTGTACTGCTTGCCTTCGGCATGCACAGTCAGGATCTGCCGATGGCCGGATCTATTGCCATCGGCATCGAATTTGCCGGCACCGGGTGGATGTTCGCCGCGGTCGGCGCGGTGGCCGCCCAGCTGACCGCGAGCGCCGGGACCGCGCGGGGTATCGCGATCAGCGTGCTCGGTGCGGCGTACGTCCTGCGGGCGGCCGGTGACACCAGCGCGCACACGGACGGACCGCTGGCCTGGCTGGCCTGGCTCTCCCCGATCGCCTGGGCCCAACGGATCCATCCGTACGGCGCCAATCGGTGGTGGCTCGCAATTCTGGTGCTCGCGGCAACCGCCGTACTCGTTGCCCTTGCCGTCTATCTGTCGGTCCGGCGGGATGTCGGCGCGGGACTGTTGCCGGCCAGGCCCGGTCCGGCGGAGGGGCAGCTCGGATCGCCGCTGGCACTCGCGTGGCGGCTGCATCGCGGGCTGCTGGCGGCGTGGACAGTCGGATTCGCGTTGCTGGGCTTGCTGTTCGGCGGCGTGGCCAAGGGCGTGGGCGACATGATGCGCGACGATCCCTCGGTGCGGGAGGTATTCCAGCGGCTCGGTGGCGCGGCCGGGCTGATCGATTCGTACTTCGCCGGAGTGATGACGATCGTTGGGCTGATCGCGGCGGCGTACGCGGTGCAGGCGACGCTGCGGTTGCGCACCGAGGAGGCGAGTGGGCGGGCCGAGCCAGTACTCGCGACCGCCACGAGCCGGCTGCGGTGGGCCGGGAGCCACCTGGCCTTCAGCTTGCTGGGTCCGGCGCTGGCTCTGCTCGCCGCAGGTGTGGCCGAGGGCATCACTTACGGCTTGGCGATCGGCGATGTGGGCGGACAACTTCCGCGGTTGATCGGTGCGTCACTGGCGCAACTGCCGGCCGTGTGGGTGCTTGCCGCGGTCGCTATCGCCCTCTTCGGGCTATTGCCACGCCTGTCACCGGTCGCGTGGGCAGGGCCGGCGATCTGCCTACTGATCGGACTCGTCAGTGGCGGCGTGCAGTTGGACGACTGGGTGCGGGGTATCTCGCCGTTCAGCCACCTGCCGCAACTCCCGGGCGGGTCCACGTCAGCGGGTCCGCTGATCGCGCTCCTCGCGATCGCCGCCGTACTCGGAGCCGCCGGGCTCGTTGGGCTGCGCCGGCGGGACATGCCGGTGGGTTAGCGGCGGGCGTTGCGGGACCAGACGAAGGCGTAGACGCCGAAGGCGGCGATGCCGAGGGCGAGGATGGTGAGCAGGACGGAACCGAAGGGCTGGTCCTTGACCGTGCGGAGCGCGGTGTCCAGGCCGCCGGCCTTCTTCGGGTCGTAGGTGATCGCCGCCCAGCTGAAGAGGGCGCCGACGACGATGAACGCGACCCCCTTCGCGGCGTAGCCGATCCGGCCGAGCAGGATGGTCGTTTCGGAGACGCCTCCGGTCAGATCCTCGAGGAACTTCTTGGTGATCGCCTTGTAGATCTCGCGGACGCCGACGGCGATGATGACCAGACCGATCACGACGACCAGCACCCGGCCCCCTCCGTGCGCCATCAGCTTCGCGGTGAATGACTCCTGCTGACTGGCGCTCGAACCACCGGACCCGAGGGCGACCTTCACCGCGCTGATGCCCAGGACGAGGTAGACCACCCCACGCCCCACCGACGACACCTTCTTCTCCAGGTCCAGGTGACCGTAGGCGAGCTCGACGGCGCGCCAGATCACCAGCGCGAACAGCCCGATCGCGACGATCCAGAGCAGGACGTCCCCGAACGGCTTACTGGCCAGTTCCTGGAGAGCGCCTTGTTGCGATGCCTCCTGCGACGACTTGCCCCAGGCGAGTTGCAGGGCGATCCAGGCGATCAGCAGGTAGACGACGCCGTACGCGATCAGCCCGACAGTGATCGCTACGCCGTACCAACGACTCTGTCTGACCTCACTGGCGGTACTGCTATGGGTCCTCACTCCGATCCAGTGCCCAGCGCCGAAACACGCTAAGCGGAGACGGGGGCGGTGGCTTCCCGGTCGGCCGGGTCGATGTCGCCGTACTCACCGGCGCGGGCGGCGCGGCGGCCGAGGGTCCAGACGTAGACGAAGAACGCGACCTCGGCCAGGATGCCGATCGCGATCCGGACCGGACCGGGCAGGAACGGCGTGACAAACGCTTCGATCAGGCCAGTGACCAGGAGTACGGCGGCCAGGCCGATCGCCATACCGACCGTGGCGCGGCCGGTCTGGGCGAGGGCCTGCATCCGGGTGCGCGCGCCGGGCACGACCCAGGCCCAGCCGAGCCGGAGCCCGGCCGCGGTCGCGACGAACACCGCGGTCAGCTCGAGCAGGCCGTGCGGCGTGATCAGGCTGAAGAACAGGCCGCCCTTGTCGTGGCTGATCATGAGTCCGGCGCTGACGCCCAGGTTGAGCGCGTTGTCCCAGAGGATGAAGATCGACGGGATCAGCAGGATGCCGAGCGCGAGTACGGCGGCACTCAGCGTGGCGTTGTTGATCCACACCCGGAGGGCGAAGTCCTGGGCCGGGTTCTCCGAGTAGTAGGACTGGAAGTCGTGATCGACCAGTTGCTGGATCTGGGCCGGCGTTGCGATCGAGTCCGCCACCTCTGGGTGGACGAGGATCCGCCAGGCCGCCCAGGCCGCGACCAGGTAGAACAGCAGTCCGATGGTGAGCCACCAGCGTCTGGACGCGTAGAGGGCGGCTGGGAAGCTCACCAGGAAGTACTTCGAGATGTCACGCCAGACGGGGGCCTGTGCACCGGTCACGGCACCACGTGCGTCGGCGATGAGGCCGGAGAGGCGTCCGGTGGAGACCGGGTCCGCACCTGCGGCTCTGAGCGCGGCCAGGTGGGTCCCGACACGCTGGTAGAGCGTGACGAGCTCTTCCGCCTCGGCACCGGACAGGCGGCGCTGGCGGCGGGTCAGGTAGGCCAGCCGGTCCCACTGCGGCTGGTGCACCGACACGAACGCCTCGACGTCCACAGCCGCACCTCCTCCCCTGACTGGCTCCTTGCGCTGGCAGACTAGCCGGACACAGTGTCTGGCCTGGAGGGGGGCGACAGAGTGTCTCAGCTGGTTACCGGAGAAGCCGTTGTTCTCCAGGTGCGGATCGCCCGGATGCCGACGCGGGCGCTGGCGTGCGCGATCGACGTGGTGCTGCAGGGCATCGTGCTGGTCGTCCTGATCTCGTTGCTGGCCGGATTCCTGATCGGCGGGCAGGCGAGTGAGGCGCTCGCGGCCGCCTTGATCTTCATCGTCGTCCTGCTCGTCGTGATCGGCTACCGCGTGGTGATGGAGACGCTGACCCGCGGCCGCACGCTGGGCAAGATGGTGCTCGGCCTGAAGGTGGTCC
Organism: Kribbella sp. CWNU-51; assembly: GCF_054073265.1. Classification (NCBI taxonomy): domain Bacteria; kingdom Bacillati; phylum Actinomycetota; class Actinomycetes; order Propionibacteriales; family Kribbellaceae; genus Kribbella; species Kribbella sp. CWNU-51. Next base: position 197,488 of record NZ_JBSXMZ010000022.1, read on the forward strand.
GCGACGACGGCAGTTCGATCCGGTTCCGGCAGGCCTTGGTGCGGTCGCTGCTGTGGTTCTTCGTCGACTTCGCGCCCTGGTTCGCGGCCTGCCCGGGCATCGTGGCGAGCCTGATGAACAAGCAGGGCAAGCGCTTCGGCGACATGGTCTCCGGCACCGTCGTCATCCGCGAACGCCACCAGCCGATGGCGTCACCCCCGCTCTTCGTCCCCGGCCACCTGATCCAGTGGGCCCAGTCCCTGGAACTGTCCCGTCTGTCCGACGACCTCGCCAACGCCTCCCGCGACTACCTCGCCCGCTACACCGAACTCCAGCCCGACGCCCGGACTGCCCTGGGTGACGCCCTGGCCTCCCGCATGGCTGTCGTCACCGCGCCCGCCCCGCCGGTCCCCCTGATCGCGCCGGCCTACCTCTCCGCCGTACTGGCCGAACGCCGCCGCCGAGAACTGAACCGCCTGGCCACGCAACGCCCGCTCCACGCCCCGTCCTACGCCATCTCCCCAGGCCCCTTCGCCCCACCCACCCCGTACGGCGCTCTCCCAGCGCCCGCCGTCCCGGTCCCAGGACCGTTCACCGCACCACCGCCGTACGTCGACCCACGTCCCGCCATCCTCAATCCCCAAGGCTGGGCCGCCCCAGGCAGCAACGAGCTGTAAAGCGAAGCGCCCCACCGAGAACGGTGGGGCGCTTGCTGTGGGGGGATCAGTAGCGGTAGTGCTCGGCCTTGTAGGGGCCTTCGACGGGGACGCCGAGGTAGGCGGCCTGTTCTTTGCTGAGCTCGGTCAGCTTCACGCCCAGGGCGTCCAGGTGCAGGCGGGCGACCATCTCGTCGAGGTGCTTGGGCAGGACGTACACGTCGGTCGGGTAGTCGGCCGTCTTCACGAAGAGCTCGATCTGGGCGAGCACCTGGTTGGTGAAGGAGTTCGACATCACGAACGACGGGTGCCCGGTCGCGTTGCCCAGGTTCAGCAGGCGGCCCTCGGACAGGATGATGATCGTGTGCCCGTCGGCGAACCGGAACTCGTCGACCTGCGGCTTGATGTTGACCCGCTCGATGCCCGGGACCTTGTACAGCCCGGCCATGTCGATCTCGTTGTCGAAGTGGCCGATGTTGCCGACGATCGCCTGGTGCTTCATCGCCGCCATGTGGTCGGAGGTGATGACGTCCTTGTTGCCGGTCGTGGTGACGAAGATGTCGGCGATCCCGACCACGTCGTCGAGCGTGGTCACCTGGTAGCCGTCCATCGCGGCCTGCAGCGCGCAGATCGGGTCGATCTCGGTCACGATCACCCGCGCGCCCTGGCCCCGCAGCGACTCCGCGCAGCCCTTGCCGACGTCGCCGTACCCGCAGACGACCGCGACCTTGCCGCCGATCAGTACGTCGGTGGCCCGGTTGATGCCGTCGATCAGCGAGTGCCGGCAGCCGTACTTGTTGTCGAACTTCGACTTGGTCACCGAGTCGTTCACGTTGATCGCCGGGAACAGCAGCGCGCCGGCCTTGTGCATCTCGTACAGCCGGTGCACGCCGGTCGTGGTCTCCTCGGTGACACCCTTGATGCCCTGGCCGATGGTCGTCCACAGCTGCGGGTCCTCCCGCAGCGTGCGGGTCAGCAGCTTCAGGACGACGCCGTACTCCTCGGAGTCCGCGGTCGACGGGTCCGGCACGACACCGGCCTTCTCGAACTCGGTGCCCTTGTGGACGAGCATGGTGGCGTCACCACCGTCGTCGAGGATCATGTTCGGGCCGTCGGCACCAGGCCACTTGAGCGCCTGCTCGGTGCACCACCAGTACTCGTCCAGCGTCTCGCCCTTCCAGGCGAAGACCGGCACCCCGGCGGGGTTCTCGGCCGACCCGTTCGGGCCGACGACGACCGCGGCGGCGGCGTGGTCCTGGGTGGAGAAGATGTTGCAGGACACCCAGCGCACGTCGGCCCCGAGCGCCACCAGCGTCTCGATCAGCACCGCGGTCTGGATCGTCATATGCAGCGAGCCCATGATCTTCGCGCCCGCCAGCGGCTTGCTCTCGCCGTACTGGGCCCGCATCGCCATCAGGCCGGGCATCTCGTGCTCGGCCAGCCGGATCTCCTTGCGCCCGAACTCGGCCAGGCCGAGGTCCGCCACCTTGTAGTCGAACGTCATACCGGTTCCCGCTCCCCTGAAGACTGTGATTGCTTCCTGCTTGCCAGAGCCTAGAGGGCCGAGCCAGGCGGTTTGATCGCGGGGGAGGTGATTTTGACACTGAAATGTCAAGATTGCCCTATGCGCATCACCGAGGCCGCGCGCCGACTGGGCACCACCCCGCGCATGCTGCGCTACCGGGAGGCCCTCGGCCTGCTGCCGCGCTCACGCGCCGGGCAGACCGCACAACGCCAGTACGACGACCGCGACCTGGCCGCCGTCCAGCTCGCCCTGGACCTCGAACGCCGGTACGACGTGACGCCGGCCGCGCTGGCGTTCGCACTCAGAGCCCTGGCCGAACCGTCCGTCGCCGCCGACATCCGCAACCTCGGCTACCGCACCGGCCGCCTCACCGCACCGCCCACGCAGTCCCAGATCGACCGCGACCGAGCGTTGCGCTGGCTGGGCCGCTCCGGCGTCCTCCCACCGAAACCGCGCTGACCGCTCGCATCGGCGGTATCGTTCGGACTACGCTCCACTGATTCGTGAGCGGTGCTCCCCAGTCCCTGGCGCACTCCAACGGTGAACATCCGGGATGTCGACCATGACCGCAGCACCAGATTCCGACTCGCCCCCAGGCGAATTCCAGGCCGTTGGCGGCAGGCTCGAGCGCGGGATGATCTGGGTGTTCATCGTCGTGCCCACCCTCGCGCTCCTGCCGGGGATCTTCTTCGCCTGGGGCGGCTGGGTCAGCTGGCGCGACATCGTCCTCCTGGTGCTGTTCTACGTGATCACGACCACCGGCATCGGCGCCGGCTACCACCGCGGGTTCACCCACGGCTCCTTCAAGAGCAAGCGTGGCCTCAAGATCGGACTCGCGATCGCCGGCAGCCTGGCGCTCGAGGGACCGGTCATCCGCTGGGTGGCCGACCACCGCAAACACCACAAGTTCTCCGACCGCGAGGGAGATCCGCACTCGCCCTGGCGCTACGGCACCACCGCTTGGGCGGTGACCAAGGGGTTCGTGTTCGCCCACGCCGGGTGGGTGCTCTGGGGCGAGGATCGCGCCGACCCCAAGCAGTACGCGCCAGACCTGATGAAGGACCGCGACATGGCATCGATCTCGCGGCACTTCCGTGGACTGGCGGCGATCTCCCTGCTGGCGCCCGCGCTCATCGGCGGGCTGTGGGACAGGTCGTGGCACGGCGCCGCGACCGCGTTCTTCTGGGCCACCCTGGTCCGCATCGCCCTGATGCACCACGTCACGTTCTCGATCAACTCGATCTGCCATGTCACCGGCAAGAAGCCCTTCGAGGCCCGTGACAGGTCGGGGAACGTCTGGTGGCTCGCCATCCTGAGCCAGGGCGAGTCCTGGCACAACCTCCACCACGCCGACCCCACGTGCGCACGCCACGGCGTTCTCAGAGGCCAGGTCGACATCAACGCCTGGCTGATCAAGTGGTTCGAGCGGTTCGGCTGGGCGTACGACGTCAGGTGGCCGGACCAGGCACGCCTGGCGAAGAAGCTCTCGGGCTGAGGGTCAGTGCGAGGGCGCCTCGGGGACCGCGGGGCGCTCGTCGGCGACGTAGTTCTCGTGGTAGACGTCCGGCTCGAGGTAGATGTGCACCGACATCGGTTCGGCGGCGCGGATGGCGCGCTCGGCCGCATCGATGGTCTCGGCGACGACGGCCGCGTCGGTGGTCGGCGCGACGCCGATCTTGGCCGCGATCAGCACCTCCTCGGGGCCGAGGTGCAGGGTCTTGATGTGGATCAGGCGCTGCACACCGGCAGTGTTCTCGATCGCGTCGACGATCCGCTGCTGAGCCTCCCGGGTCGCGGACTCGCCGAGCAGGAGCGACTTCATCTCGATCGCGAGGAAGATCGCCACACAGACCAGCAGCGCGCCGATCGCCATCGAGCCCAGGCCGTCGAACACACCGTTGCCGGTGACAAGGGTCAGGACGACGCCGATCAGCGCCAGCACCAGACCGGTGAGCGCGGCGAAGTCCTCCAGCAGGATCACCGGCAGCTCCGGCGCCCGGGCGTTGCGGACGAACCTGATCCAGGGCACGTGACCGCGCAGCTTGTTCGATTCCGTGATCGCGGTCCGGAACGACAGCGACTCCATCACGATCGCGATCAGCAGCACCGCGATCGGGACCCACTTCCAGTTGTCGATCCCGTGCGGGTCGTGCACCTTGTGGTAGCCCTCGTACAGCGCGAACAGACCACCGACGCTGAACAGCACGATCGCCACGATGAACGAGTAGACGTACCGCTCCCGGCCGAACCCGAACTGGTGCAGGTCGTCGGCTTCGCGCTGGGCCCGCTTGCTGCCGACCAGCAGCAGCACCTGGTTGCCGGCGTCGGCGAGGGAGTGGATCGCCTCGGCCAGCATCGAGGCCGACTGGGTCAGTGCCCAGGCGGCGAACTTGGTGACGGCGATCCCGGTGTTCGCCAGCAATGCCGCCACCACGGCCCTGTTACCGCCACCAGCCATGTTCTCCAGGTCCTCCGTACGAAATCAGCGCGCGGACACGACGAACGCCGTACCGGAACCACGCAAGATACAGGGCCCTTCGGGTCCCGTGGCGAACGCGGACTGACCGGCGGACAACGTCACAGCGGATTCTTTGCCCAGAGCATCGACTGTCCCGGCGACGCAGCAGATGATCCGCGGCCCGACGCCGTCGACGGTCCGCTCGTCATTGTCCAGATCGACCCGGTGGACGGCGAAGTACGCACATCCGGTCTCGTACGCCGACACCCCGTCCGCCACCGGCGTCGCGGTCAGCACCGGATCGGTGAGCGGCTCGAAGTCGATCACCGACACCAGCTCCGGTACGTCGACGTGCTTGCTGGTCAGCCCACCCCGCAGGACGTTGTCCGAGTTCGCCATCACCTCGAACCCGAGTCCGCGCAGATACGCGTGCACGTTCCCGGCCGGCAGGTACACCGCCTCGAAGCGCTCCAGGCGCACCCGGTTCAGCAGCAGGGCCGCCAGTACGCCGGGATCGTCCGGGAAGTCCTCGCACAGTCGCGTAATCGTCTCCCGCTCCATCGCGAACGCCTCGCCCGCATAACTCGTGCAGGCCTCCGCCAGGGCCGCGACCAGTGGGCGGATGGAATCCCGGTCGCTGCTCATGAACTGCGTGAACGCCTCGCGGAGCTTGCCGTCCCGGAGCAGGTCGGTGAGCTCCTCGAACCCGATCGGCTGCAGCGCGTCCAGCAACGCCACGGTCGTCTCGAGCGGCCGGAACCCGACCAGCGCGTCGAACGGCTCGAGCGCGATCAGGATCTCCGGCTTCGGCCACGCGTCCTTGTAGTTCCGGTCGGCCGCGTCCCGCGGGATCCCGTCCGCCTCGTCCCGTGCGTACCCGTCGATCGCCTGCTCCCGCGACGGGTGCGCCTGGATCGACAACGGCTGCGCGGCCGCCAGCAACTTGGCGAGGAACGGGAACCGGCCCTCGAACCGCTCAGCCGTCTCCTCCCCCAGGACGTCGCTGGGTCCGGCGGACACCACCTCGTACAGGGAGTCGCCGGACGGGAGCACGGACGGCGCGGACTCGTGCGCACCCATCCACAGCTCGGCCTGGGGCCGGCCGTCCGGCTCCACCCCGGTCAGCTCGGGGATCGCGGTCCGCGACCCCCAGGCGTAGTCCCGGATGGTGTTCTGCAGCCGCACTACCACGCTGGGTCCTCCGAGGGATTCCCCAGTTCGACAGGGTCCATGTCGCCGGCGGCGCCGTAGCGGCCGAGGCCGAGACCCAGGTACGCCGCGGCATAGCGGCCGTGCTGGGTCAGAGCGGCGTACCGGGCGATGTCGGTGCCGTCGGCCTGGGTCACAACGTTCACCCGCACGTCGTGAGCCTCCGCCTTGGACTCCAGCTTGCGGCGGTGCTCGGCGACGCCTGGGTCGTCCACACCGTCGTCCAGGATGACCAGTGCCGGCCGCAGCTCCGCCGGCTTGTCGAAGGGGTCCGCGAACAGGTCTCGCGGCGGCTGGTTGAGCACCGGCAGCAGGTGACCGGCGTCGGCGGCCAGAGCGGGCCGGCCACTCGCCAGCCGGAAGGCCTCGACCACACGCCGGGCAGCACGCGCGGCGAGGACAGAGCCACCCCACACCAGCGGCAAAGCGTCCGCCAGCACCAGCGCCAAGTCCTTGGCCGGGTTGGACGCCACGTCGTTGTTGGGCGAGCACTCGATCGCTACCTCGTCCAGCAGTGCCGCGACCGACTTGTGGTCCACCTCCGGACCGAGGTCCATCTGATGCAGGGCCTGGAGTACGGCGACAGCCGAGGCCAACTGGTCATCGGACTGGGACGGCAACCGGATGGCGTGCCGTAGACCGGCCGATGCGATCGCCACCGGCGAATCCGCGGGCGTGGCCACCATCAGGCCGCAACCCCGTCGTGCTGCCTCGCCGGCGGCCGACACCGCGTCCGAGTCCTCGGAGACGCCACTCAGGACGATCACCAGGTCCAGCGGACCGGCCCACCCGGGCAGACCGGGACCAGGCCAGGCGAGGAACGGCACCGGGCACACGGGCTCGAGGACGGCCCGGACCAGGCGGGCGTCGCGGCCGGCGGCAACGACGGCCCGCGGGCGGAAGCCGTCGGACTCCAGCTTGGACAGCACGTCCGCGGCCGCTTCCAGCTCGGCCCGGACCCGCGCCCCGGCCATCGCCAGCCGGCGGAGCAGGTGGTCGGCCGCCCGGAGCGAGGCCGGGTCGTCCAGCCGCGTGTCGTCGAAGACGCTCATCAGTTGTCCGCGGTCTCGGACTGCTCTGCCCGGGTGTCCCGCGCCTCGTCGATCAGCAGCACCGGGATGTCGTCGCGGACCGGGTAAGCCAACGCGCAGGCCGTGTTGGTGCAGACCAGCTCATTCGCCTCGTCGTCCACGCGGAACTCCGATCGGCACTTCGGGCAGACCAGGATGCTCAGCAGGTCCGGGTCCAGATTGACTGCCATTCAGTTCTCCTCCACCGATGCACCGGTGATCAGGGCCAGTACTTCATCGCGGACGCGTTCCATCGTGGCGCGGTCCGCGGCCTCGACGTTCAGCCGCAGCAGCGGTTCCGTGTTCGACGCACGGACGTTGAACCACCACTGTCCCGCCGACACGGTCAGGCCGTCCAGATGGTCAACGGTCATGCCGTCGACATCAGCATATGTATCTTCAATGGCCGCAACCGTGGCCGCGGCGTCGTCGACCTTGTTGTTCAGCTCGCCGGACGCGACGTACCGCTCGTACTCGGCGAACAGCTCGCTGGCCGGCTTGTCCTGCTCACCGAGCGCGGCCAGCACGTGCAGTGCGGCCAGCATGCCGGTGTCGGCCCGCCAGAAGTCCCGGAAGTAGTAGTGCGCGGAGTGCTCGCCGCCGAACACCGCGTCGGTCTCGGCCATCTTCTGCTTGATGTACGAGTGCCCGACCCGGGAGCGGATCGGCGTCCCGCCGTGCTCAGTGATCAGCTCAGGCACGGCCTTGGAGGTGATCAGGTTGTGGATGACGGCCGAGCCGGGGTGCTTGGCCAGTTCGCGAACCGCGACCGCGCCGGTGATCGCACTCGGCGAGATCGGGTCGCCCAACTCGTCGATCACGAAGCAGCGGTCCGCGTCGCCGTCGAAGGCCAGGCCGAGGTCGGCGCCGACTTCACGCACCTTGGCCTGCAGGTCGACCAGGTTCTTCGGGTCCAGCGGGTTGGCCTCGTGGTTCGGGAAGTTGCCGTCCAGCTCGAAGTACAGCGGGACGATCGTGACCGGGCCAGTGGCGAACACGGCCGGGACGGTGTGGCCGCCCATGCCGTTGCCGGCGTCGACGACCACGGTGAGCGGGCGGATCCCGCTCAGGTCGACGAGGTCGTGCAGGTGGTCGGCGTACGCGGTGAGCAGGTCCTTCTGCCGGACGTGGCCCGGAGTGGCGACGGTCGCCGGGCCCTCGGTCAGTGTCTTGGCGACCAGGTCGGCGATGTCGCGCAAGCCCGAGTCCGAGCCGACCGGCGCGGCGCCGGCCCGGCACATCTTGATGCCGTTGTACTGCGCCGGGTTGTGGCTGGCCGTGAACATGGCGCCGGGCAGGTCGAGCCGGCCGGAGGCGAAGTACAGCAGGTCGGTCGAGGCAAGGCCGATGTCGATCACGTCCGCGCCGGTGCTGGTCACGCCTTCGGCGAACGCGGCCGCCAGTCCCGGGCTGGACGGCCGCATGTCGTAGCCGACCACGACCGCCCCCGGGCCACCGAGAACATCCAGCACCTCGACGAACGCCGCGCCGGCCGCCCGGGCCACCGACTCGTCCAACTGGTCCGGGACGACGCCTCGCACGTCGTACGCCTTGAAGATCGCCGCAACGTCAGCCATGCGTGGACCCTATCCGGCCCCAGCGCAAAGGTGTATTTCAGGCCTTCTGGAACCAGCCGATGTCCTTGCGGTGGTGGACCTGGGGCAGCTGGCGCGGGCTGCTCGGGGCCGCCCACCTGGCCGCGTTGGCGATGATCTGCTGGACCTCCGGCTGATGGTAGGTCGGGAACTCCTGGTCACCCGGCCGGAAGTAGAAGACCCGGCCCTGGCCGCGGCGGTAGCAGCAGCCGGAGCGGAACACCTCGCCACCGGTGAACGAGCTGACGAACACCAGCTCGTCGGGCTGCGGGATGTCGAACAGCTCGCCGTACATCTCCTCCCGCTCGATCACCAGCGGGTGCGGGATGCCCTGCGCGATCGGGTGCCCGGCCGCGACCGTCCAGATCAGCTCGCGGTCGTTCTCGGCCCGCCAGTCCAGCGAGCAGGTGGTGCCCATCAGCCGGATGAAGATCTTGCTGAAGTGCGCCGAGTGCAGCGCGATCAGGCCCATCCCGGACAGCACGTGCCGCTGCACCCGCTCGACGATCGCGTCGTCGACGTCGCCGTGCGCCGCGTGGCCCCACCAGGTGAGCACGTCGGTCTCGGCGAGCACCTCCTCGGTGAGACCGTGCTCGGGCTGCTGCAGCCAGGCCGTCCGGACGGCCACGTCCTCGCCGAGCTTGGCGCGCAGCGCCGCGGCGATCGTCTCGTGCATCGTGTCGGGGTAGATCTTGCGCACGGACTCGTCGCGGCCCTCGTGCACGTTCTCGCCCCAGACGGTGACGCGAATCGGATCAGTCATGCAGCACAACCTCTCGTCCCGCCTTCGCCGAGGCGTAGCAGGCGTCGATGACCTCGGTCCGCAGCAGCGCCTCGGACCCGTTGTGAGCGGCCCAGTCGCCGCTCCGGACGATCTTGACGAACTCCCGCACCACCGCGCGGTGGCCGAGCCCCGGCCCGGTGGCCGGTTTCACCTCGGCCGGTACGCCGGCGACGTCGGTGAAGATCCGCAGCGTGTCGACGGTGGTGTAGTTCTGCACCTCGATCTTGGCGCCGCCCTCGGTGCCGAACAGCTCGATGCCGAAGTTGTCGCCCGGCGCCCGGAAGGTGGCCCAGCTCGTCTCCAGCTGCAGCGCCCCGCCGCCCTGCAGCCGCAGGTACGCCGTGGCCAGGTCCTCGACCTCGAACTTCGAACCGAGCGTGTCGACCGTCGGCCGCTCCAGGCTGCTCACACTGCCCTTGCCCCGCGGACCGAGCTCGGCGAACGTGTTCGCGGACACCGTGGTCACCTGCGGCTCGCCCAGCAGATGCAGCGCGAGATCGAGGATGTGCACACCCAGGTCGATCAGCGGGCCGCCGCCGGACAGCTCGCGGTTGGTGAACCAGCCGCCCATGCCCGGAATGCCGTTGCGGCGCATCCAGTGCGCCTTCGCGTAGTAGATCCGGCCCAGCTGGCCCTCGTCGATCTGGTGCTTCAGCGCCGCGACGTCGCCACGCTCACGGTGGTTGAAGACCACTTTGAGCACCCGGCCGGCCTGCTTCGAGGCCTCGACCATCGCGGCGCCCTCGGCCACCGTCCGGGCCAGCGGCTTCTCGGACAGCACGTGCAGGCCCATCTCCAGCGCCTTCAGCGCGATCGGGGCGTGCAGCTGCGTCGGCGTACCGATGCTGACCGCTTCCAGTCCCTCGGTCTCGAGCAGGTCCTCCCACTTCTCGTACAGATGCGGTACGCCGTGCTTCTCACCGAGGCTGGTCAGGAGATCCTTCTCCAGCCCGGCCAGCGCCACCACCTCGACGTCCGGCAACTCGGAGAACGCCTCCAGCGCCGTCCGCCCGGCGAAGCCCAGCCCGACAACCCCGATCCGCAGTTTTTGATCGTTCACACCCACGATCCTCTCGCAATGACAACGAAGGTCACAAACCCCTTCCCACACTACGGAACACGTTCGAACACTTGCGAGGAGAGTGTCGCAGCGGGCGTGTCCGCCGGCAGCTTCCTAACTCACTCGTCGTCGACGTCGAAGTCGGGGTCGATCTGCTCCGGGGAGAGCGCGAGTACGTCGGCCAGCTCGAGGACCAGCGCGGACCGGACCAGCCAGGCCAGGCCGGTGGCGGAGCGCTCGGCGCGGAGCTCGATCGGGCGGCGGAAGACCACGATCCGGTACGGCTCGTGCGAGGTGCCGCCGGTGGAGTGGGTGAGCGGGATCTCGGTCGCGTCGAACTCCAGGTTCGGCACGTCCTCGATGGCGAACTCGACCCGGGCGACGACCTGCGGCAGCCGTTTCTCCAGCCGGGTCACCTCGATCGCGACCACCTCGTCGAACTGGGCCGCGGCCGATCGCTGCAGCGGCAGACCGCGCGGCGCGAACTTGCTCGGCCGGCTGATCGGCCCGAGCATTCCGCGGCCGTGGCGGTCGATGTGCCTGCGATGACGGCGAGCCTCGGTCACGCGCTCAGCCTAGTGGGGGTAACGTCTGGTCGTGAGCATCGCCAGGATCTGTTCGCGCGCCGCCTGTCATAAGTCGGCGGTGTCGACGCTCACGTATGTGTACGCCGACTCCACCTGTGTGCTCGGCCCGTTGGCGACGTACGCCGAACCGCACTGCTACGACCTGTGTGCCGATCACGCCGACCGGCTGACCGCACCGAACGGCTGGGAAGTGATCCGGCTCGCTCCGGACCCGGCCGCCGCCGGACCGTCGTCGGACGATCTGGAAGCCCTGGCCAACGCGGTCCGCGAGGCAGCTCGCCCGCTGCCCCGCCAGGAGCCCGGCGCCGGCAGTCCGGGCGCACCGGTCGAGATCGCCCGCCGGCGCCACCTGCGCATGCTCCAGGACCCCGGCGCGAACACCTCCGAGGGCTGACTACCTCAGCGCGGCCCGCACGTCCGGCTGCGCGCCCAGCTGGGCCTGGAACACCAGCGACGTGCTCAGCGGCCATGCGGCGACCTGAGCCACGTCTTCCTTGTCCGCCTTGGCCGCCGGCATCAACGTGACCCCAGCCACGACCGTGCCCCGCGTCTGCTGGACCATCAGGTACGTCGGCCGCCGCTGCGCCGGCAACGGGATCGCGGTGGTCGCGCCGCCGATGATGTCGAGCGCTCGGGTCTGCAGCGCCCGCCCCGCCAGGTCGCGCAGCTCGAACTTCACACTGCCCGTCTTACCCGGTGCGGTGACCTCCAGGACGGCCGGCTGCTGATGCGCCGGTAGAACCAGGTACGCCGGTCCCGTGAGCGCCTCGGCCGACCCGAGCGAAGCGAAGTCCGTCCCACTCGCGTCCGACATCCGCATCGACGCGGTCACCGGCTGGTCCGAGGTCACGGTGATCGCGCTGGGATCACGATTCAGCACCGGGCCCAGCACGACCGTCTTCACCGAGCCGGCGTCCACCTGCACAGTCTCCAGACCGGCCGGCTTGAACGGGCCGTTCGGCCCGTGCACGGTCAGGCTGGCCGTCGCCTGCAGGTCCGAGGGGTTCGCGATCGACAGGATCCGCCCTCCGGCACCCGGCGCCACGGCCGGCACGAACACCTTGGTCGCGGGCGGGGCCGACGGGTTCAGCCAGTCCACGCCGGCCGACTTGGTGCCGTTGCTCGCGTTGTCCCGCAGCGCCGGCGAGACCCGGCCACCAGTGGACTCGACGTGCAGCGCGACGTCCTGCAGGTTGGTCGCGACCTGACCGAGGAACAGCTCGGTCGTCTGCCGCGCCCGGACGACGATCCCCCGCGCAGCCGGCAGGTCCTGCTGACCGTTCCGCGCATACATGGTCACGTTCACCTCGGCGTTGACGCTGTCCAGGTTCGTCAGCACCAGCACGTCGCGGCGGCCACTCGCTCCGGACGCTCCGACGAACCAGAAGTCCGAACCGGGCGCCTGGCACGGCACGCTCGCCATGCCCTGGTTCACGCCCTCGGTCGCGGTCGTCGTACTCGTGCCGACCGTGCCGGCGGCGAGCGGCCCGGTGCCCTGGATCGACAGCGGCTCCGGCTTCGTCACCGGAGCGGTCGAACTGATCTTGCCGCGCACCAGCAGCGAGCCGACCGGGTTGGCCTTGGCCGCCAGTGGGGTGATCGACAGCGGCGTCTCGGTGCCGGACGCGGTCGGCGTGCCTTCGGGCAGCGTCGGCGACACCGCGTTCACCACACTCGTCAGCTTCCCGCCGCTGGCGAGCACCGGGCAGGACAACGCCGTACGGTTCACCACCGCGGGCGCGGGGGCGACTGCGGCCTCCGGACTCGTCACCGGCTCCTTCGGGTGCGTCACCACCGCGAGCCCGCCGATCACGGCCATGGCCAGCACAACGGCTCCGAGCCGGACGCGCGCGTCCGACAGCAACCGGATCACCGGTCCCTCCTCGCGTGGGTGCCGTGCGGGACGGCGACAGTACGGCGAACCGTCGGCAGGCAGAAGACCAGCGCGATGATCCAGCCGATGATGCCGAGCAGCCGCCACAGCGTGTGGGTCTGGTCTTGCAACGGCGACGTGCCTTCGATCTTCGTCCGGTCCACCAGCCAGGACGCGTCACCGTCCTCCGCGCTGGCCCGGGTCAGACCGGGCAGCGAGTCGAGGGTCGACTGCAGCGTCGGATCCAACGGTGCGGGCAGGTAGACGTAGTCGACCGCCAGTCCGGCCAACTGCCGCCCTTCCTCACCGGTGCCACCGCCACCGAGGGTCGCCAGGACGTCACCGATCGGCTTGGTCTGCTCCGCGGTCGGCGCGGCCTCCAGCGCCCCCATCCGCGGGCCGCCGTTCTTCACCAGCGAGAACCGCATCTCGCCACCGGGCGCCTTGCGCACGACCAGGATCGACGCGTTGTCCGGCGGATCCTGCGAGGACATCAGGTACGCCGGCAGGTCCTGCGCGGGACCGCGCCACAGCGGACCGTCCATCCCGCGGACAAGCCAGAAGCCGGCCGTCACGATCGTCGTCACCAGCACGAGCCCGAGCACGCCCTGCACGATGATCTCGGTGGACTTGCCGACCGAGTCCCAGGCGACTGCGACCGCGATGATCCATCCGGCCGTCATCAGGAACATCAGCGGCCCACTGCCACCACCCAGCCGGCTCGCGACCAGCGTCGCGGCCAGACCGGCCAGTGCGGCGAACCATCCGAGCAACTCGTACCGCTGCCGCGACGAACGCAGCAGACTGATCATCGCGACCAGAATCAGCGGTAGGGCGAACCACCACGGTGCCGGCGCTCCGATCGGCGTACCGGTCAGCAGATGCGGCAGGCTGTCGCCGGGACCGACCGCGGCGGTCGGCGGCCCGCCGGCCTCCTGCCCCAGCCGCGACGGATGCAGCACAAGCTGGATCGTCCACGGCAACACGAGCAACAGACCCAGGACGACGGAGAAGACCAGCTGGCGGCTCTGCCGGCGCCAACCGAGTCCGATCACCGCACCGAGGACCAGGAGAACGCTGACCAGCAGTCCCAGTGCCGGGGTGAACGCGAAGAGCACGGCCTGGCAGATTCCGGCGAACCAAGCGGCCCGCCAACTGCCTTGGATGACCACACGACGCCGCCGGGCGATGGTGTGCACGGCAGCACCGAGCAGCGGCAGCACGATCGCGGCCACGCACGTCCCGATCCGGCCCTGCGTGATCGCGCCGTTCGTGAACACGGCGATCCCGTACGCCGCCGCACCCCAGGCTCGCGCGACACGGTCGACGACGAACGAGCGCAGCAACGCCCATGCCGACAGAGCGGCCAGCGGAACAGCGCCGAGCAACAACAGGTTCGCCGCACCGGACGGGCCGAACATCACCGTCGAGAACGCCCAGAACTGCGCCAGCCAGGCAGGCGGCGTCACACCGGGCGGAGCGGAAGCGGCCGCATGCCAGAGCGCACCGAGGCTCTCGTGCGCCGGCAGCAAGAGGTTGGACCGGAGGACGCCGCCACCGATCAGACTGCGGCCTGCGACCAGCGCACCGATTGCCAGGACGACCCACGCGACCAGGAACGGGCGGCGGATCAGCTGACGACGCCAGCGCGGCTGATCGACGGCGACCCTGGCCGTGGACTTGGCTCGGCGTGCTGTCGTGACGACCTGCTCTTCCGGCTCGTCCGCCCAGGCTTCGCGGATCCGCTCGGAGATCGTGCTGGTCGTCTCTTCCAGGTTGTGCCGCAGTGCGTTCACCGACCGGGAGAAGAGTCCCTTGATGTCGTCGTACGCGACCCGATCGAGGTTGCGGCGGTTCTTGCGGGCCTGGGTCCAGCCGCCGGCCAGCAGCGTGCCGAGCAATGCGGTCCACTCGTCGACCGCACCGGATGGTGTCTTGCCGAGAAGGAACCACACCGATCGCAGCACGGTGCCGAACAGGAAGCGCAGGATCAGTAGCGGCAGCAGCCTGCCGGGCGCATTCGCGAGAACGGTGTAGTAGGCGTGTGCCCGGTCGAGCTGGTACGCGTGCCGACGGGTGCCGGCCAGTGCGCGCTCACCGGTCGCCGCGGCTTGCGCGTGGTAGACGACCGCATCCGGTGCGACGCCGACGTGGAACCCGGCGCGGCTCGCCCGCCAGCCGAAGTCGATGTCGTCGCGGAACATCGGCAACCGCGGATCGAAGCCGTGCAAGGCCTCCCAGACGTCGCGGCGGACCAGCATGCCGGCCGAGCTGACCGCGAGGACGTTCCGCGGCTGGTCGTGCTGGCCCTGGTCGAGCTCACCGATCTCGATGCCGGTGTCGCGGCGGCCGCCGAGCGAGGTGCTGACGCCGACCTCGAGCAGTTCGCGGTCCCGCGGCCAGAGCCGCAGCTTCGGGCCCCAGACGCCGGTGGCCGGCGAGATCGTGGCCTGGAGCAACAATTTCTCCAGGGCCTTCGGGGCCGGGGCGCAGTCGTCGTGCAGCAGCCACAACCACTCGACCACAGGCATGTGGCCGTCGTCGCCGTACGGGCCTACGGCCGAGGGGATCGGGGCGAACCCGACCGCCTCGAGACCGCGGGCCACGGCCACGCCGAAACCGGTGCGGGCGGAGACGCTGACGACGGGTTCGACGCCGGGCATCGCGGCCAGCAGTTCGGCCGTCTCGTCGGTGGATCCGGTGTCGACCGCGATCAGCCGGTCGGGCCGTGGGTTGAGGGCCCACAGCGCCTCGGACAGCCGGGGCAGCCAGGCGGCGCCTTCATGGCCGACCACCACCGCGGTGACGACATGCCGGACCCGCGGGCGACCCATCGGGTCGTCGATGTGATCGGTCGGGAAGTCGACGGAGTCGAAGAATTCCCAGCCGGCCGGAGCTTCTTGTTCCATGCGGAGCTGTGACACCTCGATGGTTACGGACGGTTCTCACCGCAACCAGAGTCGCGGCGAGGACTCACCATACAGGCGTCACCCTGAGCCTCAACCCACTCACCCACAGGCGGAGGACGTACTCCGCTCTCCCAGGACAGCCGCGGGCCCCGGCGACGTGTTCGTCGGCGGGGCCTCGCGGAAAGTCCTGGATGAAGTTGTGTGCCGGTTCTGACCGTCAGACGGCCTTCTTCTTCAGCTTGCGGCGTTCCCGCTCCGACAGGCCGCCCCAGATTCCGAAGCGTTCGTCGTTCTGCAGTGCGTACTCGAGGCACTCGCCCCGCACGTCACAACCGAGGCACACCTTCTTCGCCTCGCGGGTGGATCCGCCTTTCTCCGGGAAGAAAGCCTCTGGGTCGGTCTGGGCGCACAGTGCCCGTTCCTGCCAGTTCGGCTCCTCCTCGATCGCTTCACCGTCGACAATCGCCATCAGCTCTGTCACGGTACGACCTCCTCGACCCTGTTCGTTCCCCTGTACATGTGGGTTTGCGGTCCACATGCCTGACCTCGTCCGTCCTGCGCTCTGCAACGGTCCCCGATACCGAGTGTCCAACGAACGACACGGTTGAAATTACATTCCTGCAATCCACGAAAGTCAAGCCGTGGTCTGCTATTGGCACTATCCGCAACACGGCTGCAAAAGAACGAGAGGCCTGCGTGCACAGGCCTCTCGCACCGATCTACTCCCTGCCGAAGTGCCGCGAAAGAGTTTCGCGGCGACTTCGGCAAAGGCTTGCTGCCTTGTCAGGAAGGCTGCGACCACCAACCCTGCTGTCCCTGACCCTGCTGGTTCTGGTCGTTCTTCTCCGGCTCGGTCACGCGCGGGTCGACCCGGGTCTCGTCAGCGGCCTCGGGCTCGGGCTGCTCCGGCTGTGCGCTCGGCTGCGGCTCGGCGGCCGGAGTCTCCTCCGCCTGCCAGGCCTGCTCCTGCTGCCACGCCTGCTGAGCCTCGGGCTGTTCGGGTGAGCCTTCCTCGCGGGCGGCGTGCTCGCCCTGGCCGGCCCACTCCTGCTGACCCTGCTGGCCGTACTCCTGGCCGCTCCACTGCTGCTGCTGACCGGCGTCGCCGCCGCTCCACTGCTGCTGCTCCTGCGGCCACTGCTGGCCCTGGTCCTGGCCGCTCCACTGCTGCTGGCCTTCGGCGCTCCACGCCTGCGTCGGCTCGACGCCCTGGCCTTCGGCGGACCAGGCCTGCTCGGCCGGCTGCTGCGGCTGCTCGCCGTGCTGCTGAGCCTCGGCATCGCCGGCGGACCAGGCCTGCTGCTCGCCCTGGTTCCAGCTCTGCTCCTGCGGCCACTGCTGCTGCTCGCCCTGAGCCGCCGCGTAACCACCGGCAGCCCCGGCCGCACCGGCCGCGGCGCCATAGCCGCCGTACTGGCCCTGGCTCTGGTCGTACTGACCGTATTGACCCTGCTGGCCCTGCGGCTGGCCGTAGCCACCCTGCTGGCCGTACGGCGCCTGCTGGCCGTACTGCTGCTGGCCGTACGGCGCCTGGCCCTGGGGCGCGAACTGACCCGGCTTCGGCGCACGGACCGGCGCCGGCAGGGCCCGGTAGGTCTTGAGGATGTAGAGACCGGCGGCGCCGTACAGAGCCAGGCCACCGAGCGCGTAGATGAACCCGACGACCTTGAGGCCGGCGCTGCTGGTCTCGTTGAAGCCGGCGAACGCCGTGATCAGGCCGATCAGCGCGGCCACACCGGTGATCACCAGCGCGACCAGTGCCACGGTGCGGGCGTTCGGCGTCCGCTCACCCGCCTCGTTCACCAGCCAGACCGATCCCACCAGCGCGAGCAGGAGCAGCACTGCGCCGAAGGATGGCGGGGTGAGAATGCCTTGCACGCCTCCGGCGGCGGCAGTGAAGCCGGCGCCGCCGACGAACAGCCGGATCAGCGAGGCCAGGGCGATCAGGCCGGCGAATGCGAGCAGGATGTACGCGACCGGCTCTCTGAGCTTCTTGGTTGCGTCGGTGACCACGAGGGCTCCTCGGGATGTTGGGGGCCGTACAACTGAGCTGTGCGGATGGTTCGGACCCACCGCAGCATAGTCGTGCGGTGGTCCGACCGATTGACGACTCGTGCAGACTCTTCCCATGCGATTGACAGTGCTCAGCGGTGGCATCGGCGGATCCACCTTCCTGCGCGGGCTGCTGAAGGCCCGCCCGGACGCCGAGATCACCGTGGTGGGGAACACCGCGGACGACATCACCCTGTTCGGGCTGCGGGTGTGTCCGGACCTCGACACGGTGATGTACACGCTCGGTGGCGGCATCTCGGCCGAACGCGGCTGGGGCCGGGAGGACGAGACCTGGGTGATCAAGGAGGAGCTCGCGGCGTACGGCGTCGAGCCGACCTGGTTCGGCCTCGGCGACCGGGACGTGGCGACCCACCTGGTCCGGACCCAGATGCTCGACGCCGGCTACGGCCTGACCGCGGTCACCGAGGCGCTGTGCGCACGCTGGAAGCTCCCGGTCCGGCTGCTCCCGATGAGCGACGACCGGGTCGAGACCCATGTGGTGGTGGACGACCCGGAGCAGCCCGGGCGGCGCAAGGCGATCCACTTCCAGGAGTACTGGGTCCGCTGGCAGGCCGAGATCCCCGCGCACCAGATCGTCGCGGTCGGCCAGGAGAAGGCCAAGCCCGCGCCCGGTGTGCTGGAGGCCATCGCGGACTGCGACGTCCTGATCGTGCCGCCGTCCAACCCCGTCGTCTCGGTCGGCACGATCCTCGGCGTACCGGGGATCCGGGACGCGGTCCGGGAGACCGCCGCGCCGGTCATCGGGCTGTCGCCGATCATCGGCACCGGCCCGGTCCGCGGGATGGCCGACAAGGTGCTGGCCACCGTCGGCGTGGCCTCGACCGCCTCGGCCGTGGCCCGGTACTACGGTTCGCGCGCGTCCGGCGGCGTACTGGACGGCTGGCTGATCGACACGTCGGACGCGATCCAGGCGGATTCGATCGCCGGAGCTGGAATTCACGTCCAGGCGGTGCCGTTGTGGATGACGGACGAGTCCACCACCGCCGCGATGGCCGATGCGGCGCTGAACCTCGCGGAGGCCGTACGGCGATGAGGAAGCACCTGGAAGTCTTCCCGGTGACCGGACTGCCCGAGGTGGCGGCCGGGGACGACCTGGCGGCACTGATCGGCGACGGGTCGGACCTGCGGGACGGCGATGTCGTCTCCGTCACGTCCAAGATCGTCAGCAAGGCCGAGGGACGCCTGACCCACGGCACCCGGCAGGAGGCGATCGACGCCGAGCTCGTGCGGGTCGTGGCCCAGCGCGGCGAGACCCGGATCGTCCAGACCCGGCACGGCCTGGTCATGGCCGCGGCCGGCACCGATACGTCCAACACCGCCCCCGGCACGGTCCTGCTGCTACCGGTCGACCCCGACGAGTCGGCCCGGCAGCTGCGGACCGCCCTGAAGCAGCGGTACGACGTCAACGTCGCCATCGTGATCACTGACACGTTGGGCCGCCCGTGGCGCAACGGCCAGACCGACTTGGCCATCGGTGCGGCCGGAGTCCGCGTGGTGGAAGACCTTCGCGGTACGACGGACAGCCACGGCAACGTCCTCGCGGTGACAGAGCCGGCTCTGGCCGACGAGATCGCCAGTGCGAGCGAGTTGGTCAAGGGCAAGGCGGACGGCGTCCCTGTCGCGGTGCTGCGCGGGCTGCAGGACGCCGTACTCCCGACTGGGGAGCACGGGCCCGGGGCGCGGGCGCTGGTGCGGGACGCCGAGCAGGACATGTTCAGTCTCGGGACTCGTGAGGCGGCGCGGGCCGCCGTGCTCGAGCGTCTGGCGCCGACCGGTCCGCGTGAGGTCGACCCGGCGCTGTGGGCCGGGCTGCTGGACGAGGTCGAGGACATCCACCTCGAGCTGCTGGACAACGCTGTCGCGGTCTTCGGCGACGAGCCGGTCACGGTCGGCGTGATCGCCGAGCGGCTCGCCGTACTGCTGCATGCCGAGGGGTACGGCGTCACCGTCCGGACCGGACCGGGCAGTGAGGCGACTGTCACGTTCGGCTCACGGTCCAGGTAGTTTTCTAGGCAACCTCTCAGGGTCACCTCGTACACTGCTCCCGCACGGCGGCGCGGTGGCCGCCCTGATCCGGGAAGACCAACACTGTGGGTAAAGCGTCGTCGCAGAAGCAGTCGCGTCGCGAGATGATCGAGAAGATGCAACGGGACCAGGCCCGCACGGACCGGAACCGGACCATCCTCATCGTGGGGGCGGCGATCGTGGTCGGCCTGGCCATGATCGCCTTCGCGGGGATCGCGCTGATCCAGGACTCCCGGACCAAGAACCAGGCCGTCACCGAGCTCGGGGTGGCCGCGTCCGCGGCGTCTTGTGACACGCCGACCAACGATGAGGCCGGCGGCACCCAGGACCACAAGCCCGACGGCACGGTGATCAACTACTCGGTGTCGCCGCCGTCGTCCGGCTCGCACTACGCGGTCTGGGCGCCGTTCAACAAGAGGTTCTACACCCTCGACGACCGGCCCCCGATCCCGAACCTGGTGCACAACCTGGAGCACGGGTACACGATCCTCTGGTACAAGGAATCGCTGCCGAAGGACCAGATCGACCAGATCGAGAAGATCTCCAAGGCGAAGCTGCCGGACAGCTCGTCGGGCAAGTTCATCGCGGCGCCGTTCCGGGAGACCGACGGCAAGCCGTGGCCGGACGGGAAGAGCATCGCCTTCTCGCACTGGAGCGGCAACGCCCAGGGCCAGGACAAGGCCTTCGGCCACCGCCAGTTCTGCGGCTCCGTCAGCGGCGACGCCCTCAAGCAGTTCATGGACAAGTACCCGTCCACCGACGCCCAGGAGCCCGCCGGCGGCTGATTTCCCAGCTCGTGTACGTCGAACGCCCCCGCGGAACTGCTTCCGCGGGGGCGTTCGTCGTACACGACCACTCGAGGGGACATCCGCCACTCCGGTCGGTTCCGTGGGTGTTTCCCGTGCCGTCGACCGGATCGCCAGGCCATCACAACGATGCGAGGACGAAGGCCTCCGACGGACGACCGCAGCGTCTCGGCGATTGTGATGGCCTGCAAGTCCGCCATACCCCGGCCGCGCGGCGGTGGCGGGTTTAGCGAAGCCGCGCCGGTGACCGGACCTGCACCACTCACAAGCGGCGCGATGCCGGCGATGCCCCGCTCGGCCGCGAGCACTCGCCGGCTGACGGACCGGGTTAGTGAGTGCCCCACGTCCGCCAAGCCCGAGATCCCGTAGGCGGGGAGCCCGGGTCAGGCTGGGGAGGATCCCCCACGGCGAGATCAGGGGGTGGTCGCAACGCGGTGTAGGTCGTCGATGAGGAGGGTAGCGAACATTTCGCGGGGGGTGTGGTA
>NZ_JBSXMZ010000024.1:0-198622 GCF_054073265.1 Kribbella sp. CWNU-51
ATCAACGTGAAACCATCAGCCATTTGCTGCAGGCAACCGCCTTCACCGGGTTGAGGTCTTGACGGCACGGCCGAATCTCGGATCTTGCGCCGGTGGCTTCGCCGTGACGAGGCGAGGCGAAGTGCCTGCTCGATCGATGCTGTCCCCGCTCACCCGGCGTCGCGTGACGGGCCGCTGCCGGGATGGAGTCAGCGCCTAGGTCCCGACGTTCAGAAGCCAGCGCCGGGGCCGCGGCTGCCAGCGGCTCATAGCGCCCGCCGGTCTCGGGTCACCCGACGCGCTCCCCTCGAAACTGTCGGCACGGTATGGGATCGTCTTGTGGTATGGAGCTCACGGGCCGAGACTTCGACCGGATTCGCCGGGAGAACCTGCATGTGCGGGTGAGCGAGTTTGCGCGGCTGTGGTTGACGGCTGAGCGGCGCGGCGATGCGCTGAACGCTGGGGGTCGGGGCGATTGGTACCTCGCGGGAGTGCAGGTGACATGCCAATGGTTGGCATGCGCGATCACGACCTTCAATCTTCCGAGCGGGCCGGTCCGTGAGCGAGCGTACGCGCCGATCACGCGCACGCGGGAGAAGGCATACGAGGAGCTGGTCGAGCAGGAGACGCAGGCTGCTGATCGGGCGGTTGCCCGGGGTGGGCTGCCAGGTCGGCCGGGCTTTGCGGAGGGTGCGCTGGCGACGTTGGCGTGGGCGTGGCGTCGGTCGGGCGTGCCCCCGATCGAGGTGGAGCAGACACACGCCAGGTGAGCAAAACCACGTGGGAAGGGCCTCAGGAGCCGCTATTGGCTTCCTGAGGCCCTTCTGGTCTCGGAGTTGATGGTGGGGGGCTAGGCGGGTCGTTGCCGGGGCTGGCGTGCGCCTGCGGTGAGCCCTGAGGTGATGGTGCGCCCGGCTTCGATGAGCGGTAGGCCGATGCGACCGGCGGCGGACAGGAGTTCGTCGCGGGCCGTTGCTTCGTCCAGGAGGTGCGCGCCGACGAGCTGGCCAAGCGCGAAGGCGGCACGGTTGAGGGTGTCGTTGCGCTGACCGGTGGTGGCGGCCAGGACTTTCTCGAGTTCCCCGGCGAGTGCGGCCAAGGTGTAGCCGCTGGTGTTCTTCAGCTCGGGAACGGTTCCCGTCGGCCCGGGGTACGGCGTGCTTGCGTCGAGTGCGTCGGTGATCCAGGTCGGCAGAGGTTGCGGTGCGGTGGTGCTGGTCGCCAGGTACCGGCCATGGGGGGTGATCGAGCCGGCGCCGACGACGTAGCCGCCGTGGCCGCGGGTGTCGATCTTCCATCCGATGCGGCCGGCGCTGTTGCCGAGCTGGCTGGTGATGGCTTGGCGGAAGTACAGGTGCTGCCCACGTGAGGGTGTGGTGACGGTGTAGGTGTCGGGCAGGTCCACCGCGTGGTCGGTGGCCACCAGTGCGAGTACGTCGGCTCCTGTGGTTGCTCCGCGTCTTCGCCATGGTTCGCGTGCCAGGTCGGTGGGGTTCTTGGGCTGGTCGAGGTCCACGACGAGGAGGTTGGAGGGTCCGGCGGCGACGCCGATGTTGTAGGGCGCTTCTCGCCAGGTGCGGGCGATCGCGAGGTGGTTGGTGGTTGCCGCGTGTTCCCAGTCCTTCTCCACGGCGGGTACCTTGCGGCCAGGGACCAGCGGGAAGACTGCCATGCCGTGGTCGGCGTGCCAGTGCGCGGCGCGGCTGAGCGCCTGGTGGTCCGTGTCCAGGACTGGCCTGGCGCGCCGCGTGGTGGTCACGGCTCGATTCCTGTCCGGTCGGGTTGTACTCGTTCGCTGCGGACTCGTTGCTTGTCCCGGGCTGCGGCGGGCTCGCGGAGTTCGAGGTAGACGCGGACGCCGAACGATCCGCGGTTCGAGTAGGCGCGGTCTGCGCCGGCCACCTGGAACTGGTGTCGCAGGTGCTCGACCAGTCGGGCGATGTCGTCGGGTTCTCCGGACAGCCGGACCTTGATCGTCATCAGTCGTTTCCTGTTCTCGAGTCGGCGTCAGTGCTCGGTGTGGTGGGTGGGGGAGCCGTAGTGGGCGAGGGTGGGGATGCGTAGATGCGGCCAGTGCCCGGCGGCGAGGAGCGTGTCGGCGTGGCGGTGGCCGGCCGCCCAGTCAGGTGCGGTGTCGCTGCCGGGCACTGGTGTGGTTTCGCGGGCGTGCTGGTAGAGCTGGCTGGCCAGGTCGCTGCCCCAGGCGTCGGTCAGGTCGTCGTTGTTGGCGTTGTCGTGGGCGAATCGGACCGTGATGGTCAGGTGTTCGGGGTGGGCGGCCCGGGTCTTCGGTGCGCAGCTGCTCGAACCGTGCCCGCACGGTGGCGGCGAACCGTTGCTGGTATGCGTCGCGGTCGTGTTTCTCCAGTTCGACAAGCTGTTCCTCGATGTCCTTGATCTGCTCCAGCTCGTCCACGGTCAACCTGCCGCGAGAGCGGCTCCATCGGTTACCGAACAGTGCGCGGCCGATGTGATCGCTGCTGGCCTCGTAGGTCTCGTACATGCCCAGGTCGTCCAGCTCGTAGACGCTGTTGACCACAACTTCGATCGGTTCGGTGCGATAGGTCAGCAGGTACTCGTCGTTGTGCCCGACGGTGCTGCGCAGCAGGTCGCCCACGCCGGCGGCTTCCCACGATCCTGGGCGCCCGGCGGTCAGTGCGTCGCTGCTGCCGAGGTTCGCGGCGACCGTGGCGAGCAGGTGCGCGATGAACTCGGCGCCCTCGCCGCGGCGCTGGTTGTTGTTGATGGCGCGGATCGCGCGGGTGACCGCAGTCACGGCCACCTGGAAATCGGCCTGCTCAGCGGCGGTGGCGATGTCGTTGGTTGGCGTGGTCATGAAGCTCTCCTTGCGATTTCGGGGGGATGAGGGGGCGGGCGGTGTCGCCCGCCCCCCGGGTGTGCATGCGGCGTGGAGGTCGGAGAGGTCGTGTCGGAGTGCTTCGGCGACGGCGGCGATCAGGTCGCGCGCGGCGGGTGGGGTGACGGCGTTGCCGAGCTGGCGGACCTTCTCGCGCTTGTTGCCCAGCACCACGGAGCCGTTCGTGAACGCCATTCCTGCCGCTACCTCGTGCGGCTCCAGCATCCGGAACAGGCAGTCCTCGACCGCGATGGTCTGCGGGTCGAGCAGCGACTGGTGCCCTGCGGTGGTGAGGGTGCGGAGTGTCTCGGTGGTGGTTGTGCACATCTCCGCACCGTCGTAGCGGGAGCCGTTGTTTCGCATGACCAGCGCGTACCGGTCGCGGGTAGTGAACGTGCCGTGCGGCTC
Source organism: Kribbella sp. CWNU-51 (assembly GCF_054073265.1). NCBI lineage: Bacteria > Bacillati > Actinomycetota > Actinomycetes > Propionibacteriales > Kribbellaceae > Kribbella > Kribbella sp. CWNU-51. The sequence goes on from NZ_JBSXMZ010000024.1 coordinate 3,245, forward strand.
GCTCGTGGCGCGGCTGGTGGCGTTGCCGTAGTACGGCATCAGCAGCCCATGGTGGTTTCCTGCGGCCGCGAACGTGTCGAACGGCTCAGTTGCCCGCTTGGTCGTGTTGTTGTTCCGCAGCGGCACCACCAGCGCCTCGGACTCCCGCGTGGTCCTGGTCCGCATCACCTCCGCCAGCGTGGTCGCGGTCTCGTTCCAGGTGCCACCGGCCGGGACCAGCAGCCCGGTCTCGTTGCGGGTCGTCATCGTGCGCATCGCCTCCGACAGCGGAGCGGCGGTCTTGCCGTCGCGGCCCTCGACCGGCACCAGCAGCTCGGGCTTCACGTAGCGGGCCAGCCCGGCCCGGATGCGCTGCATCGTCTTGTCGGCCAGCGGCCGGGCACGGTCCCCGATCCGTTCCCCGGTCAGGCTCCAGTCGATCGCGGCCGCCGCCGGGAGCCAGCCCGGCTCGACGACCTGGTTGCGGCAGGCAACGTTCGGGCAGCGCCACACGTACTGGGCGCGGTAGCGGCCCCAGGTCCGGTCCGGCTTCGTCCACGCCTGCATCGCCCGCACCAGCTGGCCGCAGCCCTTGCACCACGCACGCGGCCGGGTCCACCGGTTCAAGTCCGGGCAACCCGACGAGCGCAGGTGAGCCACGACGTACAGCCGGTCGCGTGACTGCGGCGCCGGGAGGCCACCGGCCTGCGCGTGCATGCTGTTCAGGTACACCACGTGCACGCAGTAGCCGAGCGCGTCCAGACCCGAGCGCCACACCGGCCACAGCACCCACAGCGCTGCGTCCACGACGTTCTCCACTACGATCGCGTCGTAGCGGTGGTGCTCGGCGAACCGCACTACATCCCACATCGTGGCCCGCGACCGCTCCGCCGCCTCGTCCGGCAGCGTGTCCCCGAACAGGTCCGGCATCGCGTCAACGTTGCGCTTCTTGCCCTTGGCCTGCGAGTGGTTCGTGCACTCCGGCGACGCCCACAACACATTGGTGCGCGGGTACCGGCGAGGCTCGACCTGGGACAGGTCCGCACAGTCGTGGTCGGTGGCCGGGTGGTTGCTGTTGTGCGTCTCGACGGCCAGCTTCCAATGGTTCGCGGCCAGCCGCACCGTCACCCCCGGGACCTGCACAGCGACGGTGCTCGATCCCCGGCACCGCAGAACAGATCAGTCATCGTCAACGTCATCGGTCCTCAACCCCTTACTCCTGGTTGGTGCGGGGAGGCGCCGCGGGTGCGTGATCCTTCACCACGGCCCTCCCCGAGTTCGATGTCAGCGTTGGGGCTTCGGCGAGCTGGACGGGCGTGCCGGCCGGCCGCATCCGACCTGGCGCCGCCGGGTGCACCACGCCGGGCAGTTGGTCTGTTGGGTGCTGGTGGTTGTGTTCGGCATCGTCGTCCCCTGTCGCTGGTGGGCTTTGTGTGACGGCAGCCCCTTGGGGCCTGCCGGCTACTGCCGTCTGCCGGGCCGCTAGAGGCTCCGAAGTCAACGGGTTCTCGGCTGGTGGACAAGGAAATACGCGAGCGCAGCGAGCGCCGCCGTCCTCCAGCCGAGAACCCCTTGACTTCGGAGGGGGCGGTCTGGCACCTGCCCACCAACCCCAGCCACAGAAGGGCTTTCGTCCCGGCCGGAGGCCGGGGTGCTCTCCCGCCCGCCAGGGGCGGGAGAGCCACCGCGTGGTTAGTCGTCGTCGCGGCCCAGCTCCATGACCGGGCCGGGATCGGCTACGTGCTCAGTCGCCGTGGTCGTTGTGATGTTCGCCTGGTCGGCGGCGGTGTCGTCGGCGTGCCATTGGGCGAGTTGTTCCTCGCGTGCGGCCTCGGCCGCTTCGTCGTCGGCGTGGCGTACTTCTGCTTCGCGGCGGTGCTGAATCTCGATCAGCGCCCGCTGCGCGCGGCGTACGGCTTCGGCGGTCTCGTCCGGGGACGGCACCCGCGGCGCGTCCGATTCCGCGACCGGCTCCTCCCCAGCAGCGATCTCGCGAATGTCGACCGGCGCCTGGCTCTCCAGCACCGCACGATCCTCGGCCGTACCGTCGGCGGCCTCCCGGGCCGTGGTGTTGTCGTCGGCAACGGTGTCCGCGTCGGGGATCTCGTCGGCGGCTTCGTCCACTGGCTTCTCGGTGGAACTGGTGAGCTGGTCGTTGACCAGTTCGGCATCCACGAACTCGTCACCTGGTACGGCTTCCACAGTGTCGGTGTCACGTTGCTCGGCGACGTCGGTGAGCTCGTGCTCGGCCGTGACCTCGCGGTGCTCGTCCTCAGCAAGCTCGTTCGCATCGAGGCTGTCGAGGCACTCCTCTGGAGTGGGGCCGTCGTCGCTGTTGTCGATGCCGCGGGCGTCGAGCTCGAACTCGGCGCGTTCGGCGGCGGCCCGGGTCTCGGCGGTGTGCGCCCACCAAACGGCGCGGGCGTCGTCGGCGATCAGGAGTTCGGCTGCGCGCGTGTCGAGCGCCTGCGCCAGCGCCGTGGCCTGTTCGGCCTCGGCGCGCAGCCGTTCGCGCGTGGCCTCGTCGCCGGTCGCGGCGGCTTCGGCAGCCCGCAGGGCGGCAGTGCGGCGTTCGCGCTCGGCGGCTTGCCGGGTGCCGGCTAGTTCTTCTCCGACGTAGGGCGGTGCCCACGCCTTCTCGCGTTCGTAGGCGCGGACCCGGACGCGGAGCTGGCCGGTGGACATCTCGGCCTCGGCGCGGTCGGCGTCCGGCCGTCCCAGGGCGCGCCAAGCGGCTCGCCACGAGGCGTACTGCTCTACCTGGCCGGGCTTGGGTGGTTTGCCCAGGGCGTCGTCGCTGGCTTCATGGCCGATGACCTCGCGGTGCGCGGCGACTGCTCCTGCCCGGGAAATCCAGGCATCGCGGTCGCGGCCGGCCTCGGTTGGTGGCTGACCGAGCGCCTCGATGGCCCACTGCGGCTGTTCCGCGGCAACCTTCGCGCCGAGCTCGTCGGCGCGGGTGTCGGCCTCGGCGGCGAGGTTTGCGAGGTACGCCGACCACTGCGGGTCGTCCACCTGTGGGAGTCGGGCGGTGTAGGTGTCACCCACCGAGTCGAGGTCCCCGATCCGCTTGATTCGGTCCTGGACGACGTGGCTGATCCGGCGTGCGTCGTGCAGGGAACGGCGCTGGATCGCGTCGGCGAGCACTTGGCGGGGGTCGTCCCCGGCCAGCTCGATCTGCCGTAGCAGGTTCGCGAGTGTCCCGGCGCCGTCCTCGACAGCCAGGGCGGTGCGCTGGTCCGGGGTGAGGACGCCGGTGTCGGTAAGTTCGTCCAGCCATCGGGCGGTGCGCCCGGCGGTGGCGAGCGCGATGCCGTCGGCGAGCAGTTCCGCAGGTGTACGGAGCCGGTTGGCTTCGGCGGCGGACTCGGCCGCGGCCTGCAACGCCGACAGTTGCGGGTCGTCCAGGTCGAACGCTGCGCGCAGCACTGACAGCGGCGAATGCTTCGCCGCGTCGGTGGTCTCGCCGTACTCGGCCACGGCGGCCAGTGACTGGGTGACGACGTGGGCGGTGTTCGCTGCCCGGCCGCGGGTCATCGCGACATACAGCGCATACACCGACGTGTTCTGGGTGGCGACCAGGTGGCTGGAGTCCACCGTCAGGCCTTGGGAGGAGTGGACGGTGGCGGCGTACCCGAGCGCGACCCACTCCCGCACGTAGCTGGCTGGCAGGACCATCGTCTCGCCCTCGACAGGCTGACGGGTGCCGCGGATCAGCGGCGCAACCCTCAGGCCGCCGTCGTCCAGGACCTCGGTCACGAGGAATTCGTCGCGGTTCAACGCGGCGCGTTTGTTGCCACGATAGCCGTGAAGGTGCCAGGCGTTGAGCCGGGTCTGGATCAGGTCACCACGACCGACGCGGTTGCCGGTCGAGGCAAGCCAGGCGGTGCGTTCGTCGTCAACCAGGCGGTAGTCGACCAGCCGAGCCCGCAGCTGCGCGGACAGTTCGGCGGCCTGATGATTGGTGTCCACGATCAGCAACGTGTGCAGCCCGGTGAGGTGGTCGGCCAGCCAGGCGTCGGCCGCGGAGCGCTGTGCGGCTTCGAGATGGCCGCCGTCGAGGATTCGGCCCTGCCGGTGGTACTCCTCGAGCACCGACTCGTCGCCGTCGCGGAGCCGCAGCGATGCCGGGCCTTCCCAACCGGCCTGGAAGCGCCGGGTCTCGGTGAGCTCGTGGGTCAGCGCGTTTGCGGTGACCAGTTCCATGCCGCCGCCGGCACCGACGGCGGCGAGCTGGCGGTGGTCACCGACCAGCAGCAGCTTTGCCCCGGCTTGGTCGCAGTAGGAGTGGATGTCGGCCAGGTCGCTGGTGTTGGCCATAGCCGACTCGTCCACCACGACGAGATCACCCTGGCGCAGCGCCCATGCTTGGTCCTCGGTCGAGGCGGTGCCGTCGGCGATGGATTGCTGGATCATCAGCCACCGGGTGATGTTCTTGGCCGTGACGCCGTCGGCGGCCAGGACTTCGGTGGCGACCTGCGATGCGGCCAGCCCGACCATGCGGTGTTGCTGCCCGTTCCACAGGTGAGGGTCTTGCCACGCCTTGGCCAGGGCACCGACGACGCGGGATTTGCCAGTGCCGGCCGGGCCGATCAGCGTCTCGACCTTCGCGCCGGAAGACAGGAGGCCGCGTACCGCCGCGGCCTGGTCGGCGCCGAGCTCCAGCCCGGCCGCGGCCAACTGCTTCACGAACGCGTCGGTGTCGGCGGCGGTCATTGCGACCGCGCCGCGAGCGTAGCCCGCGTTGGCGAGCTGACGCTCGGCCTTCAGGTGGTCCGGCGTGACGTACCGGGTGGCGCCGGGCGCGGAGTAGGCCGACGTGCCGTCGGCGCGTCGCAGATCGTCGGGCAGCACGGCAGTGTCGGCGCTGGTTTCGCCCAGGTGGCGGGAATCGACTCGTTGCGCCATGGCGACACCGCGCTCGGTCAGTTTGTCCAGCAGCCGGGCGATCTTCTCCGGCTTCATGTTGCCCAGGTTGTCGGGCAGGGCGTTGCTGACGGCGCGGGTCAGGTCCGCGGCGCGCCAAGTGGCGTGCTTGGCCTGCACTTCGGCCAGCGCCATCTCGAGCACCTTGGCCATGTTGACCCGGCCCGGAAGCCACTGACGCTGCTGCAAGGCGAGCACATCGCGGGCGACCTTGCCGAGGCCGCCGCGGACCTCGGCCCGCAGCTGCGCGTCCCACCGCTGCAATCGTTCGGCGACCGTCTCGCCATTGTGGGACTTGGCCTTGCGGGTTGCCAGCGTCGCGGTCTGCTGCAGCCGGGCGAGTTCCAGGTTGTTCGGCTCGCGGCCGAACTGGGCCTCGAACTCGCGCACCAGTACCGCGGTCTTCTTGGTGATCGCTCGCCGGCGCGACGAGAACAGGTCCATCGCGGCCTGGTCGATCCCGACGATCTCGCGGGACTTGCCGTCGGGGCGGGTCTTGAACTGCACCCCGAGACTCTTGACGAGGTGCTGTTCCATCACCCGCTCCCCGACCGACGCAGCGGCGGGCTGGACCCGGTGCAGCGCCTTGGAGTCGATCGTGCGCCACATGCCGTCCGGGGCTTGGACGCGGTTGAGGATCGCGTTGTGGATGTGCAACTGCGGGTCGTGCTCCCTGCTGTCGTGCTGGAAGAACGACGCGATCACCCACTCGTGGGTATCGGCCCACCGGCCAGCGGCACCGCCGTGATGACCGACGCGGGTGTAACCCGCCTCGTCCTGCAGGTAGTTCAGCGCGGCGTGGTTCCCGGCCCAGATCGCATCCTCGACCGCCTGCCGGTGCTTCGACCAGTGCACCGCCTCGGCCTCGGCGCGGTGCACCGCAGTGCGGTGCCGGTGCACCGCTGCGGCATCTCCGGTGCGGCGCGCCTCTTCGCGTGCATCGCGGGCCGCCTCGGCAGCGGTGCGGGCCTGCACCTCCTGGGCCTCGAACGCAGTGTGTAGCACCGTCACCGACTTCTGCGGGCTGAACGTGGCGTCGTGGAACGAAACGTTCTTGCGCACCGATCGCCCCGCTTCGGCGCGCAGTTCGGCCCGCCGCTCCGGCGATGCACCGGGCTCCTTGGCCAGCGCATCGGCATACACCTGCTCCTCGGTCTTGTACGCCCGCCCGGTGTGGCCGAGCGTGTCGGCCTCGTCCCACCGCGACGGATCGCGGAACGCCTCGTCGCGCGGGTCGATGAACCGCTCGTAGAGCGCGGTCATGTCCTGGGCATCGACCTCGCCGGACAGACCCAGCTGTTCGGCGCCCTTGCCGAACCAGCGGCCCGGCGGCTCGCCGGCCGCCACGGCGCCGGTGTAGTAGTTCTCCCGGCCGGACGCGACCGCGCCGGTCAAGTAGTCGGCCCGGTGGCCGCTGCGGATGCTCATCACCGCCATGCCGCACCCCCCACCGCGGCCCCGAAGCGCGCCCATCGGGGCGCATCAGCCGACCGACGACAAATGGAGTCGAGGCTCCACTTGATCGTGATGCCTGGGTGTGATCTGAGTTCTTTGATCCTGCTGCTGCCTACTGGCTGCTGCTGAATCATCAGATCGTTCGGCAACTGCATCGTGGTTGCTGCGAGTCGATTGTTGCTCTGGTTCCTGCTCGCTGAATTCGTACTGTGGATGCTCATCGGCTGCTGCTCGATTCGAGTTCGCTGCTAGTGGTGGTGTCGTCGGCGTTGTTGTCGGGGTTGTTTTCACCGGACTCGCTGACGAGTTGGAGTTGTCCCCGCACCTGCGGAGCAGGTGACCGAGTGTCGGTGTCCTCAGGGGCGGTGGACTCGGCCCACCCCGCCAGCTCCTGGAGGCGCTTGGCCCGGCCAAAGCCGACCGGCCGCCCGAACGCCTCCTCGGTAGCGCGGCGGATTTCGCGCTGCCCAAGGGGCGCACCGCCGTGCTCCGCTGCGTGGCGCACCACCGCATCGAGCAGTTCAGCGTCCGACGGTGCCGCTGTCTTGCCCGGTGCGGTGTCGGCGGCCTCCTTGCGCTGATCGGTGCAGTGCGGTGTGTGCACCGATGCGGGTGCAGCGTTCGGGGCGGTGCCGTGCACCGGTGCACCCGGCGCGGTGCGGGTCTGTCGGTGCACCGGTGCAGCAGCGTGTGCGGGTGCAGATGCGGTGCGAAGTGCACCGATCAGGTAGGCCAGGAGCCAGACCGGTGCACTCGGCTGGTCGGTGCGCGCGGCGGTGCTCGGTACCTCAGTGGCGGTGGCCTCATCCGCTGTGCTGGGGTCGGTGAGACCGAGAGCGGCGGAATCGACCAAGGCGAGCAGTTCGCCGGGCGTCACCCGTCCGCCGGCCGAGAGCAGCGCAGCGAGTTCGCCGGCCGACAGCAGTCCGTCGCGGATCGTCTGTAGCGCGGCCGTCCGGGCGGCCCGAGCGGCATCCAGTGGCCACACCCTGCGGCTCGGGCACAGCGTCGCGAGCCGCGACGCCATCCGCATCACCTGCTGGACCAGCGCCCGCGCGGCGACCGGGTCGTCGATACCGGTGCGTGACAGGTGCAGCCACACGCGGGTGGTGATCACCGGGGAGGTGATCCAGGTCAGCGCCGACAGCCGCGGCTTCGCGGGCTGCGCGAGCCGCAGGTGCAGCCGCAGCAGGTGGGCGAGCATCTCGACCAGAACGGCGTACGCGAGGGGCGCGAGCGCGTGCGCGACGGCGTCGGCTACGCCGTTGGCGGTGTCGATGTTCAGCCACACAGTGCCGCCGATAAACACGTACGTGGTGACCAGCGCGCCCGGAATTCGCCACCCTCGGGTCAGGGCGGCGAGCCGGAGCGCGGTGCAGGCGACGATCATGCCGTCGGCAACCAACGGCACCAACGGGCTGTGGAACCTGGTCGACACGGCACCGAACGAGCGGGCGCCACCGATCCCGGCCACGCCGAGCGCGGCGATGACCGCCACGGTAATCAGCACCCGTCGCGTCGTGAGCCGCCCGGCCTCGACGGCGGCCGTGACGCTGCGGACCGCTCGGCGGGCGGCCCAGATCAGGCCGGTGAGGACGGCGGCGAGGATGAGCAGCCCGGCGACGCCGGCGGCGATCATTGGCCAGGTGACCCTGCCGGGGTCGAAGACCTCGGGCAGGTTGATCGACAGGGTGGTCATCGCTGGCCACCAGCGGTGTCGGGTACGGCGGCCATGCCGCCACGGTCACCGCGGCGGCCGGCCTTGATCTGCTCGGGTGTCGGTGCCGGGCCGTTCTCGTCGCGGCCGGTGGCCCACCAGGTCACGAACGGATCGGCGTCGGCCGCGAGCGGCACCGTGATCGCGTGCTGCCCGGCGGCGTCGCGGTGGGCGAGCACGTCGCAGGCCGGGGCGTACTCGCCGATGCGGCGGGTGACGCCGGGGCGCTGCCTGTCGTGCCAGTCACCGACGAGCTTGTTCGACGCTTCATCGCCTTCGTAGGCGGCGGTCCAGGCGTCCATCAGCCACAGCAATTCCTCGACGATCTCGGGGTGCCACAGCCAGCACGGCGGCAGCGTCTCCCGCGCGGTCGCGTATCGCAGATAGGTGGATTCCATCCACGGGAGCAGTTCGCTCAGCACGGTCTGCGCCGCGGCCTCGTCCTGCTCCGGCATCCGGAGCCACGACCGCACAGGCTCCGCATCGGGCCCGCCGTCGGCGCCTGTCCCCTGGGCGCGGGCGGTGCTGGGCTTGGCCGCGAGCCGGGTCAGCAGATCTTCGAATGAGGCGACTGTGTTGCCGAGCGAGGCAACGGTGTCGTTTAGCCGTGCGACGGCGGTCTTGGAAGCGGTCTGCTTCAGACCCGCCTTCATCGCGGATACGTCGCGGGTCAGGGCCTCGACCGAGCGGGCGAGCCCGGCCACCGCGGCGAGCGCGGCGCTGCCGGGGTCCTTCTCGTCGTCGTACTGCATCAGTCATCTCCCTGGAGCAGCTCGTCCATGTAGTCGTCCAGCCAGTCGCAGAACTCGTCGGCGTTGATCGCGACCAGCCCGGTCGGGTGGCCGTGCTCGTCATAGGCGGGCACGGCGCTCAGGCCGCGTCCCTCGACCTCGGCGCAGCCGTAGTAGGCGCGCAGTTCGGCGGCCGGTGATCCGTTGGTTGCCGTTGGCCACTTCATCGACGGACCTGCCGATCGATCGGTCGCTGACCGCGGCCGGCGAGCCGGGCGCGGGCCTTGCGCATCGCGCCGGCCAAGCGGAGCCGGGCGACAAGCTCGCGAGCGGGGTCGTTGATCTCGAGCCAGGTCAGCGCGACGTCGAGCTGGGCGACGGCGCGGTGGGCAACAGGCCCGGTGATGCGGCGACGGGTAGTGCTTGCGCTGTCGACTGTCGCGATGAGCTGGTCACGTAGCCAGGCGGTGTCGGTGAGCAGCCGGGCACCGGCCCGGTTCTCGAGTGCGGCGACCTGGCGGGCCGTCCACCGGACGCTGCGGCGGTTGTGGAACCGTTCCATGCGCAGGTCGCGGCGGTTCCAGGCCATCTTCACGCGCCCGATCGCGGGCGGCATGCCGCGGGTGATGATCAGCGCCTGCCCGGCGCGTAGCTGCGCGACCTGGCCCGGGGTGAGGACCGGGACGCGGCGGTCGCTGATCGACACTCCGCCGGTGGTGCGGTCGCGGGTCGCGACCTGCTCGAGGCGTTCCCCGCACAGCGTGGACCAGAACTGCAGGTCGTCGTCGTCGCTGGTGCCGGCCAGCACGACCTTCGTGGTGACGTTGGTCAGCAGCGCCCCGGTTGCGGCCTCGCCGAACCGGTCCCGCAGCTGTGCGCGGGACTGCGCGGAGATGTGCAGCGTGATCCCCCGGGACCCGAAGTCTCCGGTCCACCGGTCCAGTGGGATGAGGCAGATCAGCGCTGCCTCGTCCAGCACCATCGTCAGCTGCGGGTCCAACCTGCGGCCAGGCGTACGGACGGCGAGGGTCTTGGCCTGGCGGGCGATGTGCGCGGTCAGGGCAGTGACCAGTGGCGCGGTCTTCTTGTCGTCCGCGCCGAGCAGGTACACGGTGCCGGTCTCGGCCAGCAGCCGCGCCACGTGGAACGGCACGCCACCCGGTGCCGCCGCAGCGGCCGCAGTCGGGACCGACAGCCACGACAGTGCGGGCATGATCGTGGTGGAGATGCTGGAGCGGGTGCGCTCGTTGTTGGTGAAGAACTGCAGCGCCTGCTGCTCGAACCCGGTCGCGTTCGCGGCCCGCAGCTCGTACAGCACGTCGTGCTTGGCGCGGTCGTCGGGGTGCGCGATCCACCGCTGAACGTCGGCCATCGTGTAGCCGCCGAGCGCGGCGGCGTGCATCAGCGCCGTCAACGCCTGCCGGGCCAGGTTCAGCCAGTGCTCGGCGTCGTCACTCTTGGCGCCGACCCCGTCGAGCAGGTCCGACGCACGATCCATCACCACGCCCGGGTCCGTGCAACCGGTCAGCGGGTCGAACGTGATCGTCGACCCGTCACCTGTCAGGCCGTCGGGGTCGAACACCCAGACCGGGCCATGCTTCGCACGCTGGCCGCGGGTGATGTCGAGAATGTCGGTCTTCGTGCTGGTGGCGATCACCGCGCCCGGCGCGTCCAGCAGGTGGTTCATCATCAGACCGGTCTTGCCTGCGCGCGGACCCGCGACCGTCAGCGTGTGGTCCTCCGCAGAGGACCGGACCTTGACCCAGCCGACCGTGGCCACGGTCGCGCCGATGTGCGTGAGTGGCACGAACCGCCGCTTCCACGCGGGCACCTCGGCCAGCGACGGGCGCACGATCTTGGCCTTCTTGCGCAGCATCCGCGCCGACGACACCCGCCGCACATCCCATCCCGACGCCAGCCCGTCGGTCAGCCGCCCGGCGCGGCCCAGGCGACGCAGCAGACCACGCGAGCTGGACCGCGACCGCAGCGTGAACCCCGCCGTACCGAGCAGCACCACGCCGGCGGCCACGAGGAGCTGCCACCAACGTTCCGAAGCCTCCACAGCCGGGGGCAGGGCGTGCAGCGCGACCCCGGTGTACGCGAGCCAGAGAGTCGCAGCGAGACCGCTGCCGACCGGGCGGTTCACCGCCACCAGGCCCAGGGTCACCAGCAGCAGAAGGCCGGCGCCGATCACCCAACCCGCCGCGTCGCCCGGCGCGCCGAGCCGCAGCCCGATCGCGCCGACGAGCAGCATCCACAGCGGCGTGGCGATGAGCGCACCGTGCATCAGTCTCCAGAACAGCAGCCCGGCGGTCGCCAGTCCGACCGCACCAGTCGCGGCGGTCCAGTAGCCCAGCTCAGTCAGCGCGGGCGTCTTGTTCCATGCGATCGCGGCAACGCCCGCGGCCAGCAGCGCCACCATCGCGAGCGTGAGGTTCGGAACCATCACACCCTCGGTCCGGGTCGGCCGCCGCATCATCGCGCACCACCGATCAGCACACCGGCCACAGCCAGCACAGCACCGATGCCCGCGGCGAGGACCGACACCCGCGCCAGGCGGTGCTTCGTCCACGCGATCTCCGCGAGCCGCTTGGAGTGATGCGCGATCGCCTCCAACGGCTCCGCTACGCCGTACCTGCTGCTCGCGTTGCCCTGGTTAACGATGTGCTTGCGCAGCTGCTCGATCGACCGCACCCGGACCGCGCCGAAGTACAAGAACTCCCCTGGCACCAGCGCATGAGCCGGGCGGTGCAGCCGCGGCACCACCACCAGCAGCGCCGAGCCCAACGCCACCGCGAGGGACACCAAGGCGACACCGAACGCCATCCGCGCGCCAAGCGGCGAGCCGTGCGATCGCGACACCAGCGTCAGCACCACCGCCGCCAGCGCGGTCTCCACCGTCGCCGCGAAACCTGCCTTCGTGTCAGCCTTGTCGATCGCCGCAGCGGCAGAATCGTGCATCCGCCACGCCAGATCCATCTCCATGCGCTCGCTCATCGCACTGCCCCCGCCACCGGAGCGGACGCGTCAAGCTCCGATACCTGTTCGGGCTGCACGTTGTTCGCGTACGACATGTGCGCGGTGTGCGCGGCCATGGTGTCCCTCGAGATCGCGAACGACGTGATTTCGACAGGACCGAACCCAGTGGCCACGGCGTAATGGCCGTTGTGCAACTCCGGCGCGACACCGAGCACGGCACCGAGCTGATCGACCTCGCGGCACGCCGCTTCAAAGTCCTCGTTCCGTCGCGGCCAGAACACAACCCGCACCGACGGCACCGGCAACTCCGGGTGATCCGCTACAAGCGCAGCCACCTCGAACAAGCCCCTGATCACCGCCGCCTGCTCCGACGGCAACTCCTCCAACATCCCAATCGCCGGCACCCACTCCGTGCCAGCCTGTACCGCGTCAGTCATGCTGTAGACCTCTCGAACTCGTTCCTGAGTGATGGGAGAACCGGCCCTGTTCTGGTTGGCGCCTGTGCGGGGCCGGTCTTGATTTGTTGCTCGGTTGTCGGGTCTTGCGCGATGAGCGGTCTCAAGAGGCCTCGATGTGGAACTCGCTCGCGGACACGACCCGCCCGGTCGTCACCGCGGCCTCGGCCATCTGGTCAAGGACCCTGGCCGGGATGATGAGGCGTCGGCCGATGCGCACGGCCGGAAACGCACCCGCCGCGATCGCTCGATAGAGAGTCATCTCGGCCATCCCCAGCTCCGTCGCAACCTCGGCGATCGAGAGCCACCGCCGCTTGAAATCCGTGGTGTTCTGCATTGCTGCTCCTTTCAGAAGTCTAGTCTTGACTAGACTAGACTAGCTAACTAGAACCTACAACAGTTTGCCGCTAGACATGACTAGCTGACCTAGCGCGGACTACCGTTCAGCTATGAAGTTGGAGGAGACCTCAACCAGCGCCCCCTATCTCCAAGTCGCGCACGCCATTCGCGAGTCGATCGCGTCCGGCGAGCTGAGACCGGGCGACAGACTTCCAACCGGCCCCAAACTCGCGAAGCAGCTCGGTGTGGCCACGATGACGGTGCGCCGAGCGATCGAACTGCTTCGCCGCGAAGGTCTGCTGCGGAGCACCCAGGGTGTTGGGGTCTTCGTTGCCACCTCAGATAGCAACGTTTCGGAACCGCCGGATCTGGAGCAGCAAGTCACGGACCTGCGTGAACGCGTTAGTCGGCTGGAACAGTTGGTAGCGGGAAAGGACGGTTCATCGGAACCTGAATGATCCGCAGGGGCTGTTGTCGCTCTCGTTTCCACGCGAACTAGTGAATACTGATGGTGACCAGTGAGGAACTGACTGCTAGTGCGGGTTTCAGGGCCTGCCAGCTCGACGGGGAGGCAGCGGACGCGGTGGTGAGATCGCGAACCCTGACCGGCATGCAGGGTTTCCCAGAAGGCCCGGAAATCGGGGTTGTTGCTGGGTTCCTGCTGAAGCTACTCCGAGGCTCGCTCGGGCTCACTCAGGTCGAGCTGGCCGAGGAGCTCGCCGTCGATGACAGCACCCTTCAAGGCTGGGAGAGCGGGCGCCGGCCGCTGTGCGCGCTAAGGGGATCCGAGCTGCTCCGGCTCGGACGCGCGCTGGCCGCGCTCGGCGCACCGGTGAGTGCTGTGTCGATGTTGTCGCTCGCGGTTGAGGCTGACGAACTCCTTGCCACGTGCATCAACGCCGCCGGTACACCGATGTCGGTTCGCGATAACCCGCTCGGCCACGCCGTACACCGACGGGACTTCGTCGCCTTCGCCACGTGGCCCTTCACTGGAGTCGCACCGTCCAGCGTCCGCGGCCTCCCCCTTCCGAGGTCCCGCGGCCCTGTTGCGGACAAGCCTCAGTTGACCGATGTGCAGCGGCAGTCATTCTTCGACCAGATGTTGGTCTCTGCCGAAGCCGCCGACGACGGAGCGCAGCTGATCCGTCGGCAAGCGACGTACATGCTGGGATTCGATACCCGATCGTCGTCGGCCATCTGGCTAGCAGACCAGCATCGGCGCATCGCTGTCCGAGCGCTCGACGTGCGCGACGTGCCAGGGGGTATCGCGACTCGATCTGCGAGCCTGGCTCTTGCCAGACAGGGAGACGTGGAACCAGTCCGCCACTTCATCCAAGGGACGCTCTCAGAGAACAATCAACTCCTGGGGGCGCTCACGTACTGGGCGTACTGGCTCGGCGAGATTCCGGAGACCTACCCCGACGATGAGGCGATGTTGACCTCCGGATCTGAACTTTGGTCAGGCCGCCGACTAATCGAGCATCTGATGAGCCACCTCACGGATCCGAAGAACGCCGAGATGAACGTCCATAGCCTCCTAGGTCTCGTCATGGCTCGCCGCGACCTCCTGGAAGCCAGTTCGGCCCTCCGCGCGCGGATGTTCGAGGTCCTCGACCAGGCCGACACCCCGGCCCTCAGCCGTCACGCTCGTACGGAACTGGCAAACTTACGATTCGCGGCACAGTTGGCTGGCCGCTAGCGACGAAGGGCGATCACATGAGCGAGTCGTACGACCAGGAAGCGACCGGCACCGCGGCGTTCGCCTACGAAATGGGCGTTCTCAAGCGACTGCGGCGCTCAGGCTGGTGGCACGCCGGCATCCGCGACCCCGAGTCAGTCGCGGAGCACAGCCTCCGGGTCGCCCAGCTCGCAGCGCTCATTGCTGCCGAGGAAGGAGGCGATCCGGCTCGGGCGGCGTACCTCGGGCTGTGGCATGACTCCCAGGAGACCCGGATCGGAGACATCCCCCACAGCGCAAAACCTTACGTGCGTGCTCAGCCGAACGAAGCGATCACGGCCGATCAAGTCGCCAGCCTGCCAAGCAGATCAGCGCAGTCCATCATTGATGCGGTTTCCGAGTACGAGGCCCAAGCAACGGTCGAGGCGATCTGCGCAAAGGACGCCGACAAGCTGGAGTGCCTGATCCAGGCCGTCGAGTACGGCGACATTGGCGCGAAGAAAATCCAGGACTGGATCGACTCATCACGCGCGGCACTCAAGACTGAGTTCGCAATGCGGGTTGCGGATGCAGCGTTGAACACCTCCACTCTGGCCTGGCGCGAACAGTAGGCCCGCGCCTGGCCACACCATCCCCAGAATGCCGAGGCGCTCGCGTGCGTGCCCACTTCGTTCCACAACCTCGCGGATCAGATCGATCTGGCCAAAGGTTCGACGCTGAGGCGACAGGTCGGGCCTGGCGGCCAGCTTCCATGCGCGGTAGACCTTCGGACAGGCCGTCGGGGCGCACTAGCTCTCGTATAGCGAACAAGTCGGAAGCTGCAGGCTGAGGGATGGGACCAGAATCTGAGGAAAATGGCGTCGCCCCGAGTACCGGCGAGCGAGCCGCCATGGTCGGATATTCCGGACAGTACTATCTTGCTGCACGGATCATTCATTCCCGGATCCCCGTTTTGGATTGGATACGGTGCGCCGATCCGAGCGCGGGCGTCGCTGACGACTTCCAGTTCAAGGCGGGGTCGCGACGACACGCGATACAAGTGAAATGGTCACAATACCCGACTTCTTTTCAATGGAGCTCCCTTGTCAATCCGGTCGGCGAGGCGCCGGCGCTGCTGACTGAACTGGCAAGGGCCTGGGTGCGTTTGCGCCAGGACTGGACGGGGCCACTAACGATTCACCTGTGCACCAATGACTATGCGTCCACAGCATCGCCTCCGAAAGGCACCCCCCTCTCGACCGCGAGTGTCGATCCACCGCGCCACTTCGCCGCCTTTATCTCGCGCTCGTGGGAGCCACTTAGGAGGCACCTCGCTGAACACGATGCGACCTGGTCGGAGTTACAGACGCTTCCCCTAGTCGGCCAATGGTCCGATGCCTGGGATTCATTACGCACCGCCAGCGCACTCTCGAACGAACAGTTCGTAGACTTTCTTCGGGACTTCTCCCTCAGCTTCGTTCCGCACACGGGAACGGGCCTTACGCAATTAGATACGGAAACGGCCGCTGACGTAGCGAGCTTAGCAGCGGAACTGCAGGCAATCGTCGCAGATCCATCGCGACCGGTGGAATTGTCGCGCGAGCAAGTCCTGGAGCGGCTCGGCTGGACAGACAGGCTTCGATATCGGCATCCTCACAGGTTTCCCGTACCCGAGACGTACACGGCCAACGCGATCGGGCGAACAGCTCTGGAGGAGCGTCTGCGGACCTTGGCGGGTGGCTATATCGCCTTGGTGGGACCAGCTGGCTCGGGCAAATCAACTCTGCTGGAGAGTTCTGATCTTCCGGGCCGGGTCGTGCATTACTACGCGTTCGTGCCAGACTCACCCGACCCGCTCAGCGGTCGCGGGGAGGCCGCAAGCTTCTTCCACGACCTCTCGCTGGCGCTCGAGGAAGGCGGTCTGCACCGGCAAGGCTACGGCAGCGACCTCCACGGCCAGCGAGCAGTGCTACTCGCCCAACTCGACCGAGCTGGCCGCAGGTTCGCGGAGCGCGGCGAGAAGACCATCATTGTGATTGACGGGCTCGACCACATACCACGAGAGCAGAGTCCGACAAGATCGCTGCTTGACGAGTTGCCATCACCAACCGCGCTGGACGACGGCGTGTACATCATCCTCGGCAGCCAGACGATTGACATCCTTCCTGCGCCGATCGAGACAGCGCTCAACGCTCAGAATCGCACGGTTGAGTTGCCCCCATTAGCCAGCGACGAAGTCCGGAAAATCGCGGAGATTGCTGGAGTGTCGGCCTGGTTGCTTCCGGGGCAAATCACGGCACTGGTAGCAGCAGCCGAGGGACACCCGCTCGCCCTAACGTATATTCTTCAAGATCTCTGCGCTTTGGAGAGTGAGCACGATGGAGGCGACCGGCGCCTGCTTGCCGACTCCACGCTTTCGGACGCATCCTCATATGGCGGCGACATCGAAGCGCGTTATCGCGGCTATCTCGGCTCCATACTGGGCGATTCGGACCTTGTAGCTCTGGTGGGCGCCGTCTCCCGGCTCCGCGGTCCTGTGAATCTGGATTGGCTCGCAACGTGGACTCAGCCTGCGGCTCTCACGAAGTTCACGGAAAGGGCGAGTACCTTTTTTCACCGTCACGGTCGGGAATGGCGATTCATTCATAACAGCTTCCGCAGATTTCTCGCGGATGAGACCGCGCGAATCGCGGGTCAGATTAGCCCAGCACATGACCAAGCCCTCCATGCAGACCTCGCGGATCGGTGCGCCGAGAGCGGCAACTGGCCCGCGTACCGCGATGAGGAGTTGGCACATCGCTTTCTCGCCGGCCAGTACGATCGCGTACTCGAGGCCGCCACTCCGCAGAGGCTCCGTGCAACGCTGGTCGACGCGCGACCGGCTGCCACCGTTCGAGAACACACGTCGCTCGCCTTACGAGCCGCCTCTGAGTCGGAGAACTATCCGGCGCTTCTAAGAGGGGTGCTCTTCACAAACGAGCTGGCACAACGGGAGCTCGTGCTAGAGCCGAAAGAACTAGCACGGGCCGTCGCAGCGACTAATCCCGAAGACGCGCTGGAGCATGTTGTCCGAGGCGGTGCGCTACGGCTCGAGAGCTCAGACGCGCTCGAGTTGGCCGCCAACTTTGCAGCCAGTGGCGACGTTGACGCGGCCGGTGAGATCGTCCGCGCCGCAGGCAGTCTGCGCGGACTAGTTGAGGAGCTCTCTACCAGTGGTCGAGCCGGCCATGAATGGGAGGGCAGCATCGCAGACTGGGCTGAGGTGACATGGCACCGATCCGGTCTGGATCGGGTGCTGGACGAACTGAATCATCTTCTGCCCCACCCGTCGTCAAATCCAGTCGAACCTGAAACACGGGAACACGTCCGCGACGGTCAGGAAGATCGTCAACGCGGGCGAAGACTGCGCGAAGCTGAGGAGAGAAGAGCATCTGTCATTGCAGCGCGAAATCTCGCCCACGCACGCTGTTTCGACCTTGCGGACGCCGTGCGTGACGACGAGACACAGGCCCAACTGGCAGAGGTGATTGACGCGGAAGCCCCTCTCGGGTGGCGCGCACGTGTTCGCGTGGTCCGCGCTGTGTCCGCCCTAGCCGATGGGCAGCCTGCGGAGGTCCTGCGTCAGGTGCAGGACATGCTCAGCCTCCAGCAAGCATCCAATCCTGCACAGGTCGAAGAAGAAGACGAGGACGACGCCCCTGTCGCGGCTGCAACAGAGGCTAGCTACCTTCCCCTGTCGCTGCGGTTACAGGCGGCGGAGGCGCTCATCCGCGCCGGCCTCAACGACGCTCCTGAAGTCGACGCGCTCGTTCCACCTGGAACCACTGCACCTTGGCCATCTGCACCGACCAGTCGGAAAGGACTAGAACCGTTCCTAAGCGCCCTCGCGCTTGACCGTCTGCGCCGTGTCCATCCGGATCACGTGAAACCGAACCCGGACACCACTCCTCCATCTCACTCAAATGACTTCGACCGAGGTGCAGGGACACGTCGATTCAAACAAGCACTGTCCGCACTCGCCGACCTTGAAGGACAGGCCGTTGCGGCGGCGATTGGTCAAGGCGAGCCTCCCACAGTCGCTGGCGGTGCCAACGTCATCGTGCGGTTGCTGGAAGTTCCACCGCAACAGACCCTGGACTGGACGGGCTGGCACGACATGCGCGAAGCGGCACCGGCCCTGTTCGCTCGATTGGTGCGGCTGTGCGCGCGATGTGGCCCCGACCAGTTTCGGAAGCTCATTGCCATGTTCGAGGAGGCCTGGCGAAGCCAGGATCGCGCGAAGTATTGGCCACCTTCGCGACGGCAAGCGGTATTGACCGCGATCCTCGAGGCCGACGCCACCTCTGCCGATTGGGTAGTCGCAGAACTCGGCCGGCTAGATGCAGAGATTGACCAACGCACCTTCGACCCTTACGACCGCGTCTCTACATGGCTGAAGCAGTCCGAAGCCTGGGGCCTCGCCAATAACCAGGCCAGTGCGCGCTCAGCACTCAAGCGCGCCGTGCAGGCATCGTGGGGCCCAGGCCAACATGACGACGACAGGCAGCTCGCGACCTGGCTCGACTGGTTACACGCCTCCGCGGATCACAAATACCTCGACACGGATCATTTCCTTGCGGAGTGCCGAGACTACGCATCACGGCTGTCCGTTGCTTCCAACGAAGCGGACCATCACGCCTCCACCGCCAGTCAGCAGCTAATCCAAATTGTCTTCAACAGCGACGCCGCACTGGCTTGTACTCTCGCAGAAAATCCCTGTGAGCGCGGTGTCATGGACGAAGCCCAAATGATCGAGTCCGTGCTGAGCGGCGCTATCCGCGACACACGAGTGGATCTCGGTCTGGTGGTGAAGCTCTATACGCAGCTTTTCATGCCTATAGTGCCGTCCACGTCGAGCGATCTCCGTGACGCAATCCGCGACCGCGATTCAACCGGCGAGATAGCAACGCTGATCGAACGCGCCGAACTCCTATGGGAGGTTCCGGCCGGCGATCGATCGGAATCCGGAACGTCGGGCAGTGACACAACTCCTGGCACTGCAGGAACGGCTGAAGAGGCGTCACCAACCAGCGCGGCACTGCTGCTAGCAGACATGCGCCAAGCATCCCCAGAGGACATCCCGGAAGGTAACTTGCGCCGTTGGACGCAAGCCGCCGACAGGGAACGCGGCCGTACGAGCAGAATCGTCGCCGCAGCCATTCTGAGCGAGGCCCGCCGTCTGCAACTGACCGGCGCGGCCATGGGCGCGGTTTGCGCTCTTGCCGCAGAGGCAGGCGACGTCGGCGGTGCCGAAATAGCAATTGGCGAGGTGCTGGCCCGAACACCTGCGTACGGATGGATTCGGCATTACGACGGCGGCACTCGATTCGAGCTGTTCCGGACCGCGCTAAGCGGACGCCACCCGGCGTTAATCAAACTTGCGGCCCGGGACCTGGCTGGCGCCATCAGTGGCGGATCACTCCTTGGTCAAATCTTCCCTACCGATCTGAGGCGGCTGACCGAGCTAATCGGCGGCGTCGACCTGGTGGCGAGTGCGTGGCCCGACATCAGGGCGTACCTGGACGAATACGCACCCGTTGGCCCCGAACATCTCGACCAAGGGTTACAGACTGCTGCGTCACCAGCCGAAGCCTTGCTGCGGTGGACCTGCACCCACCTCGGTCACCCAGTGAGGCCAATGGACTTTGGCGCACGAGAAGTCTTGCAAACTGCGCTGGAAATCTACCCTGAGGTATCTCAGCTTGTGCTGGGTGAGGCCATAGCCACTGGAGGTTGGACAGCTGAGGCCGCGCTGCTCACTCTAGTCACGGCATCCGGTCGCCCCGACGCGATGACCGTCGACCTGCGCGATGCCGTGGTCACGGCCGCGTCGGACGGTGATGCGATAAACCGGTCGATTGCGGCGAGGCTATTGAAGCTGTATGACACAACCCCGCCACGGCCACCCGCGCGCCCCCTTCTAAGTGCTTATCGGATCACCCTCCCGCCACTCGCAACCAGATCCGCCCCAGAACTCGACCGAGAGGGGGTTCCGCATCTGGACAGACACGACCCGCGACAGCTCGTTGCGCCGTTCGACTTACCACTCGTCTGGCTGGCAGAAGCGAGTGATCTGTCGCCCTCGGCACTGATCTACCACGCGGCCGCATTGGCAGCCGCAGATACAGGTCCTTGGACATCCGGCGGCCACCGAGCGCAGGCCAGCCGGCAGAAACGACGAGGAAACCGGCATAGCTACCGTCCGTGGGCCTACATGGCCGGCCGCCGAGCCCTGGCCCAGGTCCTCGGCGACCTCGTCGACGCGGAGTTGCTCACATATGGACCGTTCCCCGCCTACGAACTCGGATTCGTGGACGAGAAACTGGTAAACGTACAACTCGATCCGCTTGACGGCACCACGCCTCTACCATGGCGCCCTGAGGGGACGAGCTCGTATGATGTACGTGGATGGTCCGAGGAGACTCAGGACGCCGCGGATGCCTACGTAGCCGCACGACCGCAATCGCCCTACGTGCTCGCCGAACTGAGCGAATGGTGCTCGCTTGAGTGGGGGCGACCACGAGAAGTCCGGAAGGTCAAAACACGACATCCGCAGCATGCGGGGCCTATCGTCTCGCTCCCAGCGCCCGCCTGGGAAGATACCTACAGCGGCGCGATGAACTACCCCGCCCGGATGCACCTCGACTGGCACGCCGAGGAACTCGTGATTCATGCCTACGAGGCTGATACTGACTCGAGATTCCATGAATGGCTCGCGGTGCACCCACATGCCGCGATTCAACTTGGGTGGCAGACTGCCGACGATGAACCTTTCAAATGGATCGGTCCAGACGGAGCCTGGCGAGCACGGACGGTGCGAAGAGTACGCGGCCTACTGAGCCACCAACCGCCGGTTCACACGTACTGTGCCGAGGTCTGGCAGGTGGTCCTAAGCGACGTCGGCAGAGACGAACTAGTCGCGAGGTTTCCGTCAGTGACGCGAACACTGCACCTGGAGAGGACGCTTCCCGCGAGCCGACGTGAGTCGCGACCACATGATGAGGTTGCTAGCGCGCGAGTTCGGATCGATCCATAACGGCGTCGAGTTCCACTCGCAAGCTTCTGCCGTGCCGCCGCCTTGCCGCCTAGAGTGGTAAGCAGTTTGGAAGAACGGCAGACGCCCGCTCGGTGCTCCTCCCTGAGCGTGGATCGGTTATCCGTGGGTGACCGGGACCGACCCTCAGTTCAGCTGGGAACGGCCTGGGAACGAAGCTGTGTCGACTGGCGTCGCCTGGAGCTGGTAACGGCCGAACTCATGTTGCCCCGAGACGCCTGAAGGGGCGCATGTCGGCATGGCACGTCGGTTTTCTAAACCGCACGTCGTGCCCCAGGAAGGTCGGCGTCGCGACCCTTCGTCGTGCACGACTTCCCGCAGAGGCCCAGCCTCGATATCGCACCGCTGCGGCGCTCCTCGGCCGTGCGCTAGGAGCGTCGTCTAGCGAGTAGTGCCGGCCAACTGATTGGCGTATTGGTGCCTAACGACAAGCGGCGAGACACCGAAGTGCTGAGCAACAGACTCCAGTCCAAGGTCTCCGATTTCGCCAACGGCATCCAAGGTCTCGCGTATGCCCGCCGCGGGTGCGAGCAGCTCTGCCGCAAACGCTCCTGCCACTCGCTCGCTGTATCCGCGCGCTGCTGACAACACAAAGGAGTGCTGATCTGGCCGTGCCAGCGCGTGTCCAAGCGCACGGGCGCGACGAAAAGCAGCTCCAGTCCTGCCGATAGGCGGTCCCCCGAGGGCAACTCCACAATGATCATTTTGGACTGCGACAACGCCCTGCAGACCATACGACGGGGAGGTCGTGACGCTGGATCCAACCCACGGGAGCGTGTCGAACGGCTCCGTGGGCGGACTGTTGAGTTGCTCCCGCACACTGCGGGCTAGGGCGTACCCAACCTGCCACGGTCGTTCGAAGACGTCCGTTGACGTAGCGGATGCCACCTCGTACAGCGGAATGAGGCTTGCATCGGCTTTCTTGGAAGCCCGGGTGGCGAGGCCGAGAGCGCGTGACGTCCACCGCGCGGCATCATTTAGCGCGTCCACGTCCGCGCTGTCAAAGAAATCGGCGACCAACTCAACAGGTAGGTCGGATGCGACGCGCACAACGTCCGCAGCCAGCTCGTCCGAGACCGAGTACGGGTCCCGGCCCAGCCGGGCGACGGCGCGACAGAACTCCTGTTCCTCCGCGCTTGTAGATGCGATCGCTTGCCACTCTTCCGCGAGCCACGTCTTAGGGAGCCCCGCCTCTGTCAACCGCTGTAATACGTTGTCAACAAGCCTTGCTAAGCCTTCGATTGCTTCATCGCCGGGAAGGAACGCACTTCCGCCAGACACGAACCGAATCGACCCATAAACCTGATCAACGTCCGGTGCCCAGACCGCGTGCGCCACCGCTCCTTCGAGGACGAGAGTGAGGTTTGGCCATGCCATGCCATCGCCGGCACCCCTGAAGTTGTGTGAGCGGAGCCAGTTGTGGACTCGAACATTGCTCCAAGTCCAATATTCCGACTCGATCGCCGACGGTCGAACGTGGGAGGTCAATACCCACCAGTTCGACGCTATCCACTCGGCCAGCGGGTAGAGGGAGCCGAAGACAGACCGTCGAAAGGTGCCGTCAGCCGCCTCAAGCTGAGTTGCGCATCGGTTTCCAACCCAAACCTCGTATCGCGCCCACGTCGCAGCAAGTTCCGGGGTGCTCACCTTCGGTGCGTCGAGCCACTCGATACGAATCTCAACGCCGCCGCTCACGGCAGCCACCCCGGAGCCTCGACGTCCAGAATCGGATACCCCTTGTATTCGCCTGAGCCAGAATTGCTCAGTCGAGCCTCGTAGACCTGACCCTCAATCCTCGCCCACGCATACCGAGGGTAGTCGCCGTCGAGTGTTGCACTGACGCAACCCTTGCGAACGGCCTCGCGCAACCAATCCTCAACTAGCCCAAAATCGAGCCCTCTAGGACAGGCCGTAGCATCGCTACGAAGTCGCCCCGGGCCTGCGCTAGTCATGTAATCCTTATGCTCAGGACTGATTGTGTACCTGACCCTGTCAGCCATGACAGACAAGGCTCCCTCAGTTACTCCTTGCAGGCGGTCGTCCTTACGGGGGCGCCGACGTGACGTAGCTCTCATCACACCGCCCGAACGATTCTGGGAGGCGACGGTCGATCGGTCACCCTACGAGGGTAACCCGGCGGCCTCGACATGACTGCTCCAGGCCGTGTCTCAGAATGTCGTGGATGACCTCGCAACCCTCAGAAATGTCAGCTGGAAGCTAGGAGAGCCGGCAAGGCCCGCAAGCTCTTCGAGCGCGCACTGGCGGCTGTTGATGCTGAGGGGCGGCGAGCTCGCCCGGCGTGCGTTCGCGTGCCATGGTTCGTGCCATGAAACAGCGTCTAGGAGAGTTGCGTGAGTCGCTCAGAGGGGCCGCAACAGCAAGTCGTGCCGACTGGAGTCGGCCAGTGTGGCAAGTGGCATGGCTCTCATAATCCCTGGGTCGCGGGTTCGAGTCCCGCCCGCCCTACAAGAAGAACATGCAGGTCAGCGCCATGATTGGGTCATGAGCTGAGGGTCGAAACGAAGGGCGTGGGGCCACTCGTGGTGCCGCGCCCGAAAAATCGCCACCGTGGGGCCATGGGGAACAAGCCTGTCGGCAAGCAGCGCGGCGAACTGGAGACGCTTCCATCCGGCTCCATCCGAGTGAAGGTGTACGCCGGCAGGGACCCCGTGACCAAGCGCCGGCTCTACCTCACCGAGACCATCGCGCCCGGCCCGAAGCAGGAGAAACTGGCCGAGCAGCTTCGGACGAGGTTCTTGAACGAGGTCGACGAGAAGCGCAACCCCAGGACACGAGCAACGGTCGACCAACTAATGACGAAGTACTTCGATGTGCTTGACGTCGACGCATCAACCAAGCGCGGCTATCGCTCGAAGTACAACATCCACATCAAGCCGCTCCTCGGCACGACGAAGCTGACGAGACTGGATGTCGAAGTGCTGGATTCGTTCTACGCCGAACTCCGGCGCTGCCGGTTGCACTGCCGAGGGAACAAGTTCATTCAGCATCGAACCACACGCCCCCACCAATGCGACGAGCACGAAGGCAGCCGATGCCTGCGCAACAATCCGCAAGGCTGCCGGCGATGCCGACGGATGTGTAAGCCCCACGTTTGCAAGGGCCTCGCCGACTCCACAGTCCGACAGATCCACTGGATCATCAGCGGCGCTCTTGGGCGCGCCGTTGTCTGGAAGTGGATCTCCATAAACCCAGCGGAGCACGCCGACAAGCCTGGCCTGCCGGCACCAGACCCACGGCCGCCGACTGTGGACGAAGTCGGTCGGTTGATCACAGCAGCGTGGGAGGAGGACGACTAGGGAGCCTTCCTCTCAACAAAGACGACGACTGGCAGTAGGCGCGGCGAAATGTGCGCACTGCGGTGGAGCGATCGCGATCGCGGAGAAGGCGCAACGTCCGTCCTCGGCATCAGACGCTCCATCTTCGTAAACGATGCTGGCCAGCTCGAGGAGAAGGACACCAAGACGCACCAGCAGCGTCGCGTTGTCATCGACTCGGAGTCTGACGCGGTACTGGACGAGCACGAAGGGCGCTGCCGCCAGCGAGCGTCGGACGGAGGAGTCGCGTTCGACCCGAACAGCTACATGTTCTCGCCCGTTCCCGATGGAAGCGTTCCACACCATCCCGACACCATCACGAAGCGGTACACGCGACTCGCGGCACGTCTCGGCATCCACACCACCCTCAAGAACCACCGTCACTACAATGCAACTGAGCTGATATACAACGTGCGCGCCGCGGCCGGGCGCCTGGGTCACTCTGGCGACGGGACAACAACGCTGCGGGTATACACGGCCTGGTGGTCGGAGGCCGACCAACGAGCCGCAGGGTCGACGCCCACCCGAATGCCTCCCAGACCGGCAAACACGACGACAAGCCAGATGGCATCGTCTCAGGCGCCCAGCGCCACAGACGAAGACCTCCAGCCGTATCAGCGGATTGCCGCAGACCTACGGGGCGCGATCGACTCCGGCATCCTGTGCCCCGGCGATCCCCTGCCGAGCGAGAAGTCTCTGGCTGAGCGGTACGCCGTAGCGCCGAGCACCGCGCACCGCGCTGTGGCTCTGCTCGTCGCAGCAGGATTGGTCACTGCCTCGCGCGGCCGTCGCGCGACCGTGCATCTCGGCGGCGAGGCACCGCTTGCCGCCGCCGTGATCGAGCTTGTGCGATCCACCCAGTCATAGCCTTTGACCGCCGGACCCGGCCGCTAGGCTCTCGTGGGCAACCTTTGTCAGCTAGGCCGCAGGTCTCTCCCGCCTGAACCCATCCGACCTTGTTACCGCGTTGCGGACCTAGGGCTGGAGTCCATCGAGAGCCCTCCGCGCCCTCTCTACGAGCGGTAGAGGACTCGATTTCGCGTTGCGAACCGTGTCACCCCGCAGCAGTGCCGCCGATGCTGAAAACCCACTGTGCGAACTCAGTCAGGGCCGCCGGCTGCGGTTCGCGCACCGTCGGATAGTACGGCTTGTCAGAGATACCGGGGAATAAGTCGGCAAGTCGCCGGTCCATTTCGGCCACGAGAGTGTCATCGATGACGCTCTCACGCAGGTAGCCCCGGTTGACGGTCATGTGTCGTTGTTGTAGACGACATACAGCGAGCGGTGTCCGGTCCTGGGCGAGTATGGGTAGTCGAGCGAGACCGA
Source organism: Kribbella sp. CWNU-51 (assembly GCF_054073265.1). NCBI lineage: Bacteria > Bacillati > Actinomycetota > Actinomycetes > Propionibacteriales > Kribbellaceae > Kribbella > Kribbella sp. CWNU-51. Next base: position 29,237 of record NZ_JBSXMZ010000024.1, read on the forward strand.
CGCCGAGTTCGGGTTGAGCCGGATCGACGCTCCTGGTGTTCTCGTCCAGTTGTCGAGGATCTCCGCGAGGCGATCCCTTGACTCGGGTGGGCACGACTCCAGAAACCCAGTGACGGTCCGTGTGCTCACGTTGCCGACGACCTGGATCTCCGCAAGCCAGGTGTTCGGTCGCGATACGACCTCGGACCTGGGCACATAGTGGCCACCGACCTTCTCGACGGCCAGATTCACGAGGAAAACGGCGATGCCCTTGTTAGGCCCGAGTTCTTCGTACGCGCTATTGAGGTAGTCGGCGACCGCCACGAACTCGCGGCGGTGATCCTCGGCGATCACAACGAGCGCGCCAGCCTCAAGCCCTACGGCGTAAGCCAGGCCGCGCGTGAGGTGATCATGGTCGGTCTTGCTGAACTGATTCTCGATCGCAACAAGGGTGTTGGCCGGCGTGCGGGCAAGAATGTCGAGGCTCCGCCCCACATCCGGGATCGGCACTTCCACACCAACCAACTCCAGGGGCCCTAGCCCCAGGACGTCGAGCCAGTCGAGGTTGTCCTTCAGCCAAGGAGTGAAGTCCGTCGCCTCGCCAATCCATACAGAACGGACAGCGGCGGCCTCAGGACGGACAATGAGATCGATTGGCCGCGGCTCCGTGGTCATGGCACCATCATCGCCCATACCACCGCTGCGCAGGATGGAGAACTCACCGGCGCGCGATGCAACCGCACTTCGCCGGCCGGGTCGGAGCCTAGGTCAGGACTCCGACCGCCGGTCGTCTGCGGAGCGCGAGCGCTTATCACGAGCCCTTGCGAGTTGGAGTTGGCGACCTTCTCATTACGAGGAAGAACGACAGCGTCGCATCCGCTCTCTACCAGCGCTTCTAGCAACACGGCCGCCCCCAGCGAGCGCGAGATTCCCCACGCGTATCCGATGTTTCGTGCCGCGGGTGACGCCACATCGTGGACTGCAAATCGATGCGCGGCGCCACCGGCGAGGCTGAACAATCGATCAGGGGACGTCATGACTCACGTAGCTGAGGTGCCACCGCCGTTCTCTCCCGGCCGGCCGCGTTCACAGCGGTTGCTTGTCAACCTGTGGCCCAAGGGAGTAGGTCAGTCCTATGTATGCGGTCCGCGCGGGTGCCTGCTTCGACGGTGAACGGTTCGTGGCGGGAGGCGCCACCGTGCTGGTCGACCGCGGCCGCATCCTCGGGGTCGAGGCCGCGGCGTACGACCTCCCCGACGGCTGCGCGCTGCACGACCACGGCGACGCGACGCTGCTACCCGGCCTGATCGACACTCACGTGCACCTGGTTGCCGACAGCGGGCCGATGGCACTGGACCGGGTGGCCGGTTACAGCGACGAGGAGATCGAGGCCGTGGTGACCGAGGCGCTGCGCCGGCAGCTGGCCGCCGGGGTGACCATGGTGCGCGACCTGGGCGACCGGAACTTCAACGTCGTCGACAGGCGCGACGCGCAACGCGCCCGCGACGATCGAGCGCCGTGGATCGTCGCCTCGGGCCCGCCGGTCACGACACCCCGCGGGCATTGCTGGTACCTCGGCGGGGAGGCGGCCGGGGCCGACCAGCTGCTCGCCGCGATCCGGGAGCGGGTCGAGCGGCGGGTCGATGTGGTCAAGGTGATGGCCAGCGGGGGCATCAACACGGCCGACACCGACATTTATGCGCCCCAGTTCGCTCTCGAGGACCTGCAGCTGCTCGTGGACGCGGCCCACCGCGCGGGGCTGCCGGTGACCGCCCACGCACACGCGGCCCTGGCCATCGATCAGGCGGTCGCGGTCGGCGCCGACGGGCTCGAACACGCCGGCTATCTCGTGCGGTTGGGCGACGCCGCCGCACCGGGACTGGCCGCGCTGCGCGACATCTCTGCCTCCGCCGCGCAACTCCAGGCGTTGGCGGAGAGCGGGATGGCCGTGTGCCCCACCGTCGGTGGCTTCACGGTCGCGGCACTACGCCGCGCGCCGGAGGCGTTGCAGCAGCGGATGCGCGAGGCCGGCGTTACCCCCGAGGAGTTGGTCGAGAAGCGCCAGAGTCTGGTCCAGCGGATGCATGCGGCCGGGGTCCGGCTGGTCGGCGGCGCTGACGCCGGGATCGGCCCGAACAAGGCCCACGGACTGTACGCCGAGTCGGTGGTCGAGCTAGCCGCGGTGGCTGGTGTGGTCGACTCACTGACTGCGTCTACCAGCATCGCGGCCCAGGTCTGCGGACTCGGAGAGCGCAAAGGGAGACTCGCCCCCGGCTACGACGCGGACCTGGTCGTCGTCGCCGGCGACCTGGCCCGGGACGTGACCGGGCTGCGAGAAGTACGCCAGGTCGTGCTGCGCGGCCAACCGGACGGGTGATCAGCACGGCAGGCCGATCGCGCGCGTCGACATCTTCCTGATCAGTGAGGAGGGCGATGCGGTACGGCGGCTTCTGACGGGATCGAGAGCTGAAAGCGGCCAGGTCATGTGTTGCCTGACCTGGGGTTTCTTGGTGCCGCGGAGTGGAGCCGCCTGTCGGAATCGAACCGACGACCTTCTCATTGCGAGGAGGAAGGTCAGCGTCACGTCTGCCGTCTTCAGGCGTGATTCGTTGCAAGGAACCTATCTCCGGTGCCCGTATTTTTCATCCGTATCGGGCAGTTCGCTCCACGAATGGCTCCACGCCGCCGCTACAATTCCCCCGTCCGCTGGCCCACTCCGACCCACGATCAGGGGCGGTTTGCACCGCCGCCGGTGTCAACCCCGACCACTACCGGGTCTGGGTGCACGAGGGCCGGAGGCGATCGCGCCGGCCACCGCCGGCTCCCAGTCGCAGTGACGAGTTGGGCGGTGTACCGGCTGCCACCCCGCAACCTGGAGGCGGTCCTGGCGCGCGAGTTGGCGCACCGCCTGGCAATGCCCCGTACGCCGTCGCTGCTGCTGTCCTGGCTCGCTGTGCCCGCCCGCATGATGGGTCGGGCGATCGACTTCTGTCTGAAGCATCGGGTGTTGTCGATCTTGGCCAAGATCGTGATCGGGTTCCTGCTAATCGGTGTGCTCGGAGTGTGGATGTTCCTCGGCTTCAGCCACTACGTGGTGTTCATGTTGAGCCCTTCCTCGCGCCGTTCGTGGTGCCGTGGGCCGCCCGCACTCAGGAACGACTCGCCGATCGTGCCGCCGCCGAACTCGGGTACGGCGTGCTGCTCGCGGAGGTGTTCACGGGTAGGGAGTTCGACAGAGCTCAGCAGTGGCAGGCTGCCCTTCGCCAGGACCTGAAGGCGTCACAACAGTCGGATTCGACGCGCCTGCGGGCACTGGAGAAGTACCTCGAGTCGTCGCCTGCGGTTCTCGTTGAGTGAGTGACCACCAGCTTCCGCCCGGCGAGCCCGAGGACGACGCCCCAGCCCGCCCGCAGCTGTTCGCCCACCGCTCGGCCCGGCGACAACAACACCAACACCGCGCCAAGAGATGCCACTTCCAGCGACGACTAAACCGCGACGGATTCGGCGGGTTGCGTCCCGCGGAGTGGCGCCAACCGAACTCCTCACGGCATGATCAGCACCACTCGCTGACCCGCACACGGTGACGACCAACTTCCACCACTCCGCGGGACGCAACCGGAGGCGCTGGTGGTCGAGTTCCTCGCGGAGTTCGGCCAGCGGGATCCATCGCGGCGCCGGGTTGCCATGATCGGCGAACATGACCCGCATGTCATAGGCGTCGCGCATCGCTCGATGAAGACTCGCCTCGAACTGCGCCCGTGACGTCTCGTCGGTATTGCTCTCGCGGTCGGCGTCGCGCCCCGCGACGGTCTGAGGCTTCTCGTCGAACGAACCTGTCGGCAGCTCGATGTCGTACAGCAAGGCGTGTTTGCGGATCCTTTTGTGCAGTTGCGGCCGGTGCCAGAGCCCTTTGATCTGGCTCCTCGCGAGCAACAACTCCGCGCCCACCTCGGCGACCCCTTCGCGTCGCTGACACCGCCTCGGGTGGCAACCGCGTCACCCTCGCGGACTCCACCCACCACGCCGAGGACGCCTACGCCACTGCTGTGATACCTCTTGGGTGCTTTGACCTACCCGAAAGTGAAAACGTAGACCTCCGCCCCGGGTTCGAGAAACATGATCTCCAGCGTCCGCTCACGAACCTCACCCTGCTCCCGCACGAGCTGGTAAAGGCGCCCGTCCTCGAGCTCCCCCTGACCGTCCGCGGACACATCTACTCCGTGCGACGCCCCAGGCGCCCGCCCATCCACGAGGACCCGGAACGGAATCGGCCCACCCTGTCCCCCGGCGAGCACCACGTTCGCATCGCGAGCGTGGAAACGGAAGGCGATCCGGCCACGCGGTCCCGCGAGCACGGCCCGCTCCTGCTCGATCGTCCATTCGCCGGCAAGCGCCCAGTGGTTGAGGCGCAGCCGTTCGGGGAGTTCATAGGTGCTGCGGCCGAACGTGGTTCCACCTGGTGAGGCGAAGTGAGCGCTTTGGCCGTCGCCGACGTAGGTCTCGGGTGACCGGAGGTGTGTCCAGTCGGCGGGTGCCTCGATGCCGACGCTGTCGATCGTTGCCTGGTCGCGTTCGATGTCGAGGAGGCGCTGGATCACGTGTTCGGATTGTTCGTAGCGGCCTTCGCCGAAGTGGGTGTCGCGGATCTGTCCGGTCTTGTCGACGAAATACAGGGCGGGCCAGTAGTGGTTGGCGAACGCGCGCCAGACCGCGTAGTCGTTGTCGACCACGATCGGGTAGTCGAGCCGGCGTACCTTTGTAGCCCTACGTATCCCCGCGGTCTCGTGCTCGAAGGTGAACTCGGGGGTGTGCACCCCGATCACGATCAGGCCGTCGTCTCGGTAGGCCTCCGACCACGCGCGGACATACGGCGCCTGGCGTAGCCAATTGATGCAGGTCAACGTCCAGAAGTTCACCAGGACGACGTGATCCCGTAGCTCGCCGGGACCGAGTGGGGCCGAGTTGAGCCATTCGGCCCCGGCGAGCGAGGGCATCGTTGGATGTGTGGTCATGGGCTAGTCGCGCAGCGAGCGGAAGCCCGTGCGAACCTCGTCGCAGAACAGCGCGGGCTGCTCCCAGGCTGCGAAGTGGCCACCCTTGTCGACCCGGTTGTAGTGGATCAGCTTGGGGTACGCGCGTTCTGCCCAGCTGCGTGGGGCTTGGTACAGCTCGTTGGGGAAGACGCTGACGGCGACCGGGACGTTGACGCCCCGGGCGGAGAAGAACGCGCCCTTGTTCTCCCAGTACAGCCGCGCGGCCGACACTCCGGTGTTGGTCAGCCAAAAGTGGGTGAGGTTGTCGAGGACGTCGTCCGGGCTCAGGCCTTCCGGTACTCCGTCGACGCTGCGGGCGATCATCGCCAGCGACGCCGCGTCGTGGTCGAGCATGAAGGCTGCCAGACCGGCCGGCGAGTCCGCGATGCCGGTCAGCGACTGCGGGCGGTCACCCATGAAGTAGGCGTAGAAGACGTGCTTGTAGAAGAAGCCGAGCTGGTCGCACGCTGCCTGCTCCTCCTCGGACAGACCGGCGGGTGCCTCTCCCCCGCCGGCCAGCGCCGCGTCGATCTCGGGCGGGAACACCCCGGCCATGTTGACGTGGATGCCGGCCAGCTCCGGCGGCGCGTCGACGCCCATCAGTTCGACGACGACGGCACCCCAGTCGCCGCCCTGTGCCACGAATTTCGTGTAGCCGAGCTGGCGCATCAGTTCGATGTACGCGCGGGCGATTCGCTCGGCGCCCCAGCCGGTGCCGGTCGGCTTGCCCGAGTAGCCATAGCCGGGCATCGACGGAATCACGAGGTGGAAGGCGTCCGTTGCGTTCCCGCCGTGCGCGGTCGGGTCCGTCAGCGGTTCGACGATCTTCAGCTGCTCAACCACGGAGCCTGGCCAGCCGTGGCAGACGATGAGCGGCAGCGCATCCTCATGCTTCGACCGGACGTGCAGGAAGTGGATGTCCAGTCCGTCGATCTCGGTGAGGTACTGCGGGAACGCGTTCAGCCGCGCCTCGCACCGGCGCCAGTCGTACTCCGTGGCCCAGCGATCGGCGAGCGCCCGAACAGTCGCCAGCGGGGTGCCCTGCGATTGGTCGTCGACGGTCTCCTTGTCCGGCCAGCGGGTGGCCCGGAGACGGGCCCGCAGATCCTCCAGCTCCGCGTCGGAGACCTCGATCCGGAACGGCCGGATCGCAGTGCCGGGTTCAACGGTGATAGCCATGGTGTGCCTCCTGGAGGGGTTGGGGTGACACCCAAAGCCTTCTCCGCGCGGCCCACCGGCACGCCGGTCGAAACCCTGGCCCTGTCCCTGGTCTCTACGGCTCGTACCCGGGCATGACGGTGTGCAGGGCGGTCCGCGAGGTGATCCCGAGCTTGTCAAACACCTTGCGCAGGTGCCATTCGACCGTCCGCGGGCTGAGGAACAGCTCCGCGCCGATCTCCTGATTAGTGCGCCCGTCCCGGGCCAGCCGTGCGATCTGCTCCTCCTGCGGGGTGAGTTCGGCGCGCTGCTCGCCGGCTCTCCTGCGCAGCTTCTCGCCCGTCGCGGCCAGTTCACGGCGTGCTCGCTCCGCGAACGCCGTCATCCCGATCGTCGTGAGCAGTTCCTCGGCCGTCCGCAACTGCTTGCGCGCATCGGTACGACGACCCGCGCGCCGCAACCACTCGCCGTACAGCAGATGGGCGCGGGCGAGTTCCGGCCGGAGGCGGGTGCGCCCCAGCCGTTCGATCGCCTCCTGGTACAGGTCGTCGGCGGCTGCTCCATCGCTCAGCAGCGCCGAGGCGCGCGCTCGGATGCCGAGTGCCCAGTCGGTGCCGCACGGACGCGTCGCCTCGTCCAGGCGTTCGAACGCGTCGATTGCGAGCGCGATGTCGTCGGTCCGCACCGCGGCCTCGACAAGTTCGGGCAGGACCCACATCGAGATCCACAGCTCGAAGGTGTGCGACGCGGCCTCCCGGGCCTCCGCCACCGCCTCCGCGTATCGGCCCAGCCCGTTGTGCAGCACCGCGAGTCCCCAGAGCCCCGCGGTGACCGCGATGCCCTGCCCCCACTCCTCGGCCTGCCGCATCGTGGCCGCGATCACCGCGACGGCCTCGTCCTCCTTGCCCTGCCACGCAAGGAGTCTGGTCAGCCCGTGACCAGCGAACCGGGTCCCGGTCGCCGCCGCCACGCTATCCGACTCCGCCATCAGCGCGGCGGCCCCGACGAAGTCACCTGTGAACATGATCGCCAGGCTTAGTGACGTGAGGTGGATCGGTAGCTCCGCGAGTGCGCCGGCCGCCCGGGTCAGCTCAAGCTGCCGGGTCGAGACGGCGAACATGCCTTCCTCGTCCCAGACAGCGTTGGGGGCGCACGTGGCGGCCCAGCCCCAGCGCAGGACGTCGGTCACTGGAAGGTCGCTGACCGCCTTGGTCGCCGTCTGGAGCGCCGGGATCGCGGCTGCCCGGCCGTCGGTGGTGTACCGGGCGAGGCCATCGAGCAGCAGATCGAAGGGGCGGGGCGACTCCGGGGGTGGAAGAGCGCGAATGGCGCGACCGATCCGCATCAACGCATTCGACTGCTCGAAATGCCCGCGGCTCGTCGCGGCGCTCCACGCGTACAGGTAGGTCTCGCGGGCCAACTCCAGGTCGAACGCCTCGAGCCGCCCCGCCACATCCAGCAACCTCGCCGGGGCGTCGACGAGGCTTCCGGATGTGTAGCCGGCTGTAACCCGCACGAGCTCGGCCCTGGCGCGCTGGAAGTCGTCGAGTGGTCCGCCCTCCGCCACTCCCAGCATTCGGAGAGCGGCGTCGAATGCGCCCGCCGTCAGACTCAGCTGCGCCGCGCTCAACGCGCGTTCCGACCGGCGCGCGGGGTCGACCGTGAGCGCGACGGCACGTCGCAGAAAGGCGGATGCCGCGGCAAAGCCGCCGCGGGCCTGCGCCCGGCCGGCCGAGCGTTCCAACTCGGCGGCCACCTCCTCGTCGGGACCCGCCGCCGCAGAGGCCAGATGCCAGGCGCGCCGGTCCGGGTCCAACTCGACATTGGTGGCAACCGCGAGAGCGCGATGGACGCGACGTCGATCGTCGGCCGTGGCCGACCGATATGCGGCGGCCCGAGCAAGCGGATGCGCGAACTCCACGCGCTCGTCGACCTTGAGCAGCCGGACGTCCGCCGCGAGATCGAGCGCAGCCAGGTCGAGGCCGAGGCCTTTGGCCACGGTCTTGAGCAACACCGAATCACCCGTTGGGTCAGCGGCCGCGACGAGGAGAAGTAGCTGGGTGTCGGGGGGCAACCGCAGCAGGCGGCGTACGTAGCTGTGCTCGATCTTGCCAATCACCGCGGTGCTGTCCGGCAAGCCGTATCCGCCCGCCAGATCCGCCGAAGTCCAGGTTCGCGGAAGCTCGAGCAGCGCCAGAGGGTTGCCATGACTCTCGGCGATGATCCGGTCGAGAACCGCGGCATCCAGGGAGCCGTGCATGGTACCCAGAAGCAGGGCGCGTGAGTCGCTCTCACCGAGCCCACGGACGACCAGGGCGGGAAGACCGGACACCATCTCGTCGCCGACAGGTGAGCGGGCCGCACACACGACGGCGACACGTTCGGCGAGCAGGCGCCGGAAGACGAACCCCATGACCTGCGCCGATACCTCGTCGAGCCACTGGGCATCGTCGACGACACAGATCACAGGGCGCCGCTCGGCAAACTCGGCGAGCAGCGACAAGACCGCGAGCCCGACCAGAAAACGGTCCGGCGGAGCGCCCGAGCTGCGGCCGAATACAGTCGCAAGGGCTTCGCGCTGCGGCGCAGGCAGCCGATCCATGCGCTCAAGCATCGGAGCGCAGAGCTGATGCAGTCCGCTGTAGGCCAGCTCCATCTCCGACTCGACGCCGGTGGCTCGGGCGATCTGCCAGCCCTCGAGCTTGCCATCCAGGTACCCCAACAGTGCGGTCTTTCCGACGCCGGCCTCACCGCGCAGCACGACCACCTGGCTGCGACCGGCGCGCGCGTTGGACAAAGTGAGGTCGAGCGCCGCACATTCTGCTTCGCGCCCGAAGAGTCCGGGCGATCGTCCTGCAGCGGTATCAGCCACGCCGGCTCCCAGCTTGTCAGCGCGATCCTACTCTCAGACCGCGACGCCGATGATCCCCTCGTCGAACGCCGTACTGCCTCTTCTTGTTGTTCCTTCACGGGTGTCGCGGACCCTGATGATCTCGTCGCGAAGGTCTGCCTGCCCATATCCGTTTGGCCGAAGGCCTTCGCGCGGGCATTTTGAGGACGACGTTCAGCGCGGGTGGAGATCCGGCTCGTCCTCGATCCGACCGCCAGCCCGATCAGCGGCAAGGTCGCAGTTGTCGCTGATGGTGGCGCCGTAACTGAGGCAGAGCTCCCTCCGACCCTTGAGAGCGGCCCGCCGGTCGGCGGCGGTGATCCGCCGCGGTCGAGGTCGTCAGCGATGAACCCGACTTCCTCCCCAATGGTGCGCCACAAGCAGTCATAGGTGTCGGCGCGCACCGGGTCGGAGACGGTCTCGGCGAGAACGCGAACCCGGTCGAGCCGCACATGGAACTGTGCGAGCTCCAAGGTCCACCCGCCGCGCCTCGACCGGCCGGGTCGAGGCGCTCGACAAGAGCCTAGATCCCCGGCTCGCTGGCCCAGAGCACCGCGATCGCCTCGGGCACCTCACGCAACTGCCGGGTGATCAACGCCGACATGACCCCACGCCGACGATGCGTCGCCTTCACCCCGACCCCGGTCACGTGCGCGGCCGCCACCACCCCACCCGGCACGGACAGCTCCCGCGTCAGCGCCCTGGTGGTGCCGACAGCCTCCGCACCGTCCGTCGCCACCAGGGCCCGCTCAGGCTCGAACAGTTGCCGCCCCAGCTCACTCGGCGACGGATCGAACATCATCGCGCCCCCGAACAGCGCGGTCAGCTCCTCGTAGTCCCCGGAACCCCCACACGAACCCCGATCTCGGTCACAGTCGCATCCTCACACGCCCCACCGACAAACGGTCAACAACAAACCCGCACCGATCGCCATCATGCGTAGTGGGAGGGATGGTGCGAAATGATCAAGGCACTCGGAACGACAGCGGCAGCTCTGCTCGTGGCAGGGGCTCTGGTACCGACCACGGCGACGGCCGCACCAACCGCGAGTTGCGCCCTGGGAGCAGGATCGGTGACCGCCGGCGGTGATCATCACGCGCGGATCGTCTTCGCGACCAGGCCGCCGACCGCAAGCGGGGTCGGCGTCTACGCGAGCCGCTTCTACGGTCCGGGGCAGGTGAAGGTCAGTAGCTCGATGGAGGTCATGGACGACGGCTTCAGCGGGGTCGCTGTCTCTGGTTACGTCATCATCGGCGATGGACTGTACCTGACCGGATACACCGCGGCGAACAACACCGTGAACGGCGGAAACACCCGGATCGGGGGCGGTTGGGCGACCTTCGTCGCGTTGGAGGGGGCGGAGTATCAGGGCCCGACCGAGGCAGGCATCTCGCGACGGAACACCTACGGGCTCCGCAGTGACGGCACGCTCTTCCGCTGGACCGTCGACACCAGGGGCGTCTGGCGGAACAGGGCATCCGCGCCGGGGTTCGCGGCGGTGAAGTCGATGGCGTTGATCAGCAAGTCCCGCACCTACGACACGTTCCTCGCGAACACTCGCGGCGGCGCGCTCTACACCATCCACATCCCGACGACGGCGCCGATGAAGCCGGTGGTGAAGCAGGTTCGGGCGAAGACCTGGCAGGGGTTCGAGGCGCTGCTGGCGCAGAAGTGCGGTCAGTACGGCACGATCCTGCTCGGCATCGACAAGGACACCGGTAGCGGCTACATGTACGCCGTTGGCCGCGCCAACGGCACGGCCACCGTCATCCAGTCGCAGGGCAAGGTGCCGGTGAGTTTCGGCGACCCGGTCTACTTCCGCTGGAAGGATGATCCGGGGTCCCCGCTCACCGGCGAGTGAGCGGCTGGAGTGCAACCGCTGAAACCCCGCAGGGGCCGCCGTAGGTGGGCGGTTGCGCGGAGGGCGTGTCGGGTCAGAGTGGAGTGCCAGGAGGGGGAGAGAGCCCTTGAGCAGCGCCGACGTACGTCGGCTCGTTCCCGCGGCCGCAGGCCGGCTCGATCGTGTCGGTGACCTCGGCTCTCGATCCTGCGGCGGCCGGAGTCGGGTTCCCTGATTCCGACCCCGGTCGCCACCGCGGCCGGACACCGGTGATCAGTCGAGGCCGGGAGATTCGTCCGGCTCGACTGTGGGCTGCGCGAGCTGCTCGGGAGAGACGGCCGGCTGGCCGGTGATCCTCAGCACGGCCGTGCTGGGTGGGACGCGGCCCGTGTCGTGCACGCGTCCGTCCCCCTCTCATATGGGTCGGTTGCGTTTGGAATTCAACCCCCTCTCGAGCCCTCACCCCAGGGTCAGTGGGAGGTGGACCCAGTCGTGCTCACTGCTGCTGGCGGAGGTGTGTCAGCCAGCCGGTTCCTGCTCGCCGGTCGCCCGCAGGTCACACCGAAGACGGGTTTTCCGGTTCCGGTCGGCCGCGCCGCGAGCGGCCGGACTTGTAGTCCGGCCGGCAACGGATCAACCCGACTGTCATCGACCGTGAACGCGGACATGCGGCGGATCTCGTCCTGGGAGATGATGCTGGCCGTACCGACAGGTGGTGGTCTCGAAGCGCTGCACGAAAGCGCGCGGGCCTGGGTGCGTGGGTTGATTCCGGCGGCATCGCTGCTGGTGTCCGTAGGCCGTGGCAGGCTGGCAGGCATGTGTGGTCGATACGCCTCAGTGGCCAGCCGCGACGATCTGCTCGAGCGGTTCGTCGTCGACGAGAGCAGCGCCGACGAGCTACGGGGTCAGGACTTCAACGTGACGCCGACGAAGGACAACCCGGTGGTGATCGCCCGGGTTCCTGATGACGCCGGCGAGGACGCTGAACCGGTGCGGGAGCTCCGGGCGTTTCGCTGGGGTTTGCTGCCGTTCTGGGCGAAGGAGATCAAGGTCGGCGCGAAGATGATCAATGCGCGTGCGGAGACGGTCCACGAGAAGCCGGCCTACCGCCGCGCGTTCAAGTCGCAGCGGGCGCTGATCCCGGTCGACGCGTTCTACGAGTGGCTCGAGACCGACGAGGTCGGCAAGTCGGGCAAGAAGCTGAAGCAGCCGTTCGCGCTACCAGTTAACTGCACCAAGCGCGCCCAGCCGGGGCGGTCGGTGAGCGAGGGGACTTGGTGTGATGCCGGACTGGGGACGGTTGTTGGTGGAGGGACGAGTCGATCCGCCCAGGATCGGTGAGGTCGTCGCCACTGATCTGAATCATCCGCCGTACGTGGTGTTCGACCGCGACGGTCGCGAGGTCGAGCCGGCGAGCGTGTTTCTGCGTGACTTGTCGCTGAGCGACGTAAGCGTCTTGACATGCCGGAGCTACGGCTTCGACCTTCTGCGTTGGTTCCGGGTGCTGTGGCTGTTGGACGTGGTGTGGGATCGCGCCACGGCCTATGAGGTCCAGGTCCTGGTGGGGTGGATGCGATCTGGGCGCAATCCGCAACGCGGCCGCGCCGAGTCGTCGTCCAGTCGACCTGGCGCCGTCAACGGCCGCACGGGCAAGGCCTACCTGTCGGCTGGATACGCCCCACGGACCATCAACCACACCCTCAGCGTGATCGGCCGCTTCTACAGCTTCCACGCTCAGTACGGACGGGGACCGGTGGTGAGTCCGGTGCCGGCGGCGCGGGAGCGGCGCGCGGTGGTGGCGCACCGCAACCCGATGGAGCCGCCGAGGACGGGGCGGCGGGCGCCGTTGCGGCAGAAGGTTCCGAAGCTGGAGCCGCGGGCGCTCTCGGATCGTTGCTGGGACGAGTTGTTCGCCGTGTTGCGCTGCGATCGCGACAGGGCCCTGCTGGCTTGCTACGTGTCGAGTGGTGCGCGTGCGTCGGAGCTGCTTGGCATCGGTTTGGAGGATGTCGACTGGGCGCGGCAGGTGATCTTTGTGGTTTCGAAGGGCAGCCGGTTGCGGCAGGCGGTGCCTGTGTCGCCGGAGGCGCTGCGCTACCTCGTGTCGTACTTGGCCGAGGCTGGTCCGCCGGCGCCGGGTGAGCCGTTGTGGAGGACTCGGCGGGGTGATCCTCGGCCGGTGACGTACTGGGCGATGCGGCGGGTGCTGCAGCGCGCGAACGATGCGCTGGGGACGAACTGGACCCTGCACGACCTGCGGCATACCGCGGCGACGCGTTTGGCGCAGGATCCGTCGATCACGTTGCCGGAGGTGCGGGCGATCCTTCGGCATGCCGACATCAACACCACCGGCATCTACACCGCCACCCGTGTGGAGGACCTGTTCGACAAACTGCAGCAACACTTCTCCGCGCAGCGCCCGGCGCAGCGGCTGGCCACCGGGTACGACCCGGCTGACGCTGCGGTGGTGTTCGGTGCCTAGGCCGCCACTGGTCGACTTGCTCCAGGAGCCCTCGGCGTTGCTGCCTGGCGGCATCATGCCCGCTCCGGCGTCGACGTCTGGGTCACCGCCGGGACGGTTCGGTGATCTGTCCAGGGCGAGTGCAGCCGACCTGGTTGGCATGGCCGGGACGGTGTGGGACACCGATCCAGATCAGCAGTCGATGCGACGAGTTGGAGTACGGCTGCTGCTTGAGCACCTGGAGCAGTACGACGGCGACACCTGGACCGACCGGTGGAAGTCCGGAGGGTTCGACGGCGGCGGACGACCGATCGCGGACATAGGTGGCGCTGCTGGTGGTAAGAGCACGCGCCGGATGCGGATCGCATCAGGCTTTCGCAGCCTGGTGTGTCTGCGAGTGATCCAGCCGACGCTGGTGGCGTTGCGGTCCAACAAGGTAGTTGACCTGGCTCACGCGCTGCAGGTTGCGGAGAACGATCCGCTGCTGAACCGCTTCGTTGCCGAGGTCAACAGGATTGGGCGGAGCTACTCGCTGCGCAAGGCCGCCTTGTATGACGTCGCCTGTATGCTGCTCAGTCAGCGAATTGCCCTGCGGGACGTGACCCCGGAGGCGTTGTTGCACTTCTCGATCGACTCCGCCCGCTACCGGTCCGCGGTCGTGAAGGCCGGTACGCCGGGCCGCCATCGGGGGCGGCTGGTGTGGGACGTGCTGCACGGGATGGGGCATTTTCCGCCCGGTGCGCCGCACTCGCTGCAGGCCTGCCTGAACGGGGCCACACTCAGCGCGGCTGAGCTGGTCGATCGCCACGAGCTGCGCAACCGGGGTGTCAGGGATCTGCTGGTCGACTACCTGAGCAGGCGGCAGCCGGAGGTCGACTACACGACGCTGACCGGCCTGGCCTACAACCTGGCCGCGGTCTTCTGGAAAGCCGTAGAGCAGATCAACCCAGGGCAGCGGGACCTGCGGCTGGGACAAGACACCTACGCGCAGTGGCGCGCCGGGCTCAACGTCTGCGCCGACGGCAGGGTCCGCCGGCACCCCGAAGATGTGCTCAGCCTGGTACGCAGCTTCTACCTGGACCTGCAGAGCTGGGCGATCGAGGAGCCCGAACGCTGGGCGCACTGGGTCGTACCCTGTCCCATCTCACCTGTGGACGTGCGCGGGGAGCGGGCCCGCAAGCGGCGGGTCAACGAGAAGATCACTGACCGGATCAGGGTCCGCAAACCGCTGCTGCCGATCCTCGTCGACCACCTCGAGCAGCGCCGTACCGAACTCGGTGAGCTGCTCGACCTAGCTGGTCGCACGGCGCTCGGGCAGGCGTTCACCCATCGCGGGCGGCGGTACCGGCGCACCGGTACCAGCTACGACCAGCAACTGGTCGCCGCCGGCCAGCCCACTGTCCGGGTAGTCGACGAGGCCACCGGGCGGATCACGAGCCTCACGCTGGAAGAGGACCCGGCGTTCTGGCTGTGGGCGTGCGTGGAGACGATGCGCCACACCGGGTCCGGATCGAGGAACTGCTGGAACTCACCCAGCTGAGCATCCGCCAGTTCGAACGCCCAGGCGGCGAGCTGATCGGGCTGCTGGTGATCGCGCCGTCGAAGACCGACCGCGAGCGGGTGGTGCCAATGTCGGCCGAGCTGCTGCACGTCCTCGCCGCCGTCATCTTGCGTCTGACCGCCGGCGGCCGACCAATCCGGCTGGTCCGCCGCTACGACCCATACGAGCGGGTGTGGTCGCCGCCGATGCCGTTCCTGTTCCAGCGCAGCATCAGCGGAGACGGCGTGATGGGAGCGGCGACCGTGCGGGAGATGCTGCAGCGGGCCTGCGCCGACCTCGCCGCTACTCATCGAGCCTTCGCCGGCGTGACCTTCACCCCGCACGACTTTCGGCGGCTGTTTGCCACCGAGCTGGTCAACAACGGCCTCCCGATCCACATCGGCGCGAAGCTGCTCGGGCACCTCGACCTGCAGACCACTCAGGGCTACGTCGCGGTGTTCGAGGAGGACATGGTCCAGCACTACCAGGATTTCCTGGCCCGGCGCCGCGAGCTGCGGCCAGCCGACGAGTACATCTACGTGACGCCCCGGGAATGGACTGACTTCGAGGAGCACTTCGACAAGCGCAAGGTCGAACTCGGCTCCTGCGCCCGCCCCTACGGGACACCATGCCAGCACGAGCACGCCTGCGTGCGATGCCCGATGCTGCACGTCGACCCGCGCATGCTGCCCAGACTGCAAGAGCTCGAGGACGATCTCATGGTGCGGCGCCGCCGCGCCGTCGACGAAGGCTGGCTCGGTGAGATCGAAGGCATCGATCTGACCCTGCGGCTGCTGCGCGAGAAGCAGGCCGGTGCCGACAAGCTCACACGCCGCACGGTCGAGCTTGGGATGCCTGGCTTGCGGCCCAGCTGAGCCCAGTAAGGGAACAGATCGTCCAGATACAGAGCCAGAGCCCCCGAGACGGGTGCGCATCAGGTCCGCGTAGCTCATGTGGGCTGCTGCGGCGACGGCTTGGCCGGCGATGGCCGAACCCAGCGTGGAGTACGCGTAGTGGCCGCGTCCGCTCAGGGTCTGGTTCGTGGCTTCCTTGGTCAGCTGCGCGCCGTCGGCGGTCAAGAAGTTGTGGCCCAGCGGCGCTTTCCAGACAGCGCGGCGCACGGTTGCGGCACCGAACTCGGCGTACCCAGAGGTGTGAGTGACGAGCTCGTGCATCGTGGCGGTGCCGGCGAGCGAGCCCGCTAGCTGGGGAAGATAGGTGGAGACGGCCGCGTCCATCCGGATCTCTCCGCGGCGTACGGCGTCTGCGATGACCAGCCCCGTCATCGCCTTAGTCATCGACCGACCTCCATCGAGGTGGTCTCGTCGGCGCCGATCCCGGCCAGCTGCACCGGCTGGGCCGCGTTCAGGTCGACCTCGGCGACCGCGACGCTGTGGTAGCCGGCGAGCATGCCCAGGCCGGCTTGGTGGTCCAAATGGGCCAGGACCGTCGCGTCTCCGTTGCGGGCATCTGCCAGGTTCGGGGACAACACCCACGACACGACCGCGACGGTCAACGCTCCGATGAGCACGGTGATGACCAGGCGGCGCGAGGCGAGGTAGCTCACGGCCAGGACGACCAGCATGAGCAGCGCTTTCCAACCGTCCTCGGCGTACCGCCCGTACCGGCCGCCGAGACGCCGCAGCCCTCGGTGCGCGACAAGACCGGTGCAGCATGTTCGGGGCCCTGCCTTCGCCGCGATACGTGATTCCGCCGGGATGGAGCCGAGGGCCGCGCGGTAGGCAGGAGGCGGTGGAGCAGGAGCCCAGTCAGTACGGAGAAGGCCAGGGGGCAGTGACCTCAGGCTCACGTCTGCTGGCGCAGAGGGAGCCTGCGGGTCATGTTCAGCCGCACCTCGCCGTAGGGGGCGACGTGGGTCCAGAACAGCGGGGTGAGGCAGCGGTGATCGACATCGGTCATCTTCTCGGCCCACTTGTCGTCGGCCAGGACGTCTTGCACCATCAGGGTGTTGACGTACACCAGTGCTGACTGCAGCACCCGCAGGCACAGCACCGACAGTTCCTGTTCTTCGCGACGGTTGGAGGCGATGTCGCTGCCTTTGCCGAAGAAGATGACCGAGTTGCCGCCGTTCCAGGACTCGACCACGTTGAGGCCTTCGTTGATCTCGCGCTGCAGGTCCCGGTCGCGCGGGTAGCGGGCGACGAAGAGGGTCTTCTGGGCGCGGCCGAGCTCGATCATCGCCTGGTAGGTGGGATGGATGGAGTTGGCCTTGGTGAAGCGGCGCAGGATCGCCTCGGTCGAGGCGGTGCCGGAGCGGATCGCGGTGGCGTACTGATCATCTGGTCGTACTGCTCGCCGATCACGTCCCACCGGATCGGGCGGGTCAGCGCCGCCGCCAGCCGCGGGTAGGCATCGGGTTCGCCGGCGGCCGGCCGATACAGCTTGACCACGTCGTATCTGTAGGGGTCACGCTCGGCATCAACTGAACGGGCAGGCAGTGACCTTAGCGGCATGCCGATCACGTGTCGCGTTTGGGATCCGCATGCGGGACGGAATGGACCAGAGCATCGAGCGCAGGGCGGCCAGCGCTTGACAGTCATACGCGGCGGTATGGGCCCGAGCGACCGGATCGCGGCTGAGCATGCGT
This sequence comes from Kribbella sp. CWNU-51, assembly GCF_054073265.1. NCBI lineage: Bacteria > Bacillati > Actinomycetota > Actinomycetes > Propionibacteriales > Kribbellaceae > Kribbella > Kribbella sp. CWNU-51. The sequence goes on from NZ_JBSXMZ010000024.1 coordinate 46,746, forward strand.
TAGCAAAGGTTGCCGCGACCCGATTACGCGTCGAGCAGGACGCTCAAATCGGACCATGGGTCCGTCACGACCTTCACCTGCTCCGCGACGTGAACGCCATCGGGAAGCGTGACATGGACGTGCGTGTACCGAGTCTGATAGCGCGTCGTCGTACCCCTGCGCCGCACTCAGCGGCGGGCCGTGCGGCTCCGCTTCAGGCCGATCATGAGGACTGCTAGGCCGACCAGCAAGGCTGTGAAGACCGCAGAGTCGGCGCCTTGCTCCAAGCCGAACCCGATGAGTAGCGCGAGGGCGAACGCGACGACCGCGCCGACTGCCGCCTGAGTTTTGGTGCTGGCGGGTCCGAAGATGCTGGCGCGCAGATTCATGACCACATCATCACAGAGGTAGGGGAAGCGGTGCTGGCGGGTTTCGGACGTGCAGTTGGCGGTAACAGCTGGCCCCTCGCGGTGGACTCTTCCCGAGCGCTACTTGATGGATGGGATGCCGGACCGAAGCCTTTGACCAAGAGCCAGACAGCCAAGGCCATCTCGTGGAGAGCGATGGGCAGGATAACGAGCGTGTAGCCGGTGACCGGATTGTCGCTGAACAACGCCAGCAGGCAGGCAGTCATGAGCAGAACCACGCCTGCCATGCCCCAGCCCGAGAGCCACCGGGGAACGAGTCTTGATCGGTAGAACAACGCGTAGTAGCTCAGAGCGCCCACGTTGAAGGCAAAGACCGCTGCCAGAGTGGCATGGTCGCGGATGCTGAGGAGTGAGTCCGCAATTGCCTGGATCGGCGCAAGACTGTCGCCTGGGCCCGCCGCAAAGTGTTGAGCGAGGGGCATGAGAGACAGCAGACTCACGACGGCGGTCGTGAAAAGAACCGCTTCGATGGCTCTGAACACAACTGCTCCCAGTGCCAGGCCAGCGTTGAGCTTTCTGAGTAGTGGGTAGAGCGCGATGGCGATGCCGACGCTTGTGCCTGCCGCCACGAGGTAGAGGAGCGCTGAGACGGCGAGTCGGTTGGGATGGTTCGACGACTGCGGTCAGGTAGCCCGTTCCGGTGAGGGTCGGGTCGAGCGCAGCTGCGCCGAGTGCCGCGATGGTGGCCAGGACGAGGACTACTCCCGTTGCGGTCGAGGTTCTTCGAGTTGAGTAAGCGCGGATCTTCCGAAAGGCACGTGCAGGCCTCCACTCGCTCCGACTACGCGGACTCACGCAAGGGGATCCCGCTCGCGGGACGAATGGGACAAGTGCGTCGAGCGCGGCGGCCCGAGCTTGACAGTCATACGCGGAAAGACTCACTACGCGGCCAGCCTCATGTCGGCTGCCGACCAACAGATCCCCGACGACACCCGCGTGGTGTTGGAGGAACTGATCCCGGAAACCGGGCGTTGACTGGCGAATATCGGGATGGACAACGGCACCCAGCTCACCGCACACGCGATGCGCGGCTGGCGCCGCATCTCCTTGACGAGACCGCGTTCATCGAATCCTGCTTGCTTGGCGAACGGCTTCTCCGAGTCCTTGGACGGCGGCTTCAGTCCCCCACCCGGCCGGTGTCGTAGGCCCACATCGCGATCTCGACCCTGTTCCGGGCGCCGATCTTGGCCAGCAGGCTGGCGACGTGGGTCTTGGCGGTCGTCAGGCCGATGAAGAGCGCGTCGGCGATCTCGGCGTTCGTGCGGCCACGGGCGACCAGCGCCAGCACCTCCTCCTCGCGGTCGGTGAGCGGCTCGATCGGTTGGGTACGTCGTTTCGACGGTTCCCTGGCGGCCAGGGTGGACAGCAGCCGCCGGGTGATGTTCGGCGCGATCATGGCATCGCCGACGGCGGCGGCATGCACGGCCTGGACGAGCAGCTCCGGCCCGGCGTCCTTGAGTAGAAAGCCTCGGGCGCCAGCACGAAGCGCGCCGTGGACGTACTCGTCCAGATCGAAGGTCGTGATCACCACCACCGCCATCGGGTCCGGGACGCCCCGCCCTGCGAGGAGCTCGGTCACCTCGATGCCGTCGAGCCCGGGCATCCGGATGTCGACCAGGCACACGTCGGGGTTGAGCCGACGCGCCAGCTCGACAGCGGCGTGGCCGTCGGCGGCCTGACCGACGACCTCGATGCCAGGCTGCGCGTCAAGGATCATGGACAGGCCGGTACGCACCAGATCCTGGTCGTCGGCCACCAGCACGCGCACCGTCATCGGCGTACCTTCGTCGGCAGCTCGGCGTCGACCGCCCACCCGCCCCCAGGCGCCGGCCCCGCGAGCAGCGTGCCTCCCAGCAGCTGCACCCGCTCGGTCATCCCCAGCAGCCCGAAGCCGTGGCTCGCCGGCCGCACCGGGTCGATCTGTCCGTCGTCGGTCACGCGCAGCCGCAGCCTTCCTCCACCCTCGACGACCCGGATCTCCACACGCGAGGCGTTGCGGGCGTGCCGCAGCGCGTTGGTCAGCGCCTCTTGCGCCAGCCGGTAGACCGCCGCGTCGACCTGGAGCGGAAGTTCGTCCAGGTCACCCGGCACCTCCACGTCGACGACCGGGACCGGGTCGCGGCGGGCGAGGGACACCAGGTCGGCAACGCCGGGCTGGGGGGTGTACTCCGCCGGCGCTCCGTCGCGCAGCACCCGGACCATCGCCCGCATCTCCGCCAGCGTCCGCGACGCCTCCCCCTCGATGACCGCCAGCGCCTCGAGCCCCGCTTCGGGTCGCTGCCCGGCCATCGCCCGGCCCGCCTGCGCCTGCACCGCGATCGCCGAGACGTGGTGGGCGACCATGTCGTGCAGCTCGCGCGCGAGGCCAACCCGCTCCTGGCTGCGGATCTGGTCCAACGCCCGCCGCCAGCTCTCGGCGCGGTAGCGGAACGCCGCTCCGCCCGCCGCCGCCGCCGCGGTGATGCCGAACCCGCCGATGACGTCGGACGGGCCGGTGTAGTCGGCGACCGTACCGATAACCGCAGCGACCAGCACCACCGCCAGCCCGATCACGATCTCGCGCCCTGAGCCCCAGCGGACCAGCGCGTAGACGAGCACCAGGACGTAGATCATCGTGGTGAGGCCGATATGGGTGGGCCCGCCCACCAGGGTCGCCAGCCCCAACCCCATCGCGGTACCCCAGGCCACCACGACACAGGCCAACGGCCGGGTACGCCGCCAGAGCAGCACGGGCGCGAGCCCGACCGCCACGATCGTCGCGACCGGCCGCCAGGCGACGTCGGCCCGGAGGACTCCCTCGAGCAGCGCCGTCACCATCAACACCCCGACCAGCACCCAGTCGCGCGACACCCGTTCGGGAACGTCGGTGGCGCGGGGCTCGGCCCACAGCGAGCGCAGGGCGTTGGTGATCACACACCCAGCCTAGGGACCGCCGAGGCCTCGGGGACCGACCGAAAGAACGAGACCCCGCTCCTCCCAACGGCCGAGGCGGGTCCGGCCTCGACGCCGATGTGCGCACGCCGCGACGCGGCGAGGGTTGTCACATGATCACTGTTGAGTCACTGACCCGGAGGTACGCCGGCGTCACCGCCGTCGACAACGTCTCCTTCACCGCCAAGTCCGGTCGCGTCACCGGTTTCCTCGGCCCGAACGGCGCCGGCAAGTCCACCACGATGCGCGTGATGGTCGGCCTGACCGCCCCGACGTCCGGCACCGCGACCATCAACGGAGAACGGTTCGCCGACCTCCCCAACCCCGGCCTCGAGGTGGGCGTCCTGCTCGACGCCTCCGCCCAGCACGCCGGCCGCACCGGACGCGAGATCCTCACCATTGCCTCCGACACCATGGGTCTGCCCCGCACCCGGGTCGACGAGATGATCGAGCTGGTGAGCCTGACCCCCACCGAGGCCAAGCGCCGGGTGCGCAACTACTCCCTCGGGATGCGCCAGCGGCTCGGCATCGCCACCGCACTCCTCGGGGACCCCAAGGTGCTGATCCTCGACGAGCCCGCCAACGGGCTCGACCCCGCGGGGATCCGGTGGATGCGCGACCTGCTGACGGGCTTCGCCAGCCAGGGCGGCACCGTGCTGCTGTCCTCGCATCTGCTCCACGAGATCGAGGTCATCGCCGACGACCTGGTCGTGATCGGCAACGGCAAGATCGTCGCGTCCGGCACCAAGGAAGAGCTGCTGGCCGCGGCCGGGACGCTCGCCCGCTCGACGTCACCGCGCGACCTCGCGCACGCCCTCGAACAGGCCGGGATCCCCAGCACGCTCGCCGGGGACGGCTCGGTCCGCACCGATGCCGACCCCGATCGGGTCGGGGCCGTGGCCTTGACCGCCGGCATCGCCCTCACCGAGCTCCGGTCTGCCGAGGGCGCCGGGCTCGAAGACATGTTCCTGTCGCTCACTGCCGACACCCAACGCGAAGGAGTTGCGGCATGACCGCCACGATCGTCCCGCCGGCCACCACCACGGAGGCCGCACCGGTCCGCCGGACCGCCCGTCCCATCCAGAGCACTCGGCTCGTCAAGGTCGAGCTGCGCAAGATGTTCAACACCCGCTCGGGATTCTGGATGCTCATCAGCATCGGCGCCCTGTCGCCCATCTCGGCCGGGTCGCTCCTCGTCCTCGGCCACAACAGCGACGTCACCTACCAGAACTTCGTGAGGGCGAGCGGGTTCCCGATGTCAGTGATCTTGCCGATCATCGCGATCCTGGCCGTCACCAGTGAGTGGAACCAGCGAAGTGGGCTAACCACGTTCACGCTGGTGCCTAGCCGCGGACGCGTGATCGGCGCCAAGGCGATCGCGACCCTCCTGGTGGGCCTCGGCGCCGTCACCGTCGCCTTTGCGGTTGGCGCCCTCGGCAACCTGGCCGGGTCAGCACTCGCAGGCGTCGACACCGCGTGGGACATTTCGTTGTCCATGGCACTCCAGACGGTGCTCTACAACCTGGTCGGCATGGCCTTCGGCTTCGCACTCGGTGTCGTGCTGCGCAACTCCGCGACCGCGATCGTGGGCTACTTCGTCGCTTCACTAGTCATGCCCGGCATCCTCGCGCTCCTGGCTCAGGTGCGTTCCTGGTTCGAGGACCTGCAGCCGTGGATCGACTGGCACTACACGCAGGTGGCGCTCCTCGATGGCGCCACGAACACCGGTAAGGAGTGGGCGATGCTCGGCTCGACCACGATGATCTGGATCGTCATTCCCCTCGCCGTCGGGCTGCTGTTCCTGCGCCGCTCCGAGGTCAAGTAGTCACACACACGGGCGGCGGTATCCGGAACTCATCTGTGCGTTCCGGATACCGCCGTTTCGTGGTGGATCGGCTCAGCTCCCGCGGTCATGACGTCGCCTGGCGACGGGAAAGGAGACCACAACCATGACCACCTACATCCCACCAGCTGAACCAGGCCGCACCGCTTCACGCAGGAGCCGCCCGGTCCCCCTCGTCATCGGCATCCTGCTCGCGCTCGTGGGCTTCCCGCTGCTGCTCGGAGGCCTGGGCCTCGGCTGGGCGATGGGCACCCAGCGCGACGACGCCGGGTTCTTCAGCACCGCGACCGAGCGGCTCACCACCGAGACGGTGGCCCTCTCCAGCGAGGTCGTGAAGTTCGGCGAATCCGGCCCCGACGACTGGTGGGCCGACCGTGACCTCGCCACCGTGCGGCTGAGCGCCCGGTCCGCGGACGCATCGGCCGTCTTCATCGGGATCGCACCGAGCGCCGACGTCGCGGGCTACCTGGGTAGCGCGTCCTACGACGAGATCAGCGACCTGCGCACCGACCCGTTCGACTACGCGCTGACCCGGCGTGGCACCGGCGGTGACCTGAGCGCGGCTCCCACGGACCAGGGGTTCTGGACCGCGCAGAGCAGCGGCCCCGGCACCCAGGCGCTGACCTGGGACCTCGAGCCCGGCACCTACACCGCCGTGGTCATGAACGTCGACGGCTCCCCGGGGGTCGCGGTCGACCTGTCCGCGGGCGGACGCCTCGGCTGGCTCACACCTCTGGCATGGAGCCTCGGCCTGCTGGGCGGCGCCCTGATCCTCGGCGGCGCACTGCTCGTCGTGTACGGCGCCCTGCCGCAGGGACCGCGGGTCCCCCGCCAGGCCACGCCCGGTCAGCCCCCGGAAGCCGTCCGGCCCGACACCCCGGTGACCCTGGTCGGCGCGAAGGACCCGCAGCTGAACCGTGGGCTCTGGCTGGTCAAGTGGTTCCTGGCGATCCCGCACTTCGTCGTGCTCGCGCTGCTGTAGCTGGTCTTCGTGGTGCTCACCGTGGTGGCGTTCTTCGCGATCCTGGTCACCGGCCGCTACCCGCGTGGCCTGTTCGACCTCAACGTCGGCATCCTGCGATGGACCTGGCGGGTGCAGTTCTACGCGACGGCTGCGATCGGCACCGACCGCTACCCGCCGTTCACCCTCGACCACACCGACTACCCGGCCGACCTCGACATCGCCTACCCCGAGCGGCTCTCGCGCGGGCTGGTGCTGGTCAAGTCGTGGCTGCTGGCGCTGCCGCACCTGATCGTGCTGGGCGTGGTCGCGGGCACGTGGCAGTTCGGTGACGCGGACGGCTTCCAGTTCGCCGTCGGCGGTCTGATCGGCGCGCTGACGTTGGCTGCCGGACTGCTGTTGCTGTTCACCGGCCGCTACCCGGCGCCGTTGTTCGACCTGCTGGTCGGCCTGAACCGGTGGGTCTACCGGGTGACCGCGTACGTCGCCCTGATGACCGACACCTACCCGCCGTTCCGGCTGGACCAGAGCCCGGCGGACCCCGGTGGCGTCGCGCCCACGCCGAGCACCCCCGACGCGCCGGCCACGACCGGTCTCGGCTGGCCGGCCGAGGAGCGTCGTCCTGACCGTGAGGTGGAGGTGTGACGATGCCTGCCGTCTCCGCGCTCCCCGCGAGCACCCGGCCGAGCGGTGCCGGGTCGACGGAGTCGTCGCGGCCCTCGTCAGTGCTGGCGATCCTGCTGGCCCTGCTGGTGCTCGGCGCGATGGCCACGCGTGGATGATCCGTCGCTCGGTGAAGCGTCCTTTCTTGCGGCCGGACTTCGCTGCCACGACCCGACGCCTGCCCCTCAGTTCAGGCTCGTCGAGGACCTCGACCGAGACGACCGGCGGTTCCCTTTGGCCGGCCCTGCCCCCGGTTGGTGGTGGACACCAAGACGGAGAGGATGGTCATCATGGGAAGGCAGCGGAGGGCGTTCACGACTCGTTACACGGACGAGGCCGTGTAGTTGGTGATCACCACCGGCCGCCCGGTGGGCAACGTGGTCCGTGAGCTCGGCGTTGGCGAGCAGACCCCTGTTCTTTGTGGGCCACACCCGGCGGTAGTTGAAGTCGGAGTTCAGGGGTCGCGACGAACGACTCGGCCATCGCGTCGTCCCTGCAGCACCTGGTTGACCCGCTCCGCGATCGGACAGATCAGCCCAGCCTGCTTAACACCAGAGACCTGGAGGCGCTGGATCCCCACTCCCGCTGTACCCGCTTCTAAACGTTGGACGTCTGCCGCACAACCGTCATCCCGCTCCGGTGCAGCGAGCGCTCCTGCCTGCAGGCTGCGAACTACTGGCCTCACTGCTCCAACCCCGGACGTACACAACCATCACCACCACTGCGACCGACGCCGCCGACCTGCAGCTCGTCCGGGCAGCGGCATCCAGCTCGCTCAACGCGTGACGGCGCTCGCACCTATCATCCAGAGCTTCGTCTTCAAGGTCGACTGATCATCGCAACCTTCCAGCGACTGGCAACGTCCGTACCTGCCAGCCCACTGCCCGCGCCGCGGCTGAGACCGCGTGAACTGAGCCGGTCGCGATGGGGCAACCAACGCCCCGACGACCCGGGCTACAACTTGACTTGGTGCAGAGAATCCGGCCGGTCGACGGGTCGACGCTGGCGCTGGCTGGGTTGTACGAGGTCTGGTACGACAAGTCGCTTCGCGACGACGACCCGCACCGGGTCGTGCCGACGTACACGATCATCACGACCACCGCGACCGACAGCGTCGGCCGGATCCACGACCGCATGCCGATGGCGATCACCCCGGACGCGTGGGCAAAGTGGCTCGACCCTCGCAACCACGACATCCACGAGCTCCGCTCGATGATGGCGCCGCCAGTCGACGGCAGCCTCGACATGTACGCCGTCTCGAAAGCCGTGAACAACGTCAAGAACAACGGCCCGGAGCTGCTCGAATCTCTGCCTGCCGAGCACTGACCTACGACACGCTGCCTGGCCTTCGCGTACGCCGGGTCGGTCACTCGGGCCTGTCGCGTTGTAACTGCGTGAGGTTCAGCGAGGAGCCTTGCCCAGCGACCACACGCGCACGGTGTCCTCGGTAACCTCGTACAGGACGCGGTAGTCGCCGAGGTGGAACCGGTGGAACGAGCTTCCGCTGAGGTGGACACTGCCCGGTGGTTCCGGGTCGGGTCTCACCCGGTCTTTGCTGGGATTTGACCCTCCGAGGACTGTGCCCTGGCCTTGGGCGTACCTCGAACCTATTCCGGGCCCCCTGTTCGCGCAGGGGGCCCGTGGTCGTTCTCCCGCTCGCTCTTGTGGAACTTGAGCGAGTTGGTCAGTTCGGTGACCTGATCGAGACGCCACGACGTGACAGATCTTCCGTCCGGCATGGATCACGCCGAACCGGGAGCCGGGCTCCCTGCGGGCCGCCAGTTCCGCTACGGCCGACCGACGGCCGCGCGATCGAACAGCTCGTCGTCGCGGCGTACCGCGGGCCGGCCTCTGCACCGGAGGACCGGCGACGAGCGCCAGCAGCCCGCGGAGCTGCCGGACCAGGTCCGCGCCGTACGGATTTGGTTCGGCGTCGGGCAGGTACGTCTCGTCGGGCTGGTACCTGCAGCGTCGTGTCACGGATCCACTCCTCCTCTGAGGGGAATCGGGGTCACCTCCGCGGCTGTTACAAGCGCCTGGGCGAGACGACGATCGGGTCCGGTTACGGACCTTTCTTGCGCGGTTGCTTCCTCGCGACGGCGCGGGACGAGAACGCTCGCCAGGCGGGTCATTTCCGCCACGAGCTGCAGCGAGTGCTTGCGCCCGGCCGCGTCGAGCTTCTGCGACCGTACGGCGACGACCAGGACCGCGAAGACGAGCAGAAGCATTGGAAGGGCGACGATCGCCAACGCGATCAGCCCGACGGTCAGCACGATGACACCCGGTAGAGTGCGGCGGGATCCTCCTGGATGGCCGGGCGTCGCCGGCACGTCGTACTCTTCACTTGAGTTGCAGCCTCCCATGGCGTTGCGCTTCCGAACGGCTCTCTGCTGGCACAGGGGGCCGTTCCTCGTTGGTGGGCGCTGGCACGTCCCACGTAGAAGACAGTAGGAAGAAGCGCCCCCAATTCCCCAGCCGCAAACCTGCAGGTCAGACCGCAAATGGGTGTATAGCCATAAACCGCGTTCGAGGTAGCGTCAAGGAATGCTTGACGGCGAGATCCGCGACATTCAGCGGCAGCTCCGGACCGCGATCGACAAGGCCGGCCGCGCCATCGCACGCGACAGCGGAGCTTCACAGGCCCCGTCGAGGCACCTGCAGAACGTCGCGGGCGCCCGCCTGGTCCTCGATCTTTTGGAGGACGAGGTCGCCCGGTACGTCGAGGAAGCGCGATCCGCCGGCGCTTCCTGGGCCGCGATCGGCAAGCAGTTCGGCGGCGTGAGCAAGCAGGCAGTCCACGAGAGGTTCGGCGCGGGCAGGGGTACGGCTCGTCGTCGAGCCCGGTAGATCGCGCGCACAGGTATACGGCCTGGCGGTGTGCGGGCAGGGCATGGCCCGGCCACGCGGTTCCTACGTTCATGGGTGAATTGCCTTTCCTTCGATGCATCTGATGTTGTTGTCGGCCGGCGGACCGACCTCCGGTCCCGCGGGACTGTCCCGTCCCTAGAAGGCATAAATCTGGGGTGGTTTGTGACGATCTCGCCCCGAGTTTCCGGGGCGCTCTCGTACAACAAGCCGCGCTTCGTGAACCGCCGACTGGCAGCCTGCATCAGCCGCGCGGTTAACGTCGCGTCGAGCGCGCTGAAGATTTTTCGTCAGACCGGCCGTAGTCGTGTGGGACGCGGCCCGTGTCGCGAACACGGGCCGCCCCCTTTCCATATGGGTCGGTGGCACTTGGAATTCAACCCCCGACCCGCGGCGCCCCAGGTTCAGTCGAGATGTCTGCGAGCCGACGCAGTCGTGCTCGCTGGTGCCGAGCAGGTATGTCCGCCGGGCGACTCCTGCTCGCTTGCGTAAGGCGTCTAGCCCACCTGCTCGACCGACCGCTGCCCGCTCGCCTGGCGCCGACACCGGTCGCGTCGCCTCGGCCAGGCCGCTCTCGCTGCGGACAGATCCTGCCCTCGCAGGACTAGATGCCGTCGATCAGTAGGGCGCCGCCATACAGTCGCCGTACAGCGGCGTCGGAGTCTGCACGTTGGCCGTGGCGCCCGTCTGCTGGGAGTTGGGTCAGCCGTGCCCTGCGTGCTCACCTGCAACAGAGGCGACCTGGCACTGGTCGCGCAGAACGGTCACCGTTCTCTTAATAGGAGTGTCAGCAGAGCCGTTCGTGCTCACCGCCGACTCCGGTGACCGAAGACTGCTCGTGTCACCAGGCCGTCGCGCCGGGTAGGACCTAGGGTCGATGATCGTGAACGACTACATGCGCGAGGTCAGTTCCGCCGCCCGGGCCTGGAGCGACAGCTTCGACCAGGGCAGCGCCGGCATGAATGTCACTGACCTGGTGGTGCGAGACCCGTACGACGAGGAACCCCCGCTGGAATTGCAGCTGAGGGAACTGGTCAGCAGCGAGCTGCGGTACGTGCTGCGCGCGGACGCCGCGGCCCGCGCCGGCGCCGACCCGGTCACCCGGGACAGCCACTACGCTGCCGAGCCTGATGCTGGCGAAGAACTCCGTCATGCCGCGACCCGGCTGGACCAGTTGACCAACTCGGGCGAGTTCTTGTTGAGCGGCATCGACCGGGGCTGGCCGGCCGACGCGGCCGCCGCCCTGCATGAGGCCTCCCGGGTCAGCGAGCTGCTAGCCGACCTCGTCACGTCCGCGGTCGGGCCCGTGACCGACAACCTCAGCCAGGGCAGCGTCGTCGCTCTACCCGCAGCCGGCGCCAAGGATGTCCCGAACCAGGCCGCGGTCGCCGCCAATCACCGAGGGGCGGCCGAGACGATCGCAGGACTGCTCGGTGAGGCCGCCACGAAGCTTCAGGAACTGTCGGGGCAGATCGCGCAACTGCAGCACACGACTACCGCCGTACCGGGGGCCAGTCAGCACGATGGCCCGACCCTGCACTCTGAGGTCGTCTTGGAGTGGCGGATGCCGGACAAATTCAACGAGAGCCGGTTCCACATCCGGGTGTTCCGTCCCGCCGGCGAACTGCCGGTCGTGGTGATGGGCGACATGGGCGACAACCACTCCCAGTCGATCACTAACGCCGTCGAGGAAGTCGCTGCTGTCGTGGCCGAGGAGCTGCTCGACGGCGCGGCCCACGACGCGTTCCGGTGGGTCCAGTTGTACCCGCCGGGCCAGTTTCACGGTCTTGATTCGGAGTCCGGCCAGATCCGGGCTGTCAGGTTCGAAAGGCCGTACGGGGCGCCAAAGTGGCGGTACCGCACCCATGCCGAAACTCGAGGAACTCGTCGGCGGCGAAGTACGCAGCTGGCATTCCCGGGACTACACCGTCCCGGTCATGACCAAGCGAGGTATCCCGATCATCCATCCCGAGACCAAGCGCTACCGCCCATGGCCGGACGACCCTCAACCCGACACGAGCCGCCCTTCGCCGGCCCCACCATCACCTAGCGGCGAGCCGCCCAGCAAGAAGGACCCTTGGTGGCGCCGCTGGCGCGACCGGTAGAAGGCGCCCGCGAAGCCAGGCGATCGAGCAGCCCGTCGTCACGGCGTCCCGCGCCCGTCCCACGGGCAGGAGGCCGCCGCGGACTCATTCCGGGTTCTCGGTCATGGCACCAGCGTGCGCTGGAGACCTAGCTCATGTCGCCGTACGGCGGTCGCGGCCGCCTGCTGGACTTTGATTGCGTCCCCGGATCACTTCACCCTGCGGCTGGTCACAGCGTTCTTACTAACACCCCTTCTCCTGCGCCCACGGCTTCACCGTCCTGCCGAACGGGCACCCCTAGACCTGTACGTCGTCTTCGGCATCGGTAGCGGCGTACTCCCGGAGCCGGGCGAACAGACCTTCTACTACAACCGCAGGGACTGAGCGACGGGGAGCTGTCGGACAGACGTGGCAGGCTGGCGGCATGGATGGACTCTGCGGCCAGGGCTCTCGCGTGCCGACGGACGCCGGCCTAATCGGCTGGCCGGTCATGCGAGCTGTGATGTGAGCGGCGTCGATTGGCAAGGTGTCGGACGTGACACCTTCAACGAGATCGTGGACATCCTGCTCGGGCGTGAGTTCGGTAACCGGGGCCACGCTGTGAACGGTCGAGGCGGGGACGAGGGGATCGACTATGACGTCGACGACTCGAGGATCATCTTTCAGTACAAGTACTTCTGCGACGGCTTCCCTGGCAACGGCTCCCGGCGCACCCAGATCAAGAGGTCGTTCAAGAAGGCGATGACCCACGATCCGGAGCAGTGGATCCTCGTAGTGCCGGCCACGGTCACACCGCACGAACGGCTCTTCGTCACCGGCCTGGGCAAGGGCAAGCGGGTCCAGATCTCGATCCGCGACCAGGTTTGGCTCAACAACCAGCTGATCGAGAACCGGGATGTGGCCGAGCACTACCGCTTCAACTCCGACATCGACTACATCTACGCGAAGGGCGAACGGTTCAAGCACAACCCGATCGTCCGCGACACCAACGACGTGGCCGAACGCATCCGCGGCTTGCAGGACTCCATCGAAACCGCAGACCCGAACTGGACTCTCGACTTCTACTCGACCGGCGACCAGATCACCCAGGTCGTGCGGCCCAAGGACCCCGGCGCCCCAGACCGGTCGCCGATCAAGATTTCCTTCACCACCGAACTTCGGACCGACAGCCCGGAGGCGCACGAATTTGAGCAAGCCGACGCCTTCGGCTACACCAAGCCCATCGTGTTGCCGGGTGACATGGTCAAGGACTTCACGGTGACCGGCCCACGCCTACTGAGCCACGACGGCGGCCCTATCGACCGACTGGTGATCCACCCTCTACCCGACGGCGACGTCCCCTGGACACCGTCCGAACTGATCGTGAACGACGACCAAGGCGAGCAACTGGGCATCTACCTCGCCGAGACACGGCTGCTCGGTGAAGGCCGAAAAGGCTTCACCCTGCAGGTCAAGGTGGGGCGCCACATCGAGATCACCTTCCGATGCCCCACCGAGGGCGGTACCGGTGGAGCCGACTTCATCACCCATGACGTCAGTGGCGCATCGGCAAGCGAGGTCTTCGAGACCGCCGACTTTATGGTCCAGCTCGCCGAAGCCTCGACACTCGAGATTCGCGCGGAGGAGAACCGCATCGCCCTCATGGACGTCAGCGGACGTATGTCCGAAAGCCAGTTGGCGGAGGGCTTCGACGAGATCCGGGCCACCGCCGAGGACCTGCGGGCCATCGAGACCGCCACGAGAGCGAGATTTCGGTATCCCCGTGAGCTAGACGTTGTCGAGCGCATCATGATCCGCAACCTCCGACTGATGCTGGAGGGCCACTGCGTCGTGCATCCAACCGCCACCCGCTTCACAGTGACGCTTATGGGCGACTGGGACGACAAACTCGATCAGGTCCTCACCACCCAGCTCGGCTGGATGATGTGCGTCCAAGAGCGCGGAGAGCTGACGATCCTCGGCCGAACCATCCGCCTCCCCAACCTGGGCGCGGCCGCCGCCGTGTACCTCGAACAGGCCGACGTCGACGACCTGAGAGCTGCCTTCGCGAATGGAACAGCAGCAGGGAAGGTAGCCAACTTCCAAGTCCGCCCTGGCGATCGGGTACGGCTGTACTTGGCCGACCGGATCGCCGTCGACCAGCCGGTCGACGTCACACCCTGGAACCTCAACGGCGTGCCCCAGAAAGGTCTCGGACCTGACGGTGAACCGCTGAGCGCCTGATCTAGCACGCGAAGGACCCCGGGCACGTTTGCCCCGTGTCTGGTAATTCGCCGGACCCGGATCGAGACTGAGCCCGGGGGTGGGTTCGGATGGACGTAGTGGGGGCCGTGTCCGGGGATGCAGTCATCGTCATCCCGGGCATCATGGGGAGTTCACTGGTCGACGTCGAGACGCGGGATGTCCTGTGGGGGCTCGACGACGCGAGTTGGTGGGTCAGCGCGTGGACGACGGGGAGAGCGCTCAAACGCCTCGCGGTCACGGATGAGGAGCGGGCCGGCCGGACCGGCCGCGTTCGCGCCTCCGGGCTGTTGCGGTTTCCGGCGTTCGCGCCGGTGCTGAAGGGCTTCGAGCCCTACACGAAGCTGCTGACCGGGATCGGACCGGTACTCGCACATCCGGACGCCTTGCGCGAGTTCCCGTACGACTGGCGGCTGTCCGTCGAGCACAACGCGGCGGAACTCGGCCGGGTGGTCGACCGGCACCTGTCCCAGTGGCGTGCGCACCCCGCGGGCAGCGCGGACGCGAAGGTCGTGCTGGTCGCGCACTCCATGGGCGGACTGGTCGCCCGGTACTTCAACCACGTGCTCGGCGGCGCATCCGACGTCCGTACGACAGTCACCCTCGGCACGCCGTACTACGGCTCCGTCAAGTCTGCGTACATCCTGAGCTCGGGACAGGGCATACCGATTCCCCGCAAGCGGCTGCGCAAGCTGGTCCAGCACATGCCCGGGTTGTACGACCTGCTGCCGTTCTACCGATGTGTCGACGACGGTGCGTCCGCCCGCTGGCTCCAGCCCGGCGACATCGCGGCGATCGACGGCGACCGGGAGCTCGCGAGCGAGTCGCTCGAGCGGCACAACCGGCTGATGGCTGGGGAGGCCGGCAGTCTGCGGCTGCTTATCGGCGTCGAACAGCCGACGATGCAGAGTCTGTCGGTGCGCGACGGCGTACTGACACCTCTTATGCACACGTGCATCACCGATGAGGCCGGAGTGGTCAAGGAGCGGGTGGATCTGGGTGGCGACGGCACAGTGTTCCGCCGGTCGGCCGCCGGGTTCGGCCTCTCCCCCGGCACGCTCCCGCAATCGCATGGCGCGGTCGCCGCGACCGAGGAGGCCATTTCGCATGTGCGCGACGTCCTGACCAACGACACCGCCGGACCGCCGCTGGGACCCGGGGAGATCGGGATCGACGTACCCGACATCGTCTCGGCGGACGCGCCGCTCACGATCACGGTGACCGGTGCGGACGCGATCGGTACGACGTGCCGGGTCGTCGACGCGTTCACCCGTTGGCAGGTCGCGGTGCCGCCGTTGCAGCGTCGCGACGGGGTGCTGACCGCATCGGTCGTGCTCGGCGAACCAGGGGTCTACCGGGTCGAAGTGAAGGGCGGTGGCGCGTCGGCGGTCACCGAACAGGTGCTGGCGGTCCCTCCTGAGGAGGCCGGCCAATGACGGATGCGACTTTCACCATCTACCCAATCCCGATCGCCGCCTACAGCACCGAAGTACGACGGCCGTTCGCACCGATCCCGGCCGACGACGACGCGCAGGCGATCGCCGACCTGCTCACGCCGTACGGCGGGGTCGTGCATCACTGGACTGAAGGTCAGCCGGACGCCGCCTGGGTGCAGCGGGAGCTGGGCGCCTGGGCCGATCGGGACGGGCCGCGGAGTTCGGTCCTGGTCTGGGTCGGCCACGGCGAGTCGGACACGGAGGATGCCTGGCTGGCGTCGTACAACAGCGCCCAGCGAAAGAAGGGCACCGGCCACCACGCGCAGGAACTGGCGAACCACGTGGCCGACGAATGGGCCAGCAGGAGCGATGACCCCGGGGCGTGGACCTTGGTCGTGATCGAGGCCTGCGGCGCCGAGCGGTTCGTCCAGCGGCTCGCGATCGAGGTCCTGTCCAGGTCGAATCCGGCCGGGTCCTTCGCCCTGCTCGGCGGTGGCGGCACCGGATCGACCTTTCTGAAGGCGGTGCCAAAGGCTCTCGACGAGGCGCTGAAGTCCTTTGCGCCCAACGACGAGGTGATCCGGGTGGACGACCTGGTCGGCCGGCTGGAGAACCGGCTGGCGTTCGGCCAGTCGATCCGGGTCGGGCTCGGACGGGCCCGGCCGTTGACCCCGCCGCCGCGGCCGCTCGGTGCGGGCGTCACCGCCCCACAGGACGTCTATGTCGAACTGGAGGAGTTCCTTGCCGGTCTGCCGAAGGACCAGCGCAAGTTCTTCGTGCCCAAGGCGCAGGGAGCGGAGCTCGGTGAGCCGGCCTGGTACTTCGAGGGGCGTGGCCGGGAGCGTCGGGAGATCACCGAGTGGCTGCGCGCGAACAGCTCCGGACTGCTCGCCGTCACCGGGCCGGCCGGCTCGGGTAAGTCCGCTGTGCTGGGCAACCTCGTTGTGCACACCAACCCCTCACTGCGCGAACTGCTGATCCGCGCCGGCCGGGTCGAGCGGCTGGCCGCGCCGGAGCAGCCGCCGGACGACGTGTTCGACACCTCGGTCCTGCTCACCGGTCTGACGACCACCGACGTGATCAACCGGCTCGCGTCCGACCTCCAGGGGGAGCCGGATGTCTCGTCGACACTCGACGGTTTGCGCACCGCAGCCGAGGGCCGGACAGTCATGGTCGATGCGCTGGACGAGGCCCAGGATCCGCTCGGGACCGCCGACGTACTGCGGCAGCTGGCCGAGGTCGGCGGATGCCGGGTCGTTGTCGGGACCCGTCGTTCGACCAACGAAGGCCCCGACATGCTGAAACCCCTCGACACCGACCTGCTCGACGCGCTCGAACCAACCACCACTGTGACGGTGGACCTCGATGCCGAAGCGGTGACGAGGTACGTCGAGCATCGGTTGAGCTCGCTGCCGATCGACGCCGAAACCGCGGCCGCGGCCGCCCGGAGCGTCGGCGCGCACAACCGGCACTTCCTGTACGCGCGGCTGGCAGTGCACGAGATCCTGGCCCGTCCCGAGTTGCTCGCCCCGGAGGCGCAGCCTCAGCTCGCCGCACTGCTGGAGCAGGACCACCGCGGCCTGTTCGCCATGGCAGTCAGCCGGCTGACCGTTGCCGACCGCAACTTCCGTCCGTTGCTGGAGGCCCTTGCCCATGCCCGGGGCCGGGGCCTGCCGCGCGCCGACGGCATCTGGGCCACGGCCGCCCGCGCGCTCGCGGCCGTCAGCCCCGGCGAGGCCGACCTGGACAACCTGCTGGTCGCGGCGGCGCCGTACGTCATGCTCGACGGGGAGCACGGCCAGAGCACGTACCGGCTTGCGCACCAGACCTTCGTCGAGCACTTCCATGCGCGTCCGGACTACGCCGCCGGCCATCGACGGATCGCGGAAGCGCTGACCCCGCGGCAGCGGACGGCCGGCTGGGCGGACGCCAACTTCTACGTCGTTCGCTACCTCGCCGAACACCTGGTCGCCGAACCCGACCGGATCGCGCCGGCGGCCGCGGCGGTCGTCGAGCTGGTGACCGATGCCGGCTGGCTGACTCGTGCGGTCGACCTGCTGGGCGTCGACCAGACCGACGCGGTGATCACGATCTTGGTCGACGTGATCGTGCGGGACGTTTGGCACGACGATGTCGACTCGACGGTCCAGTGGGTGACCACGTTCCAGGCTATCGACGTGATGGGACGGGCCCTGCGCCGGAGCCGGACCGCTCTCACCCGCGATCCCACCCAGCTCGCGGGTCAGCTGCACGCCCGGCTGAAGGAGTACCCCAGCGCCTCGATGACCGGGCTGGGCGACGCGATCGGGCGGCTCACGACCGTTCCCTGGCTGCGGATGGTGGAGGGCAGCCTCGACTGGAGAGCGGATCTCGAGTCGACGTACCGGACGACGGGCAAGGTCCGTGGTCTCGGCTTCGGCCACGTCGACGAACTCCCCGTGGTCGCCATCGCGGTCGACACCCGGATCGAGTTGTGGGATCCGCGGACCGGTGTACCGGATGTCACGTCGATGATCACGCTCGGCCACCGGGCGACCGCCGTCGCGATGTCGGTCATCGACGGACGCCCCGTCGTCGTGACCACGGCCGGGTACGACGGATTGCTCGAGGTGTGGGACGCCCGTAACAAGGAACGGCTCGCCGCGGCGGACATCGGCTTCGGCCATGTCATCGGCATCGGCCGGATCGGCGGACGGCAGGTTATCGCCGGCGTGCCGTTGGAGGGCGTGCTGAAGCTGGTCGACGCCGTGACTTTGGAGCCGCTCGCGGTCCCGGCGGCGATCGCGGCCCTGGACATTCGCGGTTTCGGGGTCGAGAACGACGAGGCCCTGCTGCTCCTGGCCGTGCAGCACGAGCCCGGGCCGGTCCGGGCCCGGGCTCGTCGCATCCTGCTGATCGACCCCGCCGACGGCCGGGAGATCTGGCGGACCGATCCGATCGCATCCGAATTCGGCAGTCTGGACGTGATGACCGCGGCGCGGATCGGGTCGCAGTTCGTGGTCGCGGCCGGGATCGAAAACCGGTTGTGGTGGTTCACCGGACACGCGAAGGTGCAGGTATCTCCGTACAGTGAGCGCACCCGGGCTATCGCGGTCGGCCTGGTCGGCGGACGCGCGATCGTCGCGCTGTCGCCCGACTACGACAACACCGCCTTGGTGCAGTTGCAGCAGATCGAGGACGACGCCGACGGCCACGGCGTCTTGCTCTCGCGGACCGTCGGTGCCAGCGCGGCGCAGCCGTGGTTCGAGCAGTTCGCACCGGTACCGGTTCCGAAGGGGCTCGGCGACCCGCCGCCGTGGGGCCAGGGCAATCCCCGGCCGCTTGACCTGGACCGGCCCGAGAGCTGGCCGCAGACGGTCGCGGCGACGGGCGAGGTGGACGGCGTGCCGGTTGTTGCGACCGGATCGGTCGACGGCGCCGTGTGGATCTGGGACCAGCGGACGCTGGCTCCGGCGCAACGCCCGCGCGCCGTCGCCGGCCCGTTCGTCCAGCTGCCGCCGTACGTTCTCGAGCAGGGCTGGGACCTGCTGCACGTCAAGCCGAGCCTCGACCTTGCGACATCGGTGGCCTTGGGCAACCTTCCTGGGCACGGCGCGGTCGTCGCCGCGGCGTGCGGCGGACAGGCGCGGCTGTACACGATCGCGGACGGGACGCGGATCGAGAACCCGGCGGACCGCGCCTCAGCGGTCCAGTGTGTGGCAATCGGATCGCTCAACAGGCGGACCGTGCTGGTCACCGGATCGACTGGCGGCAACGTCGCAGCGTGGGATCCGGCGGCTGGCACCCGGGTGGCCGGGCTGTACATCGACGACCCGATCACGAATGTGGCCGTCGAATCCGACCGCGTGCTGGTCCGGACGGCCACCCACGGCGACTACGCCCTCGAGCTTAAGGAGCCGTGACCATCCAGAGGTGTCCGTCGGGATCCCGAATCTCGTCCCGGCCACGGACGTCGCCACCATCAGCAGCTGCACCCGGGGAGTCACGGCGTCGTACGAGGCGAGTCGTCCGAGTGGTCTCCGCATGCCCATTGGCCGCGGACGTAGATCCAGCCATGGTCAGCGAGCCACCGATCAGCAGCGTCGGGGACGTGCGCAAAATCGTCGGATGCGAGCTCCTCGCCGAGCATCACCGTTGCACCGCACAGGCCGCACATGACGATCCGCGCCTGGTGAGGCTGGCAGCGTTCGCAATGCCACCGCTCCACCACGGCTTCTGAGCTGTCTGGGTCCGGCAGTAGCCAGACGGTTTCGAGGCCTTCGCGATGCAGCTGCAGTTCGTGCTTGCTCGTCGGCCGGTTGCCGCAGGTCGGGCACGCCGTCGCCCTTGGCGGGGCCGGCATCGGCCGCGGGCCTGTCACCGCGGACCGATCTTCAAGCACGACACCGGGCAGCGCCGCCGGAGCGGCCGCGAGAGTGAGGGTCGGCTTGGCGAGCCCAGGGACGTACTTGTAGATCGTCGAGCGACTGACGCCGAGCAGCTTGGCGACCGAGGTCACCGAGTGATCGGGCTCGGCGAGGAGTGTTCGAGCCGAGCGCACCTGATCTGGTGTCATCGCCGGAGGCCGGCCGAGCCGTGTGCCCCGCGCTCTCGCCGCAGCGAGGCCTTCGTGTGTGCCTTCCACGATGAGCTCGCGGATGAATTCGGCGAGCGCGGCGAAGATGTGAAACACGAGCCGGCCGCCGGGAGTCGTGGTGTCGATCGCCTCGTGCACGGATCGGAACCCGACACCGCTGCGCCGAAGGTCCCCGACGATGGTGAGGAGGTCCTGCAGCGACCGGGCCAGCCGGTCGAGGCTCGGTACGACGAGCGTGTCGCCCGGGCGCAGGTACGCCAGACAGGCGATGAGCTCGGGCCGGTCGGCATCGCGGCCCGACTGCTTGTCGGCGAACACCTTGATGCACCCCGCCTCGTTCAGCGTTCGAAGCTGCCGGTCGAGAAGCTGACCGTGGGTCGACACCCTGGCATATCCAACCGAGGCGCCGGTGAGCACCGCGGGTTCAGCTGCGAGCAGGTCGGGTGCGGTCACAGAGGTCGCCATGACCGCGACTGTAGGAGAAAGGGGTAGCGACAAGTTGTTGGACACTCCGACTTCGCAACACGTTTCTCGACACTCAGAGCCTGCGTGTCGGCTGCCGAGCCGACGCAGGCGGGTGGTGTCGAGAAAACGATCGATTCTCAACACCCTCTCGGCGACTGGCTGGCCCATGATGTGTGCTTCAGCCGTGTATCACCCAGTTGCATAGTCGGCCATAGGTTCAGTAAGGATTTCGAGACACACGAGGTAAGACTGATGTGTACGGGACTGTGCGCCAGGCCGTGGGACCGCCGGTCGAGGAGGGCCGATTGATCCTCGACGCCGCCACCATTGGCGTAGTAGGCCTGTTCGGATGCGCCAGCCACACACTGATGAGCCCGGTCGTACGACGCTGGCGGATCAAAGCGAACCAGGCGCTCGAAGAGGAAGGGCCGGTGACGCTGGAAGAGAACCAGCGCGAGCGCGAGCTGGTATGGATGACCGTCGGCATGAACATCACGGCTGTCGTGGCCGGCGCATACGCCGGTATCGGTGGCGCGCTTTTCGTCGATAACGGCACGCTCCATTGGCCAAAAGGGTCCGACGGCATAGCCATGATCGCCGGCGCCGCGATGCTGGTCCTACTCGTCGGGATCATCGGTCTCGACCATCTGACGCGCCCCTGGCACCGTTGGATCGACGAAGCGGGCGCCCTGCGACAGCGACTGCGGCAGATGTCGACCAATCCCGAGCTGGACCCGCACGAACTCCAGATGGCTGAGGCGACCCTCCGGCGGCTACGGCATAAGCACTTCCACAGTCGTCGGTTTCGACTGCTACTCCGTCTTGGCGTAATCGACCCCGAAGCCGCCCGGGACTGGCGCCGCTCCGACGGCCGCAGGTGGGATCCTGCTCGACTGAGCAGAGGGCAGGTTCTCCGCTTCTCCCTTGTGGGCGGGACATCGTCCGGGTACCTCGTCTTCGCCCTACTCTGGCTAGCCGCAGAGAGCTGGTATGCATTTCACAACCTGGGAGACCACTGGTGGATAGCCTCCGTGGCATTTCTCGTGTTCCTCGCCGTGCCTTGGTCAATCACCCTGATATCGGTGTGGCCAGAGCTCGTTCTAGAGAACCGTCGATTCGCACGCGAGCGAGTGTGGCTCGCTGAGTGTCGCCAACGGCTACACGCGTTGCAGGTCCAGGCAGCTGGGCCAGCGCCAGCGCCACCAGCACCCACCGATCGTGTCTGGATCCAGGTTGGGTCGTGGCTATTGGTTCGACGGAGAGGAAGCAACCGCAACACCTAACAGCCCCGCGGGAGCGATGGATCTCGGTTACGTGTTGCCGCGCATCCCGGCGACAGGGGCGACCGATCATCACCGAACTAAAGTAAGTAGTGAAATCTCCGGTGATGCCTGACATAAGGTGCGCTATCGGCGCCGGTCGGAGGTGCCAACGTCGGTGGGAGAGCCTTCGCCAGTGCAGATGGCGTGGGGCCAGTCGTGGGGCCACCTGGAGTCAAATACTGTTGGCAGAGGGGGCAGATCGGGTCGGAATACGAACTCCCGGAGCCTGAAGTCGGCCCGTGTGGCAACGGCCGCCGGACTCATAATCCCTGGGTCGCGGGTTCGAGTCCCGCCCGCCCTACTGTGTATCTCCGCAGGTCACAGCCGCATTCGGCTGTGACCTGCGCCTGATCCAGCACCGCTCGCGACATGTCCCCCTCGTGATCGATGTTCAGGCTGTAGAGCCGGTCGTTTTGGGGCAGCTCCAGCGGTGCGAAGGTGTGGTGCGTCCAGTTTTCGATGTTGCCGCTTACGGTGCGGTAGTGGTGGGCGACCGCGGGAAGCTGAGTGATGGTGTCGCGGGATGCCCGCCAACACAGACATCCGTCGCCGGCGACGGCATTCGGGGAGTCGGTCGCAACGTCATCGAGTCCGGCACCGAGTCGTACCGGCTCACACATCCCCTGACCTGACCGCTTCGGGCGGGTCTACCCCGCCCTGCCTCCCGCGAATCCGTAGCTCTCGTGACCTCGCGGCTTGACCTGGAGCGCGCTCCAGCAACGAGGCTGGAGCGATGAACACACCCACGATGGCCCTCGGGACGATGTACTTCGGCACCAGGGTGGACGATCGGAGCGCCTTCTCGATCCTCGACCGGTACGCCGAACTGGGCGGAGACTTCATCGACACCTCCGACAACTACAGCTTCTGGACCTCCGAGACCGGCTTCGGCGGCCAGAGCGAGGCGCTGCTGGGCCGCTGGCTGGCGTCCAACTCCGGGGTCCGCGTCCGCCTCAGTACCAAGGTCGGCGCCCAGCCCACGCGGGTCGGCGGGTTCCCCGACCACCTCGAAGGGCTGAGCGAGGACGTCGTGCGCGGAGCCATGGCACAGAGCTTGGAGCGGCTGGGCGTCGACGGTGTGAACCTGTACTGGGCGCACGTCGAAGACCCGACCGTTCCGGTGGAGGACCTGGTCGAGACGTTCGGCGGCCTGGTCCGTGACGGCCTGACCGCTCGCTGGGGCGTGTCGAACCACCCGTCCTGGCTTCTCGAGCGGATCCGGGCCACCGCCGAACGCACCGGCCACCCGCAGCCAAACGCGTACCAGGAGCGCTACTCCTACCTTCAGCCCGCCGGCGGCATGGCCGTGGAGGGCCAACCGATCCCGCTGGGAATGCTGTCACCGGACGGCCTCGACTTCCTGCGGCGCAACCCGTCGTTCGACGGCTGGGTCTACACCGCCACCCTCCAGGGCCGATACGACCGCAACGACCGCCCACTCGAGACCGAGTACCGCCACCCCGGCACCGAACGACGGCTGGCGGCGCTGACCCGCATCGCCACTGCGCGCGGACTCCGACCGGGCCAGGTGGTACTCGCGTGGCTGGCCTCCGGGAGCCCGGCGCTGACCCCGATCGTCGGAGCCAGCAGCGTCGAACAGATCGAGCAGGCCGTGGTAGGCGCGTCCACCATCCTCACCGAGGATGAACTGGCGGCGCTGGACGGCGCATAGGCGACGACGCGCGGACAGCCCCAATGCCGGAGTGGGTCAGGACGTCGCATCCCCCATCCGGCGGAGTTCCCCGCGGTACCAGTCCGTCTTCTCCTCAACCCGGGTGAGGATCGCATCGAGCTCGGCCATCCGCGCCCGGATCGAGGCGGCGTGCTCCTCGAGCAAAGCGACTCGCTCCGGCATCGTGGTGTCATCACGGCTCAACTCGCCGTACCGACGCAGCTGCTCGATCGACATACCTGTGTCCCGCAGGCAACGCAGGAATCCGAGCATCCAGAGATCGCCGTCGCTGTACACACGCCGCCCACCAGCGCTGCGCTCGATGCGCGGCAGAATACCTTCGCGCTCGTAATAGCGCAGCGTATCGATGCTGAACCCGGATTGTGCGGCTGCCTCGGCCGGCGAGTAGGTCGCCATCACGAGAACCTAACAGCTTGCCTGGAGCCAGCTCCAGATCAGACCACACAAGCTCGCCGGTCAACCACCGCACCGTAGCTCGGAGCCATCGTCGATCAACCGGCCACAGGCAAGGCCCCTACTTCACAACTGCCGTCCGACACTCAGGCTTGGACCGTGCACAGCATCGCCAAGGCAACCTCCGTGCGCAGGTTGTCGAGCGCGCTGGCGTGCAGTGCTCCAACGCACCTCGACAGCGATGATGCTGGCATGGCTCGCCGCGACCTCCTGGTCGCCGCTTAAGGCGGGTGTGGTTGTGGCTGCGCCTCGCGGTTTGCGGGAGGCTGGGGCTGCCGCCGTCGGCGGGCGTGGGGGCGACGCCCGGGTTGGCGGTCATGGAGGCACGTGGATGTCTGAGGATCGTTCGTCGGCCGAGGCGTTCGGCCGGCTGTACATGGAGTTACAGGACGTCGACGGGGTCGAGGAGACCCGTCGATGACGCGGTTCAGTTGGCGTTGGAGCGGTCTGGTGGAAGTACGCCTCGGTCATGCTGGCCACACACGGCCGCCCGGAGATCATGGCGCGCACCAATCCAAAGCTGTACCAGGAACAGATCTGCGCCGATGCACGCCGCTGAGATCGCGATCCAGCAGGACCGGCACTGTTGATTCCGGACGTGGTCAGGTGGCGTTCAGGAGAGTGGTGAGGTAGGCGTCGAGGCGTCGTTCGGCGGCTTGGGTTGTCAGGTCGGGTCTGCCTGCTGCGCGCCAGGCTTGGGAGATCAGGTCGATGTCTTCGGACAAGGCGAGGGCGTCGCGTACGAGCCAGTACTGGCGTTCGGCCGGATCTGCCGCGAGGGTGCCGCCGGCGGCTTCGTAGGCGGTGACGAACTCGAGGCCCCAAGCAGCGCCGTGGAGTACGGCGAGGTTGGTGGCGCAATGCGCGACGTCCAGGTCGGCCGGACCCCAGCAGGGACTTGCCCAGTCGACCACGCCCGTGAGGGCTGTGATCGGTCCGTCGAACAGGACGTTGCCGGGTTGGAAATCCCGGTGCAGGTAGCGGCCTTCGTACGACGGCGCCGGCCGGCGGATGATCTCGATCGCGTCGGACCATGCCTGAGCGTTGATGCCGGGCGGAGTGACGACCGTGTCGGCGGTCGTCAGAGTCCCGTAGACGGGAGGCTGTTCGATGGGCTGGATGGTATGGATCGCCACGAGTTCACGGGCCAGCAGCGGGATACGCGCCTCCACTCCCTTGTCCTCGAGGACTGCCCGACCCGGCAGATGCGTCATCAGCAGCGACGGGTACTCGCACTCCGCAGCGAGGGGATCGACCCCGACCAACTCGGGAGCCGTCACCTCTGTTGCCGCAAGCATCGTCAGTGCGGCGGCTTCTCTTGTCAGTGCTTCGTTGGCATTGCCCACGCCGACGTACGAACGCAGGACCAAGGTGCGGGTGTTTCCGTTCAGACTGCCGATGGTCAACCGTCGCATCTCGGCGGTAATGCCGCCAAGCAGAACATCGGCGCGAACGATCCGCTCACCGGCGGCGAGGTAACTGGCCGCCCAGGCGAGAGTGTTCGGTCGGACAGCGGTGTGGTCGCTCACGCCACCACCTCATCATTCGCGCGGTCCTGCGCGGAAACGGTTTTCGGTTCACCCGCGGCTCCTCCGCCGAACGGACAACGCCAACTCGTCGTGGTGAGGTGGCGTCTGCTCGGGTGAAATTCCGTCGGCTTGCGTCGATGGATCGCCTATTGTCACGTGTCATGACCGAGACGTTCGTGACCTCCGGTCCGCTGCGCTTGTGGACCGAGCGGATCGGAAACCCCGATCATCCCGCCGTTCTGCTGATCGCGGGCGCGTCGGCTCAGGGCATCACCTTCCCCGACGCGCTGGTCGACCGCCTCGTCGTTCGCGGCGTGCAGGTGATCCGGTTCGACCATCGCGACACCGGCCGCTCGAGCATCATCGACTTCGACCGGCATCCGTACGGCCTGTCCGACCTGGCCGTCGACGCGCTGGCCATCCTGGACGCCTATGAGCTGCCGTCCGCCCACGTCGCCGGGGCATCGATGGGCGGCGTGATCGCGCAGTGGCTGGCCGTTCACGAACCGGCCCGCGTACGCTCCATGACCCTGCTCTCCACCACCCCCATGAGCCACGATCCCGGTCCGGTTTGGCAACGAGCCATGGCCGGGCAACCCGCCAACCCTGACGACCTGCCTCCGCCGACCTCGCGTTTCCTGCAGCACGTGGCCGCCTCGGACGGCACCCCGCCGGGCGTGGAAGCCGACATAGCCATCTTCCGGGTCATGAACGGCGACGTCCGCCCCTTCGACGAACCGGCCGTCAGAGCGATGCTCCAGCGCTGCTGGGCGAGGGCCACCGACCCGTCCGCCGCCGCCCACCACGGCTTGATCGGCCGGAAGAAGGGCCCGGACCTGCTCATCCCCCTGTCGACGATCACCGCCCCGACCACGATCGTCCACGGTGACCAGGACCCGATCTTCACGCTGGCCCACGGCGAGGCTCTGGCCGCTGCCATCCCGGATGCACACCTGCACGTCATCCCTGGCATGGGCCACGTCTACTTCTCCCCCGGCCTCCCGGAGCAGCTCGCCGACCTGATCTCCGTGGATACCCCGTAGCCCGGCCACTAGGTGCCCGAGCTGTAGGCCTTCGCGGCGACCGCCGGCGTGCTCGCCCGGAGCGGCGCGCACTGGATCACCCGCGAGACGGCTGGCCGGGTGGTTTCCTGATCGACAACCCCGCTGGGCCGGCGGCCGACCAGAATTTCTGGGACGGTCGCCTGCCCAGCGCCCTCCGCGCCGTCGCGGAGCGGCTCCCTCGCGGTGCTGCTGCCCTGATCAGGTGCTGATCTTGAACTTCGCCGACGTCACCAGCTCGGCCAGCTGGCGGGGGGTGAACACCGGTTGTGTCAGCGGCGATCGCTTCGGGTGGTCGCTCTGCTTGGCCTGTGCGAAAATCACGACCGTGCCGTCGTCGTGCCGGTAGGTGGCCCACTGGTCGTAGCTGCCGTGCCCATTGGTGGTCACCACGCCGACCTTCTTGCCGCCAACGTCCACGATGGTGCAGCGACCGGTCCCACCCCAGAACGTCTGCGCCAACTTGCACGGGGCCATCGCCGGTTTCCCGTCGGGCGTGGTCGACTGCACCAGCAACTGGCCGACCCGGTCGTCCTTCTGCACCGGAATGGAGGCCTTGTACTCCCAATAGTCCTGTTCCCCGGCATTGGACGCGTACTGGCTCTGCGGCCATCTCATCGAGCGACCGTCCGGGTACTTCAGGTTCGGCGTGCTGAACCCCGGCGGCACCGACGAGCTCAGTTCGTTCATCAGAGTCACGGACCGAGCGGCGCGAGGACCCGCGGACGCCGTGCGGTCTACCTGGCCCTCCGGCCACGGGTCGCCTGTCTTCCGCGTCGTCGGCGTCGTCGGCGTCGTCGTGGAGACCGGCGACGGCGTAGACACTGGCTGCGTCGTCGGGCTGGTGCCGCCCGCCACCATCTGGCCCGCCGACCGGTTACCGGTGTAGTTCGCGATCAGTGCGGGACCGGCCCCGACGCCAACCACCAGCGGCACGACCGCGACCGCGGCCCACGCCACCCTGCGCCGCCTGCGCGCCCGGCGGCCCTGGTCAAGCGCGAGCGCAGGATCCATCGACGGCGGCGGACTGCTGCGCACCATCACGTCATGCAATGCCTCGTTGAGATCCTCTTCGTTCATCGAACCCTCTCCTCTTCAAGCAGACCGCGCAGCGTCGCCAGCCCGCGCGCGGCCTGGCTCTTGACAGTTCCCGCCGAGCATTCGAGCAGCGCGGCCGTCTGCTCGACGGACGCGTCCTCCCAGTACCGCAGGACCAGAACGGCGCGTTGCCTCGGCGGCACCTTCGCGAGGGCCTCCAACAACACGAGCCGTTCGTCGGCATGGCCGGACGACGGCGCCTCCCGATCGGTCGGCCGAGACCCGACCGACTCGTACCGGAACCACCCCCGACGCCGCTCAGACAGGAACGTGCGTACGAGCGTCTGCCTCGTGTAGCTGTCCATTGCCTCGTGCCGCTGGATCCGGCGCCACACCAGGTAGATCTTCGTGAACGTCTGCTGGACCAGGTCTTCCGCGCGATGCCAGTCGCCACACAACAGGTACGCCGTGCCGCGCATGGCGTCGGAACGTGCAGCGAAGTACGCCTCGAACGCTGCGTCCCGATCACTCATCTGTCCTCCTCATCCTCGGTACCGGGTTAGACACGCCTACGAGGGTGAAGTTGGTTGCATCCGCGTTGGAGCGCGCCCTAGCAGTAGTCGGCGGTGAGTGTCGGCCATCGGTCGACGGCCCAGGCCAACCAGGTCGTCCACTGTTCGGGCGGACAGGGACTGTCCACGCCGGCGAGCTCGGCGGCATCGGGTGCTTCGAACTGGGTACGCCACGTGGCAACGTCGGCCTCGGGCATCGGGAAGGTCTGGGGGGTGGTGGCCTGGCGATGCGCGATACGGGCGAGTTGGGCGTCCAGGTCGACGGGCAGATAGACCACCTGGCACGACACCCCGGCTTGGCCGGCCAGCCAGCGCAGCGCCGACCGCTCGTCTCGGCTCCAGAGCCCGAAGTCGAGGACCACGCTGGTCCCCAGCCGCAGAGTCCGCAGCGCCATCGTGATCAGCCAGCCTTCCAAGAGGTCACGCTTGCCGTCGGCCCTCAGCGAGGTGCCGAACAAGGAAAGGTGCCACTCGTCCGGAGTCAACCGCAGCGCATCGTGTGACCTCGCCAGCTCTTGAGCCCGGGTGGTCTTGCCGGCGCCGGGAAGCCCGACCATCAAGAACAGCGTGGCGACAGACATCGTTAGGTCTCCTCGAACATGACGCGGGCGTGAGCCTCCGCGACACCGAGACCGTGTCCGGCCCCAGCGCAGCAGCAGTCACCGTACTTCGAGACTCGGCGCAGCAAGCATTGGCGGCTGGTCGAGATGGACACCGGCCACTGGCCGATGTTCTCTCAGCCGCGCGAACTGGCGCAGATCTTCCTCGAAGCAGCCGGGGACTGACCGCAGTCCCTCCGCGCCCAGGTGGCCCCTCGAAAGCGCCGCCGAATGGCCCACCGATCGCGGGCCACGACTGCGTAGGGTCGAGTCGAACCAGCACAACAATCACTGCGAAGGATCTTCATGCGTGCCATCACTGTCCGGGACCGCGAGGCCGACGGCTTCGGGCTGTCCCTGACCGAGCTGCCCTACCCCTCCGCCGCCGAGAACGACGTCATCGTGCAGGTCCACGCCGCCGGCTTCCTCCGCGGCGAGCCGGACTGGCCCGGGACCTGGATCGACCGCGCCGGCCGCGACCGCACGCCAAGTGTCCTCGGCCACGAGCTGTCCGGTGTCGTCGTCGAGCTCGGCTACGGCACCACCGGTCTCACCGTCGGTCAGCGGGTCTTCGGGCTGACCGACTGGCGCCGCAATGGTTCGCTCGCCGAGTACGCCGCGGTGGAGGCCCGGAACCTGGCTCCGCTCCCCGCCGGCGTCGACCACGTCACCGGGGCCGCTGCGGTGATGCCCGGTCTGACCGCCTGGCAAGCGCTGTTCGACCACGCTCACCTGCAAGCAGGCCAAACCGTCCTCATCCACGGCGCCGGCGGCTCCGTCGGCTCGGTCGCTGTCCAACTGGCCCGCGAGACCGGAGCCCACATCATCGGCACCGGCCGGGCCTCCGACCGGGACCTGGCCGGCACCCTGGGCGTCCACGAGTTCCTCGACCTGGACAGCGACCAGCTCGAGGACGCCGGCGAGGTCGACGTCGTGTTCGACGTCATCGGCGGCGAGATCCGCGACCGCTCCACCACGCTGTTACGCCCCGGCGGCACCCTCGTCACCGTCGCCGATCCGACGACCATCCAGCCCCGCGACGGCCGGGCAATCTTCTTCGTTGTCGAGCCCAACCGCGAACAGTCCGCGCAGTTGGCCGCTCGCCTCCGCGATGGGCGGCTCACGCCGCTCGTCACGGCCGTCCGCGACCTGGCTGTCGCCCCCGCCGCCTTCACAGAGCACACGCGCGGCAGGATCATCATCACGCTGAAATGACACGGCTTGTCGGCACCCCCGGGATATACCGGCGGGGCCTGGTCTGAGTCAGCGCAGCGGGACCAGGCCGTACTGCGTCTGGTCGACCGAGTTCCCGTCACTGTCCGCCGCGCGCACCCGCACACCGACGGCCGTTGCCTTGCGCAACTGCTTGGCCGGAACGCTGACCGCGTAGGCGCCGTCGTGCCCCTGGTGGACCTTCGCCGGATGCCACGAGTGACCGTCGTCGCTCGTCCACGACACCACGGGTACGCCGATGTGCGCCGTACTGCTCGATCCGGCGAGATGACTCACCGTCAGGTCGAAATGCAGGTCGCGCCAGCGGGACGCCGTACCGGATCCGTCGACGTCCGGACCGTAGTCGACGGCCAGCGCCGGCGGGGTCAGACCGTAGTGGATGCCGTCGTTCGGAGGCTCCGAGGCGAACGTCCAGACCGTGTTCGTGTCGGCCCGGATCGCTCCCACGTGGCGACCGATCTGACTGACGACCCGGAAGTCGGCACGCTCGTCGGACACCTCGAAGTCCCAGGCCGCGGTCTTGGCCGTCCCGACCTGGACACCGTTGCGGTACAGGGTGGTGCGGACCGAGTCGAGCTTGTGGTCGTCGACACGTCCGGACTGGTAGCCGTCGCTCAGGCCCGTGGTCACGGAGATCAGGCCCCGCGCCTGGTACGTCTCCCCCGCAACCATGTCCCCGTGCAGGCCGCGACCCTCGTACATGTCGACGTGCTCGCCGGGGTGGTACGACCGATCCGGCTGGCAGATCACCGCTGCCGCTTCGTTCGGCGGTACGACGCACTCCCGGAACGTGCTCCGTGGATCCGCGGTCACCAGTTCGGTCTCGTTCGACCCGCGCTCGACCTCCCTCCAGATGACCGAACCGTCGGGGTTGTACTGCGTGGACGCCGCGACCTGGATCCCGACCTTGCCGGCCGACGACGCGTAGCGATGATGCACCACCTGTGCCATCCGGTGCAGCTCGCTGTTCGTCAGGATCTTCGGGCCTGCGGGCACGTGGTCCTGGACGTCGAAGACCAGATAGGAGTCCGGCGCGGAACGACCCCCGAGTCCGGTCGGCTCGAGTCGCCACAGTGTCGCCGTCTCCAGGACACCGGTGGAGACCTTCGAGGTGGGCGTGACATACACGTCACCGGACCTGACCTGCTCCGCGGTCGCCTGCATCTGGTTCTGCCAGCCGACCACACCGGTGTTGGTCCGCGAGACGGTCAGCGTGAAGTCCACTGCCTGCGTCCGCCGCCCTTGGACGACCGGCGGCGTCACCCGCCGCCCGGCCCGCGCGTCCAGCACGAGCGTCCTGTCGCCGGCGAGCACGAAGTCAGGCTCGACCACCATCGTGATGGTCTCGCGGCGACCGGGCGCGGGCGGTGTCACGACGCGCACCAGCGCCGACCAGTGCCCGTTCGGCAGCGTCAGCTCGCCGCGCCCGTCGCCGTCCGTCGTCACCTGCGGAGATCCACCGGTCACCGGGTCGACCAGGAGGACTTCGCTTCCGGGCAAGGGCGCGCCGGTCCGGTCGAGCACGGTGATCCGCACGGCACTGGACTGTGGCTGATCTGCCTGCGCCGGGGCAGCGGCGACGGTCACCAGCACAGCGGCGGTCGCAGCCGCGGCGAAACGTCTGAGCACGAAGAGTCCTTTCGGCAAGGCGGTAGAGGTCACCTGCGGGTCAGCGTGACCGCCACCGGTGTCACGTCGTACGGCGTATCGGTCGCGAACGCGAAGCGGGCGGCGTAGGCACCGGCCGTCGAGGTGGCAGCGGGATCGAATCGCACGCGAACTGTCACCGACCTGCCGGGCGGCACCGTGAGCTGCGTGCGGTCAGTCGAAAGCCATCCCACATCGGAGCCGGTCACGCAGGCATCCTGGCCGGGCAACTGCTCGGCGTACGGCGATGCGGTGAAGGAACCGATCGAACCGCCGATCCGGCTCAGCCCACACGCTGCACCGCCACGGAACATGGTGTAGGTCGCGTTGGGCAGAGCCGACCACGCACCGCTCGCGGGGTCGAGTTCGACGGCCTGGTTGGTGATCGAACCGCTGGTGATGCCGCCGACGAGCTGCAGCTTGCCGCCGCTGCCCGAGGATGCCATTCCCCAGACGGGATAGGGCAGGTCGGCGATCCGGGTCCAGGTGTCCGAGCCGGCGACGTACTCATACGCGCTGGCAACCGGGAACTCGTGCCACGGGTCGTCCGACGGCACCAGACCGCCGGCGCAGATCACACTGTCGGCCGAGCCGGTGCAGCCCTGCATCACCACGTGCTCGGGGTACTCCGCCAGCCGCGTCCAGGCGTCATGGCCGGGGTCGTAGCGGTACGTGGGAGCCGTCTCGGCGCAGGCCACGGTTTCGCAGCCTGCGACGACGTACAGCTTCCCGCCGGCGACGGCGCCTGCCGCCGCACTGCTCGGCGACGGCAGATCCGCGACGCGCGACCACCGGTTCGCCGCCGGGTCGTAGACGTAGGTCGTCGAGGTCAGGTTGCCCTGCACGTCCCAGCCTCCGGCGACGTACAGCTTGCCGCCGGCGAAGCCGCCGACGGCGTTCTCGCGCGGCTCAGGTAGGTCGGCGATCCGCCGCCAGGACTTGGCCGTCGCGTCGTACGCGTGCCCGGCACCGGTCAGGCCGTTGTCGGTTGCTCCGGCGACCGAGTAGACGATGCCGTCGTACGCGGCGACGACGTTGTCCATGATCGGTGTCGGGTAGTCCGGGAGAGCGGACCACGCCGGGTTCTCCGAGACGTCGCGCGACGGTGCGGGTTCGTGTCCTTTCCCGTGCTGCTGGGCGAACGAGAGCGGCGCAGCGTCCACCTTCTCCCGCCGCAGCGGTGCACCGGGCGACGCCGTACGGCGCTGACCGCCGGCCGGCGTGAATCCGCGGTCCTGTTCGACGATGGTCACCTCGGCCGGCTCGGTGCCGTGGTTGGTGAACGTCACGGTGCGCGAATCCACCGGCCGTCCGCCGGTGCTGACCGACATCGAGTGTGGGGTGACAGTCACCTGCCCCGCCCGCAGCGACCAGTCCTGGCGGGTCGTCCGATGCGCTGCGACGGCCGCAGTGGCGGCAGCCGACGCATAGCGACGCCCCGAAGCGGTCAGCGGGACCCGGCCGGCGTGATTGCTGAACAGCCAGTAGTAGCCGTCGCCGAGCTGCGCGTCCTCGGGTGTCGACTGGCTCACGGCCGGCGTCCCACCGGAGATCTGTACGCCGGTCAACGCCGCGCCGGTGTTGTGGTCGCGCACGAAGCCGGCGACGAGTCCACCGGGCGTCGCCTCGCACGAGCGAGTGCCGACGTACACGTTGTCCAACTCCCAGTAGTTGTCGTTCTCACCACTGAAGCGGAACCGAACCCGGACGTCCTTCGCGTTCGCGGC
Source organism: Kribbella sp. CWNU-51 (assembly GCF_054073265.1). NCBI lineage: Bacteria > Bacillati > Actinomycetota > Actinomycetes > Propionibacteriales > Kribbellaceae > Kribbella > Kribbella sp. CWNU-51. The sequence continues at coordinate 80,092 of NZ_JBSXMZ010000024.1, forward strand.
TTGCGGAACCGGGACCTCGACATGGCCCTGGACGAACGCATCTGGCGCGCGCCAGACGGTCGCCCAGGTCGCCCCGCCGTCGAGGCTCAGGTCGACGTACCCGTCCTGCGTGCCGAACCCGTAGTCGTAGTAATAGGTGTCGAAACCAATCACAGGCTTCGACTGCCCGGCCAGGTCGACGGCCGGACTGGTCAGACTGGTGTCGTTCCGATCGACGGGCGACGTCCAGTTGTCGACGACGGCGAACTGGCCGCTGCCCCCGGTGAGGTTGCCCTTGGCACCGGGATCGCCGAAGGTCCAGGTCTTGCCGGTCCCCGCGGCGTCGCTCACCTGCCAGTTGTCCTGGGCGTCCGACCATCCCTCGAAGCCGGTGCCGGCGCCGTGGTAGGAGTACGCGTACCCCGCCGCGGTACAGGACGAACCGTCGACGGACAATGCGACGTCCTGCACCAGCGATCCTCGCCCGTTGCTGACGGCAACGGTGCTGTCCGCCGGCGCGTAGCCTGGCATGTCGACCGCCTCGACGTGCAGCTTGTACGTCGTACCGACCGGGAGGTCGACGCGGTAGCGGCCGGTGAACGGGTCGGTGTGGACGGCTCCGTTCGGATCGCCGTCGACGGAGATCTTCGCGTACACCGGCCAGCCCTGGCCCGACCCGTCGGTCACGGTGCCGGTGACGGTCCGGCTGGCGAGGGCGGGCAGCGTGAGGTTCTTGCTGGTCGTGGCGCCCGCGGACACGGTGACCTGATCGACGGTCGCGTCGGCGTACCCGAACTTCGAGGCAACGATCCGGTAGGTCCCCGCCGCCACAGCGAGGCTGTAGCGACCGTGGTCGTCGGCCACGGTGTGTGTGGCATAGCCGCTCGCGTCGGTGAAGGTGACGGTCGCGCCGTCGAGGGCGTGCTTGCCCGATCGCACCGAGCCGGCGATCTGCCCGTGGGCACCGAGAGTCAGTGCCGAGACACCGTTGGGCGTACCAACGCCGGTCGGACCGTCCCAGCCCGGACCAGCCGTGCACCGGATGTCGCCACAGGTGCCGTCGGCTCCTTCGGTGACGTCGTGCAGCGAGATGTTCTTGCGGTAAAGGTACGTCGCTGGATTGCTCCCAGGGACCGGGGTCCCGGCGAGCGCGTACATCGCCGCGACGAGCGGTGAGGACAGGGACGTCCCACCCCACTGCGCCCAACCGTCTTGCCCGAGGGTGTTGTAGACGGCGAGCCCGGTCTCGCTGTCGGCGTCGGCCGCGACATCGGCAGTGGCTCGCTTGCCGGCGCAACCGGTGTCGAGATGTTCCTGGAACTCGGGTCGCGACTCGTAGAGCGAGCAGCCGCTGCCACCATCCACCCAGGCGGTCTCGCGCCAGCCGCGCGTCGTGGACTTGTCCCGGGTGAGCGTCGTACCGCCGACGGCGATCACGTTCGGCGAGGTAGCCGGGTAGCTCTGCACGTTGCCGAGGTCTCCGGACGACACTGTGACCGCGACGCCGGGGTGGTCGTAGTAGTGGTCGTAGTACGACTCGAACGGCAGCTCGCCGTCGATGCCGTACGAGTTGGAGATGGCGACCGCGCCCAGCGACGCCGCAGTGTCGACGGCCTGGCCCAGATCCGGCGAACTGTTGCTGTCGGCCTGGACGAGCAGCATATGGCAACCGGGACAGGCCGACGAGACCGCGTCGAGGTCGAGGGCCGTCTCGATGGACCAGTCGGGATCCTCCCGCGGAAAGCCGGAGCCGCCGCGCTGGTCGACCTTGGTGAAGCAGCCGTTCTCCGTCGTACAGGGCGCGAGGCCGTAGTGCGCCCGGAAGACGGCGAGGTCGGACTCGGCGTTGTTGTAGCCGAAGGCATCGACAATCGCCACCGTCCGGCCTTCGCCGCCCTCGGGCAGGTCATACGCATCCTGGATCTGCGCCGGTCCCAGCGAGGTCGGCAGCGGCCCGTCCTGCTGCTGCAGCAACGCCCCCCGCTGGTCGGCGCGACCTACCGCGTAGCAGCGAGCCAGCGGCGTGGTCGCGTCGGACGAGATCTCACCGACGTTGCATCCGGCCGGAACGGAGTAGCTCCCGTGCGGGGCACCCGCCGTGTCTGCCGTTGGTAGAACCGCCGCTACCGCCGTGGTCGCTGTCGCTGTCGCGGTCGAGATCGCGAGCACGATGACCGCACACGCCCGGAACGCCCGCCCTCTGTGGATCCTGCGTAGCACGCACTCGCCCCTTCAGCCACTGCCCCGACACGACAAACCGCTGGATCATGTCACCCGGTCCGGCCGGTGACAATGCAGTTCCAGGCGCCTGTTCCTGCCACCTGTCACCTTCCTGACAGGCGATTCCCGCGTCTCCCTCGAGCTCATTGGTGCCCGGCGGCCGACGGGCGGTCGCCGGGCGGGCATGGCTCAGACCAGCACGTTCTTGTAGAAGATGCTGGAGCGCCGGTGGTCCTTCTTGCCGGTGGCGAAGCCAATGAAGAGGCGGACCTCGCCACCATCGGTTTTATAGATCGCCAGGCCCTCGGGCTCGCGGTACCAGAGCTTGCCGCCGGCCTTGGTGAGGACCGGCTGTTCCTTCACGGTGCCGGTGTTGATGTTGATGCTGCTGATCTTCGCGTTGCCGTCGCCGTTGGGGTGGCCGTCGCCGGGGTACGGGTTGCCCGTCAGGTAGTACATGTACGAGCCGTAGAGGGCGTAACCCTGCGGAGTGCCGGAGATGCTCGGCTGCTTGAAGTCGACCAGCGGCACACCGAACTTGCGCGAATTGAAGGCGGAGAGGGGAAACACGGCGATGCGCTTGCCGTCGTAGCTCTGGTAGCGCACGATCATGCGCTGGTAGACCGGATCGACGGAGCAGGTGTACTCGCTGGCCCCGGGGATCGGGTGGTAGGCGCCCGAGCCAGTCGGCCAGCTGAGGGTGGCGTTGGCGACGTAAGCGATGGGGGTGAGCCCGGTGCCGAACCCGTTCTTGTTCTTGGCGCACTCGATCCACAGCTCGGTGCCATTACCGCGCGGCAGCGCGGCGAAGGCGACGCCGTGGCCGAAGCCATTGAGGTGCATGTACGACTTGTAGTTCCCTTGGAAGTCCATCTTGCTGATGCACAGGTTGCCGTCGGACTCGGCGGCTCCGACCCGCTTGGTTGCCACGAACAAGTACTTGTGCACCCAGTCGAAGGCGAAGCTCTGCTGGACCCGCGGACCGTGCGTCCGCGCGGACCGGAACAGGTCGTACGACGGCTGCGTGAGATCGAACCGCTTGGTGGTAGTCACCGCCGCGGAGGCGGCGTGCGCGCCGGCGCCGATCCCGAGCGCGGCGAGCGAGGCGCCGGCGCCCGCGCGGATGAGGCCACGGCGGGAGAGGAGGAAGCCAGGGGCGTGGTTCATGCGGACTCCAAGGGTGTAGATGGGGGGACACATGACGCTATCCATCGCAGGGGGCGGCAGGCGGTCGCCGTTCGCCCCCGTCTGCCTTGGGCAGAAAGTCAACCGGCTCGAGCGCAGCCGCAGCTACCTACGCGCATCTGTGAGCCGCACCCGAATGTGATCTACGTCTCCCGCCTATGCCTTCAAGTAGACGTCGACCTCGGGCAGTAGCTCGGAGAGCGGTCGGTGCATGTCCAGCTGGAGGTAGTCGTCCAAGGGACGTTGAACACGGTCCATCGAATCGCGGAACAGCGCCTCCCCGTCCACCGGCTGGTCACCGAGGTCCAGCGACGGAAGGTCCACGCCGCGACGGTGGCTTCTCAGCCGCGGCCGCCGACCGAGCCTCTCGTCGAGGAGTTTCAGATCACGAACCTGGCACTCGATGTATCTGTACCTCGCATCGTGCGCCCTGGCGATTTCCATGCCCTCGTTCAGGATCCTCGGCCAAAAACACGGACTGTCCATGACCACTGGATGACCCTGGCCGAGCACATCACGAGCCAGCGCGTACATGACCTCGTACGCCGCCTTGGCACTAGCGGCGACGTCGAAGCCCGCATCGAGAACAGCGCTCCTGATGACGTCGTAGTCAACGGCAACCGCACCATGCGTGTCTGCGACGTGGGCGGCGACAGTGGACTTCCCGGAACCCGGAACGCCCGACATCTGAAGCAGGAACATCGCTTCCAAGCCTCCACTCGTCGCTGCTGCAGCGCCCTACATGCCTTGTGGCGAGCCACCCTAACAATGCGGTAGCCGCGGCCCATCTGCCTGCGGATGCTCAGATCGCGTCAGGACAAGGGCAAGGACGTCCGGCATGCCTCGATGTTGTGGAGCCGGATGTTGTCTCTGCGTCGCTGTTCCCAGTTGTCCCGGGTCAGTCGCCACCGGTTGAGCAGGGCGGGTTCGCCCTGCCGTGTGGCCCAGTCTGAACCATTGGGCTCGTAGCCGAGAGCTCGCGAGATCGCATTGGAGCCATGGTTGTCCACGAAGGCGTCGCTGCTCGCTTCCTTCGCCCCGAGCCCGTCGAACGCCAGGTGCAGGATCGCTGCTCGCATCTCATGTCCGAGCCCGCGCCCGCGCTGATCGTCAACCAGCCACGAGAAGCTTGTGACTGTGCCGAGCGTGGAGAAGTTGACCCCGATGAGGTCCTGCATCCCGACCGCGCGCCCATCCACGACGACCACGAAGTAAAGCCGCCAGGCGTCGGGCTCGACCTTCCCTCTGCCGCGCCAGATCGCCCGTAGCCACTTGGCCACGCGCACGTCAGGATCTGGCTCGTAGAACGAGATCGGGTCGTCGTACGGCGCCGGATCGGCGTGCATCTTGCCATCGCGCACCGCATCCGCGAGCTCGTCCAACAGGTTGTCGGTGGCGCCTCGCAGCTCCAGAGTCGGCGTACTGACGCGCACATCAAGAAGTGGATAGCTCTTCATGCTGCAGTGCTCCTGCCTTCCGGGCTTGGTGGTGGCCGACGAGGTCAGCTCGTACGGCGGAAGTCGGTGACGTCCGGAAGCTTTCGGAAGCCGGCCGAGGCGTACGCCGCTACGGCGCCGACGTTGCTGCTCGGTGTGCACACGGTCGCGCTGGAAGCCCCCAGCTCTCGCAAGGCGGCGGCCGCCGCCAGGGAGATGGCGGTGCCGTACCCGTGGCCGCGGTGATCCCGGTGGACACCCAATGGCTCGAGCAGGCCAGGCCGTCCGCGCCCGGCCGACCAGACCGTCACCACGGCGACCGCGGTCTCGTGCGCGTCGTACCCGATCAGGCACCGGGCCCGGCGGTACGGCGAACTGGCGGCCATCGTGTTCCAGCGCTCGAGGGTGTATGTCGAGTTGACGAACACCGCTCGCTGTACGGCGACCCGCACCGGCGCGGTGCGCACGTCGACGACCTCTACCCGGAGGTCGAAGTCCTCCACCTTGTCGGTGAGGTCACGGCGCAGCGGCGTCCACGGCTCGTCCGCGACCCAACCGCTCTGGCGTAGGAGTTCTCGAAAGGCAGTGCCGGACCTGGCCTCGACACTCGCGTTGCCGGCGGGCAGCACTCCACGCACCGGGTCCGACAGATCGGCTAGAAGCTGGGCGGCGAACGGATCGTCTCGATCGACGCTTGGTGCGATGCCCATACGGATCAGCCCCGCATCCTCGACGAGGCCAACGGCCAAGATCTGCCGGTCGCGACGCCACACCCGAACGGCCTCGGCCAGCGCCTCGGCGCCCATGCTCCAATTCCATCCAAGGTCACCCGGATGAAGCTGGACCGATCCGCCATCCTGCTGCCAGGACGCTACCGCCTCGGCCACCTCGTCCAACGAGGCGACAGTCGCGGTCTGCAGCGTGATCGCCATGCGCCGATCTAACTCCACCCGCCCGCGACGGCGCACATGGTTTTCACCACCATGCTGCCCGCCCTCCGCCGAGTGCGGCACGGTCGCCTTCACCGTGCCGCACTTCGGCCAGTTCGACTGGCTACGCCTCAGGTGCCGCTGATGATGTCGAAGGCACAGTTCCAGGGCTGCCCGGACTGGCCGTCCTGGAGGCAGTTCACGATCTTGACGTCCGCGCTCTCGCGCACGACGTCCTGAGTGACGATGACCAGGGTGCCCACACCGGTGCCCACGTAAATCTTCGGGAACTTCTTCCAGGACCCGTTGGCCTGCTTGACCTCGATCCACCCCGCGACACCGTGCGAGTCCTTCTCGGTGTCGTAGACCTGAACCTTGTCACCATCGTCGTGGTAGCTGGTAAAACCTCCCGCGCCGAAGACAACGCCGGTGTCCGCCTGGGAGGACGGTGCGGCGACGGTGATGGCGCACGCCGCCGCTGCCATGGTGGTGATGGCCGTGAGGATTCGTCGCTTGGACAAGAGAAAGCCCCCCTGCAACTATGCGATGAACGGCGCCCGATCTGGACCGCCCGTGCGCTGACGAGTCAGGAGCATACGGGGCTTCGAGCGGTCGGCGTCGCCGCCAGGCCGTCCGCCGCACGCAATCCAACTAGCAGATCGAGCTCCTCCCGCGGTCCGGGCCGACCCGCCTCACGCCGTACACCCTCACCAACCCAGGCACAAAGGAGAGGCAGTCCCCAGCCGAGTGCTACAGGCTGAAGGCGATTGAGCGGAGGATCAGGGCAGCGATGAAGACCGCTGTGAAGGCCAGGTCGATGGCCAGCCCGCCGACGCGTACCGGGCGCAGGACCCGCCGCACGCGCCCGATCACCGGCTCCGTCCAGGCATGCGTCAACTCGCGGGCCCGACTCGCCCACTGAGGTCCGTTTGCCAAGACACCCGACCAGTCCAGCACCATCCGGGCCAGCAACACCAAAATGAACGCCGACAGGGCGTACCCGACCAGGGCTCCGATCAGGCTCATGATCAACTCCTCCTTGGCGGCCACACTGGCCGTCTTGCCAGTATCAACGTTGCCGCCCACCTAGGAATGTCCGCGCCGCCATCTTCTTAGCGGACTATCAGGCAACCAGGGCCACGCCGTAGATGTCCGACTACCTGATGCGCACCCAATCGTCCTCAGCGTCCGTCCGGTGCGCACCGACGATCATCGTCGGCGGTACGTCGGCCGCATCGAGGGACCCGCCCCACTGCGAGATCGGCTGACCGTCACCGTCGAACAAGACCGCCTCCGGCGGATCCGGCGGCACGTACACCGTGACCTGTCGAAATGCTCTGTGGGGCAGAAAGGACGAGCGGGGTCAGGTTTGGTTCAGGGGGGTGGCGTAGAGGACCAGGTTTTGGGTGTAGTGGTGGGTTTTGTGGTTGTAGGGGCCGGTGCAGGTTATTAGGGCCAGGCGGGGTTTTGCGGCGCCGTGGAAGAGGTCGGCGGGTAAGGCCTCCTGGTTGTAGATGCGGCGGGCGACTACCTGGTAGCGGTGGGGGCGGCCGTCGCCGGCTGTGACGGTGACCTTGGTGCCGATCGGGACGTTCCACAACGGGGCGAAGACGCCGTTGCCTTGGCGGGCGGTGTCTACGTGGCCGACGAGGACGACGGTGCCGCCGGCTGAGCCGGGGCCGGCGCCTGGAGCCCACCAGCCCACAGAGGTTGGGGACTTCGGGACCTGGAGTTGGCCGTCGGGGGCGGTTGCGACGGGGGTTACCGAGGCGTTGACGAAGCCGGGGAGGGTCAGGTGGGTTGGCGGGATGGCGGCTTCGCGTTCTGCGGCTGCGGGAGCGGCTTGCGGGACCTTGCCGGCGTCGCCGGGCGGCCCACTGAGGAGCAGGGCGGCGCCGACGACGAACACCGAGAGGCCCAGGAGGTGCCGGCGGGCTCGGATCGGTTTGCCGGCGAGGAGGAGGATCCCGAGGCCGAGCAGGACCAGACCTGCCAGCGAGCGTATCGCCTGATTGTCAGCCATTTGCCCACCGTCGCCGGTGGGCACTGTCGGGGACTGGGTCCCGACGTGGCAGGGACCTTTCACCATGTCCTGATGCATCTGGATCACCGGCTGGGCGCCTTTGGCCACTGACTTGACGGCGGGCTGGGTGCCGTTCGCCAGCTCGGCCGTGATCAGCGTCTGGTACTGCTGGTGCCACTCGCGCTGCAACGCCAGCCAGGCGTCGTCGTACCCAGAGGTCCCGGCCTTGGCCGCGAGGGCGTCGAGTTGTTGGCGCTGTGCCAGCGAAGGGATGGGGACCAGCCCGACCCCGAGTTGGCTTGCGGCCTCGAGCTCCTGCGCGGCCAGCTTGCGATGGTCGCGTTCCAGGATGGCGCCCGCCTGCCGCACGCACGCACTCTTGCCTTGGGTCTTGGCAGCCACGCTGGCCTGGATGATCGTCAGATTGATCTGGTGGGCAGAGTTGAGGTAGGTGACATCTTGTTGCGTCGTCGTCGCAATCGCCGCCTGCGCCGTTCCGAGCACGCTCGCCACGACAAGCAGCAGGAACGCCGACACGCGGGCGATCGCCAGCCGTCGGGAAGAAGCCGAGCCTGCGTCCTGCCGCTGAGGCACCCCTACCTCCCAGCGCACTCAGACGTCGGCGCCTGGGCCGACACCTCCAGCGTGATTCGTCGTACCCAAGACAGTAAGGCGGTGCGCAGTCCCGGTCCAGCTATCCGCGAGCCAACGGCCTCATTCCACGGTGCGCAGAGCGCCTGGGGATGAGCCGGTGGCGGCCTTGATGTGGCGGCTCAGGTGGCTGACCGAGTCGTAGCCTGTGAGGTCTGCGATCGCCTGCAGGGGCAGAGTCGAGTTACGGATGTGGCCCAGGGCGTGGCGCAGGCGAACGTGCTGGAGTGCTGCGCGCGGGCTCGTGCCGCGGAGCCGGGCGAAGGACGCCCGCAGGCCGGACGGCGAGATGCCGAGTTCGGCGGCGACAGTGGCGATCCGGATCCGCGAGGCGAAGCGTTCCTCGAAGATCCGTTCGGCTTGTGCGATGAGTTGCTCCGCCGCGGTCACCGGCGACGTCGCCGCGCGGCGCAGGAGGAGGTCGAGTTCGGCGAGCAGCAGCGTGCAGAGCCGGTCGCTGTCGTCGGATGGCTGAGTACTTTCGCGTACGAGTGTGTCGAAGACCCGGCCGAGACTGCGGTCGCCGTCGTCGAAGCAGATGCGTGGCCACGGCGAGTCGGCGGCGGCGTCGACCTGCAGGAAGCGATTGGCGTAGCCGGTGCGGCTCAGCTCGGCGTGCCACGTCCGCGGAGGGGTGAGCAGTACGGTCCCCGGCGTGGCGGCGTACGTCGCGTCGCCGACCGGGCAGGTGATCTGCCCGCGCACGTAGTAGACGAGCTCCCACGAGGTGTGCGCGTGCGACGGGTAGTCCTTGCCCGGCCCGGCGGTATGGATGCCGGCGCCGAGCAGCTGAAGCGATTCGTGCATAACCACTGTCGCCTTCTGCATTGTTTCGCGGGCACGTCGCATCGATGCTGGCATCGATTCGTGCATCTGTGAAGGAGTGCTTGGATGGATATGACGACCGCATTGCGCGACCTCGGCGTGACCGGCGACGTACTCACGCAAGACGAGAAGGACCGTCTGGATCGCGACGGATTCCTCCCGCTCGAGGGTGTCCTCACGCCGGAGGAGGTGTCCGGATTCAACAAGCGGCTGGCAGAGCTCACCGCCGCCGAGGGCGACCGGGCCGGCCTGGAGGTGCACCAGGAGAACGGCACCGACCGGCTCGCCGACCTGGTCAACAAGGATCCGAAGTTCGAGGTGTGCTTCAGCCACCCACGCGTGCTGGCCGCGATGAAGCACGTGCTCGGCGAGTTCAAGTTGTCATCCCTCAACAGCCGCGCGGCACATCCGGGTCAAGGGCACCAGGGCCTGCACGCCGACTTCGGTCACCCGGTCGAGCCCGGCGCGTACGAGGTGTGCAACTCGATCTGGCTGCTCGACGACTTCACGCCGGAGAACGGCGCGACGCGCGTCGTACCCGGGTCACACCGGCGCGGGACCATGCCCGGCGACGAGATGGCTGACCCGGCCGACGAGCACCCGGACCAGATCCAGCTGACCGGCAAGGCCGGAACGGTCGTGGTGTTCAACAGCCACTTGTGGCACGGCGGCACCCAGAACCGCACCGACAAGCCGCGCCGGGCGATGCACTCCTATTTCGCCCTGCGTCACCTGCCACAGCAGCTCGACCAGCAGGCCTACCTCCGGGTCGAGACCTACAAGCGGTTGAGTCCCGCACAGCGCTTCCTCCTCGACGTCACCGGCACCGGCTGAGCACCCAGGCATTTCCAACCGGGTACCTCCGGCGTAGCGTCCCGAATAGCTGCGTGTTCCCGCTGAATGAGGCAGACATGAAAACCTCGGGACGACCACTCTTCGTCCTCGTCGCGGTGCTGGCGTTACTCGCCCTGGCGACCGGCTGCGGCGGCTCGGACAGCGGCGCGAGTCCATCGGCAACCGCGGCGCCGCCGGCGACCAGTGGTTCGGCCACGACCAGCGGTTCGGCCACGACCAGCGGCGGATCGACGGTTGAGATCAACAACTTCATGTTCACGCCGATGAGCCTGACCGTCCCGGTCGGCGCCACGGTGACCTGGAAGTTCGACGACTCGACACAACACACCGTCACGGCCGATGACAACTCGTTCGCTTCGGCGCCGATGGGGAGCGGTCAGACCTTCACTCACACCTTCACCACCGCCGGCACGGTGCCGTATCACTGCTCCATCCACCCGTCCATGACCGCCACCATCATCGTGAAGTAGGCGGACCTGCCTGGGTGGCAGGATGCGCCTATGCGACTGTCTGTTCGGACCCATGGACCGCTCGACGCTCAGGCGATGGTGCTGTTGCATGGCCTGACATCGGATGGATCGTCGTTCGACGCGGTCGTCGGGACGCTTGCTCAGAATTGGCGGGTGTATGTGCCCGACCAGCGGGGGCACGGTACGACGGGGCCGGCGGACGCGTATGCGTTCGAGCTACTGGCTGCGGACCTGGATGAGTTCCTCCAGGAGCGCGGACTCACTGCGCCGGTTGTGGTCGGGCACTCGATGGGCGCGGTCGCGGCGTACCTGCACGCGGCTCGGCGTCCGGACCGAATCGGCCCGCTCGTGCTCGTCGAACCACCGCCGCCGTTCCCGCAGCGCCGGCCCGTGCCCGAGCGGCCGGACGAACCGCTCGGGTACGACTGGGACGCACGGGTCGCCCTTGTCGGACAGGTGAACTCGCCCGGTCCCGGCTGGCTCGGTGAGCTCGCCGAGATCCGCGTCCCCACGCTGGTGCTCGGTGGCGGGCCGGCCAGCCCTTTCCCGCAGGATCAGATGCGCGCGATGGCTGACCGGATGCCTCGCGGTTCTTTCCAAGAGATCCCGGTCGGTCATAGCGTCCATCGAGAGGCACCTACGGCCTTCCTGGCGGCCGTCACCACGTTCCTCAACACTGCGATCTGATGATGACGTTCTCGGTAGCCGAAGTGAGCCAGGCACTGGGTGTTCCGGTGGTCGGCGTCGACGTGGTCGAGACGTTCACGGCGTCGTCGGCCGAGGTTGCCCGGCTGCGCCTCCGGTTCGCGGACCGCCCGGACCTCAGCGTGATCGGTAAGCACGCGACCGGTGCCGGTGCGGTCGGAGCCCGTCGCGAGGTCCGGTTCTTCGAGCAACTCGCGCCGCGCTGGGATCATCCAGCACCTCAACTGGTAGGCGTCAATGACGCCGGCGAGGGTGGACGCATCCTGCTGCTGAGCGAGGACCTGACCGCGGCCGGCTATCGCCTGCCAGGCGTGACCGTGTCAGAGGCGCAACTGCGCGGCACGATCGAAGCGCTGGTCGATCTGCACGCGCGATTCTGGAACGACGTCCCCTTCGACGTGCTCGACGCCGCGCATCCCGAGCCGTCCGCGACCAGTGTGGCGCAGGCCTGGCCGCCCGAGGTGATCACGCAGCATGCGGCAGCCGTGCGGGCCGAAGCTACGAGCTTCTTTGCCTCGACCAATGAGCTCGGCGCCGCCGACCACTCACGGCTCGACGAGGTTCTCGACGCCTGGGTGCGGCAGTTCCACGCGCGGGTGGCCGACGGCCGCGCGATCACGCTGATCCACGGCGACTTCCACTTCCTCGGCAACGTCTTCTTCGCGCCGAACGACGTACGCCCGAAGGTGATCGACTGGTCGGAGGCGAAGCCGGGCCTCGGGCCGCATGATCTCGCGTACTGCCTCACCGTGGTGCCCGCCGACGACCGGCTGGCACGGGATCGGGTCCTGCTGCGGCGCTACTGGGAAGGCCTGCGCGGTGCGGGTGTCGACGACTACAGCTGGGAGCTCTGTGAGTGGGACTTCCGGTTCTCGGTGTTCTGCAATCTCTTCCAGTCGGTCTTCCAGCGCAGCGTGAAGTGGTACCGCAAGTCGCTGGCCGCGATCGACGCACTCGAGGCCCGCGCAGCGCTGGCCGAACCGCCCCCGGTGGGCTGACCCCCGGGGGCGGCTCGCAGCTGTCGCTACGGCTGAGTGACTGTGTCGACGATCAGAGAGCCGCTGCCGACGGTGACGCCGGCGTCGGTTTGGACGGACAGGGTTCCGGTGAGCTTCCGCCCGGCGCCCGGCTCCGCGCCGACGATCAGGGTCGCGGTCGGCGACCAGGACGAGCCGGATGGGTGGCTGGCGTCGACGTCGTTGCTCGTCAGCGAGCCGAGGGCCGGCTGCACATACGAGTCGACGAGGTCGTACGCCGTACTGCCGCTCGGCACCGAGAACCCGTCGACCTCGATCCGGTACAGCGCCGCCACCGGGTTGGTGAGCGTCACCTGCTCGACAGCCGTCGACCCACCACTGGCTCCCACCAGCACGCACGCCGGCGCGCAGCGGAAGACGAGCAGGTCGATGTCCGCGCGCAGGTCGGCCGCGTTCCCGGTCCGGACCGTGTACGACGTGACGCCCGCCGGCACCGTGACATCGAACGTCTGCGATGCCAGGTTTCCGATCGTCGGCCGCTGGGTCTGCGTACTGGCCAGCGCTCCGCCACCGACGAGCCGGCCCGTGAATCCAGCAAGCTGGTTCGAGACCGTGTAGTTGCGGGTCAGCGGCGTACCGATGGTCGCGGACGACACGACGTCCGGGTTCGGCGTGATCGCCGTACCGAGGACCGTCGCCGTCAGGCCGAACCGCGCCTCCTTCACGTCAGAGGTACGGCGTGCCTCCATCACGAGCTCCCAGACACCCGGCTCCGGGTTCACGATCGTGCGGCTGTGCGCCGTTCCACCGACGCAGCCGGCACCCGCGTCCGGGTCGTAGCAGCTCGTGCTGGCGTTGCTGTCCAGCGGCAGACCCTGAGGGGTGTACCGGATGAACCGGATCTGCCCGGCCCCGGCCTGGTCGCCGCCGCCGGTCATGTCCACCTTGAGCGCGCTCGCGCCGACCGGCACCCGGACGAAGTAGCTGCGGGTGGCGTCCCGGCCGACCTTGCCGCTCGCCTGGAACGTGTACGCGTTGGCCGCCGTGAGGTCGGTCGGTACGAACACCGCGTTCATCGTCATCAGATCGACGCCGGGTGTCTTCGGGTCGTCGAACCGCAGCACCGCGGAGTGTGCGCCAGCGCGGGACGGATTGACCTGTACGGCGAACGAGACCGGCACGTTCAACGGCAGCTTGACCGTGTGCGCGGACTTGAATGTCCCGTCGTTGCCGGTCCACCGCACGGTGTGCGTCACCGTCTTGGTCGACCCGCTGGTCCGGGTCAGGGTGTACGTACGGGTGTACTTCACCCCGCGTACGACGCCTTCGCGATCGTGAATGCCGACACCGACGTTCGGCGCGGCCAGCTGGTCGCTGAGCACCGTGCTCACCGGCACGCTGGCGACGATCGTGTTCGGCCGCTGTCCGGCGCGAAGCTCCTTCCAGGCCGAGCTCACCTGCACCAGACCCGCGCCCTGCTCGTACGCGCCGACACCACGCAGGTACGACGCGCTCGACCGGATCGCACTCCGCAGCGCGGCCGCGGTCGGCCGGACACCGAAGGTCGCCTTGTACGCACTGACCAGCAGTGCACCGGCGCCGGTGGTCTCCGGGGCGGCCATCGAGGTGCCGTTCAGCATCGAGTAGCCGGGCGGCAAGGTGTAGGTGCCGGTCACCGGACCACCGGGCTGCCAGAGCGGCGTGGTGGAGATCGCCGCGCCGGGCGCGACGACGTCGGGCTTGAAGCCGCCGTCCTCTCGTGGACCGCGCGAGGAGAACGGGTGCAGGCCCTTGCTGTTCAGCGGGTCGGAGCCGTAATTCGCCAGCCAGGTCGCCCGGGTGATGTACGACCCGACGGCGATCGAGTTGGTGGCCACGGCGGGATCGCCGACCGAGTTCGCCCCGGCGCCGCTGTTGCCGGCCGAGAGGAAGATCTGCATGTTGAACTCGTCGATCGTGCGGTTGTAGAGCAGTGCCCGCGCGTTGTTGCCGTCGTTGAGCCCCGGCAGACCGCCGATCGAGATGTTCACGACGTCGGCGCCGTTGTTCGCGGCGTACAGCACGCCGTCGATCAGGCCGCTGCTGGTGCACGAGGTGGTGGTCAGGCAGACCTTGACCGCCATCAGTTGCGCGCCCGGTGCCGCACCGCTCATCTTGCCGCCGAACAGGCCGTTGGCGGAGGTGATGCCGGCGACGTGGGTGCCGTGCTGCGCGCCGGCGATGCCGATGTTGACGACCGAGCCCGCATCCGAGGCCGGGTCGTACACCGATCGGTCGGTCACCACGACGAACGGGACGCTCTCCGTGACCGGGGTCGCCGGGTTGTCGGTGCCGAGGTGGCCCTCGTCCCGCTTCACCTTGAAGTCGATCATCGGGGTCTGGTCGGTGAAGTCGCCGTCCTGGTCGGTGTCGACGTACACCTGCTTGGTGGTGCGGTCCTGCAGGACGCCGATCGATTCGCCGGTCACGCCGTCCCGGTCGATGTCGCCGCCGAGCTCGCCCTGGGCCAGCTCGCCAGCCGCCTCACGGAGCAGACCGAGGGCGTACGGCCCGCCGGTCGCGGGTGCGGTCCAGGTCCGGCCGCCGGATGTGAAGGAACCGGTGAAGCGTCCGGTGGTGCTGATCCAGGTCGCGTCACCCGAGGTCGGGGAGTTCGCGTTGTACCAGTCGACGACCTTCGGCAGACCCGTCGTCGTCTTCTGCAAGGCAGGTACGTCGAGGTCGATCCCGGAGTCCAGGATCGCGATCTTGGTGCCGCGGCCGTCCCACTTCGGGTTGGCCAGGGCGAATTGGGCGGCCTGGGTGTCGCCGGTGGGCAGGTACGGATTGATCCGCGGCGTACTCGCACTGGGCGGCGTCTGCGGGATCGGCAGCTGGGCGCCCTGCGGCTGTGGATCGTCCATCGGAATCAGGCCGTCGACGTCCACTGCCTCGACCGCGCTCAGCTTGGCGGCCTGCTCGGCCTTGCCGGTGGGCATCTCCACCTTGAGGTAGTCGACGGCCGCGTCGGACTTCAGCACCACTCCCCCGAGAGCGCGGAGCTGATCCGCGGCGGCCGACGACCGGTCGCGCTCGGCCGCGACCAGCAACGTCACGGTCTTCTTGCCCGCGGCCTGCGCCGCGGCGATTCTCGACCGGTCGGCGTCGCCGAGGTCCTGATCGGATTTCGGATGTGGTTGGGTCGCTGCCGCGGCGGCGCGGTCGGTGTTCCCCGGTTGGGCGGAAGCCCCCGGCACTGCGGTGACGGTGGCAGTCGCCAGCCCGAGCACCGCGGCGAACACGGCCGCGAGCCGCGCCTTTCGGCGATGCGCAGGCGTCGTCGACAAGGTCATGATTTCGGTCCCTCCCCTGGCCCGATGAATGTAGGAAGCAGTGCACTCTGTCGCGCCAATCAGCGCAATAGCCCAACACCGACGAACCGCCGGCGGGTGCTCACTGCACCCACCGGCGGTCCGCCCTGCGATCACTGGACGACGCGGAAGCCGTTGCGCTTGCCCAGCCTGGTCAGGCTCTCCATGCCTGGGATCCCGTCGAACGGCGGTGGGACCGTCGCCTTCTGGAAGAGGGCGTAGGCCTTGCGGAACTCGGTGCCGGCGTAGCCGTCGACGAACTCGGGCGGCTTGAGTCCCTGGTGCCGCAGCGCCTTCTCCACGATCAGCACGTCGTGCTCGTGCAACCCCTGTCCCGACGGACGGAACTGGTCACGACGGGCGGCGTCGATGACGTTGCTGAGGTCGACGGCCGGCAACTGCGGGGCCATCGGCCGCCAGATCCGGACTCCGTTCACGTCCTCGCTCCAGCCGCGGTACTGGTGTCCCCAGGTGCGGGTGATGAACGAGATCGCGACCTTGTCGATCTTGCCGTGCCGCTTGATGTCGTTGCTGAAGCAGTTCCCGTCGCCGGTACTGATGGCGACGTGCCCGTCACCTCCGTTGGTCCACCAGACGGGCACACCGAGCGGCGGCGTACCCGTGGTGCCGTGCCTGAAGTCGGTCCCGAAGAAGCCCTTCTCGGCCGACCCGTACAGCGGCCCGACGTTGAAGCACTTCCGGACGAAGACCAGACACTGGCGGAACCAATCCTGGCTCGGGTTGGTCACTTGGCCCTTCGCGAAGTCGATCGCGGCCTGCCCGGTGCGGATCGCCATCTCACTGCCCCCCGTCCGGATCGACCTCGTCGGCCGACTTCACGGCATCGTCGGGCCGAGTCTCCTGACCCGGCTCCTCGCCCGGTTCCAAGGTGACCTCATCGCTGTTGCCGACCGGCTCGGCGAACTCGCTGTCGAGCGCCGGGTCATCGGCCAGCACCCCCGCCGACTCGCCCAACGGCAGCAACGTACCTTCGTCCAACACCTCGACAGATTGCGAACTGTCGACCACTACTTCGCTCATCGCGAAACCTCCCCTGTTTGCTGTTACTCCCACTAATACGCTCACACCACCCTTGCCGCATCCGAGGGAAACCCTCAGATCCGCGGCACGAACCCTCAGATTCTCAGCCGGCCTTCACCGCTCAGACGGTCACGCTGAAGAGGCGTTGCGCGTTCCCGAGCGATTCGGTGACCGCGGCCTGACCGTGCGGAGTCACGTCCCGCTGGTACGACGTGAGCGCCTCGAGCACCGGGGTACGCCGAGCAAGCCGCCCGGCTCGTGTCGCACCTGGCCGGCGAGGATTAGAGCGCGCCGGAGATGGCCTTCTTGCGGAGGTCGGCGCGATACGCCTCGAGCGCGATCAGCTCGCCGAACATCTTGTTGTAGTCGTCTGCGCGGTCGATCGGATTCGTCCGCTGGAGCTTGGACTTCAGGTCCTGGATCCGCCGCGCACACGTCAGCTCCTGCAGCCGGGCGAGCAGAGCCTGCGCGTACTGTTCGTCGGGCTCACGCCCCAGCCGCAACGGATCCACGGCCAGCGCGCTGACCACCGCGGACGCCGGATCGTTGCCGATGGCATCGCGTACGGCGACCACCCACGCCTCACCGGGAGGAGCGGCCGCCGGACCACCGGCCTTCGCCATGCCGGCACGAACCGCGGCCAGCCAGGGATGCGTGAAGTCGTGGTCGTCGAGCTCGTCGAAGTCGACGCCGACCAGCAGCGGATGCTGCATCGCGATCTTCAGCGCGTCCCACTCGATCACGAACCGCTGGTCCCGCGGCGACGGGATGTCCACTCGCGGCGGAGGCGCCGGAGTATCGGTCTGTACGACGACCGGACCGCGATCACCGGATGGCGCGGCCGCGGGCGCCGGCCGGGATGCCGCCCGATAGACCTCGGAGCGGACCTGGTCGACCTCCATGCCGAGCTGCCCGGCCAGCTCGCGGGTGAAGGCGTCCACCTTCGACCGGTCGCGGATGCTGATCACCAGCCGGGCCGCCTCGCGCAGCGCGTCGATCCGCGTGTCCGCACGATCCAGGTCGTACTTCGACAGCACGTTGGTGAGCACGAAGCGGTACAGCGGGACCCGCCGGCCGATCAGCTCACGGACCGCGGCATCGCCCTTCTGCAACCGCAGATCGCACGGGTCCAGGCCGTCCGGCTCGACCGCGACGTACGTCTGTGACGCGAACGCCTGGTCGCCCGCGAACGCCTTCAGCGCCGCCCGCTGGCCGGCCTCGTCACCGTCGAAGGTGAAGATCACCTCGCCGCGGAACTGGTCGTGGTCGAGCAGCAGTTGCCGCAGGACCCGCGCGTGATCCTCGCCGAACGACGTCCCACAGGTGGCGACCGCCGTCTGCACCCCGGCCAGGTGACAGGCCATCACGTCGGTGTAGCCCTCGACGACCACGGCCTGCCGGCCCTTCGCGATCTCGCGGCGGGCGACGTCGACGCCGTACAGGACCTTGGACTTCTTGTAGATCGGGGTCTCGGGGGTGTTCAGGTACTTCGCTTCGATCCGGTCGTCGTCGAACAGCCGGCGGGCGCCGAACCCGATCACGTCCGCGGACGCGTCCCGGATCGGCCACATCAGCCGGCCGCGAAACCGGTCGTACAGTCCGCGCTGCCCCTCGGCGGACAGACCGGACGCGACCAGCTCGGCATTCGTGAAGCCGCGGCCGCGCAGGTGGTTGGTCAGCGCCTCACCGCCACGCGGCGCGAACCCGACGCCGAAGTGGACCGCGGCGTCCTTGTCGAAGCCGCGCTTGTCCAGGAACTGCCGGCCGAGCGACGCGTCGGCGGCACCGAAGAGCTGCTCGACGTAGTACTCCGCGGCGACCTTGTGCGCTTCGACAAGCCGCGGACGCTGGTTGCCCGGGCCACGCTGCAGCGGCGCGCCGGACTCGTCGTACCGCAGCTGGATGCCGACCTTCGCGGCCAGCGTCTCGACCGCCTCGTGGAAGGTGATCTGATCGATCTTCTGGATGAAGTCGATGACGTCGCCGCCCTCTTGGCAGCCGAAGCAGTAGAAGAACCCGCGCGCGGGGGTGACGTTGAACGACGGCGACTTCTCGTCGTGGAACGGGCACAATCCCTTGAGCGAACCACCGCCGGCGTTCTTCAAGGTCACGTACGAGCCGACGATGTCGTCGATCCGGGCCCGCTCGCGCACCAGCGCGATGTCCTCGTCCTTGATCCGGCCTGCCACCCCGCGAGTCTACGACGCCGCTGCGGTGGACTTAACCTGGATGCCGTGCCGCGAACTCTTCGTCCTGGTCAACTGTCCGAGCTCTACGTCGTGGAGGTGGACACCGGCGAGAGCCGGCTGGTGTACAGCTCGTCCACGGTGCTGTTCGAGGCGCCCAACTGGACGCCCTCCGGCGACCTGCTGGTCAACGGTGACGGGCGGCTGTTCCGGGTCGGCGACGGGCTCGAGGAGATCGACCTCGGCGGGGTGCCGGCGATCAACAACGATCACGTGGTGAGTCCGGACGGCAGGACGGTCTATGTGTCGGCCGACGATGGCCATCTGTACGCCGTCTCGCTCGACGACGGCACGCCTCGACGCGTGACCAACGACCGTGGACCGGGCTACCACCACTACCTGCACGGGGTCTCGCCGGACGGCACCACCCTGGCGTACATCGGGTTGGAGCACGTCGACGGTCGCCGGATCACCAACGTGTGGACGATTCCGGCCGCCGGTGGGAACGACGTACAGGTCACCGACGACGAGCACGCGGACGACGGGTCGGAGTACAGCCCGGACGGGAAGTGGATCTACTTCAACTCCGAGCGAGCCGGGCACGCGCAGTTGTTCCGGATCCCGGCCGGCGGCGGCGAGGCCGAGCAGTTGACGTTCGACGAGCGGGTCAACTGGTTCCCGCACCCGGCACCGGACGGGTCGGCGATCGCCTACGTGAGCTTCCCGCACGGAACCGAAGGGCATCCGGCGGACGTCGACGACGTACGGCTCCGGCTGCTCACCGCCGACGGCGAGATCCGGGAGCTCGCGACGCTGTTCGGCGGCCAGGGCACGATGAACGTGCCGAGCTGGTCGCCGGACAGCACCCGCTTCGCGTACGTCGTCTACCCGCTCTAGACTTCGGACAGTTCGACCGAGGTGTCGGCCAGGCGGGCCGGGTCGACCTGCTTGCCGGAGCGGATCAGCTCCTGGATGGTGTCGGTCGCGCCCCAGGTGTTGACGTGCATTCCGGCCAGCACGTGCCGGTCGTCGTCCAGCCAGAACGCGACATAGGCGCCGGACTTCGGGTCGCCGCGCAGCACCACCTGGTACGACGTCCCGCGCGGAACGTCGCCGGCATACTCCATGCCGAGGTCGAACTGGTCGGTGAAGAAGAACGGGATCGCGTCGTGCGCGACGTCCTGACCGAGCATCGCCTTCGCGGCGGACTTGGCGGTGTCCTTCGCGTTCTGCCAGTGCTCGACCCGGACCGGGCGCCCGAACAGCGGGTGATCCCACCGCACCACGTCGCCGGCGGCGTACACGTCCTCGGCCGACGTGCGCAGATCCGGACCGGTGACGATGCCCGAGCCGTTCTCCCGGGTCGCGACCTCGATGCCGGCGTCCGCGGCGAGTTCGATGTTCGGCTGGACGCCGACGCCGACGACCACCAGGTCCGCCGGAATCACCTCGCCGCCGGTGACCCGCACCCCGGTCACCTTGTCGGTGCCCTCGAACCCTTCGACTCCGGTGCCGAACCGGAACTGAACCCCGTGCTGCCGGTGGAACTCGGCGAACAGCTCACCGATCTCTTCCCCGAGTACGGCGGCCAGTGCGGTCGACTGCGGTTCGACGACGGTGACCTCACACCCGCGTTCGCGCGCGGCCGACGCCGACTCCAGCCCGATCCAGCCCGCGCCGACCACGACCACCCGCGGCTTGGCGGCGTACGCGTCGGTCAGCGATTGTGCTTCCTCGGCCGTCCGCAGGTAGTGGACGCCGGGAAGGTCGGCACCCGGTACGTCGATCCGCCGGACCCGGCTGCCCGTCGCGATCAGCAGCTTGCCGTAGGACACCTGCGAACCGTCGTCCACGGTGACGGAGTGGGCCTTGGGGTCGATCGCGGTGACGGTCTTCCCGAGGCGCAGCTCGATGCTGTTGTCGTCGTACCACTGCTGGTCGTGCAGCTGGGCCACTTCGGGCTGATCCTTGCCGAGCAGCACCCCCTTGGACAGCGGCGGTCGCTCGTACGGCAGTGAGGTCTCGCTGCCGATCAGGACGATGCCGCCGCTCCACCCTTCGGTTCGAAGCGTCTCCGCCGCGGTCGCACCCGCGAGGCTCGCACCGACGACGACAATGGGCTGCTGGTCTGCATCAGTCATGCCTCCGACTCTAGTGCTCAAGGCCTTGTCGCGCTGTCGCCGAGTCATTACCGTGACGCAGGACATCATACGTCCTATGTCTTCTGGGAGTCCCATGCCCGCCCGCACTCCCGGCCGCCTCATGGCCGCCGCCCTCCTCGCCATCGGTGCAGTGTTGACAGCCCTCGTCTCCGCCCCGCCGGCCACCGCCGCCCAGCCGACGATCGCCGCCGGCCCGGCCGCAGCTCAACCTCCGGCGCCTGGCGCGGCGCCGTTCGTGGAAGACAACGTGCTGTTCCAGCAGAAGACCGACGGCTACTCGTGCTTCCGCATCCCGGCGATCGTCCGCGCGGCCAACGGCCTGGTGCTCGCGTTCGCCGAGGGCCGGGTCGCGGACTGCGGCGACGACGGCGACATCGACATCGTCCTGCGCAGGTCGTCCGACGGCGGCAAGACCTGGGGACCGCTCCAGGTGGTGTCGGACGGCAACGGCAGTACGCACGGCAACCCCGTGCCGATTGTCGACAATCGGACTGGTCGGATTGTCCTCATTACTACGCACAACAGTCCCGAGCCGTGCACCAACGGCTGCGACCGCGACCCGTACGTCCAGACCAGCGACGACGCCGGGGCGACCTGGACGGCGCCGCACGAACTCACCGACGCGAAGCTGCCCAGCTGGAACTTCTGGTACGCGACCGGCCCGATGCACGGCATCCAGCTCGAACACGGCAACCACGCCGGCCGGCTGATCGTCGGCGCCAACTTCGAGACGTACGACGGAGTCGGCAAGCACGTCTACGGCACCCACCTGCTCTACAGCGACGACTCCGGCGAGAGCTGGCACATCGGCGCGACCACCTCCCGTGACGACGGGAAGGTGATCGCGCAGGAGGTCACGGTGATCGAGCTGACCGACGGCCGGATCTACGCGCTGGCGCGCGAACGCGGCACCGACCCAGGGAGCCGTGCCTTCGCGATCAGCAGTGACGGCGGCGACACGTTCGACGCACCGTTCCGCACGCTGCCGCAGCTCGTGATGCCCGACGTCCAGGGCTCGTTGCTTCGCTTCAGTGCGCGCGATGACGGCGATCGGCGCAACAGGATCCTGTTCTCCGCGCCGGCTCATCCGGCGGCGCGCGAGGTGATGACGGTCCGTTCGTCGTACGACGAGGCGCGGACCTGGGGCACCTGGCAGCAGGGCAAGGTCTTCTACTGGGGACCGACGGCGTACTCCGACCTGGTCCGGCTCGACGGCGATCAGGCCGGCCTGCTCTACGAGGCGGGCGTCGCCACCCCGTACGAGACGATCCGGTACGCGCGGTTCAACGAGGCCTACCTGGCGACGCCGAACGGGACTCCCCCGGGCATTCCCGGACCACCCGCGCCCGGCCCGCTGACACCTGACACCGGTCCGGCGCACAACCCGGCGTACGTGCGGGGTGGAGCGACTGTTGCCCCCGGCAAGTTCGGGACCGGGCTCGCGCTCGACGGGGTGGACGATCGGGTCGAGGTCCCGTTCGACCGATCGATCGACCTCGGCGCCGACGACTTCACGCTGATGACCTGGATCAAGTACGGCGCGACCACCGGCTCCCACGCGATCCTCTGGGCCTATCGGACCGGTTCGGGTACGACACCTCAGGTCTGGTTGCGGGCCGAGCCGGAGAGCAACCGGATCCGGGCGCTCCTCGCGGTCGACCGCTTCAACATCACCGTGCAGTCGACGTCGGCGTACAACGACGACCAATGGCACCACGTGGTACTGCAACGTGCCGAGGGGAAGTTGAAGCTGCTGATCGATGGCGTCGACGTGAGCTCGGCGACCGCACCGCCCGGGTCGGTCACGGCGGGCAAGGAGTTCGGTGTCCAAGGCATCCAGGTCGGACAGCGAGTCGACGGCGCCAACCGCTTCCAAGGCACAGTCGACGAGATCCGCGTCTACCGCCGCGCCCTCTCCTCCACCGAACTCAACCAGATCCGCCTGACGAACAAGCCCATCCCCTCCCACCTAGGCCTATCCCTCCCCTTCACCACAATCAGCTAACCCTCGAGTCGTGACCCACGGTCGCCACACCCCCTTCCCCACAACCCCTTTCCACGACTCACCGACCCGAGCCACCCACGCTCTGGGAAGCCGAGGTGAGCGTTCAAGAGCGCCGACCACCTGAACCATTTGGGGGTCGCCCCCGGAACTGGTGGGTTGCCCCCTCGGATAACCAGGAGGCAACCCACCACCTGAGGGGTTGGCCCCTGAAATGGCGACGGCACTGCCGGGATGCCAGCGTCTTGCGAAGCCAGCGTGCCCGGGATCCGGCGCGCCCGGGGATCCGACGTACCCGGGATCCGGCGCGCCCGGGGATCCGGCGGGTCCGGGATCCCGGACCCGAGGACCCGGGTGCGGGAGGAGAGTCGTGGATCGCGGTTGCCACAAACTCCTTCCCCACAACCACATTCCACGACTCAGCGATCACCTGGCCGCTGACACGGTCGCGGTCAGGTGCCCGGGCCGGCGTACCGAACGCTCCCCGGAGTGACGGGCGTCGGCGGATGCGCGTGGTGGACGGAGCCCGAGGATCGGGGTGCCGGAGTACCGGGTGCCGGAGGGCGAGCATCTGGCCGCTGACACGGCCGCGGTCAGGTGCCCGGGCCGGCGTACCGAACGCTCCCCGGAGTGACGGGCGTCGGCGGATGAGCCTGGTCGACGGGGCCCGAGGATCGGGGTGCCGGGGTGCCGGAGGGCGAGTCGTGGATTGGGGCTGGCGAGACCGGATTCCCGGCAACCGCGGTCCACGACTCAACGATCGAGTCACCCAACGCCCTGGGCCGGAGGGCATCGGCATCGTCGACATGCCCTCCCGGCTCCGGACGTGCTCGTTGATGATGCGAGGTGAGCGTTCGGGAGCGCTGACCGCCTGATCATTCCAGGGGTTGACCCCCGAGCTGGTGGGTTGCCCCCTCGGATAACCAGGAGGCAACCCACCACCTGAGGGGGCAACCCCTGAAATGGGGACGGCAGTCGCGGGATGCCAGTGTCTTGGGAAGCCGGCCTGCCGGGGATCCGGCCTGCCGGGGATCCGACGTGCCGGGATCCGACGTGCCGGGATCCGACGTGCCGGGATCCGACGTGCCGGGATCCGGCGTGCCGGGGATCGGGGGGCCTGCGGAGCCGGGTGCGGGAGGCGAGTCGTGGATCGCGGTTGCCGCAACCCCTGAGCCCAAGCCCTTCCCCACAACCACATCCCACGGCTGACCGGGCACCTGGCCGCTGACACCGCCGCGAGACCGTGACGATGCCGTGGTCTCCCAGCTCTTGGTCGACTGGGGTACGGCGGGCGGTCAGGTGCACAGGCCGACGTACCGAACGTGCCATGCGGTCCGGGAGATCGGGCGGATGACTTGGCCGGTCCTCGGGGTGACGACGGGCAAGGCAACGTGGTGGTCACCGCCCGGGCGTCGGCGAATGGGCGTGGTCGACGAGCGCGAGGCTCGGAGCAGACGTCGAGCGCTGCAACGCGCGATCCGGGACTCGACGTCGGGCAGCTGGATGTCGGCGTCCGACAACGCCGTCGGGCAGATGTGTCGGAGGGGCTGCGGGTGCGGTGGGTGGGTCAGCGGACTAGTTGGGTGTGCCAGGCCTGGGCTGACGGGTCGGTGAGGGAGGCGACCTGGTCGACGATGACGCGGAGGCGCGCGTTGTCGTCGGCTGCCTCCGCGAAATCGGCTCGGAAGGCGGCGTCCAAGTGGAGCGGCGCCGTCTTCCACAGGACTTCGACGAGGTCTGTCAGCAACTGACGCTGGGAGGCCCGGCGGGCCTGGCGTTCGGGTGAGTTGAGCACGTGGAATATCCCGACGCCCTTGAGCAGTCCGATCTCGACGCGGACACCGTCGGGGATCACCAGATCAGCCTCGTAGCGGATCAGCCGCGACCGGCCGAAGACCGCATGCGTCGCCTGCTCGGCCGCGGTCGCGAAGCGGCCGATCAGCTGGCTGGTCAGATCCTTCAGTCCACCGAGCGCCCGCCGGCTGTCGTCGAACGGACCACCCGGCCAGTAGTTCAGCGACGTCAGCCGCTGCCAGCCCTCGTCCAGCTCGGCATCGGTTGCCTCCGGCAAGTACAACTGGCGGACGATCTCCCAGTACGGCGCGCGGTCGGCGTCGAACGCGGCGAGATCGATGTGGTGGGCAACGATCCCGTCCTCGACGTCGTGCACCGAGTAGGCGACGTCGTCGGCGAAGTCCATCACCTGCGCCTCCAGGCAGCGCCGCTCGCCGATGCCCTGGCGCAACCACGTGAAGACCGCGAGATCGTCGTCGTACACTCCGAACTTGCGCTCGCCCGGACGCCGGGGCCACGGGTACTTGGTGGCGGCGTCGAGGGTGGCGCGGCTGAGGTTGAGGCCGACGCTGCGGCCGTCTGCGTCGAACGTCTTGGACTCCAGCCGGGTCAACAGGCGCAGGGTCTGTGCGTTGCCCTCGAAGCCGCCGATGTCCGCGGCGAGCTGGTCGAGCGCCCGCTCTCCGTTGTGCCCGAACGGCGGATGACCGAGGTCGTGGGACAGACAGGCCGCGTCCACGATGTCCGGATCGCACCCGATGGTCGCGGCCAGCTCGCGGCCGATCTGCGCGACCTCGAGGCTGTGGGTCAGCCGGTTGCGGACGAAGTCGTCGCTACCGGCCGTCACGACCTGCGTCTTGGCCGCGAGCCGCCGCAACGCCGCGCTGTGCAGTACGCGCGCACGATCACGCGCGAACGCGGTCCGCCCCGGCCGCTTGACCGGCTCGGCGACCCATCGCTCGGCGTCATGCTCGTCGTACCACTCATGCTGCTTCCTCATCACTGCTCACAGTAGCGGCCGCTACCGACAGTTCGGTGAACAACCGGAGCGTGCATACTGCTGGGCTGACTGGGAACCAGAGGTACATCAAGGCAACGACGGGACCAGTCATGAAGGACAGCACAACCGCCGCCCTGCCTCCGGTCGTCGATCGCGACGCCTACCAGGCAGAGGTGGACGCACTGCGGATCCGCGAGAAGGCCCACACCCACGAGGGCGACGCGATCGCGGCGGCCCGGCGGCGACTGCCCATGGTTGAGGTGGAAGCCGGCCTCACGCTGACCGGACCCAACGGACCGCTCACCCTGCTCGACGCCTTCGAAGGGCGCAAGCAGCTCATCGCGTACTACTTCATGTGGCACCACGGCCACCCCGCGGCCGAGCAGTGCCAGGGCTGCACCTGGTGCAACGGCGACGTCGGAGAACTGTCCTACCTGCACTCCCGCGACATCACGTACGCCGTTTTCTGTCAGGGTCCGTACGCCGAAAGCGTCCGCTACCGCGACTTCATGGGCTGGCCGATGCCGTGGTACTCGGCCGTCGACTCCCTCAACGAGCTCCTGGTCGGGCGGAAGATCAACATGATGCACATCGTGTGTTACGTCCGCGACGACGACCGGGTGTTCGAGACCTGGTGGACCACCATCCGCGGCGTCGAGGCGATGGACAACAGCTACTCGCTGATGGACCTCACCGTGTACGGACGCCAGGAGGCACACGAAGACTCCCCCGCCGGCTGGCCACAACAGTGGGAGGTCGGCGGGCTGACCGCCGACGGCCGTCCCATCTCTCAGTGGTCACGCCTCGAAGCCGGCCGCTCTGACGACCTCACCTGAGGGGCGTGAATCGCCAGAGCGGTCTTCACGTCGAGACGCAGTAGCGAAGCCAGACAACGCCTCCTTCGAAGACCTCGGTGTTGGCGTGACGCAGCGGCAGCCGGCGCGTGTCACACCAGGGTCGGCCGATCCCGACGAGCACCGGATGCACCAGGAGGGCGAGCTCGTCGAGCAGGTCGAGGTCGAGCAGCGCGTTGACGAGCGCGCCGTCGGAGTCGACGCGGACCGTCTGGACTCCGCGGTCGCCGAGGACGTCGAGCGCCTCGGCCAGGTCGACCTGCTCGTACCCGGTGACGAGCTCGCGGGTCGTCGCGTCCGGCGGTCGCGCGGGCGTCTGGTCGGCGTACAGGGCGAGGACGTCGGACCAGTAGCCGAGCTGCCGTAGCGCCTCCCACTCCCGGACCCGCGCCCGGCTGTCGACGACCGCGAGCAGCGGACCATCCGCCCGCGGACCCGGCCGGGGAGCAGCCCGTACGGCGGTCTCCTGAGCGAGGATCGTGTCCGCGCCGACCAGCGTGACGTCCTCCTGCCACAAGGTCGCGAGCGCGTAGAACCGCGCGAGGTCGACGTCGAATCCCGACGTCACCCCGTCCAGCGAGACCGCCAGCTGAGCCACCACATGAGGCCGCATGCGCCACAAGCTACGGGCGGCCACCGACAGTTACCGAAATCGCTTGCAGAGACTCCTCTGCAGAGATTACTCTGCAAGCATGCGACGGATCGACGCGCGCAGTCTGCGCGGACTGGCACACCCACTCCGGATGAGCATCCTGGAGGCGGTCGAGCTCGACGGGCCGGCCACGGCGACCACGCTGGCGGCACGACTCGGCGAGAACACCGGGACGATCAGCTGGCACCTCCGGCTGCTCGCCGAGCACGGCTATCTCGAGGAGGACGTCGAGCGCGGGACCAAGCGCGAGCGCTGGTGGCGGATCCCGGGTCCGACCGTGCTCGATCCGGCCGAGTTCCGTGACGATCCGGAGACCAGCCGCGCGCTGGACGTCTACCTGCGCGGCCTGGTCGAACGGTACTTCGACCGCGTCCGCGCGTACGTCGACGAGAACTGGCCGGGCGAGTGGCAGCACGCGGCCGCACTGTCCGACTGGCGCGATCTCCACCTCACCCCGGAGCAGTTGCACCGGCTCAACGAGGAGATCGGTGCCGTCATCGAGCGCTACACCGGGGCGGAACCCGCCGGCGACAACGCCGAACGGGTGATCGTCCAGCTGCAGTCGTTCCCGCGCCGATCGTGAGCCTGCTGCGGCGGCATCGGGACTTCCGGCTGCTCTGGATCGGCGAGACGATCAGCCGGTTCGGCAGCGCGACCTCGTCGGTGGCGCTGCCGCTGATCGCGATCTCGATGCTTCAGGCAACTACCTTCCAGGTCGGCCTGCTGACCGCGGCCGCCTGGGCGCCGTGGCTGCTGATCGGGCTTCCGGCCGGCGCATGGGTCGACCGCGTACGCCGTCGCCCGGTCATGCTCGCCTCGTCCATCGCCTCGCTCGCGCTCTTCGCCGCGGTACCGATCGCAGCGCTCGCCGACCTGTTGACGATCCGCTTCCTGCTGGCCGTGGCGCTCCTCGCTGGAGCTTCCACAGTCCTCTTCCAGACCGCGTACACCGCCTATCTGCCCAGGCTGATCGACCCGGCCGATCACGCGGAGGGCAACACGAAGTTGCACGGCAGCGCGTCCGCCGCACAGATCGCCGGACTCGGCTGCGGCGGGCTGGTGGTCCAACTCGCCGGCCCGGCGAACGCGCTGTTCATCGACGCCGCCACCTTCCTCGTCGCACTCGCCTGCCTGTCAGCGATCCGGCACCGGGAGCAAGCCCCGGCGTTCGACCGCCAAGCCGGCCTGTGGATCGGGATCAAGCTGGGGATCGGCTACGTCGCGAAGGACGTCTGGCTGCGTACCCTCACCCTCTTCGGCGCGGTCTCGAATCTCGCGCTGATGGGCTATCAGGCGATCGTCGCCGTCTTCCTCGTCCGTGAAGCGAGCCTATCCGCCGGCACGGTCGGCGCCCTGGTGGCCGCCGCCACGAGCGGTGGCGTCGCAGGCGCCTTCGCCGGCCGTCGCCTGGCCGCACGCTTCGGCACCGCCCGAGCGCTTCTGCTGTGCGAACTCGGCCTGCCGACCCTCGCACTGCTCATCCCGCTGAGCACGGTGAGCCCCTGGCTCTACCTCGCCGACGGGTTCGGCGTCAGCCTCGGCGTTGTCGGCGGCAACGTCGTCAAAGCAACCTTCCAGCAGTCCTACTGCCCACCGGAACTGCTCGGCCGCCTTGCTGCGACAACGTCGTTCGTCAACTACGGAACGATCCCGATCGGCGCACTCCTCGGCGGAACGCTCGGCCAAACCCTCGGTCTCGGCCCGGCACTCTGGATCACCACCGCCGGCGTACCCCTCGCCGGACTGGTCCTCATCGCGTCACCGATCCGGCGGCGCCGGGATCTCCCGAGTCACCAGGGCAGCGTCGTACCGGCGACAGCCGCCGACTCCAGCCGGGCCTGGACGGCCTGACGGGCCTGGTCGTACGTCGTGTCGTCGTTGAGCAGGATCGATGCGAGATTCGCAGCCTCGTAGTACGCGTTGAGATCGAAGGCCAACAGCTTGGGATCTGCGGCCAACTCACCCCGCTCGACCGCTTCACCGATGGCGGTCGCGATCAGATCCATCCACTCGCGATGCACGCCGGCGAGCGCATCGTGTACCGCTCCTTCGCGGGCGGCGTACTCGTGCGAGACCTTCTGGAAGAAGCACCCGCCCGGGAACACCCGGCGCTGCGAGTACTCCAGCCAGTGCGTGCTCAACGCCCAGACCCGCCCGAGCCCGGGCTCGACCTCGAACGCCGGCGTCACCACGTTGTCGGCGTAGATCCGGCGCGCGGCCCGGATCGTCGCGAGTTGCAACTCCTCCTTCGACCCGAAGTGCGCGAACAGGCCGCTCTTGCTGATTCCGAGCTCGGTCGCGAGCCGCCCGATCGACAGCCCCTCGAGCCCGTCGACCGACGCGATGTCGACCGACCGCCGCAGCACCGCGCGGCGGGTCTGATCACCCCGCACCAAGCGTCCGTCGACCTTCTCCACGACTACCGATCCTAAGGCTGTTGACGTCCAGGCCCTGACAAACTAATAATACGACCGTTCGTATAGTTTGCCAGTCGAGGAGCGTCATGAAGAAGCTGATCAGCACCGGATTGTCGACAATCGGATCGTTGTCACCCCGACTGGCCGGACGCCTCGCGTTCGAGCTGTGGCGCCGCCCGATGGCCCGCGGCCAGGTCCGCGACTCCGAACGCACGATCCACGAGGCCGCGGGGGTCGAGGTCGTCGAAGGGGTCGTCAGCTATGCGTGGGGCGACGGCCGCCGCCCGGTCCTGCTCGTGCACGGCTGGCGTTCCCGCGCATCCCGGTACGCCGGTTTCGTCACCAGGCTGCTCGAGCTCGGCTACAGCCCGATCGCGTACGACGCTCCCGGCCACGGCGACTCCCCCGGGCCGATCGTCTCGATCCTCGGCCACCAGCGGATCATCCGCCGGCTCGAGGAGCGCCACGGCCCGTTCGAGGGCGTGATCGCCCACTCCCTCGGCGTCCCGTTCGCCCTGTACGCCGTCCGCGAGGGGGTCGCGGCCAAGCGGCTGGTGATGATCAGCGGGGTCGCCGACTTCGGCTACCTGGCCGACGCGTTCTGCCATGAGCTCGGACTGGGGCCGAAGATCAACAAGGTGCTCCGGCGGTCGATCGAGCGCCGCTACTTCGACGGCGACGACCAGATC
Organism: Kribbella sp. CWNU-51; assembly: GCF_054073265.1. Lineage (NCBI taxonomy): Bacteria > Bacillati > Actinomycetota > Actinomycetes > Propionibacteriales > Kribbellaceae > Kribbella > Kribbella sp. CWNU-51. Next base: position 110,494 of record NZ_JBSXMZ010000024.1, read on the forward strand.
TGGACCAGGTTCTCGGTGGCTACCGGCGACATCGACCTACTCGTGATCCACAACGACGAGGACGATGTGGTGGACCCCCGGCAGGCCCGCGTGCTGCTGCGGGCCTACGGGCCGCAGGCCCACTTCCTCGCGACGAGCGGCCTCGGTCACCGCCGGATCATGATCGATCCGGAGGTGATCACCGAGGCCGTCGCCTTCCTTCAAGACCGGCAGAGCCTGCAGGACCAGCAGAGCCTGCAGGACTCAGATGTCCCTGAACGTCTCGATCTGGGCGCCTAGCGAGTTCAGCCGGGTAGCCAGGTCCTCGTAGCCGCGGTTGATCACGTAGACGCTGCGCAGGACCGACGTACCCTTCGCGGCCATCATCGCGATCAGCGTGACCACGGCCGGGCGGAGCGCCGGCGGGCACATCATCTCGGTGCCGGAGAAGTGCGTCGGGCCCTCGACCATGACCCGGTGCGGGTCGAGCAGCTTGACCCGGCCGCCGAGCTTGTTCAGGTCGGTCAGGTAGATCGCGCGGTTCTCGTACACCCAGTCGTGGATCAGCGTCTGCCCGGTCGCCTTCGCCGCGATCACCGCGAAGAACGGCAGGTTGTCGATGTTCAGGCCGGGGAACGGCATCGGGTGGATCTTGTCGATCGGCGCGTGCAACTTCGACGGCCGGGTGGTCAGGTCGACCAGCCGGGTCCGGCCGTTCTCGGCCAGGTACTCGGCGCTGCGGCTGTAGTCGAGCCCCATCTCCTCCAGCAGCGCGAGCTCGATCTCGAGGAACTCGACCGGCGCCCGCCGGATGGTGATCTCCGAGCCGGTCACGATCGCCGCGGTGAGCAGGGACATCGCCTCGATCGGGTCCTCGGACGGGGCGTAGTCGACGTCCACGTCGATCTCGGCCTTGCCGTGCACGGTCAGCGTGGTGGTACCGATGCCGTCGATCTGCACGCCGAGCAGATCGAGGTAGAAGCACAGGTCCTGGACCATGTAGTTCGAGCTCGCGTTGCGGATCACCGTGACGCCGTCGTAGCGGGCCGCGGCCATGATCGCGTTCTCGGTCACGGTGTCGCCGCGCTCGGTCAGCACGATCGGCTTGCCCGGGGTGATCGCCCGGTTCACCACCGCGTGGTACTCACCACCGGTCGCCTTCACCTCCAGGCCGAACGGCCGCAGCGCGGCCATGTGCGGCTCGACGGTCCGCGTGCCCAGGTCGCAGCCACCGGCGTACGGCAGCTGGAAGGTGTCCTCGCGGTGCAGCAGCGGACCGAGGAACATGATGATCGAGCGGGTCCGGCGGGCAGCCTCGGCGTCCATCGCGCCCAGGTCGAGGTGGGCCGGCGGGACGATCTCCAGGTCGCCGGCGTCGTTCAGCCAGGTGGTCCGGACACCGATCGAGTTCAGCACCTCGAGCAGCCGGTTGACCTCTTCGATCCGCGCGACCTTGCGCAGGGTGGTGCGGCCCTTGTTCAGCAGGCTGGCGCAGAGCAGCGCGACCCCGGCGTTCTTGCTGGACTTCACGTCGATCGATCCGGACAACCGCAGGCCGCCGACGACACGGAGGTGGACCGGACCTCCACCGAGAGAGACAATTTCGGAGTCGAGTGCCTCGCCGATCCGGGCGAGCATCTCGAGGGTGAGGTTCTGATGACCCTTTTCGATCCTGTTCACCGCGCTCTGGCTGGTGTTCAGTACTTCCGCGAGTTGCGTCTGCGTCCAGCCGCGGTGCTTGCGGGCGTCCCGGATGAGGTTTCCGATCCGGCTCAGGTAGTCATCGGTCATGCGCCGGACCTTATCTCACATGTGAGATACCTATGCATCGACCCGCCGGTGCCAGCGTAGCCAATGTCACGTCGGCCCGCACACCGGGCCCCGGTCGACCCCCTCACCGTCCGTCGAACCAACAGCCGCCTACAGTTACTCCAACTCCCGCCGCCACTCGGAGAGGATCAGCAGATGCCCGACGACACCTCCGCCGCGGTGGTGACCGAGTTCGAGGCGGAGTCCTGGCCGCTCGAGGCTGCGGCCGACAGCCTGCACCAGGTGGTCGACGGGTTCCAGAACGGCGACACCCGCCCGCTGGTGATCGGCGACGGCGACCAGCCGGTGCTGGTGGTGCTGGCGATCGCGGACCTGGCCGACTTCCGGGCTCGGGTCGCCGAGCTGCTGTCCAGCCCGGTCGACGCCGGCTGGCTGCGGTACTACCTCCGATCGAACTTCGACATGAGCTCCGAGCGGCTGGTCGAGCTCCTCGGAGTCGACAGCGACCACGGGCTGTCCTCGCTGGCGAGTCAGGTGAACGTCGAGCAGGCCGCCGTACTGATGCCCGATCACCTGCGCCGGACCGAAGCCGGTGGGAACCCGCTGATGCTGATCGGCGACGGGATGATGGCGACCGCGGCGCTGGTGGCGTTCCCGGCGTTCCAGGTGCTGGTCGCGATGGAGGGCGGGGGCAAAGGCGAGGACGACTCCTGCGCCCACGACGACGAGGAGAAGCCGACCACGCCGCTGGAGGTGCTGGCCGAGCGGCTCGGGCCGGTGTCGACCCAGCTGGTCGCGCAGCTCAACGCCGGCCGCGCGCCCGGCCTGCCGCGGTACGAGCTGCACTTCGAGGACGACCTGGTCGACCACCTGCGGGACCTGGAGGCGCGAGCGCAGAAGGCACCGGGCGGCGGGGCGTACGACGAGCTGAACGGGCTGCTGCATCAGTTCGACCAGATGCGCAGCGGGCTGACCGAGGTCGACGAGGAGGAGCCGGCGGAAGCGCCGTACCTCGAAGCCTCGGACCTGAAGGCCGCGCTGCCGGATCTCCGGGACAACTACCGCGAGGGCGGCGACGACCCGTACCTGATCGGCCTCGACGGCCGTCCGCTCGCCGGACTCATCACCTTCGACCTCTACGAGGAGCTGCAGAAGGTGTCGGTCGAGCTGGACGGGACCGACGAGGCGCCGGTGCTCCCACTCCCCCAGCCACGCTGGGAGAACGGGCCGCCGCTGCTGCCGTTCGAGGTCGCGCTCGAGACCTGCGACGCGGTGATCGAGGACATCTCCAACGGCGAGGCGTCGATGATCTTCATCGCCGACGAAGACGGCGAGCCGGAACTGGTCCTCGCGCCACTCGTTTGGCTCTGGGCGTACGTCGACCACCTGGACCTGGAAGCCGCCGACGTCTGATGCGCCGGTGAACCGGAGCAGCGCGACCATTGAGGTATGCACCGGATCTATTTGAGCGCCGCAGTTGTCTGCCTGGTCGCGGCCGGGTGTTCGTCCGGTGCCGACCACCCAGCCATTCACGTCGATCACGCGTTAGCCCTCGCCGACCAGGCCGTCCACCTGACGGTGACTGACCTCGAGCCCCACGCGAAGGTCAGGGTCGGCGCCGAAGCGGTCGACCGCGACGGCAAGAAATGGCACGCCGAGGCGACCTTCACCGCCGATGACCACGGCACCGTCGACCTCGACCGCGCCGAACCCTCCGGCGGCAGCTACCAGAACACCGACGGCATGGGCCTGTTCTGGTCGATGAACCCACCGAACGGCGATCCCGACCAGCAGACGTTCAGCCCACCGACCGTGGACGATCGCCCGGTCGAACAGGTCGACGTCCTGGTCCGCAAGGACGGCCGCGAGGTGGCGCGCACGACCTTGACCCGAGAGTGGTTGAGCCGCGGCGTCACGACGAGACCCGTCACCCTGACCAAGGACAAAATCAGCGGCCTGTACGTCGCTCCGCCCGCCGGTCGGGCCAAGCACCCCGCAGTCGTGCTGATCGGCGGGTCCGAAGGCGGAGTGGCCTCACCGTCCTTGACGGACCTGCTGGCATCGCACGGGTATCCCACACTGGCCTTGGCCTACTTCCACGCGCCGGGTCTGCCGACCGATCTGCGCAATATCCCCCTGGAGTACTTCGCGTCCGCTGCCCACTGGCTGGCCCGTCAACCCGGTGTCGATCCCGCGCACGTCGTCGCCGCAGGCGGGTTCCGAGGGACCGAGGCCGCGCTCCTCCTGAGCCAGAACTTCCCGAACCTGGTTCACGGCGCCCTGCTCTACGCACCGAGCGCGAAGATCAACGGTTCGTTCCCGGATAACCGGGGCGCGCCCTGGACGCTGCACGGCCGACCGCTGCCAGTCGGCGACCAGCCGATACCGGTCGACCACATCAGCGGCCCGGTGCTGGCGATCGCCGGCACAGGTGATCTCGTGTGGGAGTCGCAGTACGCGGCAACGCAGATCGTCCGTGAGCTCGACAGCGCACACGACCGGTTCCCGCATCAGGCCCTGATCGCGCAGGGCGCCGGGCACGGGGTCAGCGGAGCGCCGTACCTTCCGCATGGGACGACGCTCGTGCATCCGGTGCTCATGCGCCCGCTCCACCTCGGCGGAAATCGGGCCGCCAACGAGTCCGCGCTCCGGCAGGGGTGGGCCAGGACCCTCGCCCTGCTGGGCTCGCTCAGCTGATCGGGAAGAGCGGCTGCCACTCCGCGAGGGTCGCGAGCTCGTAGACGTTGGCCGGGGTGTAGGGGTCCTTCGCGAGGATGTCGCGGAGCTCGGCTTCGTCGGCGACGTCGTACACGAGGAGGGCGCCGGTCTGGTCGGTGAAGGGTCCGGCGGCGACGAGCTTGCCGGCCGCCTTCAGCTCGGTGAGGTACTCGCGGTGTGCCGGACGGACCTCCATCCGGCGGTCGGACTCGGCAAGATCGAAGCGCAGCTGAACGACATAGAGGGCCATGGCGAAACCCTACAACGGCCTTGAAAACAAGAGGATTTGGTGCGGGAAGGGAGTCACGAGCCGCCACAGCGGCTGGTTCAGGTCAGACCCGAAAGTCGACGAGTGATCGCCCTTCCCGCCCGGTCATTCTCACCAGCCGGAGAGCGCTTACGCAAGGGGTTGGTTAAGGGAAATTACGCGGACAGGTCGCGCCCGTAACCCACAGTGTTTGCCGGTCCGATCCAGTCTCTGAGAACCCCGATCCCGCTCTACGGACGGTCACACCTGCCCGCTGTCAAGCAGTCCACGCAGCAACCCGGCCCGACCATTCGAGGGGATATCCGGCTCTTCTGCTGGATGTGTGGGCGAGGTGAGCCAGGCCGGCCGGTGTGCAGCTCGACAGGTGGTGTCGGTCCAGGGTGCTCGTCGGGCGAGGCATTCACGCCTGGCCCCGGCGCCCCGGTAGGGGCCAGGGCGGACACCTCCTGTCAAGCTGCACACCCCAGCCACCGTCCGCACTCCCGCAAACCACCGTCCACACGCGCGGGCTGCCACCGTCCGCGCCCGACCAGCTGGCACACCGCGGGCAAAGTGCGGTGACTGGCCGGGGGTTCGTCTTACCGGTGGTGGGACCGGTACCGGACCCCGGAACCTGGGACACCGCCTGGGCGCCTCGGACAGGCCGTGCCGTGTCCGAGGCCCCCACTACCTGTCCGAGGTCGAGCCTGGACGACCGGGGCCGGGCACCGCTGGCCGACAGCCTCGACCAGACGGGGGCGGGGACCTGGCATTTCTGATCCCAGCACACCAGGGGCTGTCTCAAGTCACCGGACCCGGGTCCGCCGGCCGACGCGGACATGGCAGGCAGGCCACCCACACATCGAGCAGAAGAGCCGGATATCCGTCGGACTTGTCCCTTCTCCGCTCGTATCCGAGGGGAGAAGGGACAACCCGATGAGATATCCCATCGAACGGCGCCGGTCAGTCGAGGGCTGCGCGGCCGGCCTCGAGGCGGGCGACCGGGATGCGGAACGGGGAGCAGGAGACGTAGTCCAGGCCCACCTCGTGGAAGAAGTGGATGCTGTCGGGGTCACCGCCGTGCTCACCGCAGATGCCGAGCTTGAGGTCCGGCTTGCTGGCGCGGCCGCGGTCGACACCGGTGCGAACCAGCGCGCCGACGCCCTCGCGGTCGATCGACTCGAACGGCGACACGGCGAAGATGCCCTTCTCCAGGTAGCGGGAGAAGAATGCGCCCTCGACGTCGTCGCGGCTGAAGCCCCAGGTGGTCTGGGTCAGGTCGTTCGTCCCGAACGAGAAGAAGTCGGCCGCCTCGGCGATCTGGTCCGCGATCACCGCGGCCCGCGGCAGCTCGATCATCGTGCCGATCGGGATGCTCCAGTCGACACCGACGTCGGCGAGCACGCGCTCCACCTCGTCCCGGACCAGATGCAGTTCCTGGACCGCGCCGACCAGCGGGATCATGATCTCCGGCCGCGGGTCCTTGCCCTGCGCCCGCAGTTCCATCGCCGCGGACGCGATCGCCCGCACCTGCATCGCGAACAGGCCCGGGACGACCAGGCCGAGCCGGACCCCGCGCAGGCCGAGCATCGGGTTCTCCTCGTGCAGCCGCTCGACCGCGGTCAGCAGCGCGGCGTCGTGCCCGAGCTCCTCACCACGCTCACGCGCCAGCGCGACCTTCACCGCGAGCTCCTCCATCGACGGCAGGAACTCGTGCAACGGCGGGTCGATCAACCGGATCGTCACCGGCTGCCCGTCCATCGCGGCCAGCAACTCGAGGAAGTCGCCCCGCTGCAACGGCTCGAGCTCCGTGAGCGCCGCCTCGAGATCGGCGTCGTTGTCCGCCAGGATCAACCGCTCGACCGACTCGCGCCGCTCCCCCAGGAACATGTGCTCGGTCCGGCACAGCCCGATCCCCTCGGCGCCGAACCGGCGCGCCCGGGCCGCGTCGTCCGCGGTGTCCGCATTGGTCCGTACGCCGAGCCGCCGTACCTCGTCGGCGTGGGTGATCAACCGGTGCACCGACGCCACGAGTTCGTCCCCGGCGTCCGGGGACAGCGAACCCTCGAAGTACTGCACGACCGGTGACGGGACGACCGGGACCTCGCCGCGGAACACCTCGCCGGTGGTGCCGTCGATCGAGATCGTCTCGCCGGCCTCGATCACCGTGCCGTTGACGTTGATGGTGCCTTGGGCAACATTCACGTCGAGTTCCTCGGCGCCGCAGACGCAGGTCTTGCCCATGCCGCGGGCGACCACGGCCGCGTGCGAGGTCTTGCCGCCGCGGCTGGTCAGGATGCCCTGCGCGGCGATCATGCCGTGCAGGTCGTCCGGGTTCGTCTCGCGCCGGACCAGGATCACCTTCTCGCCCTTGTCCGCCGCCTCGACCGCGGCCGCGGAGGTGAACACGACCGTGCCCGAGGCCGCACCGGGCGACGCGCCGATCGCCTTGCTGATCAGGTCCTTGTCCGCGTCCGCGTCGAACCGCGGGAACATCAGCTGCGCGAGCTGGGCGCCCTTCACCCGGCGCAGCGCCTCGTCGGTGTCGATCACGCCCTCGTCGATCAGGCTGGTCGCGATCCGGAACGCCGCCGCCGCGGTCCGCTTGCCGACCCGGGTCTGCAGCATCCACAGCTTGCCGCGCTCGACGGTGAACTCGATGTCGCACAGGTCGCGGTAGTGCCCCTCGAGTTTCGCCATGATCGCCATCAGATCGTCGTACGACGTCTTGTCGATCTGCTCGAGATCCGCGAGCGGGACCGTGTTCCGGATGCCGGCCACCACGTCCTCGCCCTGCGCGTTCTGCAGGTAGTCGCCGTACACGCCGGGCTGACCGGTCGAGGGGTCGCGGGTGAACGCGACGCCGGTGCCGGAGTCCATGCCGAGGTTGCCGAACACCATCGAGCAGATGTTGACCGCCGTACCGAGGTCGGTGGCGATCCGCTCCTGGCGGCGGTAGAGGATCGCACGGTCGGAGTTCCACGAGCCGAAGACGGCCTCGATCGCCAGGTCCATCTGGGTCCGCGGGTCCTGCGGGAACTCGCGGCCGGTGTGGTCGTGCACGGCCTGCTTGAACGTCTCGACCAGGCCCCTCAGGTCGTCGGCGTCCAGGTCGAGGTCGTTGCGGGTGCCCTTGGCCTGTTTGGCCGCCTCGATCGCGTCCTCGAAGACGTCACCCTCCATGCCGAGCACGGTCTTGCCGAACATCTGGATCAGCCGCCGGTAGGCGTCCCAGGCGAACCGCGGGTTGCCGGAGTGGTGGGCGAGGCCGTTCACCGAGTCGTCGTTCAGGCCGACGTTCAGGACGGTCTCCATCATTCCGGGCATCGACACGGCCGCGCCGGACCGGACCGAGACCAGCAGCGGGTCGTCGGCCTGGCCGAGCTTCTTGCCCATCGTCTGCTGGAGCAGGTCGACGTGGTGGTCGATCTCGTCGGCCAGCTCCGGCGGCACCGTACCGGTGGCCAGGTACACGCGGCAGGCGTCGGCCGTGATGGTGAAGCCGGGCGGCACCGGCAGACCGAGATTGGTCATCTCGGCCAGGTTCGCCCCCTTTCCGCCGAGCAGCTGCTTCATGCCCTTGTTGCCTTCGGCAAAGTCATAGACGAGTTTCGGCACGATCACTCCCTGGGTTTCAGGCGGTGCGTAGGCGCGGTGAGGTGGCCGCTGGCCCATCGACTCCGGTGGCGGGGGCGTGCTTTCAGAGTAAGCCAAAAAACCAGTCCAGTTGAACACTGGTCTCACGATGCCGACGTGACCCTTCCCACAGGTTGAAGGCCGGAAAACCCTTCCCTCGTTGACAACGGGAGACAATCGGCCTGTTCACCGAGGAAACCCCAGACCGACGCGAAAGCGCTCTTTCGTCTAGAGTCATCGGGGTGCGTATCGTCTCGTTGCTGCCGTCGGCGACGGAGATCTGCTTCGCGCTGGGCGCGGGCGACGACGTGGTCGGCGTCACCTTCGAGTGCGACTACCCGCCCGCAGCGCGGACCCGGCGGATCGTGTCGACGACGGCCCTGCCGGAGGGGCTGACACCGGGCGAGATCGACGCGTTCGTGCGGCAGCGGGTCACCGCCGGCGACGACCTCTACCACCTGGACGCGGGCGCCCTGCGCGACCTCGATCCGGACGTGGTGGTCACCCAGGACCTGTGTGCCGTGTGTGCGATCGATGTGGACGACGTTGCGGACGCGCTCGACTACCTGGGCTGCCGGGCCGAGGTGGTCAGCACCGATCCGCACGACCTCGACGAGGTGCTCGCCTCCATCGCAACCATCGGCAAGGCGATCGGACGCGAGAGTACTGCGCTACTCGACGGCCTTCGGAAGCGTTTGGGACAACTGCCTGGAACCACGACCGGTCGGCGGGTCGTGCTGTTGGAGTGGACGGATCCTCCGTACGCGCCGGGGCATTGGTTGCCGGAGATGGTCACCCGCGCGGGCGGGACCAACGTTCTGGGCAACGCCGGTCAGCGCTCGACGCCGATCACCTGGTCAGCCGTCGCCGCCGCACGCCCGGACGTGATCGTCTCCGCCCCCTGCGGGTACGACCTCGACGGTGCCACCCGACTGACAGCGGACCTCTTGGATCTCCTTCCAGCGGGCGTCCCGGTCTGGGCGGCCGACGCCAACGGGTACTTCGCCCGGCCGGGTCCGCGGCTCGTCGACGGGATCGAGATGCTCGCCGCCCTCCTCCACGCCGGCACGCCGGATCCGGGGATCGCGCGACGACTGCGGTAGTGGCGTTCGTCTCGCCGTACGGCGTTCGGCGGCGTGCGCGCGTACGTTCGTCAGTGCCGACGGTTCGCCCGGTCACGCGATCTGTGACCTGGCACCCGGTGCGAATCCGGGACTGCCCCGCAGCGGTGAACGGGAACGACCGCCGTCACGAGCACTGGACGCCCAGCGTCCGGGAAGCGACGGCAGCGCCGATACGTGCTTTCAGGTTCACAGCTGTCCTTCCGGGACGGTTTACGCATGTCGCCCGACAGCTTGCACCTTCATCGGTAGTATCACCGGTGATTTTACCACCCACTGACGGTAAGATCACAGTCTTCGGCGGGTGCGGAGGTAATCGCCGACGACCGCGGCGCCGAGGCCGTCCGGATCTGGGGCCAGGACGCGGCCGCCGCTGCGGCGGGCGAGGAGGTCGACGAACGCGTTCAGCCGCGGGTCGTCGCCGAGGCGGAACACGGTCAGCGAGGCGCCGAGCTTGGCCAGCCGGTCGACCTCGAAGATCGTCTTCCGCAGCGTCGCCGGCTCGGGCGGGTAGGAGAACTCGGCCGTTCCGTCCGGCTCGAGGTGCGCGGTCGGCTCGCCGTCGGTCACCATCAGCACGACCGGCTGCGCGTCCGGGTGCCGCCGCAGATGACGTCCGGCCAGCAGCAGGGCGTGGTGTGCGTTGGTGCCCTGCTCCCAGGTGCCTTCCATCCCGATCAACTGCGGCAACTCGACGACTCCGGCGTACCGCCCGAAGGTGATCAGCTGGAGCGCGTCGTTGCGGTAGCGGGTCGAGATGAGCTGATGCAGCGCGAGCGCCGTCCGCTTCATCGGCAGCCAGCGACCCTCCTGGACCATCGACCACGACGTGTCGACCAGGAGCGCGACCGCGGCCCGAGCCCGGTGCTCGGTCTCGGCGATCTCCACGTCCGCCACATCCAGCTTGACGGACCCACTGCGCGAGGCGGTCCGCAGTACGGCGTTCCGCACGGTCCGCGGAACGTCCCACGGCTGGGTGTCGCCGAACTCCCACTGCCGCGTGGACCCACTCAACTCACCGGCCGCGCCCGCGTTGGCCGCGTCGCGTTCACCTGAGCCCCGAGCAGTCCGCAGTACGTCGGCCAGCGCGGTCTGACCGAGTTGTCGCAGCGCCTTCGGCGACAATCGCAACGATCCGTCGGGCGCACGTTCCAGCAGACCCTGATCGCGCAGCTGCCGCTCGAGCTCGCTCAGCCGGCGCGCATCGACCGTCGCCTCTTCGCCGAGCTGCTGGGTGAGCGCATCGAGGTCGATGTCATCCAGCCGCGCACCCGGATAACTCTGCGAGAGTTGCTCGGCCAACGCATCCAGCTCGGCAAGATCCGACATCGCCCGTGCGCCCTCGGCGAGACCGAGTGGATCGTCCCCACTCATCCGCTCCGAACCGGACCAGTCCTCCCCCGGCCGGAGCGACTGCAGCTGAGCATCCAGCTGCGCGAGCTGCTGAGCCAGCTGCGGACTGCCGAACGCCTGCTGCGACAGCTCCATCAGCTCGGCCCGCTGCTCGGGTGTCATCGAGTTCATCATCCGCTGCGCCGCGGCCGCCCGCTGCGCGAGTACGTCGATCAGTTCGTCGACGTTCTGTGGATTCTCCGGGAAGAACTCGCCGTGCTTGGCCATGAACTCGTCGAACAGCTGCGGCACCTCCGGCCGCCCCTGCGCATGCGCCGCGAGCAACGCGTTGAGGTCGGTGAGCATCTCGTTGATCCGCTCGACGTCCTCCGGCGTGGTCTGCTGCAACGCCTCCTTCATGCCCTCGAACCGCGATCCGAGGAGCTCACGGCCGAGCAGCTCACGGATCTGCTCGTACTTCTCCCGCGCGTCCGACGACTGCCAGTCGTAGTTGGCCAACTCTCGTACGGCGGCCGCCGTACCGGCCGGGAGCGCGTCGAGCTGAGCCTCCCGGAAGCGGGCGTCGTCGGACGGGTTCGGGAACAGTTCGTGCCGCTCGGCCTCGAGTGCCTCGTCGAGCAGGCGCTGGACGTCCCGCAGCGTTCCGTCGAGGTTGTGCCGCCGCTGGATCTCGCGGCGGCGCTCCCACAACCTGCGGGTGAGGTCGTCCAGGCCCTGGGTGTTCCGGGTACCGCGCCGGAGCAACTCCTCCAGCGCGGACCGGGGCGACGATCCGTTCATCACGTCGCGGCCGATCTCGTCCAGCGCGTCGCGCAGATCCGCGGGCGCCTTGAGTGGATCCGGCCCGTCGTGCCACGGCCCATAAGACCAGCCCTCCGGAATGGACGCTGTCATGTCATCAGATCCCGTATATCGTGGTGTCGTCGTCGGCGTCCTTGGCGACGCGTTTGGACAGATAGAGCGCCTCCAGGGCGAGCTCGACCGCGGCGGCGATCCGGCCCGGCGACTCGTCCGGCTCGACGCCGGCGCGCGCGGCGACGTCGTGCAGCACCGGCAGCTCCGGCAACGCGGCCAGCACGTCCCGGCCGGGCACCCGCTCACCCGTGGTCACAAGGTTGCCGTCGGCAATCGCATGGGCCAGCGGGCTCAGGTCGAGACCGGCGAACCGCTCCCGCGCGGTGTCCGCGACCGACCGGCGCAGCAGGTACTCGAGCAGTTCGATCTCACGCCCTTCCTCACCGGGCTCGAACTCGAGCTTGCCGCGCAGTACGGCGGGCACGGCCTCGAGATCCACCGGACGGGCGACGGCCGGCTCCTCACCGGTGATCGCGCTGCGGCGCAACGCGGCGGCGGCGATCGTCTCGGCCGCGGCGACCGCGAACCGCGCGGACACCCCGGACCGCTGGTCGATCGCGGTCGACTCCCGCAGGTGCCGGACGAACCGGGCCAGCACCTCCAGCAGCGGTTCGCCGACCTCGGCGGTGAACTCGGCCTCCTGCCGGATGACGTCCACCTCGGCGTCGATGTCGAGCGGGTAGTGGGTCCGGACCTCGGCGCCGAACCGGTCCTTCAGCGGCGTGATGATCCGGCCGCGGTTGGTGTAGTCCTCCGGGTTGGCCGTTGCCACCAGCAACACGTCGAGCGGCAGCCGGAGCGTGTACCCGCGGACCTGGATGTCGCGCTCCTCCATCACGTTCAGCAGCGCGACCTGGATCCGCTCGGCCAGGTCCGGCAGCTCGTTGATCGCGACGATGCCGCGGTGCGCCCGCGGGACGAGTCCGAAGTGGATGGTCTCCGGGTCACCGAGACTGCGGCCCTCGGCAACCTTCACCGGGTCCACGTCACCGATGAGGTCGCCGACCGATGTGTCCGGGGTCGCGAGCTTCTCGGCGTACCGCAGGCTGCGGTGCAGCCAGGCGACCGGAAGATCGTCGCCGAGCTCGGCGGCGCGGCGGCGCGAGGCGGGCGTGATCGGGTCGAGCGGGTGCTCGGGCAGTTCGGCGCCCTCGATCACCGGGGTCCACTCGTCCAGCAGCCCGACCAGGGTCCGCAGCAGCCGGGTCTTGCCCTGGCCGCGCTCACCCAGCAGTACGACGTCGTGCCCCGCGAGCAGGGCGCGTTCGAGTTGGGGAATCACCGTGCGGGTGAATCCGACGATGCCGGGCCAGGGATCACGCCCGGCCCGGAGCTCTGTCAGCAGGTTGTCACGAATCTCGGCCTTGATCGACCGGGGTAGATATCCGGCGGCCCGGAGGTCACCGGCCTTACGAGGAAGTTCAGCAGGTGCACTAGTCACATGTGAGACGTTAGCTCGCCTGCCCCAGCAACGCCCGCGGTATTTCAGACCTTGGGCGTGACTCGGCCGGAGCTGAAGAGGTGAGTCGGGGTGAAGGTCAGCGGCACCCAGGGGTGGTTGGGCGAGGCTCTGACGACGAAATGGTCGCCGTCCGCGGGCTCGGTCGGGAGCAGGTCGTACTCGGTCGCGGCCTCCTCGGCGAACGCCAGCCGGTCGCCGGTGGCGTGCTCGACGAGGACGAGGCGGTCCTCCCGGCGTACGACGTCCAACCGCACGCTGGTCCGTTCGTACCGGCCGACGTGGCGATCGTCGGTCGGAAGGTCGACGGGCTGCGGCGGCGCCGGGTGCGCGATGCCGGCGTACTCAGTAAACACCTCGGACGCCAACGGCTCGAACAGCGCCGGACCGTTGCCGGAGTTGGTCAGCAGGCAGACCACCAGCCGCGCGGCGGGGTCGATGCGGAGGAACGCCGTCTGGGAGATCGTCGAACCGTCGTGACCGAACAGTGGCCGCCCGCCCCAGTCGTAGATGCGCCAGGCCAGGCCGAGGTTCGTGAAGCCGCCGACGCCGCCCGCGAACGGCACCTGCGGCTCCTGCATGGCCGCGTACCGGTCATCGGTCAGATGCATCAGGGCGAACTGCAGAACGTCACCGGCACCCGCCGTGATCAGCCCGGCCGCTCCGATGCTGCGAGGCAACTGCCACGTCTTCACCGGCGCCCCGTCGCTCGCGACGTGGCCGCGCGCGGCACGATGCAGGATCGCCTCCTCCGGCAGCGTGACCGTCTGCGTCAGGCCAAGCGGCTCGATCAGCCGGGCCTTCAGCGACTCGTCCCAGGTCCGGCCGTCGAGAACTTCGATGATCCGGCCCAGCACCACGTATCCAGCGTTGCAGTAGGAGTACGCCGTACCCGGCTCGAACAGCAGGTCCACGTCACCGAGAAGAGCGACGTACCGCTCGACGCAGTCGTCGCCGCGGCCGGTGTCGGTGAACACATCGCCATCGATGCCGCTGGTGTGGGTGAGCAGGTGCCGAACCGTGATCCGCGGATCAATCGGTGCCTCAGGCAACAACTTCACCACGGCGTCGTCCAGGTCCAGCCGGTCCTCGGCGGCGAGCTGGACGATCATCGTCGCGGTCCACGTCTTGGTGACCGAACCGATCTGGAACAGCGAGTCGGCGGTGGTCTCGACCCCGGTCGACGCGTTCAGGACGCCGTACGGCGTGACCGTCGTCTCCCCGTCGCGCCAGATCCCGAGCACCGCTCCGGGGACCCCGGCCGCCACTGCCAACTCACTCAACCGCTCAGACCAGTCAGGCATGCACCCAAACCTACTTCGCTGCCTCCTCGAGCAGTGCACGCAGGGCAGTCCAGGCTGCCGTCTCGTCGAGACCCTGCTCGAGCAGGACCTTCGTCGCGAGGCCTGCCGAGTCCCGGTAGAACGCCAGCAACAGGTGCTCCGTGCCGACGTAGTTGTGGCCGAGGGTGACAGCCTCCCCGACGGCACCTTGCAGGACATGCGCGGTACGGCGGGTGTACGGCGGATCCTCGGCGTCCAGGGTCTTCGGCGGATCGGTCGGCGTACCGGCCGGGCTGAGGACGTCGACGGCTTCGCGGACCCGGTCCTCGGTGATGTCGTGCCGCAGCAGGACCTTGGTGGCCAGCGCCTCGGGCTGGGTGTAGAACGCGAGCAGCAGGTGCTCGGTGCCGATGAAGTCGTGGTTGCGTTCGCGGGCGACGTCGGCCGCGGCCTGCACGACGGCCTTGGTTCGCGGGGTGTAGCGCTCGAACGCGGGCTTGGTCGTCCAGGAGTCGGCGAACCGCTTGTGCGCGGCCTGCTTGCTCACCCCGAGCACCGCGCTGATCTCGACCCACGACTTGCCGGCGCCGCGGGCGCGGTCGACGAAGAAGCCGAGCGCGGCGTCGCCGGTGCTGGTCAGTTCGCTGATCGTCGTCGCCGCGGTGGCTAGCTGCCGCAACTCGTCGTCGCTGCCGGCGTCCGCCTTGATCGTGGTGATGAGCTGCTGCAAATCAGGTCCAGGAGTCATGGCGTCAACCTTAGGTTGACGATAGCGTTGCGTCAACCCTGGGTTGACGATCTGGCTCTTCGTCGCCCGCAGTTGCATCCCGACTCCCCGGCGGACTGAACAACGAGAACGACTGAGGCGTACCGAAGGACGGGTAGAAGTCACCGATCGGCGGGTCCTCCCGGCCTCAGGCAGGCGTGGCGCCGGTCAGCGATCACCACTACTACTCGTCCTTCGGTACGGTGTGCCGCGTGCAACCTCTGCCGGATGTAATCAGTGACGGGTTGCGGGTGCTGTTCTGCGGGATCAACCCGGGCCTGATGTCGGCGGAGACCGGTCATCACTTTGCTCGGCCGGGGAACCGGTTCTGGCCGGCGTTGCACCTGAGTGGGTTCACGCCGCGGCAGTTGCGACCGGCCGAGCAGGATGAGCTGCTGACCTATCGGCTCGGAATCACCAACGTGGTCGATCGGCCGTCCGCGCGCGCCGACGAACTGACGCGCGCGGAGTACGTGGCCGGCGGGGAGAACCTGCTGAAGAAGGTGCTCCACTTCCAGCCGGAATGGCTCGCTGTCGTCGGCGTCACGGCGTACCGGGATGCTTTCGGCGAGCGGACCGCGCAGATCGGGCGGCAGGAGCGCCTGATCGGCTCCACCCGGGTCTGGATCCTCCCGAACCCGAGTGGTCTCAACGCCCACTACACGTTGCCGAAGCTGGCCGCCGCGTTCGCCGAACTCGAGCAGGCCAGTTGAGCGCCTTCCACAGCGCCGACACGGCCAACTCGATGGCCTTGTGCGCCTCGCTGCCGGCCTGACTCGGCAGGATGGACTCATGCGAGCCACGGATCTGCTGCGGTCGATCGACCACCTCCCGCACGGCCAACGCGTCCGGAGCGTCGCACTTGAAGGCCGACGCCTGCGTGGGACGGACGAGTTGCGCGAACTGCTCGGCGAGCTCAGCCGCGGTACGGCGTTCGAGCGGACCCTCGGTCTGGTTGTCGCCCAGGTGGCGGGCGAGGTCGACCACGTGACGCGCATGCTGCGCGATCCCGTGCCGTCGGTCCAGCAGCGCGCGCTCGCGGCGGTCCGCGCCGGCGTCCCGGTCTCGGACGACGATCTCCGGATCCTGTACGACGACGCACCCGCGGAACTGCGGACGAAGCTCATGCAGGTCATCCGGAAGAACGGCCGGACGTTTCTGGCCGCTCGCCTGATCGATGAGCATCGCGAACGCTGGGGCGACCGCGCCGCCGCGAGCCTGCTCAACTCCACCGACGATCAGACTGTCGAGCGTCTGCTCCCGGAGCTTGCCTACTGCCTGGGCAGCGGCCAGTGGCGGCGCCTGGGCGCCAAGCATCCGAAGGTGGTTCTCGCCTACGCGAGTACGACGTTGCCCACCGGCCCGGACAAGGACGAGTGGTGGCAGGGTCCGGCGTACGGCGTCGTCGGCGTACTGGACCGTGATCCGTCGCAGGCGGCCGCCCTGCTCACGACGGCACTGCCACCCGATCAGTTGCCGATGGCAATCGTCTCGGTTCTCGGCCGGCTGGTCGACGCCGACCCGGGAGGCGTACTGGCGATCCTGCTCGCACCCGATCGGGCGCCGGCACTGGGGACTGCACTGACAACCGCGGTTCGGCGTCGGCTGCACCGCTACTCCGACGACGACCTGATCAGGCTCGGCCGGCTCCTCTGGCCCGACCTGACCCAGTTGCTCGAAGATCTCCCGCCGTCTCGACGGGCGACCGTGTTCACCGCGGTCACCAGCAGCGTCGATCTGGGTCAGACCGTTCTCTCTACCGAACTGCTCGCCGTAGTGCCCCGCGAGCTCCGGTTTGCTCAGGCTCGCCGCATGCTCACGCTCGCGCCGATCGCGGAGGACCACCACGAGCGGTGGCGGATCACTGCCTTGCTCCCGTACGACGAGGCGTTCGCGCTGCTCGAGCCGGAGATCGCCCGGCCGGCCGCCGACGATCGCGCGCAGGTCTACCGGGCGGTCGTCGACGCGGCCGGTCACTCCCGGGAGGCCGCGGCGGTCGAGAGCGCGCTGTCGTGGGCGACGCGCGTACGGAACGACCGCGACAGCGTCCGGCAGGGGGTCTTGCGGGGTGTCGAGGAACTGCCGCCGTCGATGCTGACCAACCGGTTGGTTGTTTCGCTCCAGACGCTGTTGACCGACGCGCTCGAGGCCCGTGACACGGCGTGGTACACCCGCTCGGCGCTCGGCACGATCGCGGAGACCGCCGTACGGCAAGGGGCGTTGCGGCGTGACTCATCGTTGCTCGAGTGGGGTTTGCAGGCGCATGCCCGGATCACCGAGAACCAGGGCACGATCCAGCTGTACGGCGTGATCGACGGGCTGCCTCGCGGTCAGGAGACCGCGGTGTACGACGTACTGCGCAAGTACGTGGACGATGCGGTGGCGCGGCGGGAGTTCCGGCTGCCGTTGGGGATCGCCAGGGCTTTCGGCAAGCGTGGCTGGTCGAACGAGCACCTGCAGGCCGCGCTCGAGCAGGGCGTGTGGTCGAACCAGGAGTACACCGTCGCGGAGGCAGCTGAGCTGTGGCTCTGGCCGACCGCGACCAGGGGCGAGCGGACCGAGCGGATCATCAAGCGCGACGTCGGCATGGCCCGGTGGGATCCGGTGTGGCGCGCGGTCACCGAACTGCGGACCGACCTCCTGGACGCCGTACTCGCGAAGCCCGACCGGATCCGGCGGTTCGATCGGAACCACCCGGCGTGGCAGGTGTCCGACCGGGCGCTCAGCCGCTGGCTCCCCCGACAGCTGGCCCGGTACGCCGAACTCGTGGGGCGCGCTGCGGGGGACGAGCGGATGCCGGACTGGGCGCGGGCGAACGCGGTGTCGATGCTCGGGCACGTACCCGGGGCCGGACGCGCTGCCCTCGAACCGTTCTTGCGGCACGAGTCCGTGCTGCTGCAGGAGGCGGCACTGGGCGCGTTGGCCTGGACCGATGCGCCGCAGGAGGCGCTGCCGGTGCTGCTGTCTCATGCGGGTGACGATCGGGCTCGGGTCGCGATCTACGCGGCGACTCGGGCCGCGCGGTTCGTGCGGCCGAGTCTGTTACCTGGACTGCTGCATCCGGTGCTGGTTGGTGCGGATGCGAAGGTGACGTCGCGCAAGGAGGCCGCGCGGCTGCTCGGCCAACTCCGTGCACCCGGGGCGAGCGCCGTACTGGCTGATGCTTGGGCGTCGGCGCATCGTGACGTGAAGGCGGCGATCGCCAGTGCGGCCTCGCAATATCTGCTGCACGAGCCGGCGAGTTGGGCGCTGTTGCAGCAGGCTGTGCATGACAGCGCGGCGACGGCGACGGTACTGACTCAGCGTGCGGCGTATGGCATGGCCTTGAAGTACCGGTCGCGCTACGCGGACCTTCTGGTCGCGATCACCAACCGGCCCGAGCCGGAGGTAGTCCGGGTCGCTCTGCGCGCGCTGCCGCGGTGGGCCTGCTGGAATCCTTCGGTGGCGCCAGTGTGTGCGGGTGTCATGACCGATCTGACCGCGCGGACGACCTGGAACGACGCGACCATTTCTTTGGTTGCCATCGTCGCCGGCGATCCGCGACTCGGCCTCGACGATCTGCTCGCCGCCGTGCGGTTGCTGGTCAGGCTGGAAAGCGATCCCAACCTGCCGAACGCAACCCCCGACCGCGACCACCCCGCGCGGCAACGTCTAACCACCCTCACCAGGCGCCTGACCGAAGCTTTCAACCCAAAGCCACCCGACGCACGCCAAACCCTCAAGCCCGTAGCTGCCGAACTCGACGACCCAGGCCTCCTCCACCTCCGCGTGGAACTCCTGGTTCACTCCATCGCCTGGCCCAACCTCCCCGCCGACCTCTCGAACCTCATCACCGCAGTAGCCGACCGCCCACTACTCGCCCACCACACCGCATCCCTCCTGGGCGCCCGCCTGAGCTGGACCCACCCCCAGTGGACCCCGTCCCTCCTCGAACAACCAGCCCGCAACCTGGTGCAAGGCGATTCTCTGATGGAGGGCCTACTCGCCTGGACCCTCATCGGAGAAGCCGGCAGCCGCACAAACTGGCCTCCAACCTGGCGCGACCTCCTAGTTGCCTTACGCAACCACTCTCGACCGGACGTTTGTCAGCTCGCCCTCGACCTGACGACATCCCCCGAGGTCTAGCTCTTCTCCTCTGTCGCCTTCTCCTCGGCTTCGCGGGCGCGTTTGCGGCGTTTTCCTTCGTGCATGGCTATGACGCGGGCGATGGGGATGGCGCGACCTTCTTCGAGGAGGTCTTCGGGGAGGGACTGGGGTGCGGGGAGTTGAGCTGCCCAGCGGTCTGCGCCGCCTAGTTGCGCGACCGCGGTGCGGACGGTGAAGTCACGCGGGGTGACCCGGTCGAGGTCGTCCCAACCGACCGGGAACGACACCGGCGTACCGGGTCGGACGCGTGGGCTGTAGGCGGCGACGACAGTGGCCCCGCCGGAGCGGGTCGAGTCGACGAAGACCTTCCCGTGCCGGTCCTCCTTGATGTACGCCGTGGTCGCAACAGACGGATCGAGTTTCTCGGCACGAGCGGCGATCGCCCTGGTGGCAGCCGCGGCATCCTCGATCGACACCGAATCGTCGATCGGTACGAAGACGTGCACGCCCTTGGCGCCGCTCGTCTTGACCGCACCGGACAGCCCGGCGTCGGTCAACGCCTGCCGGACCAGGAACGCGGCCTGCACCGCCATGGCGAACGTCTCCCCCTCCGGCGGGTCGAGGTCCAGCACCAGATGCGTGACGTGGTCCCAGCGGTCGGCGCGCACAAGCGTCGGGTGGTACTCGACCGCGCGCTGGTTCGCGAACCACAGCAACGTCCGACGGTCGTCGCACAACGCGTACGACACCTCGCGCTTGGACGCCTCCGCCCACACCGGCACCGTCTTCACCCAGTCCGGCGTGTACTTCGGCACGTTCTTCTGCATGAACGCCGGCTGCCCCGGCCGGATCCGGATCACCGACAACGGCCGCTCCCGCAGCTCCACCAGGATCCGCTCGTGCACCGCGTCGAGGTAGTCGACCAGGTCCCGCTTGGTCGCCTCCGCCCCGTCGAACAGCGGCTGATCCAGGTTGGTCAGGTCGACCCCGTCGCGCGTCTCATCCGGCTTGCTCGCCATGACCCGAGCTTAGAAGGCTGACCAGCGCATCGAGAACCACCGCGTCCTCTCCGGGTTCGAGCGTCTGCGGGTTGAGGGCAATGGCGTCGCCGGGCAGGCGGAAGGTACCGACCGCGATCCGCGGGTCGCGGTCCCACAACGCGGCCACCAGCCCGTCCCGTGTCCACCCGCAGGTTGTCGACAATCGGACGATGGCGCGGCTGTGTGGTTGGCCGGCCTCACTCGGGTAGCCGCGCTCGACGACCACTCCAGGCAGTCCTTGTAGACCGGCGATCCAGCGGTCGACCATCTGCTCGTAGCCCGCGAGCATCGCGTCCTCGTCCTGCTCAAGCGTCCACTCGACGGCGGCAAGGAGGGCGAGAAGTTCCTCCTTGCCGACCTTCATCCCCCGCCCGATCTCCTGGTACGGCGACGCATGGGCACGGCATCTGTCGACAATCCACCGCTTACCCAGCACGAGCCCACTGGCCTGCGGTCCGCGCAGCCCCTTCCCACCACTGAAGATCACCGCATCCGCACCAACCTCCGTCGTGAACCGCCACAACGAAGAAACCGGCGGAATCTGCGCCGCGGCGTCAACGATCACCGGCACGGCCCGTGGACCGGGAAGTGCCGGGCCAGTCCCGGAGAAACCTGGAGGCTCCGGAGCGGTCAGGTCCGGGAGACCTCCAGGCTCCGGGGCGGTCGTGTCGGGGAGACCTCGAGGCTCCGCGGCGGTCGTGCCGGGGAGTGATCCGGCGACTTCTCGGGCGACTCGGACCACGTCTTCGATCGGTAGGGCACCGGCCGCGAGGTGCTCTCCCGCGAACCACAGGACGCAGGAGGGGCGTCGCACCAGCGCCTCCCGCAGTTCGGCGATCGACGGGCCGATCTCCACGATGCGGGCGCCGGTCAGGCGGGCCGAGTAGTCGTAACCGTTGCGTTGGCCGGCGAACATCACCACCTCGGCGTCGGCCGGGAACGCCTGCGCGGGCTCACCAACGCACGACGCGACGGTGAGGGTGATCGCGGCCGCGGCACCGGACGTCACACACGCCGCCTCGTTGCGGGTGAGCTCGGCCAGGCGTTCGCCGACCCGGTCGTGGAGTTCGGGCAGGTCGACGAAGTGTGCGGCCGCGTCCGCCATCGCCTTCACCACCGGCGGCGGCATCACCGACCCACCGAGCACGGTCAACGTGGCGGACGCGTTGATCACCGACCGCACCCCGAACGGGTTCGTCATGCCGACCACCTCCCAGCTGCGCCGGTCATCCGGACCGGGCTGCTCTGGGTCGAGGCGGTCATCCGGACCGGACTGCTCTGGGTTGGGGTGGTCATGTGGTGATGAACTTTGAGAGGGGCTGGACGCCGGACCGCCCCGCAAGCCAGGCGTCCAGGTAGTCGTTGTCGGTGCCGTCGAGGTGGGTCAGTTTGTAGACCTCAGCAGCTGGCAGAGCCTCGATGAGCGAGGCGCACCAGTCGGGGTCGTCGACGGCGAGCAACGTCCGGCCGGTGACTGCGGGTGCGTGTCGGGCAGGGTCGAAGTAGGCAAGCGTATTGTCGACAATCTGCGCCGATGACCCCGCCCGTAGGTGATCGTTGAGCTCCTCGAGTGGGTAGTGACTGGACTTCAGCCGAGCCTCCATCGCGCGGTAGAGCAGCAACTCCGCCACCCGGACAGCGCTGAACCCGGGCCGCCGCGCGGCCGTCAGCACCGCCAGATCGTCGCCACTCATGGCCACCCGCGCAGGATCCACCTCCGACAGACTCATCAGGAATTCGGCCGCCCGCAGACAGTCCGCTGCGATCCCGCGATAGATGTACGACGCCGGGTCGTCGATGCCCATCGTCAACAATCCTGGGTACGCCGCCGAGAACCCTTCATCGGCGAGCCGCTGACCACGGTGCATCAGACCGAGAACGACGTACCGGCTGCGATCGTTCGGATGGGGGACGTGGTTGACGCTCCCGTAGCGCGGCGTCTGGAGCAGCGCGGGGAACGGCCCTTCGCCGGCCGGGATGCTGAGGTGACCGAAGACGCGGTAGGGCCCGGTGCTGGTGAGCCGCACGGTGTAGCTGGTCGCCTCATCGGTGGTCCGGGCCGGCACGAGATCGAGCACCGGCCGGGAGGGTATCGCGGCCAGTTCCTCGTCGACCGCGGCCCAGTAGCTGTCGAAGTTCATCGGTTCACCGTCCCGGACTGAGGTGTTCGGCAAGGAAATCCTCCACGATCCGCATCACGCCGGGCAGCCCGGCGTGATGGGCGCACTGCGGATAGGTATGCAGGGTGGTTTCACAGGTCAGCACACGATGCAGCGCGAACCCGGTCTCCGGCGGGCAAACGTCGTCCTCGAGCCCGAGATAGAGCAGCGTAGGCGCCTGCACCTTCGGAGCGAAGTTGAGCCCGTCGTAGTACGCGACTGTCTCCCGCACTCGGTCGACGTCCTCCGGGTGCACCCGCAGGTACTCGTTGATCTCCTCGTACGGATACGACCGAGTGAGCGTCGGAGCCGTCATGATCCCGCACATGTACGGCGCTCCCGCAGCAACGCACCGGATCACATCCGGCATCAGCGCGGCCGTGCTGATCCCGAGCCCACCGCCCTGGCTCGACCCCTGCAGTCCGATCCGCAGATTGTCGACTTCCGGACGGTCGAGCAGGACCTCGACCGCACGCACCACGTCGAGATAGAACCCGCGGTACCCGTAGGTGTTGGGATCGACGATGTTGTGCGTCAGCAGCCCCGGGTAGCCCGGGTTGAACACGGAGTTCGACCGCAACTTCCCGCGGGGCGCCACCGTGAGAGCGGCGTACCCGAGCTCGGACCACTCCTTCGGGATGGTCGGCTCGGAGATGTAGCCGGGGATCGTGACCAGAGCCGGGTACGGCGCCGGCCCGCCGCGCGGGATTGTGTACCAGCCGGCGATCCGCAGACCTCCGTAGCTCGTGTAGCGCAGATCGTAGACAATCACCTGATCCGTGGAGAGTGCGGGCATCTCCGTCAGCACCGGGTCCAGCGGGTACGACGCGCAGTCGGCCAGGCCGGCCGCCCAGAAGTCGTCGAAATCGTCCGGCAGCTCGACCTCGACGGTCGCGTTCTCGGGGTCTGTCAAGAGCGTTCCTCTCGATGGGGTGGGGTCGTGTCTGGTGGTCCCGCGCCGTCGCGAACAGGTGCTCGGTGCATCGGCGTGCTGGACTGAAGCCTCGATGCGGTTCCATCGTGGCCTGCGCTCCGGTCGCGGAAACACAAGGTGATGTGCTGAGCGGAGGGAGCCAACACCAGTGGGCTGGGACATCCTTCGTGGCCGGGGACATGGAAAAACCCATCCCACCCCACCACGTCGTGTCCCGGGCCTCGACTTCCGCCCCCCGGCGGGAGTGTCCTTAGCCGCCGGAGATGCCGAGTTCGGCGTCGGCTAGGTCGGCGGTTAGGCCGTCGGTGTCGTCGAGCCAGCCCTGCGGGAGGACGATGTGGTCGCGAGGACTGCCCTGGCGGCCGCGGGGAGCCCCGAGTTCGGCGACGGGGAAGGGGACGGTGGGGTCCAGTTGGGCCAGCAGGTCGTCCAGCTGGGCGAGGGATTCAACCATGCCCAGGGCGGCGCGGAGTTCGCCGCCGGCGGGGAAGCCCTTCAGGTACCAGGGGACGTGTTTGCGGAAGTCGCGGAGGCCGCGCGGTTCGCCCATCAGGTCCGCCAGCAGTTCACCGTGGCGGCGCATGACGACCGCGACCTCGCCCAGCGTGGGGAGGTTGAGGGTCTCGCCGCCGGCAAAGGCGGCGGCGAGGTCGCGGAAGAGCCAGGGGCGGCCGAGGCAGCCGCGGCCGACGATGACGCCGGCGCAACCCGTCTCCGCGACCATCCGGAGTGCGTCGCCGGATTCCCAGATGTCGCCGTTGCCGAGCACCGGGATGCTCACGTGCTCCACGAGCGCGGCGATCTTGGTCCAGTCGGCCTGACCCGAGTACGCCTGGGCCGCCGTACGGCCGTGCAGCCCGATCGCCGCGGCGCCCGAGTCCTCGGCGATGCGGCCCGCGTCGAGGTACGTCTGGTGGTCGAGGTCGATCCCGATCCGCGTCTTCATCGTCACGGGTACGTCGTACGGCGTGGCGGCGTGGACCGCCGAGCGCAGGATCGCGCCGAGGAGGTTGCGCTTCCACGGCAGGGCGGCGCCACCGCCCTTGCGGGTTACTTTCGGGACCGGGCAGCCGAAGTTCAGGTCGATGTGCGCAACGCCGTACTCGTCGCAAAGGATCTGCACTGCGCGGCCGATGTACATCGGGTCGACGCCGTACAACTGGACCGACCGGACCGTCTCACGTGAGTCGAACGTCAGCATGTCGAGCGACTTCTGGTCGCGCTCGACGATGCCGCGCGACGTGATCATCTCGCACACGTACAGTCCGGCGCCCTGCTCGGCGCACAGCCGCCGGTACGCCGCGTTCGTGATGCCGGCCATCGGCGCCAGCACTACGGGGGTGTCGATCGTGAGATTGCCCAGCTTCAGCATGACTAGGCCTTCGTCACCAGGACCTGGCCGTTGCCGGAGACCTGCGCCTTGTACGGCTGGACCGCGTTCCCCGTCGTGGTGACGTCGCAGGCGAGAGGCGGACCGGCCGACTTCACCACAGCAACGTCTTCCATCGTGCAGGTGACCTTCGCCGCACCGGCGACCGTGCGGACGACCGCGTCGACCACCTTCGGCTTCACGATCGCAACCGATTCGGAGGTGAATTTGTACGAGGCGCTGTACTGCTGAGCGTCGATCGTCAACGTCCCGCTGTACGACTTCCCGGCGTACGTGACCGTGCAGGTCAGCTCGTGCTTCCCGGGCGTCTCGGCTTTCTCGATGCCTGGGCACTTCACCGTCGTGGTGGCGGCCTTGCCGGCCGTGATCTGCGCCTGCTTGGCGATCGCGAACCGGATCCGGTCGGCCAGCGGCGCGTCGTCCGCCGGCGCGCCGGTGACCTTCGGCGTCGGCCACGGCTTGGATGGCGTCGGCAGCGGGGTCAGCGACGGCGTCGACGCGGTCGGGATCGGCGCGCTCGAGCTTCCCGCGGGCGCGGACGGCCCGGGACTGTTGCCCGCCTCCGGCTTGGAGTCCGAGCACGCGGCCAGCAAGAACACCGCGACCGCGGACAGCCCGAAAACGGCCAGCCCGAAGCGCAACCGCTCCCGCGTGAACATCATCGTCAGCAACCCACCAGGTGCTGGGCGAGGTAGCCGGTGACCTCGGTCAGGGCGACACGCTCCTGCTTCATCGAGTCGCGCTCCCGAATCGTCACCGCCTGGTCCTCGAGCGTGTCGAAGTCGACGGTGATGCAGTACGGCGTACCGATCTCGTCCTGCCGGCGGTACCGGCGGCCGATCGCGCCCGCGTCGTCGAAGTCCACGTTCCAGTTCTTCCGCAACTCGGTGGCCAGATCACGCGCCTTCGGCGACAGGTCCGCGTTGCGCGACAACGGCAGTACGGCGGCCTTGACCGGCGCGAGCCGTGGGTCGAACCGCAGCACCGTCCGCTTGTCCACGCCGCCCTTGGCGTTCGGCGCCTCGTCCTCGGTGTAGGCGTCGAGCAGGAACGCGAGCACGTTGCGGGTCAGGCCGGCCGCGGGCTCGATCACGTACGGCGTCCAGCGCTCGCCCTTCTCCTGGTCGAAATACGACAGGTCGACCCCGGAGTGCTTGGAGTGGGTGGACAGGTCGAAGTCGGTCCGGTTCGCGATGCCCTCGAGCTCGTCGAACTCCTTGCCGCCGAAGTGGAACTTGTACTCGATGTCGACGGTGCGCTTCGAGTAGTGGCTCAGCTTCTCCTTCGGGTGCTCGTAGAACCGCATGTTGTCCGGGTTGAGACCGAGGCCGGTGTACCAGTCCCAGCGGGTCTTCAGCCAGTACTCGTGCCACTCCTCGTCCGAGCCCGGCGCGACGAAGAACTCCATCTCCATCTGCTCGAACTCGCGGGTGCGGAAGATGAAGTTGCCCGGGGTGATCTCGTTGCGGAAGCTCTTGCCGATCTGGGCGATGCCGAACGGCGGCTTCTTCCGGGCGGTGCCCATCACGTTCGCGAAGTTGATGAAGATGCCCTGCGCGGTCTCCGGGCGAAGGTAGTGCAGGCCCTCCTCGGACTCGACCGGGCCGAGGTAGGTCTTGAGCAGGCCGTTGAACATCCGCGGCTCGGTGAACGTGCCCTTGTTGCCGCAGTTCGGGCAGGCGATCTCGGCCAGCTTTACGTCGTCGACGTCCTTGTTCTTCCGCCGGGCGTAGTCCTCGCGCAGGTGGTCGTCGCGGAACCGCTTGTGGCACGACTGGCACTCGGTCAGCGGGTCGACGAACTCGGACAGGTGCCCGGACGCCTCCCAGACCTTGGTCGGCAGGATCACCGACGAGTCCAGGCCGACGATGTCGTCACGGCTGGTCACCATCGCCCGCCACCACTGGGTCCGGATGTTGTTCTTCAGCTCGACGCCGAGCGGCCCGTAGTCCCAGGCCGACTTGGTTCCGCCGTAGATCTCGCCGCACGGGTACACAAAGCCTCTCCGCTTACTGAGGCTGACGACGGCATCGACGGTTTCCACGGGCACTTTGAGACTCCAGAACAGGCCAGTAATGAACACACTTGCACTTCGGAAGGGTCCAGGCTATCGGTCCGAGGCGGCCGTCGTCGCATCAGTGCTACGGAAGCAACTCGGCGAGGTCCTCATACGCGGTCGGCTCGTCGACAGCCTGGGAAAGGAGCGGTACGGCGGTCAGCTTCACCTCGTACGGCGACAACGCCCGGCGATAGCTGCCGACGTTCTCCCACTCCATGTTCAAGGCGAGCAACTCCGGGTCGTCGACATTCCGCCCGACCTGGGCCGCGACGAACCCCTTCTGCTTGGCCAGCACGTCGATGGCAGCCCGCACCCGGACGGCGAACTCGGCCTGCGCGTCCTCCCCCACCCGGAACCTGATCACCACGAACACGCCCGCCACCCTAGTTCACCCGCTCCGGCCACCCGGTCCCCACCACCCGCCCAGGCCGCCGCGCCCCACTCGCCTGCGAAAGACTCGGCGGCCGCGCCACCCCCAACGGGCTCGAACCCGAGAGGGTGGTGGCCGTTGGAATTGCCGCTCGCGAGGTCGACCATCTCGCGCACGATGCGCTGTCGCAGGATGGCTTCGGGGCCGTCAGGGTTGCGGCTCGCGGCGGCATCGATCCGGCGGTAGTCCAGGTCGAAATCGCGATTGCCCAGCAGCAGGTAGCCACTGGGCGGGCTCATGGGTTCGTGCCATCTTCGCGGCGGATCTCCTCCAAGATCTGCTGCGTGTCAGGACCCATGCGAGCTGCCCACTCGTCCACGGTGAACGGGCGGCTGTCTGGGAGGGGTTGGGTGGCGTAGGTGCGGACTGTTGGGTCGTCGACTACGCCCGCGGGCGGCTCGTCGTCGCCTCGGAGGTGGCGGTACTGGGCGACGGACAGTACGACCGCCTCGGGCACGCCCAACTCGCCCCACACCACCGGCGCGCCGTCGCCGGTGCGCGCCGCGGCCACCACCGCCGCCAACTCCCCCGCCAGCCGGCCCGGCTCCACCACCTCCGCACCCACGACGAACTTCGACTCACCGCCGAGGTCCTCGAATTCGTCGTACGTGAGGACGACGGCCTCCGGCAGGCCCGCGCCGAAGCTGAAGGCGCGGGTCCGGCCGGCACGGAAGCGGGTCAGGATCGCGGGGAGGTCGGCACGGACGTCGGCACCGGAAGGCAGATCGGTCATGCCCTTGAATGTATTGGTTCGCGCTGCGGAGCGTCCGGAGTTATCCACAGCTTCGGCGGCCTGGAACAATAGAGCAATGAGTTCCCAGGGCAGTCAGCCGGTGAGTCCGCTGCGGCAGCGGATCACCAAGTTCAGCTATCCCTATATCGCCCGGCTGCACGGCATGCCGAAGCTCACCCTGCCCGGCATCACCCTGGTCCTCGCGCTGGCCGGTGTCTTCGGCCCGGTCGCCGTTGCCGTCCCGGCGCTGATTCTGCTCGCGCTGTTGCTGTCCTGGCTCGGATTCCTGTCGTGGCCGGTCGTCACCACCGGAGCGCGCCTGCTCCGGATCTTCTCGATCCTGGTGATCCTGCTCTTCGCCGTTTCCCGCATCGCCAACGGCTGACGCTACGGGCGGCCCAGGCTGTCGTACGCCGCGTCGACGGCAGCGGATCGCAGTTCGTCGACCGGGACGTGGTCGATCATCACCGCGCAGTCGGAGAGCCCGCCGATCGCGACCATGCAGCGGACCTGGTCGGCGAAGGCCGCGGCCGGGCCGATCAGGAGGTCGGCGAGCTGCCCGCGCCATTGGATGAAACGGTCGGCGAGTTTCAGCTCGTGCAGGACCGCCAGGTCGCGGATCGCCAACTGGATCAGCGTGCGATGACGGTACGCGAGGTCGAAGTACGAGCCCAGTAGCTCCCGTGCCTCGACAGGGGCGGCCGCCTGCTGCTCGGCGGCGTACGCCTCGAAATCCTCGACCAGCGGCTGGACCAGGCTGTTCAGCAGGTCCTCCCGCGAGGCGAAGTGGTAGTAGAGCGCCGGCTTGGTGACACCGAGGCGGTCGGCGATGTCGCGCAGGCTCGTCTGCTGGACCCCCTGCTCGGAGAACAGCTCGATCGCGACCCGCTGGATCCGCGCCCGGGTGTCCCCGGTCCGTTGTCTCGGCATGCCACAAAGGCTAACTGACTTTCCGGTAAGTAAGCCATTGACATGGCCACAGCCGATCACTTACTTTCCGTTCAGTAAACGAATCAAAAGGGGGTTGCCGTGAAGATCCTGATCTCGGGTGCGAGCGTGGCCGGTCCGGTGCTCGCCTACTGGTTGCACCGCTACGGTTTCGAGCCGACCGTCGTCGAGCGCACCCCGCAGCTGCGGCACGGGCTCGGCGGTCACGCCGTCGATCTGTTCGGCCCGGGCGCCGAGGTGGCCCGCCGGATGGGCCGCTGGGATGCGATCGAGGCCGCCCGGACCCGGATCGACTCGATGACGATCGAGCGCTTCGGCAAGCGCCCGGTCCATGTCGACCTCAGCCGCCTGTACGCCGGCATCTCCGGAAGTCACGTGGAGATCCTCCGCGGCGAGCTCACCAAGATCCTGTACGACGCCACCCGCGCCGGCACCGACTACGTCTTCGGCGACTCGATCGCGACCCTGGATGACGACGGCGCCGGCGTCGACGTCACCTTCGAGTCCGGCGACGAGCGCCGCTTCGACCTGGTGATCGGTGCCGACGGCATGCATTCGACCGTCCGCCGGCTCGCGTTCGGCCCGGAGGAGTCGATGCGCCGGCCACTCGGCGGCTACCTCGCGGTGTTCTCGATGCCCGACGTCCTCGACCTCGGCAACGGGATGGTCGCGCACTTCTCCGTCGACCGGATCGTCGCGGGGTACGGCGTGCACCAGACCGGCCAGACCCGCGCGGGCTTCCTGTTCCGGACTCCGCACGAATTGCACTACGACTACCGCGACAAGGACGAGCAGAAAGCCCTGCTGGCCAAGGAGTTCCGCGACTACGGCTGGAAGGCGCCACTGCTCCTCGAGCACCTACCGGCGGCCGAGGACTTCTATTTCGACTCCATCTCGCAGATCACGCTCGACACCTGGCAGCGCGGCCGGATCGGCCTGGTCGGCGACGCCGGCTTCTGCCCGGCACCGGCTGTTGGTGGCGGCACCAGCCTGGCGGTCGTCACGGCGTACATCCTGGCCGGCGAGCTCGCCGCGGCGCGCAGCGATCTCCCCTCCGGACTGCGGAACTATGAGAGGACGGTCCGGCGGATGGTCGACCTGAGCCGGGCGATCGGGCCGAAGGTAATGCGCACACTGATTCCTGGCAGCCCGACCGCGCTCAAGCTGATGCCGTTCGCGGCGGCCGCCGTACCGAAGCTGCCGACCCCGGTGCAACGGTTCATCTGGTCGCAGAACGCGGTGGGCAAGGCACTCAGCTCGGTGCCGCTCCCCGACTACTCCGACCTGACCAGAGTGCCGCGCGCGGCCTAGTCGATCGCCTGCAATCCCAGCCCTGTCAGGCGATCGCGAAGCCACCGCAGTTCCTTGGCGATCCGCTTGGCCAGCTGCTGCTTTGTCTTGGGAGGGCGCGGCCACGCGTAGACCTCGGACTCCAAGTGATGCGTGAGCGGATGGCCACCGCCGACCAGTCTGGTCAGACAGTCCTCCAAGGCAAGAGTTGTCGCCGAGAGCGGAGGTGGCGGCGCGGTGTGGGCGGGGACGTGGGCATGCATGCGCCAGGCCGAGTGCCCAGACAGCTCGTACGCCTGCGCGACATCGTCCACCCCAGGCCCACCCCACTCACGGACCTGCCGCAGGTACTTCGGAGTTCCGAGCTGACCGAGCGCATAGCGACCGGCCGCGTCGGACGGGTCCACCAACGTCGGCGCCACCGCCAATTGTCCCTTCACCACATCAACGCCGGCCCGCCACAGTGTCTCGAAGGCGTCCGCGGGCTCCTCGAACTGCACCGCCAGATGACACGTGTCCAATCCCAGTCCGATCCGCGACGTACCGCCGTACGGACTGGAATAGCGGCTCAGCCAGGCGGCGGCCTGGCCGATCATCTCGAGGACGCAGCCGGGTTCGGGTTCGAGCGCGATCCGGATCCTCCGACCGGTCCGCGTCTCGGTCCGGGCGAGGTGCTGCTCGACACCGTCGAGCGCCTTCCGGGCCGCGGCGTTGCGCGCCTTCGACCACGGCACGCGCCAGGCGAGCGGCAGCGTCGAAATCGATCCGTACGACGCGTCCGCCGGGAGCAACTCGGCCAGGACGTCGACCAGATCGAGGGTGTACCGGAGTCGCTCGGGCTCGGTCCAGTCCGGGCAGAACACCTTGGTGCCGACAACTTGGTCGGTGAAGTGGGAGTGCGGGATGCCGTTCAGCGTGACGACTTCCAACTGATTCCGAGTGAGCGATCGACGGAGCTTGTTCAGCGAGGACGGCGAGTTCGCCAGCCGATCGGCCAGTGGACTCGCGAGCCACAGGCCGATCCCGAGCACCGCCACGTCCAGCTCCGCGCGGACCCGCCGCGCGCAGCCGTCGAGATCGGCGATCACCCCGTCGAGGTCGTCGGCCGGATGGACGGTCGCGCAGTACCCCACATGGACGGTCGACCCGTCCCGATGACGGAACCTCATCAGCACTCCTCACCCCGTAAAGCCACCGAAGGTAGTCGTTGGCGGACTCTCCGTGACCTGCCAGCACTGTAGGAGCCTGGCGCGCCGTGTGGAAGGGGTGATTTTCAGTTAGCCCGCGTGAATGTGTTCCGGCTCCGTGTTGACCAGCTCCCGGGAGCGGTCCGCGACGGCCATCGCGGCGAGGGCGGTGGTGAGCGGGACGGCCATGATGATGCCGAGGCTGCCGACGAGGCCGCGCACCACTTCCATCGCGACCAGTTCGGTCGAGACGACGTACCGGCCGGGCAAGCCCTGGATGGCGAAGATGAGCAGGATCGGCATCGCGGCGCCGGCGTACGCGAGGACGAGCGTGTTGACCACCGACGCGACGTGGGTGCGGCCGATGCGCAGGCCTGCGCCAACCAGCTCACGCCGGCTCGCCGCCGGGTTCGCGGCGGACAACTCCCAGACCGCCGCCGCCTGGGTGACGGTGACGTCGTCGAGCACACCCAGCGCGCCGATCACCATGCCGGCCACGAGCAGACCGGTCAGGTCGAGGTCGGGCGCGAACTGTTTGGCCCCCGTCGCGCCCTCGGACGCGAGCCCGCTCAACTGGCAAAGCCTGGTGAAGAACCAGCCGAGGACCACGGTCAGCCCCAGCGCCGCGATCGTTCCGGACAGCGCGATCGAACTCTCCGCATTGATCCCGTGCGTAAGGAACAGCGCTATCGCCATGATCACCGTGCCACCGACGACCGCGACCACCAGCGCGTTCGAGCCCTTGAGGATCGCCGGCAGGATGAACTGCGTCAGCATCACCGCGGTCACCGCCAGCGCGATCAGCGCCGCGAAACCACGCCAGCGCGACAGCGCCACGACCGCGATCGCGAAGATCACGGCCAGCAGCAGCAACGGCTTGGTCCGGTCGTGGTCGACGTAGCTGTACCGGTCGTTGATCGTCGTCGCGTCGGTGTTCACCGCGAGCATCAGCGGCTGCCCCACCTTGATCGGAATCGGGGCCTGGCCGGCCTTCGGGACCTGGACCGGCACGAGCTTGCCCTTGTCCGGGCCGCTGCTCAGCTTGACCGTCGCCTGATCGCACTGATCCTTCGAGCTCGGGCACGCCTTGAGCGCGGTGACCGCGCCGCGGGCGGTGTCGGTCTGGTACGACGTAACCTTCACGCCGCCACCCGGCCACAGCACGATCATCGCGACCACGGCGGCCGTGAGCAGCGGGATCAGTACGGCGGCGACCACGATCCGGACCCGCCGGGCGACGATCGCGTCCGAGTCCACCACCGAGGTGTCGAGCACGTGGTCGCCGTGCCCGTGACCATGCCCGTGCCCGTGGCCGGCGGGAATGTCGAGCTTGCGGCGGCGGTTGCTCCGGTGGTCGGCGCGCCGGCGCCCGACAGTACGGCTGGCCATCGGTCAACTCCCTGTTTTGACAATGACTTCCACTTAAATGAAAATGATTGTCATGAGATCTAGTACTCGTGCAGTCGTCGCCGGCGCCACCGCCCTGGCGGCCCTCACCCTGGTGGGGTGTGGTGGCTCGACCGCCAGTGGCTCCGGCGACGGCAAGCTCGACGTCGTGACTTCGTTCTACCCGCTCGAGTTCATCGCTCGCTCAGTGGGGGGCGACGCGGTGCACGTCACGACGCTGACCGCGCCGGGTGTCGAGCCGCACGACCTGGAACTCACTCCCAAGCAGGTCGGCCACGTCGCCACTGCGAACCTGGTCATCTACGAGAAGGGCCTGCAACCGGCCGTCGACGAGGCGATTGACCAGAACGCCAAGGACGCCGGCTTCGACGTCGCACCGGCCGCCCAACTGGAGGCGACGGGCGCCGACTTCGAGGAGCATCAGGAGCCTGGCGGCGCGGCACCGGCCGCGCACACCGAGGACGCGCTCGACCCGCACTTCTGGCTCGACCCGGTCCGGTACGCCGATGTCGTCAACGCGGTCACCGAGAAACTGGTTGCCACCGACAGCGCGAACGCCGCGGGCTACCACGCCCGGGCCAAGACCCTGCTGGCCGAGGTCGGCAAGCTCGACGCCGACTTCAAGACCGGTCTGGCCGACTGCCGGCTCAAGACCTTCGTGACGAGTCATCAGGCCTTCGCCTACCTCGCCAAGCGATACGGTCTGACGATGGTCGGCATCGCCGGGTTCACCCCGGACGCGGAGCCGACCCCGGCCCGGATCAAGGAGGTCCAGGACATCGTGAAGGCACAGCATGTGACCACGATCTTCTACGAGGAGCTGGTCAGCCCGAAGGTGGCCGAGACGATCGCCCGGGACGTCGGCGTGCAGACCGCCGTACTGAGTCCGATCGAGGGCCTGACGGACGCGCATTCGCAGGAAACCTACCTGACGCTGATGCGGCAGAATCTCCAGGAACTCGAGAAGGCGAACAGCTGCGCGTGACACCTCCAGAAACCTCCGCGAAGGCCGTTCAGGTCGCCGATCTCTCGGTCGACCTGGGCGGTCGTCTCGTGCTCCGGGGCGTCGACCTGCAGATCCGCCAGGGCGAGGTGGTCGCGGTCCTCGGCACCAACGGCTCCGGCAAGTCCACGCTGATCCGGACCATCGTCGGTCTGCTCCCGGCTGCTCGCGGAGAGGTCCGGCTGTTCGGTACGCCGGTCCCCCGCTTCCGGCAGTGGCGTCGGGTCGGGTACGTCCCGCAGCGGATCACCGCGGCCGGCGGGGTACCGGCGACCGTCTACGAGGTGGTGTCGTCTGGACTGCTGTCGAAGCGGCGGATGTTCACCCCACTCGGCTCTGTCGGCAAGGAGGCGATCGACGCGGCGCTGGAGATCGTCGACATGGCCGACCGGCGCAAGGATGCGGTGGCCGAGCTGTCCGGCGGGCAGCAGCAGCGGGTCCTGATCGCGCGGGCGCTGGTGTCCGACCCGGAGCTGCTGATCCTCGACGAACCGACCGCAGGGGTCGACTTGGCGAGCCAGCAGATCTTCGCCGACGCGATCCGGGAGCGGGTCACCCGCGGCACCACCGTGGTGATGGTCAGCCACGACCTCGGTCCGATGGACGCGCTGATCGACCGCTCGGTCGTCCTGCGCCGCGGCCGGATCGTGTACGACGGCCCGCCACACGCCTCCCAGACCCACGCCCATGTCCACCACTCCCACAGCGATGACGACTCCGGATGGCTAACGTCATGACTGTGCTTTTGGCCGGGCCTTCGGCGCCGGCGTGGTCATGGGGCCTTGGCTCCCGGCCTTCCCTCGTCGCTCCAGTCGCTTCGCTCCCTGCGCTCCTCAGTCCAGGCCGGGAGGCCCCATGACCCTGTTCCAGTTGGAGTTCATGCAGCGGGCGCTGGTCGCCGGGCTGCTGACCGGTCTGTCCGCGCCTGCCATCGGCACCTATCTGGTTCAGCGGCGGCTGTCGTTGATGGGTGATGGCATCGGCCACATCGCGATCACCGGTGTCGCCCTCGGTCTGCTGACCGGCACGGCGCCGGTGTTCACCGCGGTCCTCGTGTCGATCGCCGGTGCGACCGCGATCGAGCTGGTCCGCGCCCGTGGCAAGGCCAGCGGCGACGTGGCGCTCGCACTGCTCTTCTACGGCGGTATCGCAGGCGGTGTGCTCCTTATCGGGCTTGCCGGTCAAGGCGCCGCCACTCTGAACACCTATCTGTTCGGTTCACTGACCACTGTGTCCCCCAGCGACCTGTACGTCGTCGTCGGGCTGGCCGTGACCGTCCTGGTGGTGGCGATCGGATTGGGACCGCAGTTGTTCGCGGTGTGCCAGGACGAGGAGTTCGCCCGCACTACCGGACTCCGGGTCCAACTGCTCAACCTGGTGATCGCGGTCATGGCTGCCGTGACGGTGACCGTGGCGATGCGGACGGTGGGCCTGCTGCTGGTCAGCGCGCTCATGGTGGTCCCGGTGGCGACCGCACAGCAGCTGACCCGGTCCTTCCGCAGTACGTTCGTGACCGCATGTGGGATCGGTGTCGTGGTGTGCCTGGCCGGCATCATCACGTCGTACAACGCGAACGTGGCTCCGGGCGCGACCATCGTCGTACTGGCGCTGGCCTGCTTCGTGATCGCGGCGACGGTGGGCACGCTGCTCCGGCGGCGGTCCGGCCGGGCCCGCCCGCTCGCGGACGAGGAGCCGGAGGTCGGCGTACCGGCTCCGGAGCCGCATGTGGTGAGCTCTGGGCACCCGCACGCACACAACCCGGCCTGTGGGCACAAGAAGGTCGAGCACGGCGATCATCTCGACTACGTCCACGACGGTCACCTGCACGCGGCCCACGGTGATCACTGGGATGAGCACTGACTTGCCGACTTCTGCGAGAATTGGGTCTGACTTGAGGACAGGAGGAATGGTGGCCATCGGAACACGCTCGACCCGTCAGCGCGCGGCGGTCGCGCTCGCGCTCGACAACCTCGACGAATTCCGGACCGCGCAGGAGATCCACCAGGAGCTCCGGACCGCGGGTGAGGCTGTCGGCCTGACCACCGTCTACCGGACCCTGCAGGCGCTCGCGGACTCGCGCGAGGTCGACGTCCTGCGCACCACGGACGGCGAGACGGCGTACCGGCGCTGCTCGAAGGGTCACCACCACCACCTGGTCTGCCGCAACTGCGGCCGCACGGTCGAGGTCGAAGGCCCGGCGGTCGAGCGCTGGGCGGACAAGGTCGCGGCCGAGCACGGGTACGCCGACGTCAGCCACACGCTGGAGATCTTCGGGACCTGCGCGGACTGCCAGCAGCCCTAGTTCTCTGTGATGCAGGTCACCTTTGCCTTTGAGTGCACTCGAAGGCCTACGGTTGACGATATGGACACCACGGAGTTGCTCGACCAGTCGGTCGACGGGCAGTTGCTGGGGCTGCTCGAGCTCCCCGACGACCTCCCCGAGCGCCTCTCGATCGCCGAGGCCGCCGCGATCACCGGGCTCACCGCCCACACCCTGCGGTACTACGAACGGATCGGGCTGGTCCAGGTCGGTCGGGACGACGCCGGCTACCGCAGCTACGACCGGCACGCGATGGCCCGGATCGTGTTCGTCACCCGGCTGCGCGCGTCCGACATGCCGATCGGCACGATCAGTCACTACCTGGACCTGGTCGCGCAGGGCGATCACACCGCGCCGCAGCGGCTCACTCTGATGGAAGAGCACCGGGCCGGCATCCAGCGCCGGATGCGTGATCTGCAGGCGGCGCTCTCGGTGACCGAGTACAAGATCACCGTGTACGGCGGAAACGCCACTCCGTAATCCATTGATCGCTCAGCCGAGGCCCCCATGCGGTCCGTCGGCGGGCAGAGCCATGCATCGAGGAGTCGGTGCTGCCGACCTGCCGTGAGCTCGGCATCGGGATCGTGCCGTACTCCTCGCTCGGTCGCGGCATGCTGACCGGCGCGGCGCCGAAGAACCTCGCCGCCGACGACTTCCGGCGTACTCTGCCGCGCTTCAACGACGAGAACCTCGAGGCGAATCTCGCGCTGGTCGACGAGATCCGCGCCGTCGCGTCCCGGTACGACGCGACGCCCGGGCAGGTCGCCCTGGCCTGGGTGCTTGCTCAGGGCAACGACGTGGCGCCGATCCCGGGAACGAAGCGACGCAAGTACCTCGAGGAGAACGCCGCGGCGCTGGAGCTGGAACTGTCGGCGGACGACCTGGCCGCGCTCGCCAAGCTGACGCCGGCAGGCCCGCGCTACCCGGACATGACCTGGGTCGACCGGAGTACTGGCGCGCTGGCCTGATAAACTGACTGCAGTAAGCCTTCCGTACCGGATCTCCTTCCGGCGGGAGGCTTTTCTGCGTTCTCAGACCCTTGTGAGGAGATCTATGTTCGTACGGCGTGCCGACACGGAGGACCGTGTCGTCCTGGAGCGGTTGTGGCTGATGTTCCGGCACGACATGTCGGAGTTCCAGGGCCAACTGCCGCGGCCGGACGGGAGTTACCGGACCGAGTGGCTGGAGAAGGTGCTCACCGGGGACCCGGACTGGGCCGGGTACCTGTTCTACAGCGGCGAGAGTCCGGTCGGCTTCTGCTTCATGCGGGCGCTCTCGCAACCGGTGCGGGTGCTGAACGCGTTCTTCATGGTTCGGCCGGTACGGCGCAACGGACTAGGGCTGCGGGCAGTGCGCGAGGTCCTCGCACACCACCCCGGCCCGGTTGACGTCGCATTCCAGGAGAACAACCCGAAGGCGGTCCGGTTCTGGCACCGGGTCGCGACCGAGGTCTCCGGGGAAGTGTGGACGTCGGAGCGCCGCCCGATCGCCGGGAAGCCCGACGCGACACCCGATGTCTGGATCTCCTTTCAGAACACGACGACCGAGCGCAGCACGTCGCCGTGATGCATCTTGGTGAACGCGGCCTCCACGTCGTCGAGGGCGATCGTCTCGGAGACGAAGCGGTCCAGCGGTAGCCGGCCCTGGAGGTGCAGGTCGATCAGCAGCGGGAAGTCCCGGGTCGGCAGGCAGTCGCCGTACCAGCTCGACTTCAGCGAACCGCCGCGGCCGAAGAAGTCGAGCAGCGGCATCTCCAGCGTCATGTCCGGCGTCGGTACGCCGACCAGGACAACGGTGCCGGCCAGGTCACGGGCGTAGAACGCCTGCTTCCACGTCTCCGGTCGGCCGACCGCGTCGATCACCACATCCGCACCGAACCCACCGGTCAGCTCCTGGACCGCGGCGACGACTCCGTCGTGGTCGAGGCCCTTGGAGTTGATCGTGTGGGTGGCGCCGAGCTCCTGGGCCACGGTGAGCTTGCGGTCGTCGATGTCGATGGCAATCACTTTCGCCGCCCCGGCCAGGCGGGCTCCGACGACAGCCGCCGTACCGACTCCGCCCGAGCCGATCACGGCGACGCTGTCACCGCGTCCGACGTTGCCGGTGTTGATCGCGGCGCCGAGCCCGGCCATCACACCGCAGCCCAGCAGGCCGGCGACCTCCGGCTTGGCGGCCGGGTCGACCTTGGTGCACTGGCCGGCCGCGACCAGGGTCTTGTCGGCGAAGGCGCCGATGCCGAGGGCTGGGCTCAGCTCGGTGCCGTCAGCCAGCGTCATTTTCTGCTTGGCGTTGTGGGTGTTGAAGCAGTACCAGGGACGGCCGCGCAGGCAGGCCCGGCAGTTGCCGCAGACGGCCCGCCAGTTCAGGACGACGAAGTCACCCGGCTGAACGTCGGTGACGCCGTCGCCGACCGACTCCACGATGCCGGCCGCCTCGTGACCCAACAGGAAGGGGAAATCGTCGTTGATGCCGCCCTCGCGATAGTGCAGGTCCGTGTGGCAGACGCCGCACGCCTGGACCTTCACCACCGCCTCCCCCGGTCCGGGATCCGGGATCGTGATCTCCTCGATCGACACCGGTTGGCCTTTGCCCTTCGCCACCACACCACGCACCGTCTGAACCATTCCCCGACGCTATCCGGCTCCTGGCGATCCC
This sequence comes from Kribbella sp. CWNU-51, assembly GCF_054073265.1. NCBI lineage: Bacteria > Bacillati > Actinomycetota > Actinomycetes > Propionibacteriales > Kribbellaceae > Kribbella > Kribbella sp. CWNU-51. Next base: position 149,322 of record NZ_JBSXMZ010000024.1, read on the forward strand.
GTCATCCTTCGCGGGCGTGGCGGCGTGCGCAACGACAGGACGTAGTCGTGTGCGTACATGCCCGCGCCCGCCTGAGCAACCACCGGCGACCCCTCGCCGAGCCGACTACCTCCTGTCCTTATGTACACCTCTGTCCACCGGTCGGGGGACACCGAGTCCATCGGGCGGTGCTCCCGGGGGACGGTGCCGGAACGGGAAGGTTGAGGCATGCAGACAGACGACGCAGTGCGGGTGCGGGGCCTGGTGAAGCGATACCCCGACAAGGTCGCGGTCGACGGGGTCGATCTGGACATCCATCGGGGTGAGGTGTTCGCCCTGCTCGGGCCGAACGGGGCCGGCAAGACGACGGCCACGGAGATCCTGGAGGGGTATCGCCGGGCCGACGAGGGTGAGATCAGCGTGCTCGGCACCGACCCGGGGCACGGCGACCGGCAGTGGCGCAGCCGGCTCGGGATTGTGCTGCAGACGTCACGCGACGAGGCCGAGTCCACTGTGGCCGAGCTGGTCAACCACTACGCCGGCTACTACCCCAACCCGCGCGACCCGGACGAGGTGATCGCCTCGGTCGGGCTGGAGGAGAAGCGCAAGACCCGGCCGCGCAAGCTGTCCGGCGGACAACGCCGGCGGCTCGATGTAGCGCTCGGTGTGATCGGCAACCCGGAGCTGCTGTTCCTGGACGAGCCGACGACCGGGTTCGACCCCGAGGCGCGGCGGCAGTTCTGGACGCTGATCGAGGGCCTGCGGACGAGCGGTACGACGATCCTGCTGACCACCCACTACCTGGACGAGGCCGAACACCTGGCCGACCGGGTCGGGGTGATCGCCGACGGCCGGATGCTCGAGGTCGCAACGCCGGAGACGCTCGGCGGGCGCGGAGCCCGGACCGCGCGGGTCTCCTGGAGCGACGCCGACGGCCCGCACGAGCTGCGCACCGACCAGCCGACGGCCGAGGTCGCCGCGCTGATGCAGCGCTTCGGCGGCGAAGTACCCGAACTCGAAGTACGGCGCCCGAGCCTGGAAGACATCTACCTGGACCTGATCGGCAAGGTCACCGCCGCCGACCGGGCCGCTGTTGCGATCGAAGCTGGAGCACACTGATGGCCGACACCACCACCAAGCCGCTGCCGTCGACGCTGTCGATCGGCCTGGCCCGCACCAAGCTCGAGGTCCGCGAGTTCTTCCGGGAGCGGGAGGCGCTGATCTTCACCTTCTTCTTCCCGATCATCTTCCTCGCCATCTTCTCCGCCGTCTTCGGCAGCACCGACTTCAACGGCGTCAACGCCGCGACCTACTTCACCCCCGGGATGATCGCCTCCGGCATCTTCCTGAGCAGCTTCCAGTCGCTCGCGGTCAGCATCGCGCTGGAGCGCGACGACGGCCTGCTGAAGCGGCTGCGCGGTATGCCGATGCCCCCACAGTCCTACTTCGTCGGCAAGATCGGGCTGGTCCTGATCACCTCGATCGCGCAGATCGCGTTGCTGCTGACGATCTCCGGGGTGCTGCTCGGCGTCGACCTGCCGACCGACCCGGCCAAGTGGGCGAACTTCGTGTGGATCTTCGTTCTCGGTACCGCGTCGGGGTCGGCGCTGGGGATCGGGTTCAGCGTCGTACCGAGGTCCGGCAAGGCGGCGTCCGCGGTCGTCGCTCCGGTGGTCCTGCTGCTGCAGTTCATGTCCGGCGTGTACTTCGTCTACAGCAGCCTGCCGCCCTGGATGCGCGGCGTCGCCTCGGTCTTCCCGCTGAAGTGGCTGGCCCAGGGCATGCGGTCGGTGTTCCTGCCGGACGGGTTCGAGGTGAACGAACCGGGTGGCTCGTGGCAGCTGGGCACCTGCGCGATCGTGCTCACGGTCTGGCTGATCGTGGGCCTGTTCGTCGCCCAGCGCGTCTTCCGCTGGACCCGGCGGGACGCGGGTTGATGAACGGGCTCTCCGGTACGACGCCGGCCGCACCGGCCCGGCGTCGTACCGTGCCGTCCGCCTGGAACGCGCCGCGAGCGTGGGTCGTGGTGTGGAGGAAGATGGTGGCCGTGGAGAGCTCTGGCAGTGGGGTCGACCAGCCCGTGTGGACGCGGACGCTGGTCGGCTGGCACATCGTGTTCTGGGTGCTGCTGGCGATGACGCTGGCGCTGTCCTTCACCGGGGACCTGAACCCGACGCGGCAGGCGGTGTTCGTCGGGGCGGTCGTGGTGCTCGGGGCGGCGTACCAGTTCATCGGGATGCCCGCAATCCGGTCCCGCCGGGCGCTTCCGTCGTACGCCTATCGGCTCGTGCTGATCGCCTGCCTGGTGGTGCTGGTCGCGCTGCATCCGCAGTCGGTGTTCCTGATGTTCATCGCGTCGGCGCAGATCTGGCTGCTGTGCGAGGACGTGCGCGAGGGCGCGGTGCTCAGCCTGCTGCTGGTGGTCGGCGTCGGCGCGGGGCAGCTGTGGAACGTCGGATGGGGCTGGGGCGCGTTCTGGGACATCCTGCCGTGGATGCTGGTCAGCCTGGTCGTGAGCCTGCTGTTCGGGATCTGGATCGAGAAGGTGATCACGCAGAGCCAGCAACGGGCCGAGCTGATCGAGCAACTCGAGTCGGCCCGGGACGAGCTCAACGAAGCGCATCACAGCGCCGGTGTGATGGCCGAGCGGGAGCGGATGGCGCGGGAGATCCACGACACGCTCGCGCAGGGAATGACGAGCATCGTGATGCTGGCCCAGACCGCCGCGGTCGAACTGCAGCGCGGCGGGACCGACGGCGCCGCGGCCCGGCTGGCGGCGATCGAGGACACCGCCCGGGAGAACCTGGCCGAGGCCCGCGCGCTGGTCGCCGCGTTCACCCCGGTTGCGTTGTCGGGGGCAACATTGTCAGAGGTGCTGCGGCGGCAGGCGGAACGGTTCGCGGCCGAGACGGGCGTCGACGTACAGGTGTCGCTGGACCTGCCGGACGAGGAGGTCGCGGCGCTGCCGCAGGCGCAGCAGGTGGTGTTGCTGCGGTCCGCCCAGGAGGCGCTGGCGAATGTGCGCAAGCACGCCCGGGCGACGCAGGTGCGGATCACGCTGGGGCTGTCGGACGGCGGGGTCTGGATCGAGATCCGGGACGACGGGTCCGGGTTCACGCCGGCCGCGGTGTCCGGTGGCTTTGGACTGAACGCGATGCGCGGGCGGGTCGAGGAGTCGGGTGGTTCGGTGCAGGTGGAGAGCGCGCCGGGGCGGGGTACTCGCGTTCAGGTGCTGATACCGGCTACGGCGCAGGAGGATGCGTGATTCGGGTTCTGGTGGTCGACGACCATCCGGTGGTGCGGTCCGGGCTGATCGGCATGCTCGCGGTGACCGACGACATCGCGGTGGTCGGCGAGGCCGGTGACGGCGCGGAGGCTCTCGCGCTGGTCGAGTCGACGCGGCCTGACGTCGTACTGATGGATCTGCGGATGCCTGGGCGGGACGGGGTGTGGGCTACTGGCGGGATCGTGGCCCGGTACCCGTCGACGCGGGTGCTGGTGCTGACGACGTACGACACCGACACCGACATCCTGCACGCGGTCGAGGCTGGTGCTGCGGGGTATCTGCTGAAGGACACGCCACACGCTGAGTTGTTGGACGGGATTCGCTCCGCGGCCCGTGGTGAGACCGTCCTCGCGCCGCCGGTCGCGGCGCGCCTGATGAACCGCCTTCGTACGCCGGCCGCGCCCGCCGCGGCCCAGCCGTCGCCTCGCGAGCTCGAGGTCCTCGCGGCGGTGGCTCGTGGCCTCAGTAACGCGGAGATCGGCCGGGAGCTCTTCATCGGCGAGGCGACGGTGAAGACGCATCTCCAGCGGCTGTTCACGAAGCTGGATGTGGACGACCGCACCCGAGCCGTCACTGTTGCGATGGAGCGGGGCCTACTCCCGAATCCCCGCGCTCACTGAGACACCTCGTTGGGGATAGCGCCGCCGTACCGGCGGTCGCGCTGGGCGTAGAGTTCGATCGCGCGCCACAGGTCGCGGCGGTCGAAGTCCGGCCAGAGTGTGTCGAGGAAGACCATCTCGGCGTACGCGAGCTGCCAGACCAGGAAGTTGCTGGTCCGCTGCTCACCCGACGACCGGACGAACAGGTCCACCTCGGGGATGTCCGGCGCGTACAGATGCCGCGCGATGGTCTGCTCGGTGATCCGGTCCGGCTTGAGCTTGCCTGCGGCAACATCTCGCGCGATCGACTTCATCGCGTCGGCGATCTCCGCGCGACCGCCGTAGTTCACGCAGAACTGCAGGGTGATCGTGTCGTTGTCCTTTGTCCGCTCCTGTGCGTACTCCAGCTCGTCGATCACGGTCTTCCACAGCCGCGGCCGCCGCCCGGACCACACCACCCGGACCCCCATCGCGTCCAGCTCGTCGCGCCGCCGGTGGATCACCTCGCGGTTGAACCCCATCAGGAACCGCACCTCTTCCGGCGACCGCGCCCAGTTCTCCGTCGAGAACGCGTACGCCGAGACGTACTTCACCCCGATCTCGATCCCACCCTTGATCACATCCAGCAGCGAAGCCTCCCCCGCCCTGTGCCCCTCGGTCCGAGCCAGCCCCCGCTGCTTGGCCCACCGCCCGTTCCCATCCATGACAATCGCCACATGCCGAGGCACCAACTCCTTCGGCACCCCCGGCGGCCGCGCCCCCGACGGATGCGGCTCAGGCGCCACCACCGCCTTCTTCTCCCCCACCCGAGCGCTACCCCAACCCCGACGACGACCAATAGGCGACATACCTAAATCCTCCCGCACTCCCCGCCGAAGCCCCGCGCAGACCCCCGATACAACTTCCTGCAACCTGTGGATAACTCCCCCGGACGAACACCCTCCGTATGACACCCTTACACCAACCGAACACAGATCGGAGCCCCGAATGACCCGCCGACCGGCCCTCGGCCGCGCCACCGCAGCCCTCTGCGCCCTCCTAGCGCTGACGGCCTGCCAAGGCTCCCCCGAAGCCGGCCGCCCCAACACCACCCCCACACCCACCCCAACCCCAACCGCCCACTCCACCCCCACCTGGACCCCCGAAGAAACCACCGCCGTAACCGCCGCAAAAGCCCGCTACCTCGCAGCCCGAGGGGCAACGGAGCAGGCGTTGCAGGCACCAGCCAAGGCCAATCGCGCGAGGCTGGAGGGTGCAGGAAACGGCGGCACGTGGTTGACAGACATCATCGAAGAGATCACGTTCTACCGAGAGCACGGCTGGTACCAGGCCGGATCAGTCAAGCTGTCACCGCCCAACGTCAAATCGGTTCGACTGGACACAGCGCAGCCAGAAGTGACTCTCGCGGCGTGCGTGGACACATCCGCCGTCGTCCTGCGGTATCAAGCGACTAAGAAGCCCGTTCCAGTCGGCCCGGACAATGGCGCGCGCCACCTGGCACAGGCGCGGATGGTTCTGGCACCTGGGCCAACCGGGCAGAAGACGTGGTTCCTGGTTGAGGAAGGCGGCGGCGACAAGTGCTGATCGCCCGACGACTGATGCGCCACCTGACGCCGACGATCCTGGTTCCCGTGCTCGGCGTTGCCGGAACGCTCACTGGTCCCAACCTTCCGCCCAAGCCCGGAGACGACTACGAGCCTCAGTGCAGCAAGATCCTCAAGAAATGCTGGTGGGTACCCAAGTCTGTTATCGAGTTGCCCGGCGTTCCCCCAAAACATGGCAAACCAAGCCAGCACAAGAAGACGGTCAAACCTGTGTGTGAGTTCAAAGGTGGCGCGCAGGCCTGCACCGACCCCGTCCTAGGGAACTGGTCCAACAGCCAGCAGTGCTACATGCGCCGCGAGGTACCTCAGCCGCTGCCGGGCGACCCACGCTGGCAAGGTCACACGGACGGCAGCATCTGGGCGTGTGTACGGCAGCAGGGCTATCACCTGGGCGAGCATCTCGTCACCAAATGGGTTTGGCTCCCGAGCGAACCTGACACGGTTGTGGTTGATCCAGTGACGCTGGTCTATCGAGCCATCGGCACGATGCAACTTGCCCCTCCGCAACTGAGGACGGCACCAGGAGTTGGCCAGGTCGGGCTTGTGAACATGCCGGTGTGGCTGTGGGTGCAGAAGACAGAGAACACCTGGGGACCTATCGAGCGCAGTGCAAGCGTGCCCGGCCTGAGCGTGACCGTCACGGCGCGAGTCAAGGCTGTCATCTGGTCGATGGGTGACGGAAACACGATCGGGTGTGAAGGCCCAGGTACGCCGTACACGAAGGCCATGGGGATCAAGGATTCGCCAGACTGTGGGCATCGGTACAAGAAGACGTCTCGGGAGCTTGCCAACTGCAAGTATCCGGTGAGGGCTAGGGCGCAGTGGGACATCACGTGGCAGAGCACGTTGGGTGATACGGGGCAGATTTCTCTGACGCAGGAGGCGGGTACTCAGCTGCGGATCGGGGAGGCGGTGCCGGTTCTTGTGGATCCTGATGGGGCCGAGGTCGCGGCGCCTGCGAAAGTGGGGTGCTGACGGGATTGGTGTCGCCACGCCCGGGGGACGTGCAGCTTCGGGGGGCGGTCCGTCGGCCCTGACTAGACTCCGGGAAATGCCAGGACCTACGACGGATGCGCGGATCTACCTGCTGGATGCTGACGAACGTCAGGTCTCGCCCGGTGGGCCTGCTGTGGTCGGGCCTGACGGCACGCGGGAGGAGATGCCGCTCGCGGCGTATCGCGCGGTTCGGCATGTGCTCGAGGCCATGCGGGCCGGGCGGGCTGTGAAGATCGTTCCGTTGCGAGCCGAGCTGCCGATCGACGAGGCGGCGGAGGCGATCGCGATCGGGCGGGACGATCTGCGGAAGTATGTTGCCGAAGGCGCGGTTCCGTTCCGGTCGACGGAGTATGTCGACTGGGTGCGGCTCGCTGATGTCATCCAGTGGGACAAGGAGCGGCGCCGGAACCGGCGTGCGGTGCTCGACGAGCTGATGGGTGACGATCCCGACGACGAGCAACCGTCGTGACGCAGCCGACTCGCCTGGCGGCAGGGACATGCTCAATCGGTACAAGCGTGACCCCGCACCATGTCCGCGCTGATCGACTCGTGCGCAGCACCCCAAGCGCGGGTTCGCCGAAGGCTAGGCGCAGGGGCGAGGCTCGGGTTGCTGAGTCGCCGGACCGGCCTCGGGGTCGACCAGCACCGGCCGGAGATCCGTCACGCGCAGAGGAATCGAGCGGCTGAAGTCGAAGGGAATGTCGCCTTCCATGCCGCCACCGGTCCAGTGGACGTTCCAGTACGCGGTCGCGGTGACCTGGTGGGCGCCGGACTTCTCACAGCGCGACGTCCTCCGATACTTGTACCAGAGGTCGGTGACGCCGGGATCTCCTTCAGCGACTTCCCCTCAGCCATCGCGCGGCTGAACGGAGTGCCAGCCCCCTTACAGGTAACAGTTTCACCGCCACCCATCGACCACTCGATCCGATCTACCGTGCCGGTCGCCTCGATCGCGACACCCTCGACGGCAGCCCGCTTGGTCTGCGGGCCGGTCGTCGTCGTGCCCAGATCTGTCACCCACATCCAGACCGGTACGTTGACGATCCCTTCGTGCGTAGCGCTCTGAACGTACGGCGACACCCCGAGCTGCGGCGCCACGAAGTCCATCGTCTTCACCACCTGCTGCGCCGCAACCCGCGGATCGATGGTCTGGGTCTGCCCCGGTTCGCGGATGACCGACTCGAACCTCTCAATACCCTGCGGCCGGCCCTCAACGACCCCGAGGATCACCCAGCACCGATAAAACTTCGTCCCCGCCGGATAACCACTGGCCAAGTTCGAGTTCACCAACGAGGTCGGCGCGTCCTGCGGCGTCAGATAACACCCCGAAGCCGCATCAAAGAACCCGTCCGCCGTCCGACACGGCACTGTTTGCCCCTTGAAGACGCACCCAGCTCCACCAGTCTTCTTCCCCCCGGGCGTCGTCTTTCGCGAAGTCGAAGGTGGGCGGCCGTCATCGCCCACGGTCAGCTCGCACTGACCAGTCACCCGATTGATGACACAGTCTGGTTCCTCGGTCTGCGGAGGGTCCAGAACCGCAGCTGTTGCAGTCGAAGCACTGAGGATGCAGAAGGCAGCGGACGCGACGAGGAGCCGACGAATCAACATGTCCCAGCCTTCCTGCTCTGCGGGTAGTCCGCCTTCCAAGCACCTTGAGTACGACGCATCCGCATCTCGTCGATGGATTGGGTAGGCGTCCCAGGAGCCTTGACGCTCTTGCCGCTTGCATCGACAGCGGTGGCTTTGGAGGAGTCGACGCATGCTTGGAGCGTCAGGTCGTTGATCTCGCCGCCGGCATCCTGTTTGCCGATGGTCAGCGCCTTGACCCACACGACCTGTTGACGGCCGACGCTGTGCCACCTCTTGCCTTTGAAGGTCTCTGCTTGGTTGAGTTCGGCCGCGAGCATCACGCCACTGGCGTACGTCTTCAGCTCAGAGACATTCACACCACCGCTGGCATAGGCGGCATCGGTCGCCGCGACAAACTGCCGGTATGCGGTCGACGCCGCGGCCACGGCCTGGGTCTCAGCTGTGTCCGTGGGTGTTGACGACGGCGATTTCGTCATCGTCGACGGTGTGAAAGGTGCTGGAGTGGCGGAGGGGGCGGAGCTACAGGCCGCGAGGAGGGTAGCGGTCAGGGTAATGACAGCAGCCGCGGCGGCTCGGGTGGGCATGGGTTCCTCCGCGTCGAGGGCTGGTTACTGAGTGTGCAACTCTGCCATACCGGCGGTTCGTGGAGCGCGGGTTATCCACAGGTTGCACCTTCCTGCAGCTCAGGGGTGATCGAGGCTGTCTAGGGCCAAGGGAGGCTCGCCGATGAGGGGCAGACGGCGGATGAGGACGGTGGTCGCCGGGTGGGGCGGTCGTGGAGCTGACCGGGGTGAGGGAGGAGATTCCGCCGGTGGTGTTGCGGCGGATCGGCACGTGATGGGCGATAGGGGGAAGGTCACGCCGTTGCGCCGTGAGGTGCCGATCGACGGGCTGCTGATGCGATCGGGATGGCTCGGGACGATCTGCGGGCTCATGTTGCCGAGGGCGCCGATCCGTTCCGGGCGTCGGCGTACGTCGACTGGGTCCGGCTGGCCGACGTCCTCGCCCTGAACGCCCGCGTCAACGCCGCCCGCAAACCGGCCCTTCACGACGTGTAGGGCCGTCTGTCAGGCACCGCCTGACGTGAGGTCTAGGTGGGGGAGGGAGCGGAGTTGGTGGTCTTGGTGGTAGGTGAAGAAGGCGGCGGTGAGGCTGGTGGCTTCTCGGCGGGTTCGGGGGTCGGCTTGGAGGGCGGTGGGCCAGTCGCCGGTGAGGAGGGCGGCCAGGTGGGTGACGGTGGCTGGGGCGGGCATCGCTGAGGCCGGGGGGCGGCAGGAGGAGCAGACCATGCCGCCGGCGGCGGGGTTGAAGGCTCGGTGGGGGCCTGGTTCGCCGCAGCGGGCGCAGTCGCCGAAGGACGGGGCGTAGCCGGAGATCGCCAGGGAGCGGAGCAGGAAGGAATCGAGGACCAGGCCTGGTTCGCGTTCGCCGGTGGACAGGACGCGGAGGGCGCCGGCCAGTAGCAGGTGCTGTTGGGTGGCGGGTTCCTTCTCCTCGACGACGAGGCGGTCGGCGGTCTCCAGGAGGACCGTGCCGGTGGTGTACCGCGCGTAGTCGCCGACGATCCCCTCGCCGTACGCCGCGATCGACTCGGCCTGGGTGACGACGTCGAGGGTGCGGCCGGTGGCGAGTTGCAGGTCGACGTGGCTGAACGGCTCGAGCCGCGCGCCGAACCGGGACGACGTACGGCGGACTCCCTTGGCGACTGCGCGGACCTTGCCGCGCCCGCGCGTCAGCAGCGTGGCGATCCGGTCCGCCTCACCCAGCTTCTGGGTGCGCAGCACGATCGCCTCATCCCGGTAGAGCGGCACGCGGCCAGTCTCTCACCCGCGACCGACATACTCCTCGAGGCTGATCGGCCGAGCACCGGTGATGTCCTCGACGGCCGTCGAGAGGTGGCTGAGCTCGCCGCTCGCGATCGCGGCGTACGACGTGACCCACCCGGCGACCTCCCACGCCGGAGCGCCGAAGCACTCGCGGGAGCGGTACGCCTCGTCCAGCGTCTCGGGCTCGTAGCGGACCTTCCGCCCCCACGCCTCCGTGAGTACGGCGGCCGCCTCGGCCAGCGTGAACGCGGCCGGGCCGGTCAGGTCGTACGTCGCCCCGGAGTGCCCCGAGTCCACCAGCACCCGGGCCGCCACTGCCGCCACGTCATCCCGCGCGACCGCGGCCGTCCGCCCGTCTCCGGCCGGACCGCGAATCACCCCGTCCTCGCCCGCGAACCCAGGCACGAAGTCGATATACAAGTTGTCCCGCAGGAACGTGAAGTCGACACCCGTCGACCGGATGTGCTGCTCCGTATGCCAATGGTCCCGCGCGAACGTGAACGTCGCCCCCGGCGCCGCCCCGGCGAACGACGTGTAGACGATCCGCCCGACTCCCGCCGCCACCGCCGCATCGACCGTTGCCTTGTGCAACGCAACCCGATCCGCCGATTCCGTTGCACTGAGCAACATCAAGGTGTCGACCCCGTCGAGCGCGTTCAGCAGCGCGGCATGCTCGCCGTACGCAGCCTGCGCCACCTGCGCCGAGGGCAGCGACGGAGCCCGTCCGGGATCCCGGACGATCAATCGCTGCGGCAGGCCGCCAGACGCCAGCCGCCGCGCGATCCGGGACCCGAGGCCGCCGGTCGCAGCGGTGACCCCGATCACTTCCCCACCAGGTCCATTCCACCGTCGGTGTACCGCTGCCCGGACACCGCCTCCGCCGGGAACGCCTGGTCGAGCGCGGCCAGCTCGGAAGCCGTCAGCGTGACGTCGACCGCACCGAGATTCTCGGCCAGGTACTTGCGCCGCTTCGTCCCCGGGATCGGCACCACATCGTTGCCCTGAGCAAGCAGCCAGGCGAGCGCCAGCTGCCCGGGCGTGACACCCTTCGAAGCCGCCAACGACCGCACCTGAGCCACCAGGTCGAGGTTGCGCTGGAAGTTCTCCCCCTGGAACCGCGGCAGCCCGCGTCGCATGTCGTCCGGCTCGAAGTCCTCCGGCGACTTGAGCTGCCCGGTCAGGAACCCGCGCCCGAGCGGGCTGAACGGCACGAACCCGATCCCGAGCTCCCGCAGTGTCGGCAGTACGACGGTCTCCGGGTCGCGCGTCCACAACGACCACTCACTCTGGACGGCGCTGATCGGGTGCACCGCGTGCGCGGCCCGGACCGTGTCTCCGTTCACCTCGGACAGCCCCAGGTACCGCACCTTCCCGGCCTGGACCTGCGAAGCCATCGCACCGACCGTCTCCTCGATCGGCACCTGGGGGTCGCGCCGGTGCAGGTACCAGAGGTCGACGTGGTCCACGCCCAGCCGGCGCAACGAGGCGTCCAGGGCCTGTACGGCGTACTCCGGCGAACCGTCGACCGTGTTCGGCAGGTCGATGCCGGGGGGCGGCTTCTTGAAGCCGAACTTGGTGGCGAGCACCACCTCGTCGCGACGGCCGGCCAGGGCGCGGCCGACGAGTTCCTCGTTCTCGCCGGCGCCGTACACGTCGGCGGTGTCGAAGAAGGTGCAGCCCGCGTCGATCGCCGCGTGCAGGGTGGCGACGGATTCGGCCTCGTCCGAGGTCACGCCGTACGACTGGGACATCCCCATGCAGCCGAGGCCGAGGCAGGAAACGGTCAGATCGCCGAGTTGGGATTCACGCATGCCCCGAACCTACCGCCGTCACTCGTTGCACCGGGCAACCCCCTCCGGGCGGTCACCGTCCGTGATCCGGATTGCTGTCTGGACAACAACTCTGTGACATTTCGGCCCGGCCCGGTACAGCCATCGGCCGGTTCCGTATCTTCGGGCGGGCGGGCGAGACGCTGGGGGTGGCTGAACAGATGTTCCTACGACGGGCGCTGCGGTACCGGTGGTCCCAGGCGCTGGTGCTGGCCGGTATCAGTCTGCTGATCGGGACCTGCGCGGTGTTCGGGCCGTGGTTCGCCCGCGCCGTCGAGCAGACCGTGATGACCGAGACCCTGACCGGGCAGCGCCTGTCGGCCGCGTGGCAGCTCGAGACGAGCCCGACCCGGAGTTCCGCCGGCACCCAGTCCCGACCCGAGGACCTGAGCAAGCTGGTACCGGCCGAGCTCGAGCCTCTCTTCACCAAGCCCGTGCTCGGCATTCACAGCGACGTCGTCTGGCGCGACGCGGACCCGTCGATCGTCAGCCGGCTGCTGTGGCGCGAGGGGTACTGCGACCAGATCGTCGTGGTCGCCGGCCGGTGCCCGCACGGACCGAACGAGGTGATCGCCTCGACGGTTGACCAGGCGACCTGGGGTGTCCAGGTCGGCGCGAAGGTCAACGTCGTACCGGACACGTACGCCGGTGGCGGCACGCTCACCGTGGTCGGGTTGTACCGCCCGAAGGACGTCGGCGCGGACTACTGGTTCGGCCGGCCGCCGATCGGTCATTCCAAGCCGCCGGGAGACAAGGCGCCGGGCCAGACCGACTATCTGCTGACCGACCGTACGACGTTCACGCCCGACATCTGGAATCAGCACACGACGGTGGACACCCGGCCGGCCCCCGGGGTGGCGAGGCTCGACGACCTGGACCGGCTGGAGGCGGCATCGACCGCCGTGAAGAGCCAAGCCACCGCACTCGGCGCCGACAACACCTCCGGGCTGATCGGGGTGATCGACCGGATCCGCAACGAGCGTCAGCAGGCCGCGACGATCATCCCGCTCGTGATGGTCCAGGTCGCTCTGTTCGGACTGGTCGTCCTCGCCTTGGCCCTCGCCGTGGTGGTCGACCAGCGCCGGCCCGAGATCGCGGTCGCCCGCCTGCGCGGATCCACTGCACGCCGTACCGGCCGGTCGTTGTCCGTTGAGCTGGGCGTGCCGGTGCTGGCCGGAACGCTCGCCGGTGCGCCGGTCGGCTTCGCCCTCCTGCTGATCGTCCGGGCGACCTGGCTGCACCGAGGCTCCCCCATCGAGCTGCCGTGGACGGTGCCCGTCGCGCTGCTGGCGGTCGCGGTGGTTGCTCTCTGCGTCGCGGTGCTCCAGGTCCGCGGCGTCGTACGGCAGCAGATCTCCGCGCTGCTGCGGCGAGTGGCGCCACACCGGCGCGGCAGGACGCTCGGCATGGTCGACCTGGCGATCATCGTGCTCGCCGTCGCGGGACTCGTCTCGGCGCTGACCGGTTCGGGCCGAGGGCCGTTGCCCGTTCTCGCGCCCGCCCTGCTGGCGCTCGCGGTCGGGCTGACGTTTGCCCACCTACTCCTGCCGCTCGCGGGATTCATCAGCCGGCGGGCCTTGCGTCGGGGACGTCTGGGTCTGGCACTCGGAGCTTTGCAAGTCTCGCGCCGACCAGCTGTCACCCGCATCGTCGCGGCGGTCGCGGTAGCGGCCGGGCTGGTCTCGTTCGCCGGTCAGGCCGCGTCGGTCGGCGAACACAACCGGCAGTCCCGCGCCGGCTACGAGACCGGCGCCGAGGGTGTGCTGCGGGTGAACGCCGGAAACCTCGGCGCCTTCACCCAGGCGATCAACCGGATCGACCCGGACCGGCAGTGGTTCACACCGGTCGTCGTGGCCCGTCCGCCGTCGCCCGACGCGCTGCAGACGATGATGATCGAACCGGACAGCTTCCGGCGGATCGCGTACCGCGGCGACCAGCTCACCGACGCCGAGGGGTTCGGCAGGCTCGCGGCACCGAGCGTCGCGCCGATCGAGTTCCGCAGTACCCAGCTGACCATCACCGCCTCGCCCGGCCCGATGACGCCGGTGCAGGCGAAGACCACGAACGGCGAGGAGCCGGCGACTCAGCCGGCCGCGAAGTCCGTCCTCCTGGTGGCGAACCTCGTCAGCCTGCGCAATGGCGACCGGACCGACATCACCTTCCCGCGGCTGCCGCTGGTCCCGGGACGGCAGACCGAGCTACAGGCCAAGGTCGACTGCACGGACGGCTGCCAACTGCTCCGGCTCGGCGTGACCCGCGACCTGAACGACCAGGCCGGGATCCGCGGCGCCATCCAGCTCGGCAAACTGTCCAGCGACGACCACCCGTCGATCCCACTCGGCGACCCCGACGACTGGCAGCCGATCAAGCAACTCGAGTCCAGTCAGGACTCCATCAAAGCGGCAGGCGGCGGAGCACTCACCCTGGCGGTGACGAACCTGGGCGGCGACCAGTACCTGCAGTACGCGACCGTGCCTCAGGTGACGCCCGCCCTGGTGACGCCGGACTACCGGTACGACGCCTCTGCCACGAGCCCCGCGCTCGACGGCACCCCGATACCGCTGGCCAAGCTCGACCGGCTGGGCGGTCCGGTCAACCGTTTCCCGCTCCGCACCGCAGTCGTCGATCTGGAGACGGTACGGCGCCTGGCCGGGACCGTGGACGAAGCGTCGACCGAGTTCGAGCTCTGGCTCAACGCCGACGGGCTGGCGAAGGCCGACACGATCATCGACCAGCTCACCAAGGCTGGGTACACGGCCGAGGTCGTGGACCGCAGGGCCGATCGGATCGCGTCGTACGGGCGATCGGCGAGTGCACTGGCATTGCAACTGACACCAGTGGTCGGGATCGCGGGCTGGGCGCTGGCGATCGTCGTACTGCTGCTCACCGTGGTGACATCGTGGCGATCGCGGGCCCAGGACAACGCGAGCCTGCGGATCACCGGCGTACCGGCCAACACCACCGGTAGGGCGGCGCGGTGGGAGCAGACCGGTCCGGTGGCGCTGGCGGTGCTACTGGGATCAGTGTGTGGTGTGGTCGGGGCACAGATCGCGTTGCCGCTGATACCACTGTTCGCTGACACCGGTGGGCCGATACCGCTGGAGCTCAGCACCAACTGGCCGGTCGCAGTCCTGCTCTGGCTCGCAGGTACGGCGGTACTCGCGGTCGCGACCCTGTTACTGGGCACCGGGGTCAACAGGCGCGCCGGCTTCGCCCGCATCCGGGAGGAAGCCCTATGACCGGCCTGGCGATCAGTACGACGGGACTCGTGCATATCTACCGTGCACACGGGCACGACGTCGCCGCGTTGTCCGGCATCGGGATCACTGTGCGTCCAGGTGAACTGGTCGGGCTGCTCGGACCATCTGGCGCGGGAAAGTCGACGCTACTGCAGTTGTGTGGCGGTCTGCTGACCCCGAGCGCGGGCCGGTTGCAGATCGGTGAGCACAACGTGGCCACGATGACCGAGGCCGAGCTCGACCGGATGCGGGCCGGTGACGTCGGCATCGTGCTGCAGGGTGCCGGGCGCAACCTCATCCCCTACCTGACGCCGGTGGACAACGTGCGCTACGCACAAGGAGCCGCATCGCGCGACCGCGACCTCCCGCCACCGGAGGCCGTACTAGAGCTCGTGGGGCTTCGCGAACACGGCACCTCGCCCTTGTCCTCGCTGACGCCGGGTCAGGTCCAGCTGTGTGCGGTGGCCGTGGGCATCGCGACGTACCCAGGACTGTTGCTGGCCGACGAGCCGACCAGTCAGCTCGATCACCAGGCACGCGACGAGGTCCTCGCGGCGATCCGGACGATCAACGCGGAGACCGGGATGACGGTGCTGCTGATCACCCACGACCCCGAGGTAGCGGCGACACTGCCGCGGACGATCACCATCCGGGACGGACGCATCGCCTCGGAAGGACGCTCCGGCGAGGAGTACGCCGTGGTCGCGACGGACGGGTCGTTGCCCCTGCCACCCCACGTCGCCGAACTGCTGCCGGCCGGGACGCTCGTGCAGGTCACCACCGAAGACGGCGAGATCCGGCTCACCCCGGTGGACCAGGAGGGAACGCGATGATCGAGGTCGACCAGGTGACCGTCAGCTACGGCGAGCTCGTCGCGGTGTCCGACGTGTCGTTCCGGGTCCCGCCGGGCTTCGTGCTCGCGATCAGCGGGCCGTCCGGCGCCGGCAAGAGTTCGTTGCTCTGGGCAATCGCCGGCGCGGTGCCGGTGAAATCCGGTCAGGTCGAGGTCGACGGGCTGGTGATCACCGACCGGCCGTCGGCCGCCGCGCACGGCGTCGTACTCATCCCGCAGGGCAACGGGCTGGCGCGCGTCCTGACCGCGCGGGAGAACCTGTCGATGCCGCTGCTCGCGGACCGCAGGCCGGCCGACGACGAGGCACTGGAGGAACTCGATCGGGCGATCGAGCAAGCACTCACCCAGGTCGGCCTCGAGGAGAGCGGCGACCACCTGGTCGAGGAGCTGTCCGGTGGTGAACAGCAACGGGTCGCGGTCGCTCGCGGCATCGCCCAGCAGGGCCGGGTGATCCTGGCCGACGAGTCCACCAGCGAACTCGACAGCACCAACCGCGAGCGCGTCCTCGAGCTACTCCGGGCCGAGGCCGACCGGGGCGCCGCCGTCGTCATCGCCACCCACGACCCCAACGTCGCGGACAGCGCCGACGGGCACGCCTTAATGGACGAAGGCCGGCTGACCTGGGTACGGCGCCTCTGACGGACGGCTGCTGACATCGGGACCGACCAGGACCGGGTCGAGCTGGATCCTGGTGACGCCGAGCTGAGCCAGCGTCTCGCGCAGGGCGGCCTCGGTGAGGCGCATCCACTCCTGGCGCGGACCGGTTGCCGCCCGCAACTGCGCGAGAGTGGTGAACGCGATGCCGACCCGGCGACCATCGGGCAAACGCCCGGTCTGCAGTGCCGCGGCGGCACCGGTCGAATGAACAGGGACAAACCAGTCAAGGCTATGTCGAGGCTTCACACGTCGAAGTTAGATCGCCGGCCCGGCTCCGTTCACCGTTCCTCACACACCTCCCACAACCTCCACACGCACTTCTCACAGCCCCAGTCGGGTCGGCGTGGTCGGTGGGCCGGTCTCCAACAGAACCCGGACCAGCTCGGGGAGATCCCGAGGGGCGAAGCGGCCTTCGTGGGACCGGAGTTCGTCGAGGGTCCACCAGCGGTGGCCGTACAGGTTCTCCGCCTGGAGCTCGGCCTCGGTGAGCGTGCCACCGACGGTGAAGGACTCGGTGCGGACCAGGAAGTAGTCGTTGATGACGCCGTCGTACCCGGGAGCGTGGCCCTCGGCAACGACCTCCTGGTGCCAGAGCTGCGGTGGGTCGTCGGGACAGTCCAGGCCGATCTCCTCGACGAGCTCGCGGCGCAGACCCTCGACCGCCGACTCGCCGTCCTCGATACCGCCGCCGGGAGTCGCCCAGAGCGGGCCGGAGTCGAACTCGAAGCGGACCAGGAGGATGCGGTCGTCGTGATCGAGGACGACGCCACGGGCGGCCGGCCGTAAGCGCGGGTAGGTCAGCTCCAGCTCACGGTGCTCCTCGACCGCACGGAAGCCGAAGCGGGCGTTGACCTTGCGCATCGGCGCGTTCGACAGCGCCGTCCACGTGTGCAGGAAGCGCTGCGTGGTCCGGTGCTTGTCCAGCTGGACGAGGTTGGCCAGCTTCAGGTGCGTGCCCAGCTTGTGCCCGCGATGCTCCCGGAGCACGAGCGTGTCGTCCTGCTGTGCGTGCTCGGCGTCGGCGCGCGGCAGGTACAGCAGCGTGTACCCGGCCGGCTCCCCGGACAGCGTGTGCGCCATCGTCACGAGCGCGAGATAGTTGCGGTCGATCCGCTGCTCACTCGCCTGCAGCTTCTCGACCGTCCACGGCACGACCTCCCGCGTCATGCCGCCCGTCGGTACGTTGTGATCCATCGCCGTGTGCAGATCGGCGTACGCCTGCTGGTGTTCCGGCGGGCACACGCCCGCCCACGACGTCAGCTGGTACTCGCCCAGCGGACCCGCCTCGAGCAGCAATTCGTCCAGCCGGAGCGCGTCGTACGGCAGCGGTACGACGAGTTGTTCCTCGATGTGCTCGACCGTGAAACCGAGCCGGGCGGCGAACTCGGCACCAGGCCACGGCTCCGACGGCACGCCGAGCTCGGTCTGGAAGATGGTCCGCCCGAGCTGGGCCGCCCGGGTCACCGCCCACTGCCACAGCGCCGTACCGATCCCCCGCCGCCGATGCTGCGGAGGTACGTCGATCTCGACCTCGACCGTGTCCAGGTTGTCGGTCAACCGGTACTCGAACAGCATCGCGCCGAGCACGCGATCGTCCTCGAACGCACCGACCGCGAGCCGCTGCTTCAACGGCCCCGGGTTGCGCAGGGAGTACCCGAGCGCCTCCCGGCCGACCACGAGCGCGGCCGTCCGGCCCGCGACCGCACCGGCCCGGAGCGCGTCGTACCACTCGTCGAACAGGGCCAGGTCGGCCGGGTCGATCTCGCGAACGCTGATCACCCGGCCGACCCAACCAAACAATCGGGTCAGTCCGCCAGTGGATATCTCAGACCGGCGCGACCTTGCCCTGGTACATGTACATGATCACGAAGTTGTCCGCGTACGGCGCGTTCTTCAGGATCGGGTCGTCGTCCGCCGGGAACTTGGCGACTCGGGTGCCCTCCAGCGCCGGGTTGTTACCGTAACGCTCCCAGAGCGGCATGATCGGGAGCAGCTCGTTGAACGCCAGCGCCGCGGCGGTCACGTTCTTCTTCTGCTCGTCGACGTTCAGGCCCTGGGCGGACTTGTCGACGACGGCCTGCAGGTCGATCGGACCCGCGGATGTCGTCTGCTTGAGCGGGAAGTTCATTCCCTTGCCGCCGGAGTTCGCCGCAGTCACGTAGTTGAACGTGTACAGGTCCTGGACGAACGAGAAGTACGGGTGCGGGTGCGACGACGCGCCCCAGCTCTGGATCGCCATGTCGAACTTGCCGGCCAGCACATCGGGGTTCAGCTGGGTGAAGGTGATGCCCCGCTTGGTGATGTTGAACCCGAACTTGTTCAGCTGGTCGGCCGCGTTGGTGGCGGCCGGGTTCCAGTCGGCGAACTCGGTCGGGAACTTGATGTCGTACGCCGCGGGCTTACCCGACGGCAGCTGCCACTTGTCGCCGGCCTTCTTCCAGCCCGCCGCCTGCAGCAGCTGGGTGGCCTTGGCCTCGTCCTTCTCGTAGGCCTGCAGCTTCTTCTGGTCCTCGTCGGAGATCCAGTCCGGTACGGCGATGTCGGAGAAACCGGCCATGAACTTGCAGGCCTTGCCGGAGTCGCCGAGCGCGACGGTGCCGTTCTCGTTGCGGTCGATGATGTAGGCGATCGCCTGCCGCACGCGGACGTCGGAGAACTCCGGGTGGGTGGTGAAGTTGTACACCAAGGCCGGACCCGAGTACACCGGCGGACGGAGGATCCGGAAGCCGGTGGACAGGAAGGTCTTCTCGCTGGCCACCGCGAAGCCGTGGGTGGCGTAGTCGACGTCCTTGTTCATCACCGTCGGGGTGATGTCCGAGGTCTCACCGTTGTACAGCAGGACCTTGCTGAAGCCGATCTTGTCGGCGAACAGGCCCTTGTCGTTCTTGACCAGGCTCATCTGGGAGTTGGTCATGGTCTTCGTGTCGTAGTTGAACGGGCCCGACACGACCGGGTTCTCCGGGCGGAACTTCTGGAAGTCGCCGTTCAGCGCCTTGCCCTCGGGGCTGTCCAGGCTGGTCTTGGCCTTGCGCATCGTCTCGGCCTTGGTGGCCCACTGACCGTAGACGGAGTCCGGCAGGATCGGCGCCCGGAGAATGTAGCGCTCGAGCACCGTCGACGGCGTGCCGATAGTGAACAGGACAGTGGTGTCGTCCTGTGCCTTGACGTCGGACAGGAACGTCCACGACTGCTGGCGCATCAGCCAGTGCAGGTTGAACGTCGACACGACGTCCTTGGCCGTGATCGGCGAGCCGTCGCTCCAGGTCAGGCCGGACCGGAGCTTCATCGTGTAGGTGTTGGCCGTCTCGTCCAGCTTGCTGGACTCGGCCATCATGTATTCCCACTTCTTGTCGGCCCAGTAGTACAGGCCGCCGCTGGGGTAGATCAGGTCGAGGTACGGGCTCTGCTGCTGGATGCCGTCAGTGACGCCGGCGGCCAGGTTGAAGTGACCCTTGGGTGGCAGTTGGTAGGGGTACGCGCCGTGGAACTCCTTGTTGCCACCCGACTTGCTGCTCTCCGCGGTCGGAGAGCTCGGTGAACACGCCTCCAGCGACCCGATGCCGGCGACGCCGACACCGGCGATGCCGAACAGCTGGAGCACGTGCCGGCGAGAGACCGCGTTGGTCCGGTCGCTAGCGCCGGATTCGTTGGTGCCGGTGGGACTCATCCTTCGTCCTTTCCTGAACTGACCGCACGCCCGCGTGGTCAGGCACTACTACTGGTGTTACTAACCGTCCTCGCGTTTCTCCCGGCGCCTGGTCAGGACGACCCCGGCGACGACGATCAGGCCCAAGAGCAGGCCCAAACACAAGGTGAACAGGGTGATCACGAATTCCGGTGTCCCCGGCGTCAGCGTGAAGAGCAGAACCACGCTGGCCAGGACCAGGAACGCCGCCCAGCCGAGAGCCACTCGGCCGATCTCGGGCGGCATCAGCCGGCCGGTTCATCCGGCCGGATCCGGTCGGCGCCGTCGCGGGCCACCACGTGGCACGCGGCCGACTGACCAGAACGTACTTGGACCAGACCGGGCACGTCGCCGTCACACAGGCCGCCCTCGAACCGGCCGCAGCGCGGATGGAAGGCACACCCGGCCGGCAGGTGAGCGAGGCTCGGAATCTCCAGGCTGCGCAGCGATCCGGCGCCCTTGGTCTTGGTCAGGTCGGGATCGGGCTCGGGGATCGCGTCGATCAGCGCCCGGGTGTAGGGATGCGTGGGCGCGTTGATGATCTGCTGGGTCGGTCCGAACTCGACGATCCGGCCCAGGTACATCACCGCGGTCTTCCCGTTCCAGCCGAAGTACTTCGCGATCGCCAGGTCGTGGGTGATGAACAGGAATCCGACGCCGAGGTCGTCGCGCAGCCGGCCGAGCATCGCCAGCACGCTGATCCGGATCGAGACGTCGAGCATCGAGGTCGACTCGTCGGCGATGATGAGCTTCGGGTCCAGCGTCAGGGCCCGGGCGACCGACGCCCGCTGCCGCTGGCCGCCGGACAGCTGGTGCGGGTACTTCTGCAGGAAGTTCTCCGGTGGCGTCAGGTCGACCTTCGTCAGCAGCTCGGCGGCGCGCGCGGCGGCGGCCTTCGAGCCTTTGACCACCCCGTGCTTGAGCAGCGGCGCGGTCAGCGTCTGCTGAATGCTGCGGGTCGGGTTCAGCGAGGCGTACGGGTCCTGGTGGACGTACTGGACGCTCCGCCGGAAGGTACCGAAGTCCTGCCGCTTCATCGACCAGATGTCGGTGCCGTCGAAGACCACCTGCCCATCGGTCGGCCGGGCCAGACCAGCCGCCATCCGCGCGGCCGTGGTCTTGCCGGAGCCGCTCTCGCCGACCAGGCAGAGCACCTCACCGGGATTCACGGACAGGTTGACGTGATCGACCGCCCGGATCGGGCCGGCCTTGGTGTCGAACACCTGGCTGACCCCCGCGAGCGTCATCAGCGGCTTACGTCCCTCGGCCGCGGCCGTCGGGGCCGTCTCCGTCGCGGTCATGCGGGCGTCTCCAAGTCGTCGCTGCGCACCTTTCGGTCGAGGTGCACCTCACTGGAATGGATGCAGGCGACCTCGTGTGCGTCGCCCGGCTGGTCGATCACCGCAAGCAGCGGCGGGTCTTCCGCCTTGCACTCCTCGGTGGCGAACTTGCAGCGCGGATGGAACGTGCAGCCCCGCGGCAACGCGGCCAGACTCGGCGGGCCACCCGGGATCGACTCGAGATCCGGCAGGTCGCCGACGATCGGCGGCACGGCGTTGATCAGGGCGAGCGTGTACGGATGCCGTGGCTGGTAGAACAGGTCCCGGACGCCACCGGTCTCGACGATGCGACCGGCGTACATGGTGGCGACCCGGTCGGCGAGCTCCGCGGCCAGCGACAGGTCGTGCGAGATGAAGATCATCGAGAAGCCGAGCCGCTCCCGGACCTCGTGCAGTACGTCGACGATCGAACGCTGCGTGAGGATGTCCAGGGCCGTGGTCGGCTCGTCCAGGATCAGGACCTCCGGCTCGAGCAGCAGGCTCATCGCGATCAGCACCCGCTGCCGCATGCCGCCGGACAGTTCGTGCGGGTAGCTGTCCATCACCCGGGCCGGTTCGAGCCGGACCAGTCGCAGCAACTCCCCGGCCCGGTCCTCGATCTCCTGCTTGCCGGCCTTGGTGTGGGCCCGCATCGTGTCGTGCATGTGCCCGCGGATCTTCAGCAACGGGTTGAAGGCGTTCATCGCGCCCTGGAAGACCATCGCCGCGTCCCGCCAGCGGAACTGCCGCAGGTCGCGGCCGTCGAGACCGAGGATGTCGATCTCGGCGCCGTCGCCGCGGTTGAACGTCACTGTTCCGGAGGCGTGGCCGAGCCGGGGCAGCAACCGCAGCAGACCGAGCCCGAAGGTCGTCTTGCCACAGCCACTCTCCCCCACCAGCGCGAGGCTTTCGCCGGGGTAGAGATCCAGGTCGACGCCCCGGACGGCCTGCACCGTGGCGCCGGCCCCGGTCCGGTACTCGACCTTGAAGTCGCGGATGGACAGCAGTGGCTTGCCCTGGCCGCCACGCACCGCGCGGGTCGCTCCCGCTGTGCTGGTCACCATGCTCACTGGTCCCGGAGACGCGGGTTGAGGATTTCTTCGAGCGATCTCGTCATCATCACCAATCCGAGCAGCAGGAGGACGATCGCCACGATCGGGGCCAGGATGAACGCCAGGCTCGCGTCGTTGAAGATGGCGCCGGCGATCCAGGCGCGGTTGAGCATGATGCCCCAGTTCGATCCGGTCAACGGCGCCAGACCCAGCAGGTAGAGGCCGACCAGCGCATAGATCGCGTTGGTGACGGCGATCATGAAGTTCATCAGGATGAAGCTGGCCATGTTCGGCAGGATCTCGACGAAGATCACCCGGATCGTGCCGAGGTCGAGCAGCCGGGCCGCCTCGACGAACTCACGTTCCTTCAGTGAGAGCACCAGCGACCGCACCGCCCGAGTCAGCACCGGCCACGCCAGGCCGCCGACCAGGATCGCGAGCAGGAGCGGCGAGTCGAGCTTGAACATCGCACCGAGCACCGCGAGCAGGACGATCGTCGGGATGGTGAGCGCGACGTCGGCGGCGGTGACCACCACCGAGTCCACCCACCCGCCGAGGTAGGCGGCCAGCGACCCGAGGACGATCGCGATGACTGTCGAGATCGCCGCGGCGAGGAATCCGATGAAGATGACGGCCCGGCCGCCGTCGATCATCTGGATCAGCACATCTTTGCCCTCGTTGTCGGTGCCGAGCAGGTGCCCGGGCGAACCCGCGGGCAGCATGATCGACTTCACGTCGGGCACTACGTCCGGGGTGAAGAACGGCCCGATCGCGGTGATCAGCACCAGCAGCGCCACGATCACGAAGCCGATGAAACCGGCCGGGCTCCGCCGCAGCCCCTTGAGGATGCTGGAGAATTTCCCGATGCTCGTCGTACCGATCGCGGTGTCGGTATCGCCGATCACTGTGTCAGTCATGTCGGACATCTCGTCACCCCTTCGCCTTGCCGCCGACGCGGATCCGCGGATCCAGCCGGCTGTAGAGGATGTCGGCGACCAGGTTGGCCAGCACCACCGAGATGGTGAGGACGAGGAAGATCCCCTGCAGGACCGGGTAGTCGCGGCCGTTGAGCGCGGTGAAGAGGCTGTAGCCGATGCCCTGGTAGCCGAAGATCTTCTCGACGAAGATCGCGCCGCCGACGACGAATCCGAGCGACACGGCGAGCGCGCTGAACAACGGCAGTACGGCGTTGCGGCCGACGTACCCGGTGCGGATGCGCCCGTCGGTCAGGCCGCGGGCCCGGGCAACGGTCACATAATCCTCGCCCAGGGTCTCCACCGTCGAGGACTTCATCACCAGCGCCCAGGACCCGACCGTGGTCAGTGTGTAGGCGAGGATCGGCAGCGTCGCGTGGTACAGCGCGTCGTTCAGGAAGCTCAGGCTGAACGACGGCTCCACGCCGGGCGAGAACGAGCCGCGGGCCTTGGTCAGGTCGAAGAGCTGCAGCTTCACGCCGAGGAAGACCACGATCAGGATCGCGAGGATGTAGTTCGGGATCGCGTGCAGCAGCGCCCCGACCGAGGTCAGCAGGTGATCGATCCAGCTCTCCCGGCGGTAGGCCATCACCATCCCGGACGCGATGCCGATGATGAAGGCGAGGGTCGTGGCGATGCCGACGGAGAACAGCGTCCAGGGCAGGTAGGTCTTGATGACCTCGGCCACTGTGGTGCCGGGTGACAGCAACGAGTTCCCGAAGTCACCGTGCACCATGTTGACCATGTACTGGAGGTACTGCTGGACCAGCGGCTGGTCCGGATCGAGCGAGAACAGGCTCTGCGCCTGCGCGGCGGCATCGGCGTAGGAGACACCGGTCTGCGCGATCTGGGTCGAGATGAAGGTGTCGACCGGGTTCCCCGGCAGCAGCCGGACCAGGAAGAACGTCCCCGTCGTGACCAGAAAGATGGTCAAGATCGCCTTGGCGAATCTTCGGACCAGCCAGGCACTTGTGAAGCGTCGAACGACTGTCGGTCTCGGTTCTTCGGCCGGACCTTCGATCAGTTTCGACGCGGGTGTCTCGACCGCACCGCTCACTGCTCACCTCCACGCGACTGCCAGGGAAAGTCGGTGGCGCAGACCCTCAGACCACAAGACTTAGTAATGCTGTCTTGCAAGGATCTGCGCATAGTGACGACAGTGTGCGCAACCCCAGTCATCGAGTCAACGTCTTGAGGCAACGTTGAGACAACGTTGCGAACCGTGACGCAACGGTATCGGGGAGTGCTGGATTCGCCCGCCTCCGACACGGGGAGACGGGCGATATCTGACTGCTCAGCGAGTGGCGCGGTTGATAGCGGACACGACCGCCTTGAGCGACGCGGTCAGGATGTTGGCGTCCCGTCCGACACCCCAGAAGACCTCGTCGCCGACCTCGCACTCGACGTACGCCGCGGCCAGCGCGTCGCCGCCCGCGGACAGCGCGTGCTCGTGATAGTCGAGTACGCGGATGTCGTACTTGAGCGGCTTGATAGCGTCGACGAAAGCCGAGACGGGGCCGTTGCCTTCGCCGGCCAACTCGTGCGGAACGCCATTGGAATAGACCTGAACGCGCAGCTGATCGCCCTGGCCCTCGCCGGATGTCGAGTTGACCGTGAGCAGTGACAGCTTGCCCGGGGCCAGGTACTCGGCCGCGAAGATGTCCCACATCTGCTGCGGGCCGACCTCGCCGCCCTCGGAGTCGGTGTGCTGCTGGATCACCCGGCTGAACTCGATCTGCAGCCGGCGCGGTAGGTCGAGCCGGTGCTCGGACTTCATGATGTACGCGACGCCGCCCTTGCCGGACTGCGAGTTGACCCGGATGACCGCCTCGTACGACCGGCCGACGTCCTTCGGGTCGATCGGCAGGTACGGCGCCTCCCAGGTGATCTCGCCGACCGGCCTGCCCTCGGCCGCCGCCTGCTTGTCCAGCGCCTCCAGGCCCTTCTTGATCGCGTCCTGGTGCGATCCGGAGAATGCGGTGTAGACCAGGTCACCGGCGTACGGCTGCCGCTCGGGAACGCGCATCTGCGTGCAGTACTCGACCGTGCGGCGGATCTCGTCGATGTCGGAGAAGTCGATCTGCGGGTCGATGCCCTGGCTGAACAGGTTCATCCCCAGCGTGACCAAGTCCACGTTGCCCGTCCGCTCACCGTGGCCGAACAGGCAGCCCTCGACCCGGTCCGCGCCGGCCATCAGGGCCAGCTCGGTGGCGGCCACCGCCGTCCCGCGGTCGTTGTGCGGGTGCAGGCTGATCGTGCTGTGCTCGCGCCGGGTCAGGTTGCGGCCGAACCACTCGATCTGGTCGGCGTACACGTTCGGGGTGGACATCTCGACGGTGGCCGGCAGGTTCAGGATGATCTCCCGGCCCTCGGCGGGCTGCCAGACGTCGGTGACCGCCTCGCACACCTCCAGCGCGAACTCCAGCTCGGTGCCGGTGAAGATCTCCGGGCTGTACTGGTAGCCGAACTCGCAGTCGCCCAGGATCTCGTCGGCGTACTTCATCACGGTCTCGGTGCCGCGGACCGCGATGGTGCGGCACTCGGCCTTGTCCACACTGAAGACGACCCGGCGGAACAGCGGCGCGGTCGCGTTATAGAGGTGGATGGTGGCCTTCGGCGAGCCCTGCAGCGACTGCACGGTCCGCTCGATCAGCTCGTCGCGGGCCTGGGTCAGCACCGAGATCGTCACGTCGTCGGGGATGACGTCGTCCTCGATCAGGCTGCGGACGAAGTCGAAGTCGTACTGGCTGGCGCTCGGGAAGCCGACCTCGATCTCCTTGTAGCCCATCGACACCAGCAGATCGAACATCCGCCGCTTGCGGGCCGGCGACATCGGTTCGACCAGCGCCTGGTTACCGTCGCGGAGATCGGTGGACAGCCAGCGCGGGGTCCGGTCGACGGATTTGGTGGGCCAGGTGCGGTCCGGCAGGTCGATCGGCGGGAACGCGCGGTAGCGCTGGATCGGCATGCCGGAGGACTGCTGGACAGGCTTGGGCTGGTTCTTGGGTGCCACGGGGGTTCTCCTCGGGAGGGTGTACTGCGGGTGTCGTGAGGGACGACCGGCGTACGACGAGACTCCGCGGCGAGGGAACCGGCCTTGTCAGGCCTCGCCGCGGCAGCGAAGGAGGAGAAGCTGGTGCCGCATGATGCCAGGGAGTCTATGCACAACCCGGCTACCCCGTCGAACCCGGGGTCTCGATCGTCGAGACACAGAGGGTGATCGCCGCTGCGGGCGGGCCTCGCCACGGTCGTGGCCGGCGTCTTGCCTGTCGGCACCTGAAGGACTGTGGATGAGGGATTTAAGCTTCAATCATGACTGATTCCCTCAGCGATCGGATCGGCAGCCACGGGCTCGGCGTCCTGGTCACGATCAAGCGGGACGGACGACCCCAACTGTCGAACGTCACCTATGTTTACGACGGCACCCGGATCCGGGTCTCACTCACCGACGACCGGGCCAAGACGAAGAACCTGCGCCGCGATCCGCGAGCCAGCCTGTACGTCGGTGACCCGCGCGGCCGCTCGTACGTCGTACTGGAAGGGAAGGCCGAGCTCAGCCCGGTCGCCGCCGACCCGCACGACGCGGTCGTCGAGGATCTTGTGGATTACTACCGGACCGCGTCGGGTGAGCACCCGGACTGGGACGAGTACCGCGCGGTCATGGTGGCGGACAAACGGCTGATGTTCTCGATGACCGTTGACCACGCCTACGGAATGCCTATGCCGAGCTGATCTACGCGGCGGCGGTGGAACTTCTCGACGGCGAATAAACCACTCGCGGTAACCGCCTGGCTGATAGACGCTGAAAGCGTGGAGATCACGAGACTGTCACCCGACGACGAGGCCGGGTGCGCGGAAGCCGTAGCCCTGCTGACCGCGGCGGCGAAGCTGGACTGCCCAGAGTGGTTGCTGCCGACACCGCGCAGCTACGCCGCCCATCTGAAGTACGGCTGGGACGGCGACCCCGGCCAGGCCTATCTGGCCCGCGACGACGACGGCGTGACCGTCGGACTCCTCGGCCTGCACACCCCGACGTACGACAACACACATCTGGCGTGGCTCGAGGTCCAGGTGCATCCGGATCACCGGGGGCGCGGGATCGGCTCGGAGCTGGTCGCGTACGGCGAGCGGTTGGCCCGCGAACTGGGCCGGACCTCCGTCGGCACGGACAACTGGGACCTGCCGAAGGCGAACGCGTTCACACTGCGGCACGGGTTCGAGCAGAAGGCGATCGAGGTCAACCGGCGGCAGGACATCGCCGGCCTCGACTGGTCCGTCGTACAGCGCCTGTACGACGAGGCGGTGCAGGCATCGACGGCGTACGAGCTGCTCCGGGTGATCGGGCCGGTGCCCGAGGAACTGCTGGACGGCATGGTCGCACTGACCGAATCGATCAACGATGCGCCGAAGGACGACCTGGACGTCGAGGACGACGTCTTCACGCCGGAGCGTCTGCGCGCGTACGAAGCTGCTCAGATCGCCCACGACCGGACGGTCTATCGGGTGATCGCGCGGGAGCGTTCGACCGGCGAGCTGGCCGGGCACTCGGTCGTCGCGGTCGAGCAGGAGCGACCGCACATCGCCGAGCAGCACGACACCGCCGTCGACCGCAAGCACCGGGGCCACCGCCTCGGCGCCCTGGTCAAGTGCGACATGCTCCTGTGGCTGCGCGAGCAGGAGCCCGCCGTCACTCAGCTCGACACCTGGAACGCCGAGTCCAACGCCCACATGATCGCCATCAACGAACAACTCAACTACCACATCGTCGCCCGAGCCATCGCCTACCAGAAGCCGCTCTAGTCGTCCCCGCCGAGTGCGTCACGGAGGGCAACTCGGGTCGTGATGCCCAGCTTGGGGAAGATCCGGTAGAGGTGTCCACCAACCGTGCGCGGCGACAGGTAGAGCAGCGTCGCGATCTCCTTGTTCGTCAGCCCGGAGGCAGCGAGCTTGGCGATCTGGAGCTCCTGGGGAGTCAGCTCGGAGATGCTCGGCGCCGCCCGGGTCGGTGCGAGACCGGCAGCGCGTAGCTCGCGCTCGGCCCGTTGGGTCCAGGGATCGGCGCCGAGCGTCCCGAATGCGGCGACGGCCGTCCGCAGTTGGATCTTGGCTTCGGTCAGCGCCCGAGCGCGGCGCAGGTGCTCACCGTACGCGAGACGTACGCGGGCGACGTCGAACGGCCACTGCTCGACCGTGGGCAGGCTGAGCGCTTTCTCGAACAGTGCGCTCGCGTCATCCTCACCTGCGGTCATGGCCGCGGATCCCGCCACCAGGATCGCCAGTCTGGGAGAGAGCTTGCTGATCTTCGCCTCGCGTAGCGCGTGGACGTGGCCTTGCGCCTCGGTCCGCCTGTCGGTGCGTACGGCGGCCTCGACCAGGTCCATCGCGATCCAGAGCGCGTGCGGAACATGCGACGCCAGGGTGCCGGCCGGGCTGACCGCGGTTGCGTGGCGGTAGGCACTCTCGAAGTCGCCCGCGCCGAGATCGGCCAGCACGAGCGCGTGGTGCGCGTAGATCCGCGCGGTGCCCACACCTCTGGGTCCGGCCCAGCCGATCATCTCCTGGGCGAGCGTCCGACTGGTCTCGAATCTGCCCTGGACCGCGGCGAGCAGCGCCTGGTGATAACGGAAATACCAGCCGAAGAAGCGGCCGGTCCGTTCCTCGGTCACCGACAGTCCCTCGGCCGCGAGTTCGGCGGCCTCGTCCCACTGGCCGCGGTGGAAGTCGTCGACACAGATGTCCATCAGTGCAACCAGGTGCCGTCGGGCCGGGCCGCCGTCGCGACCGCTCCGGACGGCCCGCCACAAGGCCTCGCGAACCTCGACGAGGCGGTCGGCGTACATCGCCGCACCGGCGAGGTCGTCCACGATGTTCGGGTCGGTCTCGTGGTGCACGGACCGCAGCGCGCCGCGGAGACGAGGCAGCGCGGCCACTCCCGTGCGTGCCGGGTCGGCAAACATGTCCAGCGTGAGCGAGAGCAGCGGCGGCGGTCCGTCGGAGAGCCTCGCGATCGCGGCGTACAACTGCTCCCACAACTCCCGCCGGCCACTCACGAAGCACACCAGTGCGAGTGTCCAGAGCGCCCGGACGACCTCCCGGTCGTCGGCGTTCCCATGCTGCGGACTGCTGTCGAGGGCACTCACAAGGAGCCGGTGCGCGGTGTCGACCTGTCCATCCCCGTTCAGCATCACGAAGGCCGCGGCGGACGCGTAGGACAAGGATGTGCTCGCCTGACCGCCGGCGCGCCGGCTGCCTTCGAGCAGTTCCGCCGTACTCGTCATCTCGCCCGTGCTCTCTGCCCCGATGTACGCCGCCGCGGCCAGCCGGCGACCGCGCTCCACGGGGCTGGGGCTGAGATCGGCGGCGCGCGCGAGGAGGCTCACCACGGACTGGTAGTCGCCTCGCGGCAACAGGCGGAGGGCCGCGTCTTCCAAGACGCCGGCAACCTGCTCGTCGGCTCCCGCCGTCGCCTCGCCGAGGTGCCACGCCCTGCGGTCGGGCCGATCGACGAGAGCTGCGGCGAGCGCACGATGGGCCCGGCGGCGCTCGGCGGCACTCGTGGCGTCGACGACCGCAGATCGGATCAGGGGGTGGCGAAACACGACGCGACGCGAACTCACCTGCACCAACCGGTCCTGCTCCGCCGGTGCCAGGTCGTCGATCCGGTACACACCAACGCCGGCCTCCTCCAGGACCCCGAGCTCGCCGGTGCCTTCCAAAGCGGCCGTGAGCAGGAAGGTCCTGGTCGCGGCGGGCAGCTTCGCCACGCGCGACGTAAAGTACCTCTGCAAATGCCGGCCAAGAGGCAGCACCGCGGGCAGTGGCTCCGCACCGGTGCGCTGCGTCTGGCTCAGCGCCCGCGGAAGTTCGAGCAAAGCCAGCGGGTTGCCTTGCGCGGTCTGGAGCAGCCGGGTCCGGACGACCGCGTCGAGGTCGGGGAACCGGTCGGACAGGAGGCGGCCGGCCGCTTCGTCGTCCAAGGGCTCCAGCCCGAACTCCGGCAGCCCGGTCCGGTCGAAGTACCCCCGGTCCTCGCCGCTGCGCGCGGCCACCAGCAGTCCGGCTCGGCTGCCGGCGAGCCTCCTCGCGACGAAACTCAGAACCCCTGCGCTGGCTCGGTCGATCCAGGGCACGTCGTCGACGATCAGCACCAGGGGCGCGCGTGCTGCCGCCCGCCGGAGGAGAACAGCAGCGGCGTTGGAGACCAGCAGCCTGTCCGGGGGCGGTCCGTCACCGAACCCGAGCGCCACCTGCAGTGCGTCGCGCTGAGCCGTCCCGAGCTCCTCGAGGTCGTCCAGCAGCGGGTACAACGCCTGGTTCAGAGCGGCGTAGCTGATCTGCTCCTCGAGCTCGGTACCTGTTGTCCTCAAGACCTGGCCCCCGGACGCCCGAGCGTAGTCGGCCGCGGCGTCCAGCAGGGTCGTCTTGCCCACCCCGGCGTCGCCGGACAGCAGCAGCGCCCCGCCAGAGACCGCGGCCTCACGTACGAACAGCCGCAGGTACTCGATCTCCCGCAGCCGCCCGATCATCACGCCCTCCTGATCGACACCTGGACCCCGAGTCCAACAACCACGTGATCTTGATCAACGGGACGCTGGCCTACTGGGATCATCGGCCGCATCCTCCCCCACCAGAAGACGCTGTACGAACTGGCTTGCCGGCAGCCGAGACAGGACGTGGTGGCCCGAGACAGGAAATTCCATGTCCCGGGCCACCACAAGCTGTCCCAACCCCCGCTGCCCGCCCTGCCCGTCGGGTGGACCGACAGACCGCGGGTTCCGTACCGAAGAACGGGTAGTAGTCGGCTCATCCTGCCCGGCTCCCGCCTGAACACCCTTCAAGTCCTCGTGCGAGCCGACTACTACCCGTTCTTCGGTACGCCCGCGGGACTCAAGCCGAACAACTCCGGCACCCGAGAAAGTCCTGCAGGTACGGCGTTTCGCGGGGACTGCTGCGCGCGCTGTGATCGCCCATCGCGCGGTCGGTGTCGTAGAGCCTCAGCCCGAACCGGTCGGCCAGGTGGCGAGCGATGGTCGACTTGCCGCCGCCAGTGCCGCCGCCCAGCCAGTAGACATGGGCGAGCCGGGTGCGTAGGTCCGTCATGCCGGCTCGACGATTGTCACCTTCATTTGGTTGGTGAGGGTGAAGCCGAGGGATTCGTAGAGGCGGATGGCGGGGGTGTTGGTGCCGCCGGTGTGGAGGAAGGGCTGGCGGCCGGTTGAAGTGATGTCGGCGGCTACGGCTCGGATCAGGCGGGTGGCCAGGCCCTGGCCCTGGTACGACGGGTGGGTGCAGACGGCGCTGATCTCGGTGTGGTCGGGGAGGTTGAAGCGGGTGCCGGCCATGGCGATCAGCTCGTCGTTGCGACGGATGCCGAGGTAGGTGCCGAGTTCGATCGCGCGGGAGCGGAACGGGCCGGGGTCCGTCAGGGCGACCAAGGCGAGCATTTCGGGTACGTCGTCGGGACCGAGGACGACCGTCTCGGGGTCCTCGGCGGCCAGCGACTCGGGGGCGACGAACTGGACGAGGTCAAACTGGCGGTCCAGCTTGAAGATCTCCGGCAGCGGGAAGTCGGGCCGCATCAGGGCCGCGGTGGTGCCGGGGCCGAGGAGGGTGGCGGCGTCGGCCCAGTCCTGGTCGGTCGGGTTGTCGGGCAGGCCGAGGAACGGCGCGGCCGCGGTCGGGTAGCGGCGGGCGTTGCCGCGGGTTTCGGCGAAGGTGGCGTGCGGGCCGGTCAGAGTGGCGTACACGGGGTTGGTCAGCACGGAGGATCTCTCCAAGTCGTCAGAACCCCAGTTTGCGGAGATGCTTGGCGTCTGTCTGCCAGTTCTTGGCGATCTTCACGTGCAGGTCGAGGTAGACCGGCGTACCCAGCAACGCCTCGATCTGGCGGCGGGCGGACGCGCCGACCTCGCGCAGGCGGGCGCCCTTGTGGCCGATCACGATGCCCTTCTGGCTGTCCCGCTCGAGGTAGATGTTCGCGTACACGTCGAGCAGCGGCTTGTCCTCGGGCCGGTCCTCGCGCAGGCCCATCTCTTCGATGGTGACCGCGATCGAGTGCGGCAACTCGTCCCGGACGCCCTCGAGCGCGGCCTCGCGGATCAGCTCCGCGACCAGCGTCTCCTCGGGCTCGTCGGTGATGTCGCCGTCCGGGTAGAGCGGGAAGCCCTCCGGCAACAGCTTGATGAGCTCGTCGGTGACGACGTCGACCTGGTAGCCCGACGTGGCGGAGACCGGGATGATCGAGGCCCACTCGATCCCGGCCGACTCGCCCAGCGTGGCGATCTCGGCCAGGTGCTCGAGCATCCGGTCCGGCTCGACCAGGTCGGCCTTGGTGGCCAGCGCGACCTTCGGGGTCTTCGCGACCTTCGCCGCCTCGCTGACCAGGAACCGGTCGCCGGGGCCGATCTTGTCGCTGGCCGGCAGGCAGACCGCGATCACGTCGACCTCGGCCCAGGTGGTCTTCACCAGGTCGTTCAACCGCTCACCCAGCAGGGTCCGCGGTTTGTGCAGGCCAGGCGTGTCGACCAGGATCAGCTGCGCGTCCGGCCGGTGCACGATCCCCCGTACGGCGTGCCGCGTGGTCTGCGGCTTCGACGACGTGATGACGATCTTCTGGCCGACCAACGCGTTGGTCAGCGTCGACTTGCCGGCGTTGGGTCGTCCGACGAAGCAGGCGAAGCCTGACTTGAAGGGCTCAGGTGTGGACGACATCGCGGACCTCTCCGGTGCCTTGGGCAAGTACTACGGGAATCGCGGCACCGGCGAAGTGGCGTACGACGCCGACGTCGACGGACTCCGAGTCGGTGACCACCGCGGCGGCCTCCAGGCCTTTCACGCCGGACGCCAGCGCCATCGCGACCGCCAGCTGCAGGGCCGTCAGGTCGACGGTGTCGAGTGCCACCGTGCAGGCGGCGTACGTCCGTCCGTCGGAGTCGCGGACAGCGGCTCCTTCAGCGGCCCGGGTACGTGCCCGGGCGGCGCGGGCGAGCGTCACGAGTTTGGCGTCCTCGGCCGAGAGGTCTGACAAGAAAACTCCAAAAGCAGAAGTGGTTACGCGTGCTGGTGGTTCTGGTCCTGCGGGGTGGCGGCGGACTGCCCCCGCCGTACCAGCACAGTACCGACCTGGTTGCGGCGGCCGGACGGCCGCTCCGCCGTCAGCGACAGGCCCGCGATCTCCACCTCGGCACCGGGGATCGGCACCTTGCCGAGCAGCTTCGCCATCAGGCCGCCGACCGTGTCGACATCGTCGTCGTCCAGCGGTACGCCGAACAGTTCGCCGAGCTCGTCGATCGGGAGCCGGCTGGACACCCGGTACGCGCCGTCGGACAGCTCCTGGACCGAGTCCGGGTCCTCGTCGTACTCGTCGGTGATCTCGCCGACGATCTCCTCCAGGATGTCCTCGATGGTCACGAGTCCCGCTGTACCGCCGTACTCGTCGACGACGATCGCGAGATGCATCCGGGCCGCCTGCATCTCACGCAGCAGCTCGTCGACCGGTTTGGAGTCCGGCACGTACATGCACGGGCGCATCACCGACTCGACCCGCTCGGTCGACTCGGCCGAGGAGTTGTCGTAAACCCGGCGCATGACGTCTTTGAGGTAGGCGACGCCGAGGATGTCGTCGAGGGACTCGCCGATCACGGGGATCCGCGAGTAGCCGGAGCGCAGCGCCAGCGAGGTGAGCTGCCGGAGCTTCTTGTGCCGCTCGATGTAGACCATGTCGGTGCGCGGCACCATCACCTCGCGGACGATGGTGTCGCCGAGCTCGAACACCGAGTGGATCATCTGCCGCTCGCCGGACTCGATCACCGCGGACTTCTCGGCGTAGTCGACCAGCGCGCGCAGCTCGGCCTCGGTCGCGAACGGGCCCTCGGCGAACCCCTTGCCCGGGGTGAGCGCGTTGCCGATCATGATCAGCACCTTGGGCAGCGGGCCGAGCACCTTGGTCAGCGCCATCACCGGACCGGCCGAGATGATCGCGAACCGGTCCGAGTGCTGCCGGCCCAGCGTCCGCGGCGCGACGCCGATGATCACGTACGAGACCAGCACCATGACCACGGCGGTGATCAGGATGTGTTCCCAGGTGACTTCAAACACTCCGGACAGGGCCTGGGTGACGAGCACGATCGCGGTGATCTCGCAGCTCAGGCGGAGCAGCAGCAGGGAGTTCAGGTACCGGGGCGCGTCCGAGAGCAGGTCGCGGAGCCGGACCGCGCGCAGGTTGCCCAGCTCGACCTGCTCGTTCGCCCGGACCTTGGAGTACGACGACAGTGCGGCCTCGGCGCCGGCGAACAGACCGGCGAGCAGGACGAGCACCGCAGCCACAACCAGCAGAACGAGGTCGTGGGAGGTCAACGGAACGTCACTCCTGTCCTGAGGGAACCATCAGGCATCCACTAGTCGGTTTCCAGGGGCTCGCCATGCTTCCAGAAGGCGGCCCTGGACGTCCCACATCTCCGCTTTCTCGGCGGGTTCCGCGTGGTCGTAGCCGAGCAGGTGCAGGATGCCGTGCACGGTCAGGAGCTCCAGCTCGGCCCACGTGCCGTGGCCGGCCTTCGCCCCTTGCGCGGCCGCGACGGTCGGGCAGAGCGCGATGTCACCGAGATGCCCGAGCGGCGGGTCGGCGTCGTCCTCGGCACCGGGCCGCAGCTCGTCCATCGGCCACGACATCACGTCGGTCGGACCCGGCAGGTCCAGGAACTCGACGTGATACCGCGCCATCGTGTCCTCGTCGACCAGCTTGATCGACAGCTCACATTCGGGGTGCAGGCGCAGCGACGACATCACGAATCGGCTGAGCCGCATCAGTCCGTGTGCGTCGATCTCCACGCCGGACTCGTTGTTGACCTCGACGTTCATCGGTTCGGCTCAGCGCTGCCCTTCGAAGTTCTCGTACGCCGAGACGATCCGGCCGACCAACTTGTGCCGGACCACGTCGTGCGAGGTCAGCCGGCAGAAGGTCAGGTCCTGGACACCCTCGAGGATGTCCTGCACGACGCGCAGTCCGGAGTTGGTGCCGCTCGGCAGGTCGACCTGGGTGACATCGCCGGTGACCACCATCTTGGAGCCGAAGCCGAGCCGGGTGAGGAACATCTTCATCTGCTCCGGCGAGGTGTTCTGCGCCTCGTCCAGGATGATGTAGGCGTCGTTCAGGGTCCGGCCGCGCATGTAGGCCAGCGGCGCGATCTCGATCGTGCCGGCCGTCATCAGCCGCGGGATCGACTCCGGGTCGAGCATGTCGTGCAGAGCGTCGTACAGCGGCCGCAGGTACGGGTCGATCTTCTCCGACAGGGTGCCGGGCAGGAACCCGAGCCGCTCACCGGCCTCGACGGCCGGCCGGGTCAGGATGATCCGGGTGACCTCCTTGGCCTGCAGCGCCTGGACCGCCTTGGCCACGGCCAGGTACGTCTTGCCGGTACCGGCCGGGCCGATGCCGAACGTGATCGTGTTCTTGTCGATCGCGTCGACGTACCGCTTCTGGTTCAGTGTCTTGGGCCGGATCGTGCGGCCGCGGCTGGACAGGATGTTCTGGGTCAGGACATCGGCCGGGCTCTCGACCGTGGCGGACTTGATCATCGCGATGCTGCGCTCGACCGAGTCGGCGGTCAGCCCGTGCCCGGTGCGGATGACCGCGATCAGCTCGTCGATCAGCCGCTCGGCCAGGGCCAGCTCGGCCGGCTCGCCGTTCAGCGTGATCTCGTTGCCGCGGACCATGATGTCGGCGGCGAACTCCTTCTCGACGATGCGGAGGAACTCGTCCCGGGCTCCGAGCAGGGCCACCATGTCGATGCTGTTCGGCACGACGATCTTGTGCGACGCCTGCGTGCTGTCGGCGGGGTTCGATCGGGACAGCTCATCGCGTCCGCGGCCGTTCGCGCGCGCCTCCGGTTCGATACTGCGTGGCCTGGACAGCCTGTTCCCTCCTGATGCCGGTGAAGTAATCACCCCATGCTAGCCGCCCCCACCGACACCCTCACTCGTAATTCACCCGGACACGCTCAGTGACCACAGTCCGCCCCGGTCATGGGGCCTCCCGCCCTGGACTGAGGAGCGCAGGGAGCGAAGCGACTGGAGCGACGAGGGAAGGGCGGGAGGTAGAGCCCCATGACCGCAAAAGTACTGTCAACCTGGAAGGTGGTTGCCGCGTCTTCGTGTCGTGGCTCAACCGGCCGTGGTGTACGAAGAGTGCGTGACACATGAGTCCTCGTGGGATGCCGACGAGGCGCTGACGGCTGTCTATACCGCGCACTACACGTCGCTGGTTCGCCTCGGCGCCTTGCTGCTGCGCGACACCGGCACGGCGGAGGAGATCGTGCAGGACGCGTTCGTCGCGATGCACGGCCGCTGGCACCGGCTGCGCGACCCCCACAAGGCGCTCGCGTACCTGCGCACCGCGGTGGTCAACCGCTGCCGCTCCCGCCAGCGTCACCTGGTGGTCGTCGACAAGCACACCCCGCGCACCCTCCCCGACGAGCCGAGCGCGGAGCAGGCGGTACTGCGAACCGCCGAGACCGACCGGGTCATCGAGGCGATGCGCACCCTGCCGGAGAAGCAGCGCACCGTCATGGTGCTGCGGTACTACGGTGACCTCTCGGAGGCCGAGATCGCCGACACGATGGGCATCAGCCGGGGATCCGTGAAGAGCCA
The DNA here is from genome assembly GCF_054073265.1 of Kribbella sp. CWNU-51. Classification (NCBI taxonomy): domain Bacteria; kingdom Bacillati; phylum Actinomycetota; class Actinomycetes; order Propionibacteriales; family Kribbellaceae; genus Kribbella; species Kribbella sp. CWNU-51. The sequence goes on from NZ_JBSXMZ010000024.1 coordinate 186,457, forward strand.
TGCCGCGCGGGCGACCAAGTCGCTCCGCCAGGTCCTGGAGCAGAGCGTATGAACGTGCGGAGCGAGTTCATCATCAAACACAGGACGACTTGTGCCTCAGCCGCGCCCGGAGCGAAGCGAGGACGCGGATGAGTGACCATCCGAACGAGCCGTTCGACGAACTGATGCGGCGGGCCCTCTCCGAGGAGGCGGACCGGATCGAACCGGCCGACGCCCTGCCGGAGATCCGCGCCCGCGCGCACGCCCAGCGCCGGCCCGCGGCCCGGCGGCCCTGGCTCCTGACCGTCGGCGCGGCGGCGGTCGGCACCGCCGCGGCCATCGGCGCCTTCGCCGTTTTCAACGGCAACCAGAACTCCGCGAACGACGGCGACGCGGTAGCCGGCCCTGGCACGACCACGACCGCCACCGGAGTCCCGTCCGCAAAATCCCCGGCCACCATGCCCAGGCCATCCGCCCTGCCGACCGCCGCCACCCTCCCACCGAGCACAGGCCCCGCGCCGACCGTCGCCCCCACGGAGCGCGGCAAGCCGGAGCAGGCCGTCAAGAGCACGCTCGTACCGGTCTACTGGCTCGGCAACAGGACCGGGACCCAGGCCGGTGCCGACCCGACGCCGATCGTGAAGGCAAAAGCCGTCAAGCTGTACCGCACCTGGGCGAAGGTCAGCGGCCGGCCGGCCGAGCAGGCTGTCCGGATCATGACGTCGAAGGCGCCGTCCGACCCCGACTACTACACGGTCTGGCGCGGCGCCGAGGTCAACGCCGTCACCCGCACGGATGGCGTCGTGACGGTCGATTTCAAGGAGCTCCCGGCGGCGTCGCTCGACCCTGATGTCGCGCACGTGGCCGCGCAGCAACTGATCTACACCGTCCAAGGTGCCCTCCACAACAGCACCGAGCCGGTCCAGATCACCCGCCGAGGCCGCGCCGGCGCCAAGCTCTTCGGCCAGATCGACACCAGTACGCCGCTAGGCCGCGCCCAAGCCGCTGACGTCCAGGCACTCGTGTGGATCGACTCCCCGGTCGACGGCGAGACCATCGCCGGCCCCGTCACCATCCAAGGCACCGCAAACGCCTTCGAGGCAACCGTCAACTACCAGGTCACAAACCTGAAGACCCGCAAGACATCGAAGAGCGTCGTCAACACCAAGGAAGGCCAGAAGTTCTCGCCCTTCCTCATCGAACTGAAACTCACCCCCGGCCCCTACCAGATCGACGCCTACCTCATCTCCGAGGCCGACGGCACCATCTCCGACTCCGACTCCAAGTCGATCATCGTCAAGTAGTCGGTTGGTGGAAGTCGTCGATCATCGTCAGGTAGTCGGGAGCTGGATGGTGAAGGCGGCGCCGCCTTCGGGGGCGGGGGCGGCGGTCAGGGTGCCGCCGAGTCTGGTGATGAGGCCGTGCGCCAGGGCCAGGCCGATGCCGGAGCCTACTGGGCGGCGGCCGCGGTACTTCTGGTTGAGTACGCCGCGTTCGAAGGCGACGGCGTAGTCCTCGGGGGCCAGTCCAGGGCCCCCGTCGCGGACTTGGATCGCCACCACACCGGGACCGGGCTGGGTGACTGACATGGTGAGGTGGGCGCCAGGCGGGGTGACGCGGAGGGCGTTCTCGGCCAGGCCGTCGAGGACCTGCCGGATTCGGCGGGGGTCGGTGTTAGCCACGGCCGGCATGGGCGGCAGGTCGAGGCGGAAGTGCACACCTTGGCGCTCGCAGCGCACCCGCCAGACCTCGGCGCACGCGCTGAGCGTTTCGCGCAGATCCACCTGGGCGAGATCGAGCTGGAACTGGTCGGCCCCGATCCGGGCCAGGTCCAATAGGTCGCTGACCAGCCGCTCGAGCCGTTGCGACTCCTGCTGGATGACCTGCCCGGCGTGCCGCGGATCCGTCGCCACTCCATCGGCAAGCGACTCGGCGAACCCATGGACGGCGGTCAGCGGAGTCCTGAGCTCATGCGAGACCGACAGCAAGAACTCCCGCTGCCGCTCCTCACTGTGCTGCAAGGCAACCGAGAGCTCATTGACCGCCTGCGCCACTTCAGCGACCTCAGCCGGTCCCTCAACCGGTGCACGCAGATCCCGTCGCCCCTGACGCATGGCCGCGGCGACATCCGCCGTACGACGGAGTGGCCGGCCGAGCAGTCGGCCGAGGAGAGCGCCGGCGAGCGCCGCCACCAGCAGACCGGCGCCGAGCGCGAACAGGATGTTGCGGATCAGGATCCGCTGGGTATCCGCCGCCAGCCGCACCGGCTCCACCAACGCGAAGCCGGAGCTCTCGCCGATGCCGCGAGCTTCGACCAGATAGTCGGTGCCGTCGACGCTTACCGTGGCCGAGATCCGTTGCGTACTCCCGATGTCGTTCAACCCTGCCGTGGTCGCGGCTTGGATGGACCGCTGATCCGTCGGCTGGATCCGGCTCCGGGGCAACAGGATCACCACCACGATCCCCTGCCCACGCACCACCTGGGCGACCCGTCCGAGCCCCACCGTTCGCGACCCCGCACCGCGCTCGTCCACCTGACTGGCGATCACATCAGCTTGTGCGGCCAGCGAGTCCTGCAACACGTTCTGAGCCGACCGCCGGGCCAGCCCTGCCATCACCACGCCCGCCACCAGCACGGCGATCCCGGCCACCGCCACGCAAGCGACCACGATCCGGGTCGCCAGTGATCCCCGCCCGACCTCGTCTCCAGCTGAGCGGAGATCGTGCGGCACGGACGCCATCAGTCGAGATCCGCGGCGTACCCGACGCCGCGGACGGTGCGGATGGGACTGGACGATCCGAGCTTGGCCCGGAGCTGAGCGATGTGTACGTCGACCGTCCGCGTCCCGGCCGACGCCTGGTAACCCCACACCGAGCTCAGCAGCTCATCCCGCTCGAACACCCGCCCCGGCCGCCGGAACAACTGCGCGAGCAGATCGAACTCGGTCGAGGTCAGACTCACCTCGGCGTCACCGGCCCACGCCCGCCGCCGACTCACATCAACCCGCACCGCGCCTACCGACAGCACGTCTCCCGCAGGCAACGTGCCGGCCGATCGCCGCAGTACAGTCCGCACCCGCGCGGCCAGCTCGCGCGGACTGAACGGCTTGGTGATGTAGTCGTCGGCGCCGAGCTCGAGGCCGAGCAGCCGGTCGACCTCGTCGTCGCGCGCGGTGACGAACAGGACCGGAGTCCAGTCCCCCGCCGCGCGCATCGTCCGGCAGATGTCCGTGCCGTCGCGTCCCGGCAGCCCGATGTCGAGGATCACCGCGACGGGATGCAGCCGGCGCCAGGCGGCCAGCGCGGCCTCTCCGTCGGACTCGACCTGTACGCCGAACCCGTCACGCCGCAGGTACAGCGCGATCACCTCGGCGATCGCCGCCTCGTCCTCCACGACCAGGACCAGCCCGCGAGCGGCTGCGGTCATCATCTGCTCCTGGAGTGCCTGCTCAGGGTGAGCCGTCTGCTGCCAGCTCGCCATCGATCGCGTCCAGGGTAGACCCGATCCCCGCCAACTCCTGCTCCGGTGACCCCACCTGCTGAGTGGCCGCCGGAGCAGGGGCGGGCTGTCCGGTTCCCTGCTGACCGGACTGCTCGGCGGAGTTCCCACACGACGACAGTCCGATCACGATCGCCGCCGTACCCGCGAGCACGACCAGGATCTTCCGCATCACTTCGCGACCTGGCAGTGCTGGGACTTGAAGGTCTCGAGCTTCGTCTTCATCGTGCCGAGCTGGGTGAGCCGCTCGGACCGGCGATCGGCCCGCTTCTGGAGCTGGGCGGCGATCTTCTCGTGCCCCTTGGCCTTCTGCTTCTCGGCGCGCGCCTTCAGCCACGCGACCGAACCCTTCACGTCCGCGCCGCCGCTGATCCGCTTCGCCAGCTTGTCGCGGCGCTCGATCAGCTTCGGCAGCTTCTCGGCGCACAGCCGCTGCGACTCCTCCGGGCTGAGCGTGACCTGCTTGTACGTCGGAGTCGGCGTCGGACTCGGATCGGCCGACGCAACCGTCGTACCTCCGACCAGACCGCCCACCAGTAGGACGGCCGACGTACCCACCGCCACCGTGCCGCGCACAGACCTGCGCATCTCTGCACTCCTCGTTCTCGGTCAACCTGACGAGAACGACTCTCCCCGAACCCCGTTCGAGGACCATCGGCGCAATGTTCGGACTCTGTAAGGATCAGTCCGCGCGGTCGATGGTCGCGGCGAGGAGGCCGGGGAAGGCCTGGTCGAATTCCGGGCGGCGGAGGCGGTTGAGGCGGCGGGCGCCCTCGTCGCGTTGCTCGATCAGGCCGGCGGCGCGCAGTACGGCGAAGTGGTGGCTGCGGGTCCCCTTCGTCACGGGCAGATCGAAGGTGCCGCAGGCACGGGTCCAGTCGTCGTGCCCGGCCAGGTCACGCAGGATCGACCGGCGGACCGGGTCGGCGAGCGCGTCGAGCGCCGCCTGCAACGGCACCTCGGCCGGGTCGGCGTGGCTGAGCGCGCGCGTTCGAGCGGATTCCACAGCCATCAGTGCTCGATCCTCGTCGCACAGTAGTGTTCGGTTGCCGTCCAACAGTCTAGGTCGTCTCTGGCCTGCGGACAGCGCGCGGTCAGGTCCAGCGCGAGCGCGCGAGGAGCGCGGCAGCCGCGGCGACCCCGGCCGTCGAGGTGCGCAAGACGGTGTCGCCGAGCCGGACCGGCTCGACCCCGAAGGCAGTCAGCTCGTCCGGGGCAATGCCACCCTCGGGGCCGATCACGATCACGACGTCGCCGTCATCAGGTACGTCGAGGGCAGCGAGCGGGACTGTGGCTTCCTCGTGCAGCACGACCGGCAAAGCGGCAGCGGCGAGCAACTGCGCGACCTCGGCGGTGGAGGCGATCGGCGCGACCTCGGCGAACCACGACCGCCGCGACTGCTTGCTCGCTTCGAAGGCCCACGCCTGCCACTTCGCGAGCGTCTTGGCGACCCGTTCCGGGTTGGCGCGGAACTGACTCCGCTCCGCGTTCCACGGCACGATCACGTCGGCGCCCACCTCGGTGAGCATCTCCACCGCGAGCTCGGCCCGCTCCCCCTTGGGCACCGCCTGCACCACAACTACCCGCGGCCGCGGGCCCGGCACACTCCCCCGCTCATCCACGGAGACAGTCACCCCAGCCTTGCCGGCAAGAACCACCAGCCCTTCGGCCCAGGCCCCGCGCCCATCGGTCAACCGAACCCGCTCACCGGGCCCGATCCGCCGAACCACAGCCGCATGCCGGCCTTCGGTTCCTTCCAGGGTCAGCTCGTCGCCGTCCAGCTTCTCGGCGAAGAAGACCGCGACTCCCATCTAGTGGGCGCCGAAGGCGTCGCGGAGCCGGCCGAAGACGCCTTTGTGAGCGGCTTGGACGTGGCCTTGCGGGCGCTCCTCGCCACGGGACTCGGCGAGTTGCCGGAGCAGGTCGGCCTGGGAGTCGTCGAGCTTGGTCGGGGTCTCGACGATCACCTGGACGATCAGGTCGCCGCGCCCCGCGTGCCGCAGCCGCGGGACACCGCGGGCCGTGAGCGTCTGCGCGGTGCCGGACTGCGTGCCCGGCCGGATCTCCAGCGGGGTCGTCTCGCCTTCGAGGGTCGGCAAGTCGATCGTGGTGCCGAGCGCCGCCGCCGTCATCGGCAGCGTCACCGCGCAGTGCAGGTCGTCGCCGTTGCGGGTGAAGATGTCGTGCGGTTCGACCTCGATCTCGACGTACAGGTCGCCGGCCGGGCCGCCACCGGGGCCGACCTCGCCCTGGCCGGACAGCTGCACCCGGGTGCCGCTGTCGACGCCGCCGGGGATCTTCACGGTGACGGTACGGCGGGACCGGACGCGACCGTCACCGGCGCACTCGACGCACGGGTTCGGGATGGTCGTGCCGTAGCCGCGGCAGTTCGGGCACGGCCGCATGGTCCGCACCTCACCGAGGAACGACCGCTGCGTGTGGGTGACCTCGCCCCGGCCGTGGCAGATCTCGCAGGTGACCGGCTCGGACCCGGCCGCCGCGCCGGACCCCGAACAGGTCGGGCACAGGACGGCGGTGTCGACCTTGAGTTCCCGGGTCGTCCCGAACGCCGCCTCGGCGAGGTCGATCCGCAGCGGGATCAGCGCGTCCTGGCCACGCCGGGTCCGCGGCCGCGGCCCGCGGGTCGCCCCGCCGGTCTGGCCGAAGAAGGCGTCCATGATGTCGGTGAAGGTGAAGGCCTGACCGAACCCACCGGCTCCGCCGCCCGCGCCGGCGGTTGCGAACGGATCACCACCGAGATCGTGCATCTGCCGCTTCTGCGGGTCGCTCAGCACCTGGAACGCACGGCCGATCTCCTGGAACTTGTGGTGCGCGTCCTCGGAGTCGTTCACGTCCGGGTGGTACTGGCGCGCCAGCTTGCGGTACGCCTTCTTGATCTCGTCCGGTGAAGCGTCACGGCTGACGCCCAGGACGGCGTAGTAATCGGTGCTCATACTCCAGACCAGGGGTTGAAATCGATAGTCATGAGTCAGCCAGGATCTGGCTGACGTAGCGCGCGACCGCCCGTACGGCGCCCATCGTGCTCGGATAGTCCATGTGGGTCGGGCCGACGATGCCGAGCGTGGCCAGCGCCTCCGACTTGGACCCGTACCCGGTCGCGACCACCGAGGTGGTGGCCAGTTCCTCGTACGGGTTCTCGTGCCCGATGCGGACCGTCAGGGTCTGCGGGTTGGTCGCCTCGCCGAGCAGCTTGAGCAGGATGACGTGCTCCTCCAGCGCCTCCAGCACCGGCTTCACGTTGCGCTCGAAGTCGTCGCCGTACCGGGTCAGGTTGGCCGCGCCGCCGACCGCGATCCGCTGCTCGCCGCCCTCGTCGGTGAACGCTTCCATCAGGGTGGTCACGATCGCCGCCACGAGGTGGCGGTCCGACGGCTGGAACGCCTCCGGAACGCTGGCCAACGAGGTCGCCGCCTCGGTCAGGCGCTGCCCGGACAGGGCCGTGTTCAGCCGGGACCGCAGGTCCGCGATCAGCTGCTCGTCGACGTCGTGCGGCGGCTCGACGATCCGCTGTTCGACCCGGCCGGTGCTGGTGATCAGGACCAGCAGCAGCCGGCGCGGGGTCATCGTGACGACCTCGATGTGCCGGACGCTCGACCGGTTGAGCGACGGATACTGCACGATCGCGACCTGGCGGGTGATCTGCGCGAGCAGCCGGACGGTACGGCGGACGACGTCGTCCAGGTCGACCGCACCGGCCAGGAAGGACGTGATCGCCTTCTTCTCCGCCGGGGACAGCGTCTTGACCGTGCTCAGCTTGTCCACGAACAGCCGGTAGCCCGCGTCGGTCGGGATCCGGCCGGCGCTGGTGTGCGGCTGGGTGATGTACCCCTCCTCCTCCAGCGCCGCCATGTCGTTGCGCACGGTCGCCGGCGACACCCCGAGGTTGTGCCGATCCACCAGCGTTTTGGAGCCGACCGGCTCGTGGGTCGCCACGTAGTCCTCGACGATGGCGCGCAGTACATCCAGCTTGCGGTCGTCCAGCACGCGCACCACCCTCTCTCAGCGTCGACCCTTGGCACTCCAGCGCTCAGAGTGCCAGTCTACCGAGCCGTAGTAGCTCGCACCGACGCGTTGCGGCGTGGGACGGGTCTCAGGCGGACTCGGGCGACGCCCCCAACGGTACGGCGGCCGGGCGGCCGACCGTGCTCGCGACGTCCACCGGCTGGTCCTGGGCGGCCGCTTCGAGGAGTGACTCAAGTACGTCGAGCACGTGGTAGGCCAGTGCACCGTCGGCCCGGTGTGGCTCACCGGTGCGCAGCGCCCGCGCCATGTCCGCGACCCCGACTCCCCGGCCGGCTCCGGCGTACCCGCCGCTGACCGGGACCTCGGTCCAGTCACGGTTCGTGGCCGTGGCGATCTCCACAGTGCCGTCGAAGCCGTTCGGGTCTGGCACCGACACACTGCCCTCGGTCCCGTGCACCTCGATCCGCGGCAGCCGTGTGGCCCAGATATCGAACGACATGAACACAGTGGTCAATGCACCCGACTCGTGCTCCAGTACGCCGGTCACGTGCGTCGGCACCTGGACCGGGAAGGTCTCGCCGGCCCGCGGACCGGTGTGGATCTTGCGCTCCTCCTTCGACCGACCGCTCCACGCGGTGACCCGCCGTACCGGACCGAGCAGGGTGACCAGGCTGGTGATGTAGTACGGACCCATGTCGAGGACGGGACCGCCGCCGGGCTGGTAGTAGAACTCCGGAGCCGGGTGCCACAGCTCGTGTCCGGGCGTGACGAACGACGCAGTCGCAGCATGCGGTACGCCGATGTCGCCGCGGTCGATCACCGCCCGCGCCGTCTGGGTGCCGGTGCCGAGCACAGTGTCCGGTGCGCAACCGACGCGCAGATTGTTGGCAGCGGCGTACTTCAGGAGGGGCTCGGCTGCGGCGCGGTCCACTGCCAGCGGCTTCTCGCCGTACACGTGCTTGCCTGCTTCGAGGGCGGCCTGGTGGACCGGCGCGTGGGCGGCGGGGATGGTCAGGTTGAGCACGATGTCGACGTCGTCGGCGGCGTACAGCTCCTGCGGGGACAGCGCCCGGATGCCCGGGTTCTTGTCGGCGATCGTCTGGGCGCGGCTGACGTCCAGGTCGGCGACCGCGACCACGTCGACGCCCGGCAGCTTCGCCAGGTGGTCCAGATACGTGCCGGAGATGACTCCGGTGCCGACGATGCCGATGCCGGTCACTTGCTCGCCCACAGCAGCCCCCGCTCGATGATCGTGCGCACCTCGGGTACCTCGAGGTCGTCCAGCTTGTGGCCGACGGTGCAGACGAAGACCTTGCCCTCGCCCCAGGTCCGGGTCCAGACGGCCGGCATCACCGCTCCCTCGATCCACGGGTAGTCCGGGTGCGACTGGAACGTCGTGGTCGCCAGCACCGTGTCCGTCGGGTCGTAGTGGATGTAGTACTGCTCGGTGTGGACGTCGAAGTGGGTGATGCCTTCCACGATCGGGTGCTCGGCGACCACGTCGACGCGGTAGTCGGTGAAGCCGTGCGGGTGCGAGATGAACTGCCCGCCGACGATGAAGTTGTAGTCCGCGCTGTTCCGGAACGAGTCCGCGATGCCGCCGTGCCAGCCGGCCAGGCCGGTGCCGTTCCGGATCGCCGCGTCCAGGCCCTTGACGTGCTCGGCGGGGATCTCGCTCATGGTGACGCACTGCAGCACCAGGTCGACACCGTCCAGGTTCAGGTAGCTCTCGGTCGTGTCCGAGACGGTGACCTCGTAGCCGTTCTCCCGCAGGTACGGGATGAACAGGTCGGTCGCCTCGACCGGGGAGTGACCTTCCCAGCCGCCCCGGACCACCAGTGCACGTCGTGTCGTCAAAACGTCCGCCCTTCGAAAGTTTTCGGAGCAGCGCCGAAAATTGCGAGCCGCCACCGTGACAGTAAGCCCGTCCCGGGCCGCCTTCAAGTCCGATTCCGCTTCCTGGATCAGGCGGCCGTCTGGATCAGGCTGCCGTCTGGATCAGGCGGCCGTCTGGATCAGGCGGCCGTCTGGATCTGGCGGCCGTCGGCGAGGGCGATGTGCTGAGCAAGTAATGTCGGCGCCATGACTGAGTGGGTCGAGGTCGGAGACCGGTGCTGGGTCCGGCGGTACGACGAATGGGACCTGAACATCGGCCTGGTCGCGGGGACCGGCGGCGCACTGCTGATCGACACCCGGGCCACGACCGAGCAGGCCGTGGAACTCCGTGACCACGTCCGCGAGGCGACCGACGTACCGGTGCGCTGGGTCGTCAACACGCACGCTCACTTCGACCACGTCGCCGGCAACAGCGTGTTCGATCAGGCCGAGGTCATCGCGCACGAGAACACCGCCGTTGCCGCGAAGCTGACGGCCACCACCTTCTCCGTCGCGAAGGTCGTCGACCTCGGTGATCGCCGGGTCGAGCTCCTGCACCTGGGCAACGGACACACCGACGGCGACGTGGTGGTCGTCGTACCGGATGTGGACGTGTTCTTCGTCGGCGATCTCGTCGAGGAGTCCGCACCTCCGTCGTACGGCGACGATTCCTATCCACTCGAATGGCCCGAAACGCTCGACCGTGTGATCGGCCTGCTGTCGGACACCGCGAAGATCGTTCCAGGACATGGCGCCGTCGTGGATGCGGAGTTCGTCCGCACCCAGGCCGGCGATCTGGGGACGGTCGCCAACACCATCTCGGGGCTCCATTACGCCGGCACCTCGCTCGACGACGCGCTGCAGCACACCGACGGCTGGCCTTGGCCGCTCGAGAAACTGCAGGACGCGATCAAGCGCGGTTACGAGGTTCTCGGCACCCCGCGCCGACCGACGCTGCCGCTGCTCGGCCCCGGCTGATCGCCTGAAGGCGCTTTGTTGTAGTTGTCCGTTGACAGGACGTCACGTCGTACCGCACGTTGTTCCGAAGCGGAACGTCCTCGACGGATCGGGTGGTGGGGCCAATGACCACGACAGAGCAGACCGTTCATTCCGATGGGCGGGTCGAGCTGAGCGATCAGGACGCGATCGCGAACAGCCCGTACGCCAACGCCGAACTCGCGCCGACCCGGTTGCCCGAGCGGACCTGGACGACGTACAACTACGCCGCCCTGTGGATGGGGATGGCGCACAACATCCCGAGCTATCTGCTGGCGGCCGGCCTGGTCGCGCTCGGGATGAACTGGCTGCAGGCGTTCCTCACGATCACCCTGGGGAATCTGATCGTCCTGGTCCCGCTGCTGCTGAACAGTCATGCGGGGACGAAGTACGGCATCCCGTTCCCGGTTTTCGCGCGCGCCTTCTACGGCATCCGCGGCGCGAACTTCCCGGCCTTGCTGCGGGCCTTCATCGCCTGCGGCTGGTTCGGCATCCAGACCTGGATCGGCGGGCAGGCCATCTACGTGATCGTCGGTGAACTGTTCGGTAAGGGCTGGACCGACGCGTCCGCGATCGGCGGCCACCCGTGGACGATGTGGCTCAGCTTCGCGTTCTTCTGGCTGCTCCAGATGGCGCTGATCTGGCGTGGCATCGAGGGCCTCCGACGGTTCGAGAACTGGGCGGCGCCGCTGGTCACGGTCGCGTTCCTCGCGCTGATGATCGCGATCCTGGTCAAGGCCGGCGGCCTCGGGCCGATCCTGGACCAGCCGTCGAAGCTCGGCTGGGGCAGCGACTTCTGGAAGATCTTCCCGCCGGCGCTGATGGGCATGATCGCGTTCTGGGCGACGCTGTCGCTGAACATGCCGGACTTCACCCGCTTCGGGAAGGGCCAGCGGCAGCAGGTCTGGGGCCAGATCATCGGCCTGCCGACGACGATGTCGTTCATCGCGCTGGTCTCGATCATCACCACGTCGGGCACGGTGCTGGTCTACGGTACGGCGATCTGGGACCCGGTCGAGCTGACCCGCCGGTTCGAGAACCCGGTGGTCGTGACGATCGGCCTGGTCATGGCGATCCTCGCGACGATGTCGTGCAACGTGGCCGCCAACGTCGTCAGCCCGTCGTACGACTTCGCCAACGCGCTCCCTCGCTGGCTGAACTTCCGCACCGCGGGTCTGGTCACCGGCGTGGTCGGCGTCGTGATCCAGCCGTGGCGGCTGATCTCGGACCCGTCCATCTACATCTTCGTCTGGCTGTCCTTCTACGGCGGTCTGCTCGCGTCGGTGGCCGGCGTACTGATCGCGGGCTACTGGCTGATCGACCGGACCAACCTGTTCCTCGCCGACCTCTACCTGGCCGACGGCCGCTACTGGTACTCCGCCGGCTGGAACTGGCGAGGCGTCGTCGCCACCCTGCTCGGCTCGGTGCTGGCCGTCGGCGGCGCGTACTCGAACCCTGGCGCCGGCCCGTTCCCGCAGGACGGTCTGATCCCGTTCCTCAAGCCGCTGTACGACTACTCATGGGCGGTCGGCCTGGTCGTCGGCTTCCTCACCTACCTGATCCTCACCATCACCGCACCCACCCGCCAAGCCAGCACGACCCACATCGCCACAACCGTCTGAACCCCGAGCACCCGAGGCGTCTGCGAGGCAGGTGCTGCGGTGAAGGGACTGTGGGGCCGCGACAACGAGCCCCCGACGAACGGCCACTGATCGCGGCAACTCGGCGGCGGCGGGACTGGGGAGGGTTTTACCTCCAAAACGGCATGTGATGTGAAGGGACATGTCGGACAGTGTTGGGTGGGACATGTCGGACAGTGCGTGTGTTAGGTCG
>NZ_JBSXMZ010000053.1:0-111156 GCF_054073265.1 Kribbella sp. CWNU-51
CTGCTCCACGTCCAACACGCCCTTGACACCACCCCAACCCACCTAACTAACCGGCTTTGGGGTTGACCCCTGAAATGGGCGGGAAGTGCAGGGCGGGCGCTGGCCGGGGTCTGGGCCTGGGTTCGGGGGCGGCGTCAGGGGCGGATGATGGTGACGCCGGCGGGGGTGCCGTCCGACAACGCGGCGAGAGCGGCTGGGGTTTCTTCCAGGGTGATGGTGCGGGTGATCAGGCCTGCGGGGTTGAGGTTGCCCTCAGCAACAAGTTGCAGCAGCTCGGGGTAGGCGTGGGCGGGCATGCCGTGGCTGCCTAGCCACTGGAGTTCCTGGCCGATCAAGCGGCTGACGTCCAGGTGGACGCCGGATGGGAGGAGGCCGACCTGGAGGTGGCGGCCGCGGGGGCGGAGGGCTTGCAGGGCTTGTTGGACGATGTCGTTGGAGCCTAGGGCGTCCATCGTCGCGTGGGCGCCGCCGGCGGTGAGGTCGCGGATGTCCTGGACGGTGGCCGGTGACGCCACCAGCACGTCGGCGGCGCCGTACTCGCGGGCCAGCTTCAACGCCGACGGGTTGGTGTCGACTGCAATCACCCGGGCGCCCAGGGATGCGGCGATCATCACGGCGGAGAGGCCGACGCCGCCGCAGCCGAAGATCGCGACGGTTTCGCCGGCGGTGAGCCGGCCGACCTGGCGGATGGCGCGGAACGACGTGGCGAAGCGGCAGCCGAGCCCTGCCGCGGTGGCGAAGTCCAGCTCATCGGGCAGGCGGACCAGGTTGACCTGTGCGTACGGCACGGCGACGTACTCGGCGAACGAGCCCCAGTAGGTGAAGCCGGGCTGCTGCTGACGAACGCAGACCTGCTGATTGCCCTCGCGGCACTGCTCACAGGACCCGCACGCGCAGATGAACGGCGTCGTCACCCGGTCGCCGATCTGCCACCCCGTGACTCCCGCACCGACGGCGGCGATCGTCCCGGCGAGCTCATGACCCGGCACGTGCGGCAGCACGATGTTCGCGTCGTGGCCCATCCACCCGTGCCAGTCACTTCGGCACAGCCCGGTCGCCTCGACCTTCAGGACGACCGCACCCTCCGCCGGCTCAGGCCGCGGAACCTCGCGTACGACGGGCAGAACGGCGTACTCCTCGATGACGACAGCGCGCACCAAGGCATCGTAGTCAGCCGACGCAGAACTCGTTGCCCTCGGGATCGAGCATCACGATGTGGCCGAGGACGTCGGGACCGTAGAACTCCTCGCGGACCTGGGTCGCACCGAGGCCGACGAGCTCCAAAGCCTTGGCGCGCATCCGGTCGGCGGTCACGTCGTCACGGGTCGGGCCGGCCACGCGGATGTCGATGTGCAGCCGGTTCTTCGAGGTCTTGGGCTCGGGCACCCGGAGGAACCCGATCGCCGGCCCGACGTCGTCGGGGTCCACGATCGAGGCTCCGTCCGGGTCGTCGTACCCGGGCTCGAGGATGTAGCCGAGCGCCGCCGCCCAGAACTCCGCCAGCCGCTGCGGCTCGGCCGCGTCCCCACCAAGGGTCCAGTTGGTCGCCATAGCGTTAACGCTAACGCGCATTCCGGACGATCCACGCCCGGAACAACAGCTCAGCCGCCGGCGACCGCCGGGATGATCGAGACCTGCCCGCCGTCCTTGATCGACGTCTGCAGGCCGTCGGCGAAGCGTACGTCGTCGTCGTCGACGTACACGTTCACGAACCGGCGCAGCTCGCCCGACTCGTCCAGGACCCGGCCCTTGATGCCCGGGTACGAGCCGTCGAGCGAGTCGAGCACCTCGATCAGCGTCGAACCCTCGGCGGACACCTCGGACACGCCCTGGGTGTAGGGCCGCAGGATGGTCGGGACGCGAACGCTCACACTCACTGCAGGCCTGCCTTCACGAAGGCGTCGTACGACGCGGGGATGGTCACCTTGGGGCCGACCCGGTCGGCCACGGCGTCGAGCGTCTTCAGCCCGTCGCCGGAGTTGATGATCACGGTCTCGGCCTCGGGGTCGAGCTGCCCGGTGGCGATCAGCTTCCTCAGCGTCGCGACCGTCACCCCGCCCGCGGTCTCGGCGAAGATGCCCTCGGTCCGGGCCAGCAACTGGATGCCCTCGATGACTTCCTCGTCGCTGACGTCCTCGATCGCTCCACCGGTACGGCGGGCGACGTCGAGCACGTACGGTCCGTCAGCCGGGTTCCCGATCGCCAGCGACTTGGCGATGGTGTCCGGGCGAACAGGCTTGACCACGTCGTGGCCGTCCCGGAACGCCTGCGCCACGGGCGAGCAGCCGGTGGCCTGAGCGCCGTACACCTTGTAGTCGGTGGCGTCGACCAGGCCGAGCTTGCCGAGCTCGGTGAAGCCCTTGTCGATCTTGGTCAGCTGCGAGCCGGACGCGACCGGGATCACGATCTGCTGCGGCAGCCGCCAGCCGAGCTGCTCGGCGATCTCGAAGGCCAGCGTCTTGGAGCCTTCGGAGTAGTACGGCCGCACGTTGACGTTGACGAACGCCCAGCCCTCCTCCTCGCCGGCGATCTCAGAGGCCAGCTTGTTCACGTCGTCGTAGTTGCCCTCGACGGCGACCAGGGTCCCGCCGTACACGGCGGTGGTGATCACCTTCGGGCGCTCGAGGTCGTGCGGGATGAACACGACCGAGCGGATGCCGGCGCGGGCGGCCGCCGCGGCGACGGCGTTGGCCAGGTTGCCGGTGGAGGGGCAGGCGAAGACCGTCATGCCGAGCTCGCGGGTGGCGCTCAGGGCGGACGCGACCACGCGGTCCTTGAAGGAGTGGGTCGGGTTGCCGGAGTCGTCCTTCACCCAGAGCTTGCGCAGCCCCAGCTCGCGGGCCAGGTTCTGCGCGTCGACGAGCCGGGTGTAGCCGGGCTCGGTGTTCGGGAAGCTGGCCACATCGACCGGGACGGGCAGCAAGGGCTGGTAGCGCCAGATGTTCTTGGGACCGGCCTCGATCTGCTCCCGCGTGATCGTCGGGTACTCGTACCCGACCTCGAGCGGACCGAAGCACTCCATACAGGCGTAGAACGGACCGAGCGGCGACTTCGCCCCGCAGGCGCGACAGCTCAGGTGCGTACCGTTGCCGAAGGCACCTTCGCGGATCGTGTGGGTGGCGGCGGTCAGGCTCATGAGTGAGGTTCCCCTCTCATCTTCCCCGGAACCGGATCTCGGCACGGGACGGATTTGGCACCGTTCCGCCGCGAGGGCCCCGGACTGGGACCTCAACGGGGAGGGTTGCCGGGACTTCAACGGGCCGTTTCCCTCAGTCCCTCTGGATGAGCTCCCCCGAGATTACCCAATACGGTCCATATTGTGTCTTCCGTTCCCACTATTCGAGACGCGCGATCTCAGCCCGGCCGATCCTGGAGGCCCCGGCGCACGTCGAGCATTCGCATCATCGGCGTCGCCGCGACGCCGTGAACGACCACGCTCAGTACGACGGTGAAACCGACCGTCGCCCACAACCAGGGCAGATCCGTGTGGAACGCGGCGCCGGCGTACGCCAGATAGAACACCGACCCGACACCACGCACTCCGAATGCGGCCGTCACCCATCGTTCGGAGCGGCGCATCGGGGTCCCGGCCAGCGCGACCCACGCGGTCACCGGTCGGATCACCAGCACCAGCAGCAGTCCCAGCGCGGCGCCGGCCACGGTCAGCGGGCGGAGCAGCCCGGCCGTGATCGCCGATCCCAACAGCAGCAGAATCCCCCAGGTGAGGATGTGCTCGAGTTGCTCGACGAATCCGTGCAGTTCCTCGTGGAAGTCGTGCTGCCGCTCGGCCGCCCGGAGCGTCAGAGCCGCGACGAACACTGCCAGGAAGCCGTAGCCATGGAGCACCTGAGCGAGACCGTAGACACCTAGCGTCATCGCGAGGGCCAGCACGGGTTCGCGT
Source organism: Kribbella sp. CWNU-51 (assembly GCF_054073265.1). NCBI lineage: Bacteria > Bacillati > Actinomycetota > Actinomycetes > Propionibacteriales > Kribbellaceae > Kribbella > Kribbella sp. CWNU-51. Next base: position 3,902 of record NZ_JBSXMZ010000053.1, read on the forward strand.
GAGTCGGCCAGGCGGAAGGTCCGCGAAGGCGCGGAAAAGGCCATCCGGCCAAGCAACCAGCCCACGCCCGCACCGACCGCCACCCCGATCGCGATCCGGCCGACCAGGTCCCAGGCGAACCACTCGAGCGCCCAGTTGCCCACGGACCCCTTGGTGACCCCGAACACCGCGGCGTACACGAACGGGAAGGCCAGACCGTCGTTCAGACCGGCCTCAGAGGTGAGCGCGAAGCGGACCTCGTCGTCCTCCTCCGGCTCGGCGCCCGCGCCGGTCGACGGCCCCTGCACCTGGACGTCCGAAGCGAGCACCGGATCGGTCGGGGCGAGGACTGCGCCCAGCAGCAGCGCGGTCGCCGGGGCCAGCCCGAGCAGCCAGCCGGCGCCGGCAACCGCGGCAATGCAGGCAGGCATGGCCACCAGCAGGAGACGCCAGGTCACCATCCATCGGCGCCATCCGATCGGCCGGTCGATCGCCAGGCCGACGCCCATCAACGCGACCAGGATCGTCAGCTCGGCGAGGTGCTCGACGATCCCTGACTCCACGATCGGGCTTAGATGGGTACGGTCGACGGCCAGGCCCAGCAGTACGCCGGCGCCGAGGAACCCGATCGGCGCCGAGACGGCGTACCGGCGGAGCATGCGCGGCAGCACCGCACCGAGCAACAGGGCCAGCCCTGCCACCAGGTAGAGCCCGTCCCCGTTGATCGTCATGGTGGCGATCCTGTGCCCCTGGCGAAGCTACCTCAAGCGATGCGTCGCGCCGGGCGTGTGCGTGGGCAGCGCCATGCGCGGGCCGTAGCGGGGATGGCCGATTCCGGTGAGCTCCAACAGGCGCTGGACGCGGAAGCGATGACCGCGGTACGGCTCGATGAGTTCGGCGCAGCCCTCGTCGTCGAGCTCTTCGCCGATGAGGGCGTAGGAGACGTCGCGGGACACGTGATAGTCCGCGAACGAGAACGCGTCGGCGTCGCCGTGGGCGCGCTGCCGCACCTCGGCCGCGGTCCACACCCCGACGCCCGGGAGCGATCGCAGCCGCCGCTCGATCTCGGCCGAGTCGGTCAGCTCGAGCGTCCGTTCCAGCGCCTTCGCCCGGGTCGCCGCTGTCACGACCACGCGGGACCGGCGGTTCTCCACGCCGGCCCGCAGCCATTGCCACGACGGGATCAGCCGCCACTCCTCCGGCGCCGGCGGCACCATCATCACGCGGCCGTCCGGCGCAGTCGGGCCCGGCGCGGGTTCGCCGTACTCACGGAGCAGGACCCGCCAGGCGCGGAACGCCTCCTTGCCAGTGACGACCTGCTCGATCCCCGCGGCCGCCATCGCCTCGAACACCGCCCGCGTCCGCGGCACCCGGACATGCGGGAACCGCCGCGCCGCATCCACCAGCGCGCGGTGCTCCGGCAACGGCTCGAACCCGTCCCAACTGTCCGCGTCGCCCAGCAACTCCGGCACCCCGTCGAGCGCCCACGAAGCCCCCGGCCCCCAGGCCTCGGCCTCCACCTCCCCGGCGTACGGCGTCAGCCGCAAGAGCACCGGTCCGTCCGGCGTCCGAGTCGCCCGCCACACGGTCCGTCGCCCCGGATCGAACACGTACGCCGGGTCCCCCGGCCCCTTCCGCAGCCCTCCGATCACCGAATGCGGATCCACCACCCGCCCAGCCCGCCAGACCCGCACCACCGAACTCACCCGCCAAGTCTTACTCACCCCACGGACAACTAGCGGATCGGCGTCGGCGCCCCGGCCACCCGCTCGCGCATCCAGGGGTAGGGATCGACCAGCGGCTCGCGGGTGGAGAGTGCGTTCTGCACAAGGTCGGCGAGGCGATCGCCCATCACGTAATGCCGCCCTTTGGTCTCACCGACCGAGCGCAGCAGCCCCAGTTCGGTGAGCCTCGCCAGGTCGCGGCTGGCTGTCCGCTCCTCGATGCCCGCTCGGCGGACATACGTCGAGCGGCGCATCCGGAAGCCGAGCGACGCGTCGAACAGCTCGTCAGCGACGCGCTCCGCCAAGCCGAACTGCGAGATCAGCTCATCGAAAGCCAGCCACAGCTTGCCCGCCTCCCGGTACCGCCGCCGCACCGTCTGCGCCTGGATGTGATGCGCGCGCAGGTTGAACTTGACCCAGAGTGCGGCCGACCGCTCGGGATGCCACGCCCCCGCGCCGGTCGCGGCCAGCACCCGGTAGTAGTCCTCGGTGTTGCTGCCCAGCCACTCCTCGATGCTGGAGAACGCCGGCTCGCCAATTCCTCCGCGGGACAAAACTAGCGTCTGCAGGGCTCTGGCCATCCGGCCGTTGCCGTCCCGGAACGGATGGATCATCACCAGGTTCAGGTGCGCCATCGCCGCGTCCACGAGGGGATCCGCCGCTCCGACGGCGTCCAACCCGTCCATCAACTCGGCCACGAGATCGGGCACCTCGTCCGCAGGCGGGCCCTCGTAGACGTTCTCGCCGGTGGTCTCGTCATGCACATAGACGACACCCTGCCGATAGCTGCCCGGACTCTTGGCCAGGTCGTGGCTCAGCATCATGAAATGCATGCCACGAACGGCCGACACGTCCAGCCGGAAGTCCGCGTCCTTCGCCATCGCCAGCACGTAGCCGAGCGCCTGCCGATATCCCCGGATCTCGGCGAACGTACGCTCGTCGGTGCTCAACGCCTCCTCGTCATCCAACGCGGCCACCGCGTCGTCGAGCTTGACGTCGTACCCCTCGATGCTGTTGGAGCCCTGGATCGCCCGGGCGAGCATGCTCCGCCGCAGCCCGCCCGCCCAGCGCCGAGGCACGCGGAGGATGTCGGTGAGCTCGGATCGGAACGCGTGGATCTGCTCGAGGACCTGTCGATCCTCGAGATCCGGCTCCGGCGTGCTGAAGATGGTCATTGGCCTCGATGTCCCGATGTCTCTATGTCTTAATTCTTAGGACATCCTACGCCGAGGTCCTAATGATTGCGACATCGAGACAAAGCGCGGTCACCGAGCCGATACTGAGGCCCATGACCGGGTGGCAGCGGGTGAAGGTGGTGGGGAACTTCGTCAACCTGACGACCTTGGTCGGGCTCGCGGTCGGGGTGATCGGGCGGGCCCGGGTCAGTCGGGGCCGCGGGGGTTGTACTTCGCGAACGGGTACAAGCTGGGGTTTCCGATCGCGGGGGCGTTCACGATCGGGAACGTCGTCCTGAGCAAGAACGAGCGCACGTACTTCGACGACGCGGCGCTGGTGCGGCACGAGGAGCGGCACTCATGGCAGTACTTCTGCCTGCTCGGGTTGCCGATGTTCCCGCTGTACGTCGTCGGCGTGGTGATCTCGTTCCTGCTCACCGGCGACCCGGCCTCGCGCAACCCGTTCGAGCGACTGGCCAGCCTCAAGGACGGTGGCTATGTCGAACGGCCGATCCAGCCGATCGGCAAGACCGTGACGCAGGCGTTCAGCGTGCTGCGATCGCGTCCGAAAGGGCCGTGAGGACAGTCACCACACCCGTGGGGTCGTCCACCACGATGTCCGCGGCCTGGATCAGCTCGGTCGCGTTGGACGAGCGGGTGGCCAGCAGTACGGCGCGCAGTCCGGTCTTGCGATGTTCTTCGACCGCCCGGAACGCAGCCAGGTCGCCGAGGTCGTCACCGGCGTAGAGGATCGACCGGGCGCCCGTGGACTCGATCAGCCGTCGGAGCGCGACGCCCTTGTCGATGCCCGGTGGCCGGAGCTCCAGGACCAGGTTGCCGGGCTCCAGGCGCAGCTCGGTCGACTCGGCCAGCTCGGTGAGCGGCGTACGCAGTCTGTCCAGCGCACCGGTCGGATCGGCGAGCCGGCGCGTGTGCACGGCCAGCGAGCTTTCCTTGTCCTCCACATAGGCGTCCGGCACCCCTGCCTCGCGCAGCAGCTCCGGCATTCGCGAGCGCGCTTCGGCAACGCCGGCCGGGACCGGGTCACTGGTCACCATCCCGGTCGCCGCGTCCCACCGCTCCAGCCCGTAGTGCCCCAGTACGACGAGGCTCCCGAGGCCGGGATGGCCCGTCACACCGGTGAGCTCGGTGGCCACGAGCGCCGGACGGCCGGTGACGATCGCCACCTGCTGCACCGAGCGGGCCAGCCGGGCCAATGCGTCGAGGGAGCCCTCGACCGGCCGGGACATGGCCGGGTCCTCGACGAGGGGCGCGAGTACGCCGTCGAAGTCGGTGGAGATCACCGCGGTGGCCGGGTCGGCGACGATCGCCTCCCACCCTTCGCGGCCGGCGTCGGTCTGGATGACCGGAGTACTCATCCCGCGTAGTCCGAGGTCAGGATCACGGTGAGGCGGTCCTTCTTCATGTTGTCCAGCGCGCCCTTGGTCCGGCCGACGCCGATGTCGCGGGCGAGCTCGTTGGCGGCGACGAGCATGCCCGGCGGGTAGTAGACGGTGCTCTCGGCGATCTTGCCGTGCCAGTTGTCGGCGCCGGCCACGGTCCAGCCCGCCTGCCGGGCGCGGCCCGCGACCGAGTCGGCCAGGCCCTTGCGCGGCGTGTTGTTGTAGATCTCCGCGGCCGGTCGCTCAGCCGGCGGGATGGTCGTCGGCTGGGTTGCCGGAGCCTGGGTCGCCGGCGGCTGGGTCGGCTGCGAGCTCGGCTCGGTCGTCGGCGCGGTGGTCGGCGTGGACGACGGGGGCTGCGTAGGCGTGGTAGCCGGCTCGGTCGGCTTCGACGACGGCCCGGGGATGCTGGCGGCGATCGTCGACGGCCCGGAGGTGGGCTTCGTGCTTGGCTTCGGGGTTGTCGCGCCCGACGGCTCGTCGGCCTTGCTGTCGTGCCCGCGCGTACCGAACAGCACCAGGAGACCGGCCACGATCGCGACGACCGCGGCCACAGCGACGAGCGACGAGAGCACCTGCCCCCGGTCGTCGCCCTTCGGGCGGAACATGGTCAGACCTCGATACCCAAGCGGCGTGCGGAGCGGGCGCGCTGACGGGCCGCGCGGAGGCGGCGCAGGCGCTTGACCAACAGCGGGTCGTGAGCGAGAGCCTCGGGCCGGTCGATCAGTGCGTTCAGGACCTGGTAGTAGCGGGTGGCCGACATCTGGAACTGGTCCCGGATCGCCTGCTCCTTGGCACCGGCGTACTTCCACCAGTGCCGCTCGAACGCGAGGATTGCCCCGTCACGCTCGGAGAGTCCGGCAATGGCCGGCGGCGCAGCTTCGGCGGGGCCGGGAGAGCTGGCGTTGGCGCTGTCCATCTGCTGGTAACTCCTGTGCGGTCGGTGATCGTCCGTCCGAGCTCCACACTACGGGTTGAACAACAGCGATGTCATTCACCGGTCGGGCGACACGAAGCGTGTCGTTGAGCGGACAGCCAGACGCGGTCAACTCTGGCAGGATCGAAGGGGTGAGCTCAACTCTCTCCAGCATGGCGCTGGTGGAAGAGCTGCAGGCCAAGAGCCGTGAGGTGGACCCGCTGGTCAACGCCATCTGCACGCCCAACCCCGCCGCTCTCACCCAAGCCGCCCAACTCGACACGGAGCGTGGCGACGGCCGCGTCCGCGGCCCGCTGCACGGCGTACCGGTCCTGGTCAAGGACAACATCGACACCGCCGACCTGCCGACCACGGCCGGCTCCCTGGCGCTGGCCGATCAGCCACCGCCACCGGACGACGCCCCACTGGTACGGCGGCTCCGTGAGGCGGGCTGCGTCGTCCTGGGCAAGACCAACCTGAGCGAGTGGGCCAACTTCCGCGGCTCGGCGTCCTCCTCCGGCTGGAGCGCGTACGGCGGTCTGACCCGCAACCCGTACGCGTTGAACCGCTCGGCCGGCGGCTCCTCGAGCGGATCGGGCGCAGCGGTCGCCGCAGGGCTCGCCGACTACGCCATCGGCACCGAGACCAACGGTTCGATCGTCTGCCCGGCCGCACTGAACGGCATCGTCGGCCTGAAGCCCACAGTGGGCCTCATCCCGCAGCAGGGCATCGTTCCGATCTCACACTCGCAGGACACCGCCGGACCGATGACCAGGACCGTCACCCAGGCGGCAGCCCTGCTCTCGGTGATGACCGGCAGCAGGACCGACTACACCGAGCATTGCCGTGGTGCCGACCTCCGCGACATGCGGATCGGCGTACCGCGGGGTCCGCTCTGGGGCTACTCGACCGGCCTCGACCAGGTCACCGAGCAGGCGCTGGAGACGCTCAGCCGGTGCGGAGCCACGCTGGTTGACCATCTGTCGTTGCCGACACCCGGTGGGGACGAGGACCAGCTCCAGGTGCTGGCCCACGAGCTCAAGGTCGACCTGACGGCGTATCTGGCCACGCGGGTGCCCGGCGGCCCGCGGACGCTGGACGAGTTGATCGCATTCAACCGGGAGCATGCGGACGTCGAGCTGCAGTGGTTCGGCCAGGAGCTGTTCGAGCGGGCCGCCGCCACGGAGGGGCTGAGTTCCCCGATCTATGTCGCCTCCCGGCTGACGGCTCTCCGGGCGGGCCGGGACGGGATCGACGGCCTGCTCCGGGACAACCAGCTCGACGCGCTGGTCTGCCCGTCGTACTCCCCGGCCTGGACCATCGACCTGGTCAACGGCGACCACGTGCTCGGCAGCTCGTCCTCCCACGCCGCCCTGGCCGGCTACCCGCTGCTCTCGGTGCCGTCCGGGCTGGTCGCCGGATTGCCGGTCGGGATCACGTTCAGTGGCACCGCGCGGAGTGATGCCACGCTCATTCGCTTGGCTCACGCCTTCGAAACAGCGAGAATCGCAGCAGACGGACCGTTCCCGACCCCGGAGTTAACCCAGTGGGTGTAGATCGCGTCAGGTGGGGCATCGTTGCTACGGGCAACATCTCGACGTCGTTCACGAGGGATCTGAAGCTACTCGCAGACGACGCCGAGGTGACCGCGGTCGCGTCCCGTTCCCAGACCAGCGCAGACCGTTTCGCCGCCGAGTTCGGCATCGAGCACGGGTACGGCGACTACCGCCGGCTGATCGACTCGGGCACCGTCGACGTGATCTACATCGGTACACCACACCCACAGCACTACGCGATCGCCCGTGCCGCGTTACAGGCCGGAGTCGCGGTCCTCTGCGAGAAGCCGGTCACGCTGACCGCCGAGCAGGCCCGCGACCTGATCGCGGTCGCCACCGAGCACAAGACGCTGTTCGCCGAGGCGATGTGGATGCGGACCAACCCGGTCATCCAGGCCTTCTTCAAGGATCTGGACAGCGGTGTGATCGGCGAGCCACAGCAAGTGGTCGCGGACTTCGCCTTCTACAAGCCGTCGTTGCCGACCCGTCTGCTCGACCCGGCGCTCGGTGGTGGCTCGCTGATGGACGGCGGCATCTATCCGATGACGTTCGCCTATATGGCTCTGGGTCGCCCGGCCGAACTGAAGGCCGTCGGCTCGCTCAACGACGACGGCATCGACCTGAATGTGGCGATGGCCTGGCGCTACGACTCCGGCGCTGTCGCGGCGCTCACCTGCGGGCTGCGGTCGCAGAACCCGTGGGTGGCGTCGGTGAGTGGCCCGGAGGGCAGTCTGCAGCTGCCACACCGCTTCCACCACCCCGAGTACTACGTGCGCAGTACGGCGGCCGGGGCGGAGCGGATCGACGTACCGGTGCATGGCCTTGGGTACCACTACGAAGCCACCGCAGTGATGCAGGCGCTGCGCGACGGACGGACCGAGGTGCCGTCGCTGCCGCATGCCTCGACACTCGAGATCCTCGAACTGCTCGACGAGACCCGGAGCCAGATCGGGGTCCGCTACCCCGGTGACGACGACGACCTGAGTGGATGACGCTGATATGCCGAACGGACGAAGTTCCTTCGTGGTGGTGGCCAACCGGCTGCCGGTCGACCGGATCGAGATGCCCGACGGCAGTACGGCGTGGCGCCGCAGTCCCGGCGGATTGGTCACCGCCCTGGCGCCGGTGATGCAGCGGCACCACGGCGCGTGGATCGGCTGGACCGGGAGCGCGGACGAGAAGGTGGACCCGTTCGAGGCCGACGGGATGCATCTGGTGCCGGTGATGCTGTCGGCCGAGGACGTGCAGCTGTACTACGAGGGCTTCTCCAACGCCACACTCTGGCCGCTGTACCACGACGTGATCGTGGCCCCGGAGTTCCACCGTGAGTGGTGGGAGTCGTACGTGGCGGTGAACCGCCGGTTCGCCGAGGCCGCCGCGGACGCCGCCGACGACGGCGCGGACGTCTGGGTGCACGACTACCAGCTGCAGCTGGTTCCGGCGATGCTGCGCCGGCTGCGGCCCGACGTACGGATCGGGTTCTTCCTGCACATCCCGTTCCCGCCGACCGAGCTGTTCGCGCAGATGCCGTGGCGGCGGCAGATCCTGGACGGGCTGATGGGCGCGGACCTGGTCGGCTTCCAGAGACCCGGCGCCGCCTCGAACTTCGCCCGCCTGGCCCGCAACCGGATGGGCCTGCGGACTCGCGGCGACCGCATCCACCTGCCCGACGACCGGATCGTCCGGGCCAAGGCGTTCCCGATCTCCATCGACGTCGGCGAGCTGGAGACCCTCGCCCGCAAGCCGGAGACTCTCGCCCGCGCCGCCGAGATGCGCGAGGAGGTCGGCAATCCCGCGCACATCCTGCTCGGGGTGGACCGGCTCGATTACACCAAGGGCATCCGGCAACGACTGCGCGCCTTCGGTGAACTCCTGGACGAGGGCCGGGTCTCGGTCGACGACGCCGTCTTCATCCAGGTGGCGACGCCGTCGCGGGAGCGCGTGGAGCAGTACCGCGTACTTCGCGACGAGATCGAGCTGCTGGTCGGCCGGATCAACGGCGAACACGGCCGGATCGGCACGCCGGCGATCAACTACCTGCACACGTCGTACTCGCGGACCGAGATGGCCGCGCTGTTCCGGGCCGCGGACGTCGCCGTGGTGACCCCGCTCCGCGACGGCATGAACCTGGTCGCCAAGGAGTACGTCGCCACCCGGTACGACGACACGGGTGCACTGGTGCTGAGCGAGTTCGCCGGCGCGGCGGACGAGTTCCGGCAGGCGTTCCTGGTGAACCCGCACGACATCAACGGCATGAAGGACACGATCGTCGACGCGATGAACACCGACGACCGGCAGCTCGGCCGCCGGATGAAGGCGATGCGCAAGCACCTGGCCGCGCACGACGTGAACGTGTGGGCGGCGAGCTTCCTGAAGGCGCTGCATGACGAAGACTGACAGCCGGGCGCCGGCCCAATGAGCACGATCGACGGCCGGGTACTGGCGCTTGACCTGGGTACGTCGTCGTCCCGCGCCCTGGTGTTGTCCGCCGACGACGCAGCACCGATCCCCGGTGCCCTGGCCCGGCACAAGATCTCGCCCACCTATGCCACCGGCGGCTCGGCGACCCTGGATCTGCACGAGTACGTCGAGGGGCTGCTGGGCTGCCTGGACTTACTCCAGCAGAACGGTCACCTCGACGGCATCGCCGCGATCGTGCTGTCCTCGCAGTGGCACTCGATCGTTGCCCTCGACAACAAGGGTGACGCGCTGACGCCGGTGATCACCTGGGCGGACACGCGATCCGTCGACCTCGACCTGGGCTCGTCGTTCGACGAGCACGCCTTCCACGCCCGCACCGGCGCCTGGCTGCACCGGCTCTACTGGACCCGGCGGATCCCGTGGCTGCTGTCATCGTCGTCCCCCGCGACATTCGCCGGCCTGCCCGACCTGGTGCTGGAGCGGCTGACCGGCGAGCGCGTCACCTCGGTGTCGGTCGCCTCCGGGACCGGCACGCTCGACCTCGCCACGGGCTTGTACGACGACGAGGCGCTCGAGATCGCCCAGGTCAAGGCCGACCGGCTGCCACCGATCGTTCCGACCGGATGGACCGGGTCGTTGTCCGCCGAGTACGGACGCCGCTGGCCCGGGCTGGTCGGCGTACCGGTGCATCCGCCGACCGGGGACGGCGCCGCGTCGAACGTCGGGTCCGGTGGGTACGACGAGACCACTGCGGCGGTGACCGTGGGGACGTCGGCCGCCGTACGCGTCGTGCATCCGATCGACGATGCACCGGAGCTGCCGTGGGAGCTGTGGCGCTACCGGGTCGACGACCAGCGGGCGGTGACCGGGATGGCCTTCTCCGCGGCCGGGAACGTGTACGCCTGGCTGACCAGCCTGCTGCGACTGGAGTCCCACGAGCCGGTCGGCGTACCGATCGGAGCGTCCCGGGTGATCGCGATCCCGTTCATGGCCGGAACCAGGCCGCCGGCGACCGTGCCGAGCGGGTCCGGGGTGTTCTTCGGCCTGTCCTTCGACGACGACGCCTCCGGCGTGCTGGCCGGGGCGTTGCAGGGCGCGGCGCTGGAGATCGACCGCGGGCTACGGATGCTCGATGCGGTGTTCGGGCGGCAACTGGACGTCGTACTGGGCGGCGGCAGCATCGACGCATCCGCCTGGTTGCGCCGCTGCGCGACCGCGACGTTCTCCCGCCCCACGACGGTCTGTGCCGAGGCCGAAGTCGGCGCCCGCGGCGCAGCGGCCGTGGCCCTCGGGTTGTCTCCCGCGCCTGGCGGCGAACACCTCATCCCGGTGGATGCCGAGGTCGAGCGAGTCGCGGCCCTACGGTCGCGCTACGAGCGCCTGCGCGCCCTCGCAATCCAGGCCTCCCACATCTAGCACCGCTGGTGCTGCGTCTGCGTCGACTGGGGAGGGAAATGTCCCCTCACGGGGGTAGAACCCTCCCCGGACTGGCACGGGGCCCGGGCAGGTGACGGTCGCCACTGACAGTGTGGGGGCCAGGCTGGATCATGGCGCGCATGCTGCGGGAGATGATGAAGTCGAAGGTGCACCGGGCGACGGTGACGCAGGCCGATCTGGATTACGTCGGGTCGTGCACGCTGGACGCCGGGCTGATGGCGGCGGCCGACCTGCTGCCCGGCGAGAAGGTCGACATCGTCGACATCACCAACGGGAACCGGCTGTCGACGTACCTGATCGAGGGGCCGCGGGGGTCCGGGGTGGTCGGGATCAACGGGGCCGCGGCGCACCTGATCCACCCGGGCGATCTGGTCATCCTGATCGCGTACGGGATGTTGGACACCACGGAGGCGAAGGTGTTCGAGCCGAGCGTAGTCTTCGTGGACGAGCACAATGCGATCACCCGCATCGGCTCGGACCCCGCCGAGGCGCTGCCCGACAGCGGCACGCTCCGCGGTGACCATTTGCACACCAAGCGCTGAACGCAGACCGCGCGCCGAGATGAGGACTGGTCGACCATGACCGACACGACCGAGACGACGACCGCAGCTGACAACGCCACCGAGCCGGGCACCGCCACGACCACCCCCGCCGGCAGCGCCGCGATCGAGAGCGCCGCGCCGAAGACGGCGTCCCACGACAACGAGCCGAGCCCGAAGCTTCGCGCGTTCATGAACTCGGGCTGGGCCGACTCCGAGCGGCAGGACGTGACGCTCAGCGATGTGGGCGTGTGGGCGGCGAAGCGGCGGGACGCGCTGTCGCAGGCGTTCCCCGGGGAGCGGCTCGTCGTCCCGGCGGGCACCTACAAGGTCCGCTCGAACGACACCGACTACGTGTTCCGCCCGCACACCGACTACGTCTGGCTGGCCGGCGACCAGACCTCGGACGCCGTGCTGGTGCTGGAGCCGAACGGCACCAGCGGCCACGACTCCGTCCTGTATTTCCGCCCGCGCGCCGACCGCGGCGAGGGCGAGGAGTTCTGGCGCGACCGGATGTACGGCGAACTCTGGGCCGGCCGGCGTCCGTCGCTGACCGAGACCGCCAAGGAGTTCGGCATCGAGACCCGGCACGTCGACCGGCTCGCGGACGCGCTCAAGGGCGATGTGCCGACCCGTGTCCGGCGAGGTGAGGACGCCTCACTCACGTCGGTGCTCAGCGGCGCGAAGACCGACGCCGACCGTGACCAGGAGCTCGCCGCCATGCTGTCCAAGCTCCGGCTCGTCAAGGACCCGTTCGAGCTCGAGCAGCTCCGCGACGCGGTCGCGATCACGCACCGCGGCTTCTCCGACGTTCTCGCGGAGATGGACAAGGTCCGCGAGTACGGCGAACGCTGGATCGAGGGCACGTTCTGGCGCCGGGCCCGGGCCGAGGGCAACGACGTCGGGTACACCTCGATCGCCGCGGCCGGACCGCACGCGACCACGCTGCACTGGATCGAGAACGACGGCGCAGTGGCCGACGGCACGCTGATGCTGCTCGACATGGGCGTGGAGAACCGCCGGCTCTACACCGCGGACATCACCCGCACGCTGCCGGTGAACGGCGAGTTCACCCCGCGCCAGCGCGACCTGTACCAACTGGTGCTGGACGCGCAGAACGCGGGCATCGCCGCGATCCGGCCAGGCGCCGCGTTCCGCGCCGCGCACGAGGCCGCGATGGAGGTCATCGTGCACGGCCTCGACGCGATGGACCTGCTGCCGGTCTCGGCGGAGGAGGCGCTGGACCCGGAGAGCAGGCTTTACCAGCGGTACACGCTGCACGGGGTCAGCCACATGCTCGGTCTCGACGTCCACGACTGCGCGGCGGCGCGCAGCGAGTTCTTCGGCAAGGGCGAACTGGAGACCGGCTACGTGCTGACGGTCGAGCCGGGCCTGTACTTCCAGGCCGACGACCTGACCGTGCCGGAGGACCTGCGCGGTATCGGCATCCGGATCGAGGACGACATCCTGGTCACCGACGACGGCGCCGAGAACCTCTCCGACGCCATGCCCCGCGACATCGAAGGCCTCCAGAACTGGATGGCCTCCTAGCCGAGCACCGACAACCAGCCAGCAGCTCGCCGCCCCAGGCGGCGAGCTGCCGTTCGGTTGTCACCAGATGCGGACGCGGTCCTCGGGGGACAGCCACATGCCGTCGGCCTCGGTGATGCCGTAGGTCTGGTGGAACTCGTCGATGTTCCTCACCACCGCGTTGCAGCGGAACTCCGGCGGCGAGTGCGGGTCGATCGCCAGCCGCCGCGCCGCCTCCTCAGGCCGCGTCTTCGTCGACCAGGCGTGCGCCCACGACACGAAGAACCGCTCGCTCCCGCGCAGCCCGCCCACCTCCGGCGCCTCGCCACCGTCCAGCGACAACTGGTAGGCGACGTACGCGATCGACAGCCCGCCCAGGTCGCCGATGTTCTCGCCGAGTGTGAGCTTGCCGTTCACGTGCTGCCCGGGTGTCTCGTCCGGCGAGAGGACGTCGTACTGCGCGACGAGCTTGTCGGTGCGCTGCTCGAAGGCGGCGCGGTCCTCGTCGGTCCACCAGTCGTTCAGGTTGCCGTCGCCGTCGTACCGCGAGCCCTGGTCGTCGAACCCGTGGCCGATCTCGTGTCCGATCACGGCGCCGATCGCGCCGTAGTTGACCGCGTCGTCGGCGTCCAGGTCGAAGAACGGCGGCTGCAGGATACCGGCCGGGAAGACGATCTCGTTCATCCGCGGGTTGTAGTACGCGTTGACCGTCTGCGGCGTCATCTTCCACTCGTTCCGGTCCACCGGCTGCCCGAGCTTGGCCAGGTCCCGTGCGGTCTCCACCGCGACCGAGCGGCGTACGTTCCCGAACAGGTCGGCCGGGTCGACGTCGAGCGCGTCGTAGTCCTTCCACTCGTCCGGGTAGCCGATCTTCGGCACGAACGTCCCGAGCTTGTCGAGCGCCCGCTGCCGGGTGTCGGGACCCATCCAGTCCAGCGCCTCGATCCGCTGCCGGTACGCCTCGACCAGGTTCTGCACGAGCTCGACCATGCGGGCCTTGGCGGCCGGCGGGAAGTGCTCGGCGACGTACAGCTTGCCGAGCGCCTCGCCCAGCGCGGACTCGACCGCACCGACGCCGCGCTTCCACCGCTCGCGCAGCTCGGGCGCACCGGTCAGCGTCTTGCCGTAGAAGGCGAAGTTCTCATCGACGAAGGCCGTGCTCAGCAGCGGCGCCGCGCTGTGCACGATGCGCCAGCTGAGCCACTCCTTCCACCGGTCCAGCTCGACCTCCTGCAAGGCCGCGGCGGCCGCGGTGAAGAAGTCGGGCTCGCGAACGACGACCTCCGCGAAGGCGCTCTCGGGTACGCCGGCACCCGTCAGCCACGTCGACCAGTCGAAGCCGGGGGTCAGCTCTTCCAGCCCGGCCCGGTCGACCTTGTTGTAGGTCAGCTGGACGTCGCGGTTCTTGACCCGGTCCCAGTGCGCGCCGGCGACCCGGGTCTCCAGCTCCATGATCCGCTCCGCGGCACCGGCCGGATCGGGCAGCCCGGCGAGCTCGAGCATCCGCGTCACGTGCGCGACGTACGCCGTACGCACTTCGGCGAAGCTGTCCTCGCGGTAGTACGACTCGTCCGGTAGGCTGAGACCGCCCTGCGTGAGGTAGACGATGTTCTCGTCGGACTTCTTGGCGTCGGCGTCGACCCAGTAATGGAAGACCCCCGGCACGCCCTGCAGCTCGAGCTGTCCGAGGGCCGCGACCAGGCCGGGCAGGTCCTCGACCCCGCGGACCAGGGCGAGCTGCTCGGCGATCGGCTCGGCGCCGAGTCGCTCGATCGCCTCCTCGTCCATGAAGCTGCTGTACAGGTCAGCGATCTTCCGCGGCTCGCTGCCCTCGGGGTGCCCGGCTGCGACGGACTTCTCCACGATCGCGCGGACGTCCTGCTCGGCGGTGTCCCAGAGCGCGTGGAAGGCGCCGTAGATGGCCTTGTCCGCCGGAATCTCGTGCTCCTCCAGCCACGGCCCGTTCGCATAGCGGTACAGGTCGTCCTGCGGCCGCACCGTGCCGGACAGACTCGAACTGTCGATCCCTGCTGTCATCCCTGCCCCTTGTCGCGTGTGGAGTATCTGCCAGCGAACATACCCGGTTGCCGCCCGGGCTGTTATGAACTTTCCACAAGCCCGGCTCGTTGTCCTGGTAAAGGACCGGATCAGGAGGACCCCGCCATGTCGCACCTCGTCCGCCGCCTCGCCACGCTGGTGAGCGTGCCCGCACTGATGCTGGGCCTGGTGAGCACCTCGGTCGCCGCCGCCGCGCCCACAGCCGGCGCACCCACCAAGCTCAACCTGCCCGACGGGTTCCAGCCGGAAGGCATCGCGATCGCCCGCGGTACGGCGTACTTCGGCTCCCGCGCCGACGGGGACATCTTCGCCGTCGACCTGAAGACCGGCGCCGGCAAGGTGATCAGCCAAGGGCCGGGCACCGGCTCGCTCGGAATGAAGGTGGACCACTTCGGCCGGCTGTTCGTCGCCGGTGCCGCCGGTGGCAACGGACGGGTGATCGACACCCGGACAGGGCGCGTTCTGGCCAGCTATACCTTCACCACGTCGGCGGACACGTTCGTGAACGACGTGATCCTGAGCAAGAACGCGGCCTGGTTCACCGACTCACGGCAGCCGGTGCTCTACAAGCTCCCGCTCGGCCGGCACGGCAAGCTGCCCGCGAAGGCCCAGACTGTCCCACTGAGTGGCGACTACCAGCACACCGCCGGCAACAACGCGAACGGCATCGCCCTCACCCCGGACGGCCGCGCGCTGATCATCGTGCAGTCCTCGACCGGCTTCCTGTTCCGGGTCGAGCCACGGACCGGAGTCACCAGGCGGATCGACATCGGCGACGCCGTGATGACGAACGGCGACGGCCTGCTGCTGATCGGCCGGACCCTGTTCGTCGTCCAGAACCTGCTGAACAAGGTCGCCGTCCTCACGCTGAACCAGTCCGGCACCAAGGGCACGCTGGTCCGGGAGGTCACCAGCCCGGACTTCGACGTACCGACGACCGCCGCTGCCTTCGGGGACCGGCTCTACCTGCCGAACGCCCGGTTCACCACGCCGCCGACGCCGACCACGGCGTACTGGGCCACAGCGATCTCAGCGACGACCAAGCCGATCAAGCACGCGGTCGACGAAGGCGAGTGCGACCGCATCCGGTTCCTGGCGCCGGCGCAGTAGCCAGGTCAGGAGACAGTGCGGAGGTCGCCCCGGGCCGCGGCTTTGAGGCGACTTCCGCAGGACAGGCGGACGGAGTAGTTGGCCGGGATCGAGAGGGGCTCACCGGTCTGCGGGTTGCGGCCGGTGCGCGGGGCGCGCAGCACGCGCTCGATGCTCAGCAGACCGGTCAGCGAGACCTTGTCGCCCTTGTGCACGGCCTCGGTGACGACATCGCCCAGCGCGTCGAGAACCTTCTCGGCCTGGTTCCGTGGAATGCCCGCCTTCTGCGCCACCCCGGCGACCAACTCGTTGCGGTTCACAGCTCTCCTCAGACTCGACCAACCCTTCGATCGGCACTTTAAGCCGAAATGATTGTCGTTAGCGAGAAGCATCCGCATTCCGGTCAACCCCGGAGTCGAGGGAACTTTGCCGCCGGAGTGACCGTCTTCAGAGGCCGTCCTGATCGTGCCAGTGGTTCTGCCAGCGCCCGTCGATGGCGTCGTCGGCCAACTGGTAGCGGATGTCGGTCGACAGCCGCATCTCGGTCGACACGTTGTCCAGGGCCGCGTGGATCGTGTGGGCGGTGTGGATGACCACGTCACCGGCCGCGTAGTCGGTGACCAGCCAGTCGGCGTCGTACTGCTCGGCCAGGCCGGGTAGGTCCGCAGTCATCGAGGCGGCGGGTCGCTTGAGCGTGCCGGCGGCCTCCTCCGCGAGCACTCGGTGGTGGCTGCCCTCCAGATAGGTCAGACCGCCTCTGCTGACCGGACAGTCACCGAGCGGGATCCAGGCGGACAGCACTTGGTCACTGCCTCCTCTGAGATACACCAGGTCATAGTGCGCCTGTGTCGCCGTACCGATGCCGTTCTCGCCCGGCGCGGTCTGCCGGATGATCTTCCGCTTGTGCAGGAAGGGTTCACCACCCAGGAACCACTCGAACCAGTCCCTCAGCAGGGCACAGAAGTCCGCGTACTCACGCCCCGGCACGATCTCTTCGAAGAGCACCCGCCGGTACGCCGCCCGCTCGGTCACGGACCCGCTGAGCCCGAAGTAGTAGCGCCGGAACGCCAACACGTCCTCAGGATCCAGCAGTCCGGTCAGGAACAGGTACCCGTCCTGCTGCAACCTGTCCCGCAACCGCGGCAGGTCCCGACGCTCCCGTTCCGGTACGACGGTCAACTCACCGAGCCGGCGATCGTCCAGCACATATCCGTTCGAAGTCAGCACACGGTCATTCCATCGGGGTCGCGGCCGGAGCGGAATGGACAGCTGCGGCCGGTTCTTGGACTCTTGTGCCGTGCCGAACTGGTCGATCTACCTGACTCCAGGAAGTCCTGAGCGTGAGCTTGGACTTTTCTGCCTTGGAGCCGGCGAACAGGATCACCGACCTGGCGCACCTCCGGAACGAGCCCTCGGCTGCCACGCTCTGGTCTGGATCAAGGAAGGTCGCGGGCAGTTTCTGCATGGCCCCGACCGGCGGTTGCATGAGGTGAAAGCACCCGCGATGCTCTGGCTCTATCCCGGCGTTCTGCACGGCTATCGGCCGACGACTCGCTGGCGACAGGTGTGGACACTCTTCAGCGGACCCGCGACCGCAGCGCTCACAACGCTCGGCCATCTGGACGTCAGCCAACCGGTCCGCCGGTACGCCGACCCACGGCCGGTCGATCGCGCTTTCACTCGACTCCTACGCGTCAGCACGACGCACAACGCCGTACAGACCGTTGCAGCGTTGTATGACCTCATAGCCCAGGCGGCGCCGTCGTCTGGTGATGGAGTTGCGGCGCAGCTGGCAGAGCTCGCCTGTACGCCGCTGAGTGTTCAGGACTATGCCGCCGAGCTCGGACTCAGCGTGAAGGAGTTGCGCGAGGCAGTGCGCCGTACCACTGGCTCAACACCGCAGGAACTGGTCTTGACCACACGACTCAACACTGCAAAGAGTTTGCTCGCCGAGGAGGATCTGCCGGTCGCCGCGATCGCCCGGCAGGTCGGGTACGACGATCCCGCCTACTTCACCCGCTTGTTCACCGCACGAGTAGGGGTTTCGCCGCGCGCGTTCCGGCGGTTTGGTTCGGTCTCGCGGCGAAAATCCTCCTTCTGAAGGAGGCGGGGCCGACTTTCCGACGTGTAAAACCGTTCAGTGGGGTGACGTGTGCAGGCACCGGACACCGATACGGTCGTGGGTATGAGTCAACCGCAGCCCATCGACCCGCGATACGCGAACCGGCCGCCGCAGGCCCGCCCGAAGAAGCGGCGCAACTGGTTCCTCCGCACCGTCGGACTGATCGTCCTGCTGTTCATCCTCATGCTGGTCGCGGTCCCGCTGTACGCGTGGAGCCGGATCGACAAGATCGACGCGATGCCGACCGGCAGCAGGCCGGCCGAGACGTCCGGTACGACGTACCTGATGGTCGGATCGGACGCCCGCGAGGACCTCACCCGCGCCGAACGGGCGCGGCTCCACACCGGCTCGGACGCCGGGCCGCCCCGGACCGACTCGATCATGGTGATGCACGTCCCCGACTCCGGGCCGACAGTCCTGATCAGCATCCCGCGCGACAGCGCGGTCAACATCCCGGGGGTTTCGGGCAAGCAGAAGATCAACGCCGCCTTCAACAAGGGCCCGGCGCTGCTGATCGAGACCATCGAGAACGTGACCGGGCTCCGGATCGACCACTACGTCGAGGTCGGCTTCGGCGGCTTCGCCTCGGTCATCGACAGCATCGGCGGCATCAACATGTGCTTGCCCAAGGCAATGAAGGACCCGCAGGCGCACATCAACCTGCCGGCCGGCTGCCAGGAGCTCAACGGCGTCAACGCGCTCGGCTACGTCCGCTCCCGGCACGCCGACGGCAACAACGACTTCGGCCGGGTCGAGCGGCAGCGCGCGATGGTCGGCGCGGTGGCGAAGAAGGCCAGCTCGCCGACGACGTTCCTGAACCCGATCCGCTACTACAGCGTCGCCACCAAGGGCGTGGACGCGCTGACCGTCGACAAGGACATGAGCCTGTTCGACTTCGTCCGCTTCGCCCGCGGCATGCGCGCGGTCTCCGGCAACGGCGGCATCACGCTGACCGTGCCGATCAGCGATGACAACTACCAGTTGGGCCAGAACCGCGGCGTCGCGGTGAAGTGGGACACCGCCAAGGCCAAGGCTCTCTTCAACGCCCTCAAGTCCGGCAACACCACAGGCCTGAAGAGCAGTTGACCGTCCTCGTCCATGCCGTGGTGAGCCTGGGCATGCTCGTCGTCGTACCGCTCGGGCTCACCCTCCTGCCGACGCGAACCACCAGCCCCCGCTGGTGGTTCGCGTTCGCTGATCGCCGCACTCGCACTGGTTGCCGAGCGTTCGTCGTACGAACTGTTCGGCTTCAACCTGACGGTCCTGTCCCTCACCGTCGCCCACTTCCACTTCGCCGGCTTCGCGGCCGCGCTCATCGCCTATCTGGTGGCGGACTCACCGACTCCCGCAACCACTGCGGCCGCAATCAGCGTTCCCCTCGGCACTGGCGTCGTACTGCTCGGCTTCTTCCTCGGTGACCCGGTGGAGCTCGCGGGAGCCGCCGTACTGACGGCGGGCATGTGGCTGGTCGGCTGGAACCTCTGGCGACGGTCACATCAAGCAGACCGAGTCACTGCGGCCCTCCTGATCATCTCGGCGTCCGTGCTCGTGGTGACAATGCTGCTGGCGCTCAGTTGGGCCTTGGGGCATGTCGTAGACACGCCCTATCTACCGTTGGAGTGGATGGCCGCCACGCACGGGCTGGCGAACGCGATCGGGTTCGCACTCTGCGGACTGCTGGCCTGGAGACGACTTGGGGAGGGTGTTCGATGAAGCTCGACGACTTGGCGGCACTGCGGTTCAGCTACGACGTGGTCGGTTCCACCCGGTACGACGAGACGCCGCCTGGCTACCACCGACTCGAGTACCGGACCCGGATCGGCGCGGGGAGTGAGGTGTTTGCCCGCGCCGGAGAGGCGCTGCTGAACTGGCGCATGCACCGGGCTGCCGGCGTGCCGATGACGGCGACCGACACACCCCCGACGATCGGCACCAACAGCCTCGGCCGTCTCGGCGCCGGCATGCTGATCGGCCGCCTCCGCACCATGACCCCGCTCGGCATGGTCGGCCTCCCGGTCCCCTGCCGGGTCGTCTGGACGGTGGACGAGCCCGACCGCATCGGCTTCGCGTACGGCACCCTCGAAGGCCACCCCGAGTCCGGCGAGGAGTCCTTCGTCGTCACCAGCGACCCCGACGGCATCCACTTCACCATCCGCGCCTACAGCCGCGCCGCCACCTGGTACACCCGCCTGGCCGGCCCCGCCACCCGCACAGCCCAACAACTGGCCGCCCGCCGCTACGCCAGCGCCCTCCAAAACCTCTCCACCCCATAGCAAAGGCCCCGCAAGCTCATACCTTTGCGGGGCCGCGTCCTTTGTACCGTGCGTGCCAAACCGCGGAGCTGACCGACACGCGAACGCCAGGCGACAACCCGGGATGCGGCGGGCGGTGGGGTGCTGCGAAACTGTGGTGGGTGAGTGCTAAGGCGTTGACGGAGTTGGTGGCGGCGGACTGGGCTGAGGCGTTGCAGCCGGTCGAGGGCACGATCGCCAAGATGGGTGAGTTCCTGCGTGGCGAGATCGCCGCCGGCCGCCCGTACCTGCCCGCCGGTGAGAACGTCCTCAGGGCGTTCAAGCGGCCGTTGGGGCAGGTGAAGGTGCTGGTGGTGGGGCAGGATCCGTATCCGACGCCGGGGCACCCGGTCGGGCTCAGCTTCTCGGTGGCGCCTGATGTGCGGCCGATCCCGCGGAGCCTGGCCAACATCTACCGCGAGTTGATGGCGGACGTCGGCGTACCGGCTCCGTCGAACGGCGACCTGACGCCGTGGACCGAGCAGGGCGTGCTGCTGCTGAACAGAGTCCTGACCGTGCAGCCGGGCAAGTCGGGCTCGCACCGCGGCAAGGGCTGGGAGACCGTCACCGAACAGGCCATCCACGCACTGGTGAAGCGCGGCGGCCCACTCGTCGCGATCCTCTGGGGCCGTGACGCCCAGACGCTCAAGCCGATGCTCGGGAGTACGCCGTACGTCGAAAGCGCGCACCCGAGTCCGATGTCCGCCGACCGCGGGTTCTTCGGCTCCCGCCCGTTCAGCCGGGTCAACGCACTCCTGGTCGAACAAGGCGCCACACCGATCGACTGGCGCCTCCCGTAGTCAGTGCCATGCTGCGGGCATGGCACGTTACGTGATAGACGCCCCCACTCTCCTGCACCTCGTGGCCGATGGCGCGACCATCGATCCCACTCATCAGCTGGTCGCTCCCAACGCGATCCGGTCGGACGCCCTGCAGCTACTGCTGCGTGAGGTCCAGCAAGGGGAGCGCTCCGTGAAGGAGGCGCTGCAACTGCACGAGCGCATGACGGAGCTCAAGATCCGCACGCTGGGCGACCGGGTGTCCCGGCGGACCGCCTGGGACATCGCGCTCGAGCGTGACTGGGACACCCTCCGGGACGCCGAGTATCTGGCCGTGACCAAACTCCAGGCCGACGCCCTGATCACCGTGGACCCCGAGTTGGCCGCCAAGGCGGACGGCGCGGTCCCGCTCGCAGACCTCCGGGACCTGCTCAGTGCCGGGTAACCGCTCTTCTAAGGAGTCCCCCTTGAAGTACGCCGCCGCCTGGGCCGCCATTGCCTGTGAGGTGCTCGAAACCCCGTACCCGTACGGCGCCGCGCACGCGTCCAGTGGTCCGGACGACGTCGACGTGACCCCGCAGCGCCTGCACCCAGCGTTCCACGGGTCCTACGACTGGCACTCCAGCGCACACATGCAGTGGTCGCTGGTCCGGTTGCTCACGCTGGCACCGGACCAGGCCGGCCCGCGCCCGATCGAGGTCCTGGACCAGCGCCTCACCCCCGAGGCGATCGCGACCGAGGTGGCGTACCTGCGCGACCGCCCGGCGTACGAACGCCCGTACGGCTGGGCCTGGGCGGCGATGCTGGTCGCCGCCACCCATAAGTTGCCTAGGGCCAAGAACTGGGCGGCAGCCCTCAGTCCGCTTGGCGACGTCATCGCCGACCTCGTCCTCGGCTGGCTGCCACGCCAGGCGTACCCGGTCCGCCACGGCGTCCACCTCAACACCGCGTTCGCCCTGGCCCTGCTACTGGAGGCGTACGACGACCTGCACCGGCCGGACGTGGTCGACGCGATCCGGGCCCGTGCGCTCGAGTGGTTCGGCCAGGACACGGCGTACGACACGCGCTTCGAGCCGTCCGGCACGGACTTCCTGTCGCCGGCGCTGACCGAGGCGGAGTTGATGCGCCGAGTCCTCCCGGCCGACGAGTTCAGCACCTGGCTGTCCGCGTTCCTGCCAGGTCTCGGCACCGATGCACACCAGCATCTGCTCGAGGTGCCTGTCACCGACAGCTCCGGCGATGGTCAACTGGCGCACCTGTCCGGCCTAGCCTTGTCGCGGGCCTGGCAGCTCCGCACTATCGCGCCGGCCCTGCCCGACGTCGCAGTGGTGCTCCGCGAGGGCGCCGACCGTCAGATCGAGGCCGTGCTGCCGACGGTGACCGACGGAGACTTCATGTCGACCCATTGGCTGGTGTCGTTCGCCCTGCTCGCCGATCAGGCGTAGCCCTCCGCACCAACTGGCACTGACTCACCCTCGCCGATTGACACCCGCTTCGGTCCGCCGTACGGTCTCGCCTTAATAGGAAACCTTCCTAACAGTTCGAACGGACCGCGAGCCGACCACACTAGGGCGACGGCGGGAGGCAGGGTTAGCTCATGGCAACGACACCCGGAACGCCGCGCCTGCTCCGCGCGATGAACGACCGCGCCGCCCTCGACCTGCTGCTCAGCCAGGGCCCGCTCTCCCGCACCACCCTGGGCAACCTCACCGGCCTGTCCAAGCCGACCGCGTCCCAGCTGCTCGCGCGCCTGGAGGCCGCCGGCCTGGTCCGCGCCAGCGGCACCTCCGCCGGCCGCCCGGGCCCGAACGCGCAGCTGTACGAGATCAACGGCAGCATCGCGTACGTCGGCGGCCTCGACGTCACGCCGGCCCGGATCCGCTCGGCCGTCGCGGACCTCACCGGCAAGGTCGTCGGCACCTACGAGCTGCCCACCCCCGGCCGGAGCGCCAAGGGCACCATCGACCGCGTGCTCAAGGCACTCGACGGGGCGGCCGGCGAAGCGGGGCTGAACCGGGAGCGGCTGCACCGTGTCTCGATCGGCACCCCGGGCGGCTTCGACCCGACCACCGGCCGCCTGCGGTACGCGACCCACCTGCCCGGCTGGCACGCCCCGCACCTGCTCGAGGAGTTGGCCGCGGCGATCGCCGTACCGCTGGAGGTCGAGAACGACGTCAACCTGGCCGCCGTCGCCGAGCAGCGGGTCGGCCATGCCCGCGACAGCGACAACTTCGTGCTGTTGTGGGGCGAGGAAGGCATCGGCGCGGCGATCGTGATCAACGGCCGGCTGCACCGCGGAGCGACCGGCGGCGCCGGCGAGGTCGCGTTCCTGCCCTTGCCCGGTACGCCGCTGGTCCGCAACGTCGGCCGCAACAACGCCGGCGGTTTCCAGGAGCTCGCCGGTGGCGAACCCGTGCTGGAGCTCGCCCGCGCACACGGCTTGAAGGCGCGTACGCCGGAGGCCGCGATCGCAGCCGCGTTGCAGACCGAGGGCGCCGGCGATGCGGTGCTGAGCGAGTTCGCGCACCGGCTGGCCGTCGGTCTGGCCGCGATCGTCGCGGTCGTCGATCCCGAACTGATCGTGCTGGCGGGCGGCGTGATCACCGCCGGCGGCGAACGCCTGCGCGGTCTTGTCCAGGACGAGCTGGCCGATCTCGCCGTACCGCGGCCGCGGTTGCTGATGACTGCGCTCGGCACCGACCCGGTGGTCTCCGGAGCACTCCAGTCCGCCCTGAGCACCACCCGCGACGAAGTCTTCGACACCGCGGGTCCACCGATCGCCTAGGAGTCAAACGGTGAAACTCACAGTCGTTGGTGGCGGATCCACCTACACGCCCGAACTCGTCGACGGCTTCGCGCGGCTGCGGGACACGCTGCCGGTGTCCGAGCTGGTGCTCGTCGATCCAGCGGCCGATCGGCTCGAGCTGGTCGGTGGCCTGGCCCGCCGGATCTTCGCAAAACAAGGGCATCCCGGCCGGGTGATCACCACTTCCGACCTCGACGCGGGCATCGACGGTGCCGACGCCGTACTGCTGCAACTGCGCGTCGGTGGACAGGCCGCGCGCAACGAGGACGAGACGTGGCCGCTCGAGTGCGGTTGCGTCGGCCAGGAGACGACCGGGGCCGGTGGTCTGGCGAAGGCACTGCGGACGGTTCCCGTCGTACTGGACATTGCCGAGCGGGTACGGCGTACCAACCCGGACGCGTGGATCATCGACTTCACCAACCCGGTGGGGATCGTGACGCGGGCGCTGCTGTCGCACGGACACAAGGCGGTCGGGTTGTGCAACGTGGCCATCGGGTTCCAGCGGCACTTCGCGCGGATGCTGGGGGTGACGCCGGAGGAGGTGTCGCTGGACCACGTCGGACTGAACCATCTGACCTGGGAGCGCGTCGTCCGAGTCAACGGCGAGGACATGCTGCCGAAGCTACTTGCCGAGCACATGGAAGAGCTTTCTGACGACCTGTACATGCCGGCCGAGTTGCTGCAGCAGCTCGGCGTCATACCGTCGTACTACCTGCGCTACTACTACGCACACGACGAGGTGGTGCAGGAGCTGTTGACCAAGCCGTCTCGCGCGGCTGAGGTGGCAGCGCTCGAGAAGCAGTTGCTGGACATGTACGCCGACCCGATGCTCGACGAGAAGCCCGCACTGCTGGAGAAGCGAGGCGGTGCGTACTACTCCGAGGCGGCCGTCGCACTCGCGTCCTCGCTGCTGAACAACACGGGTGACGTGCAGGTGGTGAACACACTCAACAACGGCACGCTCCCCTTCCTGCCTGATGATGCCGTCATTGAGGTGCCGGCGACGGTCGGCGCCGAGGGTACGACGCCTGAGCCGGTGAGCGCTCTGGAGCCCGTGTACGCCGGTCTGGTCAGTCATGTGACCGCGTACGAGGACCTGGCGCTGGAGGCTGCCGTGAAGGGTGGATCGGAGCGAGTGTTCGAGGCCTTGCTGGCGCATCCGCTGGTCGGGCAGATCTCGATCGCGCGCGAACTGACGAACAAGCTCCTGGCGCACAACCGGGCGTACCTGCCATGGGCGTGATGGTCCCCGGAGGCGTGCTCGCCTTCGACGCGGGGAACAGCAAGACGGACGTGGCCCTGGTGGCGGCGGACGGGACAGTCCTCGGTACGGCGCGTGGTGGTGGGTTCGAGCCGCAGAAAGTTGGACCGGACGCCGCAATCGCGGTGCTCGAGCCACTGGTCGTAGCGGCTGCGGCTGAGGCTGGACTGACGCTCGGCTCCCGGCCGCTGGTTCAGCAGATCTCAGCGTGCTTGGCGAACGCGGACTTGCCGATCGAGGAGGAGCAGCTCGCCAACGTCTTCGAGGCCCGCGGCTGGGCGGAGTCGGTCTACGTCACGAATGACACGTTTGCCTTGCTGCGTTCGGGAGTAGACGAGCCACGGGGTGTCGCAGTGGTGTGTGGCGCGGGGATCAACTGCTCCGGGCTGCTGCCGGACGGGCGGACGGCGCGGTTCACCGCGTTGGGTAAGCTGACGGGTGACTGGGGTGGTGGGGCGCAGCTGGCCGAGGAGGCGTTCTACTCGGCCTCTCGGGCGCTTGACGGTCGCGGGCCTGCGACCGCCTTGCTCACCGCGCTTCCGGAGTCCTTCGGATTGCCGTCGCTGGACGCTGTGATCGAGGCGTTCCACCTCGGCGAGCTGCCGGTGGAACGACAGCTGGAGATCGTGCCGGTGTTGTTCCACGTCGCGTCCGCCGGCGATGTCGTTGCCATCGGCATCGTTCAGCAACAGGCCGAGGAGATCGTCGCGATGGCGCTCAGTGCGCTGCGGCGACTCGACCTGCTGACCGAACCGGTGACGGTGGTCCTCGGCGGTGGCGTCCTCACCGCTGGGCATTCCGTCTTGCTGGATCGCGTCGTACGACTGCTGTCCGCCGCTGTGCCGAAGGCGGTACCGCGGGTGGTCGACGTACCGCCGGTCGTCGGTGCGGCATTGCTGTGCTTGGATCATACGTTCGCTGAACCGGCCGCGCAGGCCCGGCTGCGCGCGGCCTTCGCACCACCCGTTGACCGGTGGGCGGTGCGCTCTTAGCGTCAAGAAATGACGGCGGTTCCCCCTGTGAGTTCCCCGAGCGCCGCGCGACCGGCGTACTCGGAATCTGTCCAAGGGCTGGTCAGCAGGTTCCAGTCCGTGCCCACGATCACCGCCGGTGCGGTGGTCGGCGACCTGCTGAGATCCCATCGGTACGTCGCACCGGGGATCGACACCGGCCAGTTCGATGAGCTCGGCGAGGAGAAGAACATCGCCGCTCACCTCGAGGATGCCAAGGCGGTCTGGAATCCCGAGCTCGTCCCACGGTTGACCGGCCGCCATCTGGTGCTGGCCTTCGCACTCGACCCGGTCCTCGGCTTCAAACTTGTGGAGTCCGGAGCAGTTGCCTCACTGCTCAGCGACTGGACCCCGGGCCGCGGCAGCGCTGACGAGCCTTACCGGTTGGTGTGGGACATCCTCACCGACGCAGCTCGTCTGCGGTGCGACGAGCAGCCACTGCTGGCGGCCGCTGTCGGTGCGCCGGCCGAGTGGACCGTCGAGCTCCCCAACGAGGTGACCGAGCTCGCCTGGTCGCCCAGCGGCGAACGGCTCGCGGCCTTGGCCGGCACCATGGTCTTCGAGTTGGCGCCCGGCCAACGCCCGCACCAGCTCGGCGACGTGCCCGGCACCGTCACCTCGTTGGGTTGGGACGGCGACGGTGTAGTTGCCCTTCGCATCGAATCCGGCAACGCCGAGCTCTTCCGCGTCACCACTGGCGCTGTCCTCGGCAGCGAGTCGTCGATCGGTGGCGGCCGACTCTCCGGCGACGGGTCCCGGGCGTGGTTGAGCACCAGCGCGGGTGTGGTCAGCTGGTCGCCGACCGAGCCTGATCCCGCCGGCATCGGGCCGGCCACCGAGGTCTTGGCGGTCGGACCGTCCGGCCGCCTCGGTCTGGTGCGCTACGCCTCCGACGAACTGATCGTGTCCGACCAGCCGAGCACGTTGCCGCAGGGGACTCGCGGCCAGGACGTGCCCGACTGGCCCGTGTCCGGGAACCAACTGGCCGGCTGGAAGGCATCGGAAACCGGCGGTCCGCGGGCGCTGCTCGTCTACGGATCACTTCTTGCCGAGATCGCCACCGCACTCCCCGGTGGGGGTGTCGAGATCTCGTCCGCTCCGTGGCCGGTCAAGGCGCGGCTTGCGACCGGCGAGGGACAGGTGACGGCCTTGGCGGGCGACCGCGCGGGGAACCAGCTCGCGGTCGCAGTCGGAGGGCGGGTCGGCAGTTGGACGACCGCCGCGCAGCGACCGACCGCCCGGAACATCCCTGGCTACGAGTCGGACCGCGCGACCGGACCTGACCTGCTCGGCGCCGACCGCGACGCGCAGGCGCTCGCCAGTCTGATGGCCTCGCGCGGTCTCCGGCCGCCCTTGACGATCGGGCTCTTCGGCCCCTGGGGCTCGGGCAAGTCGTTCCTGCTGAACCGGATCGGCACGATGCTCAACGAGTTCAGCAAGCCTGGTGCGCCCGATGGATACCTGGATCAGGTGCGGATCGTACGCTTCAACGCCTGGCAGTACGCCGAGGCCAACCTCTGGGCGAGCCTCGTCGACCACGTCCTGCGAGAGACGGGCCGCCACCCGGAACGGAGGATCCGCAGGAGGTCAAGGACGCCGAGGCACGGCGGGCCGCCGAGGCGGTCAAGTACGAAGCGAAGGACAAGGAGGTCAAAGAGGCCGAAGGCGAGCTGCAGAAGACTCAGAAGGCCTTTCTCAATCGGCGGCGACGTGCCTGGCTCCTGGTGGCCGGGGTGCTGGCGGTCGCGGCCATCGGCATCGCGGTAGCGCTGCTGGGTGGGCCCGGACGCATCGTGGCCGGAGCCGGAGTGG
Source organism: Kribbella sp. CWNU-51 (assembly GCF_054073265.1). Lineage (NCBI taxonomy): Bacteria > Bacillati > Actinomycetota > Actinomycetes > Propionibacteriales > Kribbellaceae > Kribbella > Kribbella sp. CWNU-51. The sequence goes on from NZ_JBSXMZ010000053.1 coordinate 31,810, forward strand.
CGATCGCACTGCTCGGTTCCGCGTCGGCGGCGTACCAGCAAGCCAAGTCCGCGAAGAGTCAGGTCGACGAGCTGGCCAAGGCCGGGAATACGGGGTTCGACGCGTTCGGGCGGTTGGCGGGCAAGCCTGAGGAACTCGCGATGCACGCCGCGGCGACGAGACTTCAGGAGCTCACCACCGAGCGCGACCGGATCGAAGCAGGCACGAAGGAGCTCGAGGTCGAGGCCCAACGGCTCCGCGACCTCGCCCAGGACGAACCGCTCGGAGCCCTGCTGCACAACCTCGCCCAGGTGACCGAGTACCGCGATCAGCTGAGTCTGGTCACGCGGACCCGGGACCGCTTCGCCAGCGTCGACAAGGCAGTCCGCGGTGTCCGGGCGCCCGTACCTCGTGGCACCCAGCCTGCGGCGGCCCGGCCCGGGTTCGAGCGGGTGGTGATCGTGATCGACGACCTGGACAGGTGTCCGGCGGAGAAGGTGGTGTCGGTGCTGGAGGCAGTCCACCTGCTCTTCGACTTCCAGATCTTCGTGGTGATGCTGGCCGTCGATACGCGGTGGCTCGATCAGTCCTTGCGAATCCGGTACCGCCAGTTGCTCGGCGAGTCGAACACCGCGGCGCCGGTCGACTACCTGGAGAAGATCATTCAGATCCCCATCCAATTGCCTGCGCTCGACGAGGAGCTGGTTCGGACGATGATCTCCGGACTGACCCGGCAGGCAGCACCGGATCCGGACGCCACGCAGTCTGACGATGCTCCTGAGCAGTCCGACAAACCAGAGGCGCCGGCGGCTGCGCAGCCGCCGAGTGTCGTCGAAGCCGTTCATCAGCGGCAGCCGAGGTCGCTGCCTGCCAAGGTTCTTCAGATCAGTCCGGTGGAGGCGATCGCGCTGGCGGATGTCGCGGCGTTGGTGGGTACGACGCCGCGCACCGTCAAGCGCTTCGTCAACACTTACCAGCTGGTGAAGGCTCGGGCGGAGCATCCGCATGCCTTCGCTGAGCCGGGTCACATCGACCCGGCCGGGATCGTCGCGTTCCTGCTCGCCATCCTCACCAGCCGGCCGGCTGGTGCGCATCGGCTGTTCCGGGCGATCGCCGAGGCCGAGCCGGCGAGCAGTCTTCGTACCGTCATCGACGCCCTGACGGCTCCAGACGATGCAGGGCTGGAGGAGGTCCGGGAGATTCAGGCGTGGATGGACCGGCATCCGGACCACGGCAAGGTCTCGGCCGAGACTGCGGCGGCGTGGGTGCAGGAGGTCGCCCGGTTCTCGTTCTCCGTGGCGGACCGTGCTTGAAAACTCGAGCTGTTGTCGTGTAATCATGATTACATGAGTACAAACGCAGAGCAGGAAAAGGTGCGCGGCTGGCTGACCGGCCGGCTGCCGGACGAGTGGTTCGAGGGTGAGCCGGAGCTGACCATCGATCGGGACGAGATCCTGATCGTCGGGCGGATCCCGGCGCCCGAGCAGGCCGACGACGTGAGCGCGGCCGAGCGGTCCGCCGCGGAGGACGGCCGGATCAAGCAGTACCGCGAGGACACCCGGGAACGCCGGATCGAGATCGCCCGCGAACTCGAGCACACCACCCGCCGCAAGGTCGCCTGGGGCGTCCACTGCGGTGAGACCACGACGATCTTCACGTCCCTGTCCGCGCCGGTGATGACCCGCCTGCGCCAGCCCGAACGCAAGGTCCTCGACACCCTCGTCGACGCCGGCGTGGCCCGCTCCCGCAGCGACGCCCTCGGCTGGTGCGTCAAGCTGGTCGCCCAGCACAGCGAAACCTGGCTCGCCGACCTCCGCGAGGCGATGACCAAGGTAGAAGACGTCCGCCGAGCCGGACCGGACGCCCAGGAGTAGACAGGCCAACGGGCGGCAACCCGATCGGGATTGCCGCCCGCCTGAGGAGAACCGCTCCGGTTACGTCGGAGTTGTGCCGTTGGACCAGCCGCCGTTCTGAGGCGCGGCATGGGTCGCGTGCTGCTGCTCGTAGCCCGGCTGGCCTGCATAACCATCTTGCGGCGGGTAGGCCGCCGCACCGTTCGAACCGATGGACGACTTGATCATCGTGTCGCGGTCGAAGAGGTTGGTGAGCGCACGCCCCGCCATCTCCCGGCCCCCGAGGCCGAAAGCGAGGCCGAGGGCGAGCGCGGCGCCGGCGAGCACGATCAGCAGCGTGTTGCCGGTCAGCTGGACGGCGATCCCGAGCTGGGTCAGCGCGGCGAAGGCGGCGTACACCAGGATCGCGTACTTCCCGACCTTGGCCAGCGTCTCGTTGCCGGTGGCACCGCGGATGATCGCGGCCAGGAAGTTCGCGAACAGCGCGGCCAGGCAGATGATCACGATCGCCGCGAAGATCCGCGGGATGTAGCCGAGCATGTCGCTCATGAAGTTCGAGATCTCCGGTACGCCGAGCGCGGAGGCGAACATCGTGAAGCTGATCAGGAACACGAACCAGAACACGACCTTGCCCAGCATCGCCGAAGCGGTCAGGCCCGTGCCGGACCGCCGCAGCACGCCGGACACGCCGGCTCGTTCCATCCACTGGTCGAACCCGACCCGGCCGAGCAGCTTGCCGACGAGCTTCCCGAGCACCTTGGCGACGAAGTAGCCGACCACCAGGATGACGAGACCGCCGAGCAGGTTCGGGATGAACGACAGCAGTTTGCTGAAGGCATCTTCGAACGGTTGGGTGAAGTCGATCGCTAACGCGAACATCGGATCTTCCTTCCGGACTGGGCCCGCATCCGCTGCCGCGCAACACCGCACACGACCCCGGCACGGGCGGATGCAGTGCTGTCCAGTATCACTCGTACCCTTCGTTGCGCACAGCAAACAGTCGCCTCCGGCGCGTATTTCAGCGAAAAGTGTTTGCATAAGGCAATTACCGTCGAGGTGCTTCGGTGCTTACCCCGGCCGCTGAACCGCTTCAGCCACTTGAGATCCTGGTGACATGACCGATGTTGTGATCCGCCGCGCCACCGCCGCCGACGTCGCCGGGATCGTCGCGATGATCGCCGACGATCAGCTCGGCGCCGTCCGCGAGTCCGTCGACGACCTGACGCCGTACCTGCACGCGTTCGAACTCATCGACGGCGACCCGAACCAGGTCCTGGTAGTTGCTGAACGCAACGACGAACTGGTCGGCACGCTCCAGCTCACGATCATCCCCGGCCTGTCCCGCCGCGGCTCCTCCCGCGGCCTGATCGAGGCTGTCCGCGTCGCCGCCCCGGCCCGCGGCTCCGGCCTCGGTACGACGCTCATCGAGTGGGCGATCGAAGAGTCCCGCACCCGCGGCTGCACCCTGGTCCAACTGACCTCCGACAAAACCCGCACCGCCGCCCACCGCTTCTACGACCGCCTGGGCTTCACCAACTCCCACGAGGGCTTCAAACTCAAGCTCAGCTGACCTTCTTCGCCGGCGCCGCCCAGGTGTTGCACGCTCCGGGCCCCGACGATCGACGACGCGTAGCGCATCACCGCCTGCTTGGTTGCCAGCCGGGCGCTGGAGCGTGGGCACCGCACCGCCGCCGCCTGACCGCCGCCGTACAGCTGGTTCCGCCGCAGTACTTGCTCGGTCTCCATCGCCAATCCGTCGTCGTCCGTGGGGACGGCCGCCGTGGGAGTTGGTCTGACTGCGGGTCTCGGTGTGCCCGAGGGGATTGGCGTCGGGGTCGGCGTGGTGACGAACGAGGGTGGTGGGTTCGCGGCGGCGGGAGTGGTGTGGTGTCCGCAGGCTGTGCTGACGGATGCGGCCAGTACGGCGAGCAGCACGAGTGTGGCTGGTTGGGGCATCAACTGACGCGCTTCGGAGGTGCCGTGAAGGTGTTGCAGGCGGCGGGGGTGGTGGCGGTGAAGGCTTTGAGGGTCCAGTAGGCGTGGCTTTTGCGGCTGCCGTGGTCTCGGATGTGGGCGTCGTTGTACTCGTCGCCTACGTGGCGGACGATGTTCTGCCAGATGGCCAGGCGGCGGCCAGTGAGTTGGAACGTCGTTTTGTTGGCGCCCAGGAAGGCGGCGCCCAGGCAGCTGGCCTGGAGTTCCTTGCGCCGTTGGACTTCCAGTTGGCCGGCTTGGGTCCTGCCGCGGTAGAGCTCGTTGTACAGCGTGAGGATGCCGACCGAGTGCTGGACGTGGTGTCCGTACTCGTGCGCCAGCAACTGCTCGAAGTCGATCAGGTTCTCGACCGGGTCGTCCGCGCCGAGGAAGGTGACGTAGTCGAAGCAGATCTGTCCGGTCAGCCCGCCCTGGCGGTAGAACGCATCGACGTTCGCCAAGGGATTCGCACACTCGGGCGTGGCGGACAGGTGGTGCAGGCTGTAGGCGAGGATCTTCGGCGGCACGAGGTACGCGTCGGAGCGCTCGACCACCGGCGCCCAGGCCTTGTCCATGCAGGTGACGAACACCTGGGCGTACGCGAGCATCCCCGCCTTGGTGGTCAGGTTCGGCCGCGGCAACACACACTGCACCACCGGCACCTTCCCCGCCAGGTACAGCTTGTTCTTCAGCACCCCGTCACTCAGATCCATCGTCCGCGGATCAGAAGGACTCGACACCGAAGCGGTCGGCGTGACCGAAGGCGTCGGGGTCGGCGTAGAGACGACCGACGGCGAAGCATCCGCCACAACAGGCCTGGTGGACTGCCCGCACGCCGCAGTCACCACCACAGCCAGTACGGCGACAACGGCGAACCCGGCGCGCTTCGCCGTACCGGACATCAACTCACCTTGCCGGCGGGGGCCACGAAGGTGTTGCAGGAGCCGGGGTTGGCGGACTTGAAGGCGGGGCCGGCCCAGAGCCACTGGCTCTTGCGGGAACCGTGGTCACGGACCTTCTTCGGGTTGTACTCGTCTCCGGAGTGCTTGGTCTGCCACTCCCACATCTCCAGCTTGGCCCCGGTGAACCCCAGCGAGGTCTTGTTGGCCCCCAGGAAGACAGCCGCCAAGCAGCTCGCCTGCAACTCGAACCGCCGGTTCTCCTCCAGCTTCGAAGCCTGCGATTTCATCCAGCCCTCACGGGACCCCGACGACACCGCGATGTTCGTCAGCACCTGCACATGGTGGCCGTACTCGTGCGCCAACGTGTCCAACAGGTCGGTCCGCGCCCCCAGGCGATCCTGCTTCTGGGCGTCGAAGTACCACTTCCAGTCGATGTTGACGGACTCGTCGTACCCGCAGTAGAAGGCCCGGGTCGGTTCATCGCCCGTGCAGTCCGACGGCTGCTGCTTGCTGATGAGCAGCGTCTTGGCCGGCCGGAACGGGTACCCCGCCTTCTTCACCAGTGGCCCCCACGCCTTGTCCAGGCACAGCACCACGGCGTGTGAGTACTTGAGGATGTTCGACTGGCTGGTGAGCGGGTAGCTCGGCTCGGCGCAGTTGACCGAGGGGACCTTGCCCACGGTGTAGAGCTTGTTCTGCTTCACCCGAACGGCATCCGGGACCGTGGGAGCGGTGACGGTGACGGTGGGGTCTGGTGGGATCGGGATCGGGACTTGCGACTTCTTGACCGACGGTTGGGACAGGGGGTTGTCCACGGTGTTGCCGTAGGAGTCGATGAGTTTGAAGCCGGCGATGGTGGCGCCGGTGAGGATGATGAGGACCAGGGCGGAGAGGCCGGCGATGACGGCGCGCGAGTAGTGGCGCGGGGGTTTGACCGGCGGGGGTTCGGCGGAGAACTGGGCGGCCGCGCGGGTCGGATTCGAGTGCCAGCCGACCGGGCGGGAGCCGCCGGTACGGCGGGTGCCCTGCAACGGGGTCCAGGGAGCACCCGCGAGCGGAGCCACCGGTGGGCCGCTGTAGTCGCCGGTCGCGTCGGGGTCCGTCGGGAGCGGGCGGGCCTTGTGACGGAGGGTCGAGTCGGGCGCGGAGATCGAGCGGGCTTTGCCGAGGCCGAGGGGCTGCTGGCGGTTCGCGGCGAGTGGGCGCGCCGCGGCCAGGTCGCTCTCGGTCAGCACATCACCGGCGCCACCGGGCAGGAAGTGTCCCGGCTTGGGCGAGCCTCCCGCCGTACCCGCGCCGGTGTCCGCGTTCTCCTCAGGCATCGGTGGTCCTCATCGTCGTCTCGTCAGCTGACCTGGGCGGGTGCTGCCACGAAAGTGTTGCAGGTCGCGGGATCGGTGCTGGCGAAGCCCCGGTTCATCCACAGGGTGACGCTCTTGGCGGAGCCGTGGTCACGGACCTTCTCCTTGGTGTGTTCGTCGCCGCCGTGCTGGATCAGCGAGGTCCACTGTCGCAGCAACTCGCCGCGCAGCGGGAAGCTCGCCTTGGCCGCGCCGAAGAAGACGGCCGACAAGCAGTTCGACTGCAGGGCCCTCCGCCGGTCCTGCTCCAACTGCCCGGCCGGGTTGGCCGCGGTGTCGCGGAGGTTGTCGGAGGCATCGAAAATACCGGTCAGGTTCTGCAGGTGCGCGCCGTACACGAATCCGAGCGACTGAGCCATGTCGGCCCGGGCCAGCGCCTTGTGCGTCGGGTAGTGGTCCATCAGGTCCTGCCACGGCATGGTGACGCTGCCGCCCTGCTCGTCCGGACAGTACGACGAGACCTCCTTCTGTACGTCGCACGCCGTCTCCTGGCCTTCGTCGAAGACGATCAGCCGCGGCGACCGGAACTCGAAGCCGGCCTTGGTGACGATCGGCTCCCACACCTTGTCCATGCAGGCGATCAGGGCCTGGTAGTACGACCGGACGTTCTCCTTGGAGGTCGGCCGGTACGCGGGCTCCTGGCACTTGACCACCGGCAACTTGCCGGCCGTGTAGAGCGGGTTCTTCGTGACCACGTCGGCGTCCGGCGTGACCTTGCGCGTCGGTTCGGTGGTGGCCCCGTCGCTCGGGCGGACGGACGGCGAACCCATCGGGGTGGCGACGAAATCGTCGTACGACGTGAGCACCTTGGCGGCGAACGCGACCCCGCCCCCGACGATCAGCAGCGCTACGACGACGACCGCGGCGACCAGCGCCTTCGACCGCTTCTTCGGGACGAACGGGATCGGCTCGGGGTGAAAGACGGCCCGGTACGCCGCGGCCGCCGGGTCATCGGATGGCGGCGGACCGAGGCGGGTGCCGGACAGGCGCTTCGAGTCGATCCGCGAGCCGGACAGCTGCGGAGGCGTCGGTGGCGCCTCGCCACCCAACCGCGGCATCGGCGCGGCCAACGGCGCCGCCACTGCCCGCTTGGATTCGGTGCTGCCGGCCCCTTGCTCACCCTCACCGCCCGGCAAGAAATGGCCAGGCTTCGGCGCCGGCTTGTCCGCCATCATGTCCCCGCTTCTCCCCAGTACCGGACTCCGCCGGTCCCACCCACATGTCAACCTGGCCGGGGACACCCCCTGTCCCGGACCGACGCAAGATGCTAAGCCCTCCACCGGCATCCGGGATACCGCTTTGCAGCTATTGACATCGTTCCGCTACCCAGCCCGACCGAGAATTTACTCCCAGTAACCACACGCAGGAGCCGCGCATGAACGTCTTGGAAACCTTTGCCCTCACAGGCAAGCGGGCGCTGATCACCGGCGGGAACCGCGGTCTCGGCCGCGCGTTCGCCCTCGCGCTGGCCGAGGCCGGTGCCGACGTCGCGATCGCCGCCCGCGACACCGACCGGAACGCGGCGGTCGCCGCGGAGATCGAGGCGCGCGGCCGGCGTGGTCTCGCGCTCCAGGCCGACATCACCGATCCGGACGACGTACGCCGTCTCGTCGCCGACGTCACCACCGAGTTCGGCGGGATCGACATCCTGGTGAACAACGCCGGGATCGCGATCCATCGCCCGTCGCTCGACGTACCGCCGGAGGAGTGGCAGCAGGTCCTCGACCTCAACCTGACCGCGCTGTGGAACTGCAGTACGGCGGTGGCCCGCGGGATGATCGACGCCGGCGGCGGGGCGATCGTCAACGTCGGCAGCATGTCCGCCCAGATCGTGAACCGTCCGCAGTGGCAGGCGTCGTACAACGCGTCCAAGGCGGCCGTGCATCACCTGACCCGCAGCCTCGCTGCCGAGTGGGCGCCGTACGGGATCCGGGTGAATGCGTTGGCGCCTGGCTATGTGAAGACCGATATGTCGCCGGTCGACGAGCCCGAGTTCCAGCAGCACTGGATCCTCGACGCGCCCCAGCAGCGCTATGCCACGCCCGAAGAAATCGCTCCGTCCGTCGTCTATCTGGCCAGCCCCGCGTCGTCCTTCATGACTGGCTCGGTGCTCCTGGTCGACGGCGGCTACTCGGTCTACTGAGGCCGGCGGTGCGACTCTTGGAGTGTGGAACCGGCAGAGGCACTGGCGTTGTGGGACGACTTCCCGGTTGACCGTCAGCCGCGGCCGATCGTGTTGATGAGTTATGCGATCGGGCCGGGCGCGCTCCCGATGGTGGAGGACAAGGTGTCCGTCCTCCACCATGCGGCGGTCGTGTCGGACGTCGAACTGCCGCCTGGCCTGCTGGAGGCGCTCCAGCCGGACCCCGCGCCGCACTGGCACCTCGATCCTGTCCGGGTGCGATCGGTCCGGCGGGTCTATCCGGAGTTCCGCACGGACCGCGGGCACCGGCCGCTTCCGGCGTACCGCATTGAGCTCGAGGGCGTCGCAACCCGGCGCTCGCTGGAGCCGAAGTTCAAAGGATCCGAATTCCGCTCGATGCTCGCACTTGATCCGGCCGTCGAGGCAACCACCTGGTGGCCGGCCGTTTTCGATTCGTCCTATCGCGGTGGACTACGCGGCCTTCCACCCGCCGTCCTGACCGATGGCGGCCGAACGATCAGACTGATCGTCCACGGGTCGCCGCCGGCCTATACCGACGTGCAGGTCTCCGCAGTTCTTGAAAGTCCCACCGCGGTTCTCCTCCAAATCCAGTCCACCCCCTACGACTGGGTCGAGGTCATACCCGCAGTCGCCGTCGGACGCCTGGTCACCGCCACCCTCACCAAGCCGCTGGGAGCCCGAGTACTCCTCCAAGCAGACGGCATCCCCATCAGCGTTGTCCCCGGGTGACGACAGATGCCGGAGGCAACCATCATGGCGCGAAAATGCCAGGACCATCCGGTTTTGCTGGGTCTAGGGTGTGGCAATGGTGGAGTTGAAGCGGGACGGGTATCCGCGGTCCAACGGGTATGACGCCGAGTGGGTGCTGGCCGGGGACATGGGCCCGCATCCACTGTGGTTGTTGGAGGACCTGGCGCGGGACCTCGAGTTGCGGCCGGGGATGCGGGTGCTGGACCTCGGGTCGGGGAAGGGGACGACGTCGGTGTTCCTCGCCCGCGAGTACGGCGTACACGTGTGGGCCGCGGATCTGTGGATCGACCCGACCGAGGCGGCCGGGCATATCGCGGCGCAGGGGGTCGATGGGGTGGTGACGGTGAAGGCGGAGGCGCACACGCTGCCGTTCGCGCACGGGTTCTTCGACGCGATCGTGTGCATCGACGCCTACGAGTACTTCGGGACCGCGGACGGCTATCTCGCCTACATCACGCAGTTCCTCAAGCCGGGCGGGCAGCTCGGCGTGGCCACGCCGGCGCTGCGGAAGGAGGTCCGCGAGCTCGGCCACATCCCCGGCCACATCAAGAAGCTGGTCGGCTGGGAGGCGCTGGCTTGGCACACGGCTGACTGGTGGCGGTTCCAGTGGGAGATCACCGAGCTCGTCGAGGTCACCGCGGCGCGGCTGCAGGAGTCGGGGTGGGCGGACTGGGTGGCCTGGTCGCAGGCGGTCTCGGAGCACCGCGGTACGCGCGACGGCGCACTCGACATGCTCGAGGCCGATCAGGGCGAGTTCCTGACCTTCGCCCTCCTCGCCGCGCGCAAACCGTAGCCGCCTGTCGCCCGTAGGCCCGCAGTGAGGGATGCTGGGGGCATGAGTTGGGCTGTGTACGCGGTGCGAGGGCCAGGAGGCATACGTCGCCTCGACGACATGCCGTTCGACTACGAGCCACCATCGGTCGGTACGGCGACCGACGTGATGGCCGTGGTCCGCGAGCTGGTACCGGACGTGGATACGAGCAAACCGTCCTGGCTGGCGCTGCGGAGCCCGGAGTACGACGTCGAGATGACCATCGGCAAGGGCGTCGAGGTCCGCGACATCACGTTCTACCTGAACGACGGCCCGCGCTCGATCCCGATCGTGATGGAGATCAGCCGGCGGCTCGGCGTCACGCCGTACGACACCGAGTCCGGCAACTTCCTCACCGAGGAGTCCCGGCCGCCAGTGCCGCCGCCGCTCAGCGACGACGAGATCAAGATGAACAAGCCGAAGTGGTGGAAGTTCGGCCGCAAGTAGCACTCGCCTGACGTTGCCGATGGATCGTCGGGGTTACACGATCGGCGGCCAGTTCGGCTTCTACTCGCTGCGGGACGGGTGGTGGCGTCGTTCGCCATACGGCGGATCCGTCGCTGCCGGCGGACTCACGGGCTGTGGTCAAGGCGTCGTAGGCCGATCTCGGCTGGGTAGCCCCGGGGCGCCGGCGCTGTGTCCGGACGAGGATGAGATCTGCTCCGGACGGGTCGCGCGGATCGTGATGCCCTGGTGGAGCTCCGGACGGGTCGCGCAGATCGTGATGCCTGGTGGAGCTCCGGGTGGGCGGTTGTGGTCGGGGATGCGAGGTACGCGGTCTCATTGCTCGCCGGCAGGGCGCGTCGCTGGAGATCGGGGCCTGCGTACTCGCGGACCAGCTGGCGAACGCGCCGTCGATCGAGGCCAGACTGGCCGAGTACGAACGGAGCCGTCGGCCGGTCGTCGAGGAGAGCAACGCGTCGGCCGCTCAGCAGCGCGCTGGTACCTGCCGGGTTCGCGGACTGAGCGCCTGGCCCGACGGGCGCTCCTGCGGATTCTTCGCCTTCCAGGTCTCCGCGCTCTCCTCCCAGCCGCGATCGCCGGCAAACAGCTGATCCAGAACCGCCAGCCGCCCCGCGAAACATCAGGTCGGCTTACCCCAATCCAGCAGTCGTCACGATGTGATGTTTGCCCTTGTGGATAAGGGCTTTCGGAGCCTTGGTCGATTTGCGAGGGTGCATCGAGGTTGCGTAAGATCGAACACATGTTCGATGGAGATCTGGAGACGCTGACGACGGCCGACCTGCTGGCCTCGGCCGCCGAACACGACGCCGAGGCCCGGCGGGTCGACGCGCGGCGCCTCCTGCACGCCCAGATCTACGCCGACCGCTACCACCCCTCCGCCCACCCCGGCCGGCCCGGCCGCCGTGCCTGCGACGGCCGCGAACGCGCGGTCGTGCTCGGCGGCGACGGCTGCCCGGAGATCCTGGAGTTCGCGATCGCCGAGTTCGCGGTCATGCTCGGCATCTCCCCGCGGGTCGCGGCGAACTACATCGGTCAGGCGCTGGCGTTGCGGCACCGGTTCCCGTTCACCTGGGCCAGGGTCCAGGCCGGCGAGGCGACCCCGTGGAAGGCGTGCCGGATCGTCACGGACTGCGCGAAACTGACCCAGGACGCCGCCGCCTACGTCGACCAGCGCATCGCGCGACTGATCGATTCGATCACCCCGTACCGGTTGAACAAGATCGTCCAGGCCGCGAAGATGCACGCCGATGCCGACCTGGCGCGGGCCGAGGCCGACGAGCAGGCCCGCGAACGGGGCGTGTTCGTCGCGCGCAGCAACGAGCACGGCACCAAGACCATGTACATCAAAGCCGCCGCCGGCGCAGTCATCCGCAACAAGGCCACCCTCGACGCGATCGCCGAGGCCTTGAAGACCTTCGGCGACACCCGCCCTGTCCAACACCGCCGCGCCGACGCCGTCGGGATCATCGCCGACCCCCGCTACACCCAAGAACTCCTCACCCAAGCCCGCACCCACCGCCTCAGCACCACGACCCCAGATACCACCAGCGCCGCCCCGGCCACCACCGCTCAGGACAACACGGCCCCGGACGCCACCGGCGCATCAGACACGACCGCTCCGGGCAGCACCGTCCCGAGCACCGCTCCGGGCACTAACGCTTCGCGAGCCACCGCTCCGGGGACTACCGCTCCGGGGACCACCGCTTCGCGCACCACCGCTCCGGGGACGACCGCTTCGCCCACCACCGCTCCGTACGCCACCAACCACAGCGCCGCCCCGGCCCATACCCGCTCCGACCACCCTGACCACCCCGGCCGCCGCATAGACCCCGCGGCGCCGGCCGCGGCGCGCAGAGACGGTGCGGACCCTGGCGTGGGATCCAGTGCCGGATGGCATGACGAGGACCTGCTCGACCACCCAGCCAATGATTGGGGCGAACCCGGCGCGGAGGACGAGGCCGACCGCGACGCACCCCACCCGAGCGTCAGCGACCTGCCGGACCCCCTCGACGCACCACCCCAGAGGGTGGTCGAACCCTTCGACCCGTCCGACCCCGGCCTACACCTCGACCCCGATGACGGCGAACCTCTGAACGCCGCCGCCCAACGCGCCCTGCACGCCCGCCTGGCCAAGATCAAACACGCCGCCTACACCAACCCCACCAGTGGACGGGTCCGTCCGGGTCAGACCCAGATCTACGTCCACCTCACCGACCACACCCTCGCCACCGGGACCGGCGTGCTGCGCGCCGAAGCCATCGGCCCGCTGCTCGCCGACCAACTGGCCGACCTCATCGGCTATGGCCCGTATGCCGTCAAACCCGTCATCGACCTCAACGACGCCGTCAGCGTCGACGCCTACGAAATCCCCGACCGGATCCGCGAACGCGTCAAACTCACCCTCCCGGTCGAACTCTTCCCGTTCGGCACCCAAGAAACCCACCGCGGCATGGACCTGGACCACATCCAGCCCTACGACCCCCTCGGCCCACCCGGCCAAACCAGCACGACCAACCTCGCACCCCTCGGCCGCTTCGGCCACCGGGTCAAGACCCACGCCCACGGCTGGACCGTCCACCGCATCGACCCCAAGACCCTCGAATGGACCACACCCCACGGATTCAGCTTCCGCGTCGACCCCACCGGCACCCACCGAGTTCAGGTCACAGAGGATGGGTAGCGACGAGGGTGCCGATCTTGTTGATGCGGTGTTCGGGGTTGCCGAGTTCGTCGTGCCAGAAGTTGCCCGCGGCGTGATCCTCCGGCGTGGCACAGGTGGAGATCGTGATCATCGCCCGGGTCGGCGTGACGCCCGGCCGGCCCGGCACGGCGGCGTTCTGCTGGGCCAGCTCGGCCGGCTTGCGGAACGAGATCGTCATCGTCCGGTTCACCACGTAGTCGTACACGGTCCGGCCCGCGGTGATCAGGATGTGGTCCCCGTTCACCAGCTCGGTCGCCCGGCCGAGCGGCCGTCCGTGACTCGTCCGATGCCCGGTGATGATGAAGTTCCCCACGTCGCCCGGGCCGACGCCGCCCCTCGGGCCCCGCGGACTGGCGGCGACGCCGCGATTCTGGATCACAGTCCCAGGCCGGTCATCCGCCGTACCCACGTAAGGAACGACCCGCAGTCCGCGGACCTCGATCGCCGGAATCGTCAGGGTCGTCACACCTGAAGCCGTGGGCTTGGAGGTAGGCGAAGGCTTGGGTGAGGGACTGCTGGGCGCCGCGGTCGGCATTGAGGAGGAGAGGGTGGGCGTGGGATTAGGCGACGCCCCACCGGCCGGCGCAACATCACTGCACGCCACCAGCCCGGCCGCCGCCACGAGCAACCCCACCACCAGCCTCACCCTCCGACGGTAAGCCGTCAGACCGAAAGCCGCGCGAAAACCTCAGAGGACGGTGAGCACGGCGGGGCCGAGCCGGAGGGTGCCGGAGGTCAGCGGGGTGGTTCGTACGCCGCCGTGGCCGCGGAGAGCCCGGAACGCGCCGGGAGCGAGGACAACGTCCATCCAGCCGCACGGATTGGCGGGACGGTTGGCCTGGAAGGTGATCGTGCCCGCGCCGGAGTCGAGGGTGAAGCGGCGGCCGTCGACGCGCGTGCCGTCGGGCGTCCGCTGGGCGGCGAGGGTGTCGATCGGGAAGCCGCGGACCACGATGTTGCGCCGCATCAGCAACGGATCAGGCGCTGCCGGCAGTCCCAGGTCGCGAGCCAGCTCGTCCAGCGACGCGGCGTCCAGGAAGGTGACCGCCGCGTTCCGGTGCACCTTCTGCGCGAAGTAGCGATCCCCCACGATCCCCAGTTCCGCCCGGATCTCGACCTCCGCCCGCCCCACCGGCTCCGGATCCGGCTGCGGACCGTGCTGCGGCCGCCCCTCGAAGGCGTGCACAGGCGAGACCATCAACGCGACGATCTCGACCGGGATGCCCACCCGATCAACGGTACGGCGGACAGCCCCAGGTGAGCGGGTCGAGGAGGCGGTAGAAGTACAGACGGCGCTCGTCGGGCTCCGGAAGTCCGTACGCCGCGAGGAACGGCGCGGGATCGGCCGACCACTCGTCGTGCAGCTGGATGGTGATGAGCGCCAGGTCGGAGTAGCGGTCCGCGATGCCGAGGCGGCCGAGGTCGATCAGGCCGGTGACGTCCAGCGTCACCGGGTCGAAGAAGACGTTCGGGAGGCACGCGTCGCCGTGGCACACGACCGGCTCCGCGACCGACTCGATATAGGGGCGCTCAGCAACTACTTGCGCCAGGAGCTCGGCCGGCTTGAGTAACCGCCACTCGTCGGTGAGGAAAGCCGGGTTCACCGCGTCCCGCCGTACGACGTCCTCCGCGAGCGCGATCACCGACGACAGCGTGCGCTCGAACGGGCAGTCGGTGAGCGAATGCAGGTCGCGCAGGACGCGACCGAGACTCTCGGCAGCCGCCAGATGAGCCGCCGGCGGGAGTGAATCGCCGGGAACACCAGGCACCGCGGTCGTCATCAGGCGCGCGCCATCCGCCGACTCGACCCAATCCACCACCGTCGCACCGGGCAGACCCGTACCGGCGAGCCACTCCGCCCGGTCACGCTCAGCCCGCAACTCGGCCACATCGGCCACCCCGCAGCACTTCGCGAAGACGTCGCCGCGCCGGTACACCGACATGGCGGACTCCCCCACCGTCACCGGCTCCCAGCCGATCAAGCGAGGTCGACCCTGGAGGAGTCGCGGACGATGAGTTGCCAGGGAAAGTCGAAGGTTTCGCCGGGGGCGCCTTCGCGGTCGGTGAGACGGCCGACGATGATTCGGGTCAGCGCCTCGTTGAAGCCGACCGGGCCGACCGTCGACAGCGACGGATCCAGATGCTCACCCTCGGGCGTGTTCCCGACGCCGACCACGGCCAGATCCCGGGGTACGTCGATCCGCAGTCGATGGGCTGCCCGGACGGCGGCGATCGCGGCGAAGTCCGTCGTACAGTAGAGCGCCGTCGGGGGATCGGGCCTGCTCAGCAACGCCATCGCGGCCCGGTAGGCGCCCTCCGGGTGCGGTTCGAAGACCTCGATGTCGTCATTGCGGATCGGCTTGCCGGCTGCCCGGAGCGTGTTCAGATACGCGTCGAACCGAGCGGATCCGGACGTCCGCGACGTGAGCGCGCCGACCCGGTCGTGGTGCTCTAGCAAGTGCTCCACAGCAAGGTGACAGCGCGGCTCGGCGCCGGACCGGATCACGTCGAACCCGCGCGGCTCGAGTGTCTCGCTGAAGGCGACGATCTGAACACCCTGGGCCGCGAACGCCTCCAGTTCCGCGATCTGCGCCGGATCCGTACTGACGCTGTCGATGAAGATCACGTCGGGCGTCCGGTTCGACAGCACTGTCCGCCAGTCGCCGTCCGCCACGATCAGCGCGGTCTTGCCGAGCGGGCTGACCGCCGCGCTGACGGTCTCCGCGACCGCCTGCGACCAGGGGTCGGCCAGCACGCTCAGTGACAGCAGGACCAGGTCGGACTTGCCGGTCCGGATCGCGCGGGCCGCGTCGTTGCGGCGGTACCCGAGCCGCGACGCCGCCTCGCGGACCCGCTCCGCGGTCGAGTCCTTGATGGTGTGACTGCGGTGCCGCCCGGACAGCACGTAGGACACGGTCGCGACCGAAACGCCCGCTTCCTTCGCGACCATCCGGAGAGTCGGCCGGTCCTGTGTGTGCCCCATCGACATACCGTCGATTCTCGCAGACGGCATCAGCCCTTGACGGCTCCCGTGATGACGCCCTTGGTGAAGTGTCGCTGCAGGAACGGGTAAACCATCGCGATCGGGACCAGCGCGACCACCACCACGGCCATCTGCAGCGACTGCGGCTGCGGCAGCGGCTCCACACCGAGCTGATCCGCCGAGAGCGACTTGCCTTGCAGGACATAGGTCCGCAGGATCACCTGCACCGGCCACTTCGACGTGTCGTTCAGGTAGAGCAGCGCGTTGAAGAAGGCGTTCCAGAACCCGACCGCGTAGAACAGCCCGACGACCGCGATCACCGCCTTCGACAACGGCATCACGATCCGCCGCAGGATGGTGAAGTCGCTCGCGCCGTCGATCCGCGCGCTCTCCAGCAACTCACCGGGCACGTTCATGAAGAAGGTGCGCAGGACAACGAAGTTGAACGCGCCCAACGCGCCCGGCAGGATCAGCGACCACAGGCTGTCGAGCAGCCCGAGTTGCTTCACCACCAGGAACATCGGGATGATCCCCGGCGCGAACAGCAACGTGAACAACACCATCAGCAGCACCGGCCGGCCGAACAGCACCGGCCGCGAGGTCGCGTAGGCCAACGCGATCGTGACCGCCAGTGCGATCGCCGTACCGACGAGCGTCACGAAGACGCTGACCAAGATCGCCCGGCCCATCAACCCGCCGCTGAACAGCGTCTGGTACGCCTTCAGCGTCGGATGCGACGGCCACAACACATAGCCGCCCGCGTCGATGATGTCCTTGTCACTGGCCAGCGACGTCGAGATCACCACCAGGATCGGGATCACGATCACCAGTGCGAATCCGCCGAGTACGACGCCCTTGATCGACTGGTAGAACGGCGCCGGCTTCTCTTTCCACACTGGTCTCACGAGTCACCACGCTTCTGGAAGATCCCTGGTTCACCGAGCCGGTGCGCGAGCGAGTTCGCACCCCACAACAGCAACGCCCCGACCACGCCCTTGGCCAACCCGGCCGCGGCTCCACTGCTCCAGTCGCCGCCGACGACACCCGCGTAGTACGTGAAGGTGTCCAGTACTTCGGCCGCACCGGGGCCGACCGAGTCACGCTGCAGGATGAACTGCTCGAACCCGACGCTCAGGATGTCGCCGATCCGCAGGATCAACAGCAGCACGATGACGGTGCGCAGCGACGGCAGCGTGATGTGCCACAGCCGCCGCCAGCGGCCGGCGCCGTCCGCCGCGGCTGCCTCGTACAGCGAGACGTCCACGGTGGTCAGCGCGGCGAGGAAGATGATCATCGCCCAGCCGGCGTCCTTCCAGACCAGCTGTGCGACGACCAGCAGCGGGAAGGTGTCCGGGTTCGTCATGAACGGGATCGGGTTCAGGCCCGCGTTCCGCAGCAGATTGTTGACGAACCCGGCTCCGCCGAGCGACTGCTGGAACAGCGTGACGACCAGCACCCACGACAGGAAGTGCGGCAGGTAGGCGATCGTCTGGAACCACCGCCGGAACCGGTTGCTGACCAGCGAATCGACGATCAGCGCCAGCCCGATCGGCACTGGGAAGAACAGCAGCAGTTGTACGGCGGCCAGCAGCAGCGTGTTCCGCAACGCGTCCCAGAAGTCCGGGTTGCCGTACAGGTTGACGAAGTTCTGCAACCCGTTCCACTCGCTGTGCATGATGCCGAGGTACGGCTGGAAGTCCTGGAACGCAACCACGTTGCCCAGCACCGGCAGGTAGAAGAACACCAGCAGGAACACGACACCCGGGATCATCAGCAGCACCATCTGCCAGTCCCGGCGCCACTTCGCCGCGAAGGGCAGACCGGCCTTGACCGGCCTGGTCGAGGCAGCTCGCTTCAGCATCGATCAGGACACCGGCACGCTGGCGGGCAGGACGGCGGCGAACTCGTCGCGCATCTTGTCGCCGCCACCGGACTTCCAGCGCTTGAGGGCCGCGTCGTACGCGTCGATCTTCTGCCGGCCGGTGACGATGTCGACGATCGTGTCGCGGAACGCCGCGGTCAGCTTCGGGCCGAGCTTGCTCGACGTGTCGGAGTACGTGCCGGCGGTCGGGTTGCGCATCGCGTGCTCGAGCAGCTTCTGCTCGGTCGCGTAGATCTTCTTGGTGTCGTCCGGGTATGCCGGGTTGAAGATGACGCTCTCCGGTGCGTTCATGATCTGCAGCGCGCTGACCAGACCGGGCGCCTGCTGGGTGCCGGCCTTGGTGAGCACCGGGTTCTGCTGCGCGTCCAGCTGGTACTGCTGGCCCTCGACGCCGAAGTTCTTCTGCAGGTACTCCTTGGTGCCGAACGGCGCGGACAGGTAGTCCATCAGCGCGAGCAGTTCGCGGATCCGGCCCTCGTCGGTCTTCTTGAACGGCGTGAACCCGACCGTGCCGTAGCCCATGTCGTAGACCGGCTTCGCCTTGCCGTCATGGCCGAACGGGATCATCGTGTCGACGAACAGCGTCGGGTCCAGCGCGCGGAAGTCCGACGTCGCCCGCGGGCCTACCGTGACCTGCGCGGCGATCTGGCCGTTCACGGTCTTCGGGGTGGCGTCGGCCAGGTTGAGGTCCGGGTAGAACACCTTGGCGGCCCACAGCTTGACGGCGTACTCGACCGCGGCCCGGTAGTTGTCGGTCTCGTACAGGTGGGTCAGCGAGCGGTCGGAGTTCACCCGCCAGGTGTTCGGGGCGCCGAACCACTCGCCGAACATGTGCAGCATGTTGATGATGGCCGGCTCGAGCGCGTAGTTGGTGCCGTTCGTCAGTTCCTTGCACTTGGCAAAGAACTCGTCGGCGCTGGAGCACTGCAGGCCGCCGACCTTCTCCCAGGTCCGCGGGTTGCCCATCATCACCTGACCGAACGGCGTCGACGGGATCGGCGCGCCCCAGATCTTCCCGTTCACCACGGCGGTCCGCCACGAGGCCGGCTTCAGCGCGGCCAGGTTCGGGTACTCCAGGACGGCGTCGCCGGACAGATACTTGGTCAGGTCCTGGAACTTCGCCTCGAGCATCGGGCCGATGTTCGGGATGCCCTGGTTCGGCGGCAGCCACATCAGGTCCGGCAGTGAGTCGCTGGCCAGCAGCGTGGCGAACTTCTCCGGGTAGCCCGGGTCTGTCCCGATGGTGAGCCGCAACTCGGCGCCGAGCGCCTGGTTCAGCGACTGCCACATCCGGTTGCTGCCCATCGGCGGCGGGGGCGTCGCGAACGTCTCGGTGAGCGCGGTCACCGCGTTCTTCAGCGGCGGCGTCTTCACGCTCGAGATCGCGTCCGCGGGGAACTTCAGGAACCCCGGCTCGAGCCCCGACTCCGCGCCCGGCAGATCGGGCCGCAGCCCTTCGAAGGGCTTGTACGTCGGGAGCTTCAGCTCGCTGGACGCCTTCGCACCGCCGTTCGCCGTACCGCCGTCACCGCAGGCAGCGAGCGTGGGCCCGGCAACCACGGCGGCCCCGGTTACCTGCAGGAATCGCCGACGACTGATCATAGCTGCTCCAAGTCATGAACAAGTGCTCAGTAACACTCACTTAAACGTTAACCGGGACCGTAAACCGGACTCGCCCTTCGATGCAAGGCGGAAGCACGAACTTTTGTCGGCTACGCCAAAACGCCGACGGCCGCGGGTCCGAGAACCCGCGGCCGCCGGCCGGTTACTACCTCAGTACGTCGTCAGCAACGCACCAGCAGGCTGGTCAGCGCCGTGCAGGTGTGACTGTCGCGGTTGTTGCCCGCGGCCGGGTCGTTCGGCGAGCTCGCCGACAGCTGAGCCGTGGCGATCAGCCGGCCGACCGTGAGCAGTCTGGCGTCGGCCGTGAACGTCCGGGTGACGCTGGCACCACTGGCCAGGGACGCGATGTCACAGTTGACCGACCTGGTCGTCCCGACCCGGGCGCACGTCGTCCCGACGTACACCAGCGGGGACGGGAAGGTCCCGACCACCCGGATGCCGGTCGCATCGGCCGGCCCGTTGTTCTTGATCGTGACCGTGTAGGTGATCCGCGAGACGACGAGCGTCTTCACCGATGCGCTCAGCGACACCGCGACATCGGCGTCCTGGTGGGCCGGCTCGATCGTCAGCGACGGTCCGTCGATGATCTCGAACGCGTAATTCTCCCCGATGAACTGGTGCTGCAGCTGGATGGTCCCGGCCGGAGCGTCGTCCTTCACCCGGAACGTCCAGTTCAGCGTCACGGACTCGCCGGCCTTCACCTCGTGGAAGCCGCCCCGGATGCTGCTGCCCAGGACGTCGCAGGCGTAGGCCTCCGGGCAGGACACGATGTCGATCAGGCTGGGCAGCAACGCCGGCTCCTTGGCGTACAGCCCCGCCTTCGCCCCGATGATGTCGAAGTCGCGGTCGTTGTTCAGCGTCTGTGTGATCGTGAAGGTCTGCCCCGGCGCGACCGAGGTTGTACTGACCGAGATCTCACTCGACGGTGGCGCGGCCACCGCCATCTGGGTGCCGGTCACCAGACCGGCCCCCACCAGCGCCGTTACCAGCGCAGCACGAAACGTCCTCAAAGCATGCACAGTAAAGCCCCCCACGTCCATGAACCCCAGTTAGACTTCTGCCCCCACAGACCGCCGATGGCGGTGAGAGCAGTATGGAGTCCCCTCACGGCCGTGCACAACCGCTCGGCGGGTCTGATCCTTGCGGCAGGCAAGGATCACGCCTGGCTCAGCCGACCGGGAGGCGGTTGAGGAGATCCTCGACCCGCTCGGAGCGGCCTTCCCGCCGGTGCCGCTCCCACTCCTCGCGGGTCAGCGCGTCGCCGACGAGCTCGAGCGCCTCCGCCAGCTCCTCCTCCAGGTACGGGTTGGCAATCTCCAGGCGCTCACCCATCGCCTCCTCCGCGCCGAACAATCGGGCCGCGCGGACCGGATCTCCCTGCCGCAGCAGGATGTTCATGGCGGTGTTCGAGAACGCCATCGTGAGAGTCGGGCTGCCGAGCGCCACGACCGTGGGGACCAGTTCGCGAGCCAGCTCGCTCGCCTCGTCGACCCGGCCGGCGAGCGCGAGCAGGAAGGCCAGGTTCTGCCCTTGTACGGCGGCCTCGTGCACGTCACCTGTCGACTCGGTGATCGCGAGCGACTCCCGGAGCACCTCCTCCGCGCGATCGAAGTGCCCGAGAGCCTCCTCGATGCCGCCGAGGTGGCTGAGCACCCGGGCCAGCCGCCAGTCGTCGTCGAGCGGGCGGAGGCGATCCACCCCCTCGGCGAGAGTCCGCCGCGCCGCCTCGAGATCCCCTTGCTGGCGTTGCACCGAACCGAGCACAGTCATCCCGAACGCGATGGCGGCCTGGTCCTCGAGCTCCCGGGCCATCTCCAGGCTGCGCGTCGCGACCTCGTGGGCGCGGCTCGTTTCGCCCTGCATGAGAAGGAGATTGGTCAATCCGCGAAGACAGGCGGCCAGCTCCGGCGAGGCGGTGTCGCCGGCCGCGGCGACGACGCGCTCGTGCCACATGCGGCTCTCGGCGACGTACCCGCCGAGCACCCAGACCCACCCGAGCGCCGAGCAGAGCCGGAGCCCGGTCCGCACGTCGTGCTCGGTGGACCAGTCGAGCGCGGCGCGGAAGTTGTCGAGGTCGGCTTCGGCGCGCTCCTGGGCCGCGCCGTGCGTCGACTTCTTCAGCGCCTCGAGGTTCTCGGCCAGGTCGGCGTAATAGGTCGCGTGGTTGCCGCGTACGGCGCCGGCTTCGTCGGTGGCTCGCAGTTCGTCGTCGGCGTACTGATGGATTGTCTGCAATTGGACGATTCTGGTCGTACTCTCGGGGCCTTCGGCGAGCGTGATCAGGTTCGCATCGTGGAGTTCGGCGATGGCGTCGAGCGGGTCGGTGCCGGTGGCAACCTCTTCGACCGCCGCGAGGTCCGCGCCGCCGGAGAAGACGGCCAGCCGGCGGAACAGTTGCCGTTGCTCGGGACTGAGCAGGTCGTAGGACCAGGCGATGGTCTCGCGCAGCGTGCGCTGCCGCTCCGGCGTCACGCTGCTCGTCGAGGCGATGTCGAGGGTCTGGTCGACGCGGGCCAGCAACTCCTTGACACTCAGCACCCGGATCCGGGGCGCACACAACTCGATCGCGAGCGGGAGCCCGTCCAGCCGGCGGCAGATCGCGACCACGTCGGCCACGTTGCCCGGCGTCAGCGTGAATCCGGGCTGCACGGCCTGCGCGCGCTGGACGAAGAGCTGGACGGCGGCGGATTTCTCGGCCAGGGCCTCGTCGTACGGCACCGTGAGGGGCGCCACGGAGTGCTGATACTCGCCGACCAGCCCGAGCGGGCGCCGCGACGTCACGACGACCTTCACGTGCGCCGCGCCTTCGATGATCTCGGCAACGATCTTGTCGGCGCCCGCGAGTTGCTCGAGGTTGTCGAGAACGAGCAGCAGCGTGCGTTGGGCCAGGTAGGCGACGATCCGCCCACGCTCCCGTGGCGGTATGTCGAGCGCCTCGGCGATCGATGTCCACATCACCTGCTCGGACGTCACGGAGGCGAGCGGGACGAAGTACACGCCGCCTGGGAACCGGTGTGTCAGTCCGCCGGCGATTCCCACCGCCAGGCGCGTCTTGCCCGAGCCACCCGGTCCGGTCAGCGTGACGAGCCGGACGTCCGGTTGGTCGAGGAGGTCCACGACGCGGGTCAGGTCCGCCTCGCGGCCGAGGAGTGGAGTGGCCGGGACCGGAAGGCTGGTCGCCGTACCGAGGCTGCGCGGTGGTGGGAAGTCCGACTGGAGTCCGGCGACGGTGACTTGCAGCAGGTGCTCTGGTTCGGGGATGTCCTTCAGGTGGTGGGTGCCGAGATTGCGGAGGGTGACGCCGTCGGGGAGCTGGGTGAGCTGACCAGTGACCGCGGACACGATCACCTGCCCGCCGTGCGCCGCGGCCGCGATCCGGGCCGCGAGGTGGACGTCCATCCCCCAGTAGTCGCCCTCGTGCACCCCCGGCGTACCGGTGTGAATACCCATCCGCACCCGCAGCCGCTCACCGCCTGGCCAACACTGCGCCTCGAGCCCCCGCTGCCCCTCCACCGCCGCCGCCACCGCGTCCCCAGCACGCGGAAACACGACGAAGAAGCTGTCCCCCTCGGTCCCCTGCTCAACCCCGCCGTACGCCGTCCACACCGCACGCAGAATCCGCCGATGGCTCTCCAGCGCATCCAGATACCTGTCCCCCAAGCGCCGCAGCAACACGGTCGATCCCTCGATGTCCGAGAACAACATCGCCACCATCGCCCCACCCATGCCGCCCAGTCTCAACGGTCAGACCACCGCCGTCGAGAGCCTGCGCTCTGCGTACGCCGCACAACTTCACGTCACCGCAACAGCCGGGCAACGTGCGCCGGTCACGCTGGAGGCATAGAACCGTTGCGTACGGCGCTCACCGGCGGACTCGCGTGTGATGTGTGCGGGCGACTCCCGCATCCGCGACGACTCCGGTTGACAGTGGCCAAACTGCTGGCGATCTTCCCCGTCGAGTTCGCACTGCACGCGATCGTCCTGGCGCTGCACCCGTCGTACCTGATCGCGGTGAGCGTCCTGGTGGTCGTGACGACCGGCCTGGTGATCTGGGTGATCGAGCCGTCGACCATGCGACTGTTGCGATCCTGGCTGCACGCGCCACGCACCCGGCCGGCCGCGGGACTCGGCGCGCTGTGGCGGATCCGCGTCACGCTCGACGACCGGACTGGCGCGCTGGAACGCCTGACGCACCACCTGACCGACCTGGACGCGAACATCCTCGGCCTGCACATCCACCCGCTCGACGACGGCGTCCGCGACGAACTGGTCGTCTCGACGCCGGATCCGATCGACGCAGACTCGTTGCTGACGGCAATCGAAGCCGCCGGCGGCCGGGACGCCCACGCGTGGCCGACCACCACCCTCGCCCTGGTCGACGGCCAGACCAAGGCGCTCAGCCTGTCGGCCCGCGTGGTCGGCGACCCGGGCGAACTCCCGCACGCGGTCGCCGAACTCCTCGGCGCCCGCCTCGTCACCGACCACGTCACATTGGCCGCGCCGCTCCCCGCCGACGGCACCGTCCTCAAGATCCCGTCCCCCTGGACCGGCCTGTTCGCGTTCACCCGCGCAGGCGAGCCGTTCACCCCCGCCGAGTCGGCCCGAGCCCACCGCCTGGCGGAGCTCGCCGAGCTCGCGCTCACTACGCGTTGAGCGGGTTGGTCGCCTTGCCGTCAAGCCAGAGGAGGTTGGTGGGGTCGCCGTGCGAGCCTTTGCTGCCGACGTGCTTGTCGCTGATGCCCGGACCATTCTTGATCACATGGACGATCGCCATCGCGTGCCCGCGGCCGAGGTCGTAGTCCTCCTTGAGCCAGTCGCAGATCACGCCGGCCTTCACGCCGGCAGCGTCGTACCCGCGCGCCTTCGCCTTCTCGACCAGCTCCCGCGGCGTCAGGCCGGTCTTCTCCTCGATCTTGTCCAGATACGCCTGAAACGACATCTCGCTGCCTCTCCCTTGTGGTCGTCGTACACACCTGCGTCGAGCGACCACCCCGGAAATCGACAGGCCCCGTCAAGAAGTCTGCAGGCCGTACTTCTGCAGCGCCGCGGTCAGCTGTCCCGAGTCCTGCGCCACCACCAGCTCGGTCGACACCTCCCGGAGCTTGATGTTGGCGTCCATCGAGCACCGCTTCAGGACCTCGAACGCCACACTCGACGCGAGCCCGTACCGATGCATCAGGATGCCTTGGGCCTGACCGATCACTGTCCGGGTCGTGATCGCGGATCGCAGTTGCTCGACCAGAGTCCGGCTGTCGTTGAACAGTTGAACGTTGTCGAACGCGACCCCGGCGTGCAGGGCGAACAGCAGCACGACGTCGTACGACGTACTCCCGAAGGCATCCGGGGTCGCCGAGAACAGGCTGAAGGCGGCCGCGGACCCGGTCAGCGCGGGCAGTGGGAGGAAGAGGCAACTGCGATAACCCGCGTTGATCGCGCTCGCGGCGAACTCCGGCCAACGGTGGTCCGACGCGAGGTCGTCGATCCGGTGCGGTTCGCCGTACGCCATCGCGTCGTACACCGGACCGTCGGCCGCGATCAGCCGCTCGGCGAGGGCGGCCCGGGCCGGCTCGGAGAGCTCATCCGCGGTGCTGTGGTAGCGCGCGACCATCTCCGCCCTACCGTCGACGAGCACGCTGATGCATGCCTCCTCGCAGTCGGGCACGGTCCGCACCACCCGGTTGACGAACCGGCCCAGTGTCGTGGCGACATCGTCGTCCTCGACCAGTCGGCTGACCTCGGCCAGCTCTTGGGCCAGTTCCAGAATCCCCTCCGCCATGACCCCATCATGGGCCATCCCTCCGCTACGGGTCAGCGCGTTAGTGTCGAGGAATGGCCGACCATCGACTGACCGCGAAAGGACGGGCCACCCGCGCCCGGATCCTCGCTGCCGCGGCGGACCTGGTGCATCGGCGCGGCGTCGCCGGCACCCAGCTCGAGGACATCCGGCGGGTCGCCGGGGTGAGCGGTTCGCAGTTGACGCACTACTTCCGCGACAAGCCGACGCTGATCGACGACGTCATCGGCTGGCAGGCGGAAACCCTGCTGGATCGCGAGCCCGCGCTCGACTCGATCGAGGCCTGGCATCGCTGGGCCGACCGCGTCGTGGCGCGGCAGACCGCCCGGAAGTTCGAGGGCGGCTGCGACTTCGGCTCACTCGCCGGCCAGCTCGCCGAGTCGCGCCCCGAGACCCGCGCCCGCCTCGCCGCCGGCTATCAGCGCTGGCTCGACCGCTTCCGGACCGATCTCCGGACCATGCGCGACAACGGCGTACTCCGGCCGGACGCCGATCCCGATTACCTGGCCAACACGATCCTCGCCGCGATGCAGGGCGGCGTACTGCTCACTCAAACCCTCCGCCGGCCCGCCCCGCTCCGCGACTCCCTCAACGCGGCCTTAGCCACGCTCGACTCCTTCAGCAGTCAGTACGGCGGCAGCTGAGCGATCGATGTCCGCCTCGTCGGTTGTCCAGTTGCTGACCGAGATGCGCATCGCGGCCTTGCCCTGCCAGGTCGTGCCCGACATCCAGCACGTGCCTTCTTGCTGGACCGCGCTCACCACTCGCCGGGTCAGCGCGTCGTCGTCTCCGAAGCGGACCAGGACCTGGTTGAGTACGACGTCGTTCAGTACGGCGACCCCGTTCGCGGCCAGCGTGTCCGCGAACCGGCGAGCCATCGCCTGACACCGATCCACGATCTCGGCGATCCCGGATCGGCCGAGCGCGCGGATGGCGGCGTACACAGGGAAACCGCGCGCCCGCCGGGAGAACTCGGGGTTGAAGTCGAGCGAGTCACGCTGCCCGTTCTCGTCCTGGATCAGGTACGCCGCTCTGATCGACATCGCGGCGCGGTGCGGCTCGGGGTGGGCGCAGAGGACGAGGCCGGAGTCGTACGGGACGTTCAGCCACTTGTGCGCGTCGGTCGCCCAGGAGTCGGCGCGGTCGATGCCGGCGACCAGCGGGCGCAACTCGGGACTGACCGCGGCCCAGAGACCGAAGGCGCCGTCGACGTGGACCCACGCGCCGGCCGCGTGCGCCAGGTCGCAGATCTCGGCGATCGGGTCGAAGGCACCGGTGTTCACGTTGCCGGCCTGGGCGCAAGCGATCTGCGGTCCTTCTGTTTCCAGCGCGGCCGCCAGTGCGTCCGCCCGCATCCTGCCCTGATCGTCGACGTCGATCGGCACGATGCAACTGGTCCCCAACCCGAGGAAGCGCAGCGCCCGGTCGATCGTGTCGTGCCGCTCGGCGCCGGCGAGCACCCGGATAGTTGGTGCATCGATTAGGCCTTGGCTCTCCACGTCCCAGCCCGTCCGCCGCAGTACTTCGTGGCGGGCGGCCGCCAGACCGGTGAAGTTGGCCATCTGGGCGCCGGTGACGAAGCCGACCGACGTACCAGATGGCAGTCCGAACAGCTCGACCAGCCAGTTCGCCGCGACTTCCTCGACCACGGCCGCGGCGGGTGCGGCGGCGTACAGGCCCGCGTTCTGGTCCCACACCGTGGTGAGCCAGTCGGCGGCGAGTGCCGCGGGCGTCGCGCCACCGAACACGAACCCGAAGAAGCGGCCGCTGCCACTCGGCAACAGCCCGTCCTCGACCCCCTTCGCGAGGTGCGCGACCACGTCCCGGGGATCGCTCGGCCCGGTGGGCAGCGGACCGCCGAGTGCGTCGTGGAGCTCGCCCGCCGTCGCCCGCGGGCCGACTCGGCGCTCCGGGAGCCCGGTCAGGTACGTCGTCGCCCGCTCGAACGCTTCCGTGAGCGGCCCTTCCCAATCCACCATGCCTCTTTTGTACGCCGGGATCGTGTGATGCAGCGTGTGACGGCATTACAGTTCGCTCAGGCCTTGGGAGGATGCGTATGGCGCGGGTGGTCACGGGGAGTCGCTGGACGGCGATTGCCGGTTACGCGCTGGTCGGCGCGGCGACCCAGCTGGTCTGGCTGAACTTCGCCGGCGTGACCACGGTCGCGGCCGCCCGGTACGGCGTCTCCGAAAGCGCGATCGGCTGGCTCGCCCAGGTCTTCCCACTGCTGTACGTCGTACTCGCGATCCCCTGCGGTTTGATCCTGGATCGCTGGTTCCGGGCCGGCCTGATCGCGGGCGCCGTACTGACCGCGCTCGGTGCCGGCGTACGGCTCATCGGTGACGACTTCGGCTGGCTGCTGGCCGGGCAGATCATCGCCTCGATCGCCCAACCGTTGGTGCTGAACGCGGTCACCGGTATCACCGGCCACTATCTGGCCTCGCGAGATCGCCCGACGGGGATCGCGGTCGGCACCGCCAGCATCTTCTTCGGCATGGTGATCGCGTTCCTGCTCTCCGCGGTCTTCACCACGGCTTCGTCGCTGCCGACGATGCTGGCCGTGACCGCCGTGTTCTGCGTGGTGGCAGCCCTGCTCCTCATCGTTGCCTTGCGCAAGCAAGGTCCGTTTGAGCTGGGCAGACATCGACCGGATCGCGGCGCACTGCAGGTCGCCTGGGGCGATCCGCTGATCCGCCGGCTCTGCGTGCTGGCGATCTTCCCGTTCGGCGTCTTCGTTGCCATGAGCACCTTCGCGCAGGCGTTGCTCGAACCCGCCGGGGTGAGCAGCGGTACGGCGAGCGTGATCCTGCTGGTCAACGTCGTCGCCGGCGTCCTCGGCAGCGCGGTGATCCCGATCCTCGTCGTCCGGCGCCGCGCCGAGTCGGCTCTCCTCGTCGTGAGTCTCAGCTGCACCGCGGCCGCCTGCGTCCTGCTCGCGCTGGCACCGGGCGTCGTGACCGGCTTCGCTGCCATCACGCTGATCGGGCTGCTCCTGCTCCCGGCTCTCCCGATCGTGCTCGAGCTCGTGGAACGCCGTACCGGGGAGGCCGAAGGCACCGCGGCCGGCCTGATCTGGATGGCCGGCAACCTGGGCGGCCTGCTGGTCGCGGTCCTGGTCGGGCTGCTCGTCGACCACCCGTCCGCGGCGTTCCTGGTGATGGCGGCGATCGCGCTCATCGCCGTACCCGGGGCTCGCGCTCTCCGCCGGCCGATCGCCGAACTCCGATCGCTGTCGCAGTCGTAGCCAGCAGTCCACCGACACCCGCGGCAACGAACGTGACACGTGCATTCGTGTGCTGAAGGAGGAGGCCGCCGAAGACATACGAGATCCCGGCTGCCAGGCCGATTGCGCCGTACAGGTTGCCGAAGACGCGGCTCCGGAGGTGCGGGGGGACGACCCGTTGCAGGTGCGTGTTGATCCCCACGTCGACGCCGGCGATGCCGAGTCCGCGGATGACTTGCAGCGCCAGCGCGGCCCAGATCGCCCAAGCCAGGCCGGTGAACAAGTTGCCGACGCTGCTCACGGCGAACCCTGTGACCATCAGTGCAGGCATGCTGAATCTAGTCGCGTACTTCGCCAGGAGGGCGAACCCCGTCACGAGCCCGATGCCGACTCCGGCGTACAGGCTCGCCGCGGCCGAGTCACTGCCGTGCAACTCGTCCTTGCCCAGGAACACCATCGCGACATCGTCGACCCCGCTGAACGCGACCACGGCGAAGAACCCGAGCCCGATCACCCGGACCGCCTTCGTCCGCCAGATGTAGCCCAGACCGTCGCGCGCATCTCTTACGAGGCTGTGGCCCGAACGCTCTGCTTTGGGCATGGCCGGCAACCGACTCAGCAGCACCGCCGACACGAAGAACGTTGCCGCATCGATGAGCAGGATCCCGCGGACATCAGTGACCAAGAACAACGCCGCCGCGATCAACGGCCCGACCGCCTCCAGCCCGTTGGTTCCCGCCCCCAGCGCCGAGTTGGCCGCCTCCAACTCCTCGTCCTTGACCAACGCCGGCACTGCACTCCGGGAGCTCGCCTGGAATACCTGCGCAGTAATGCTCCGTACGGCGACCAGCACCAACAACACCGGCAACGGCGGCAACACCACCGCCATCACCACGACCAGCGCCCCCTGCACCAGATCGCACGAGACCATCACCCTCTTGAGGTCGAACCGGTCCCCGATGGCTCCCGCGAACGCCCCGAACAACCCCGGCGTGAAGTCCCCCGCCAACAACAGCAATGCCACCGCCAACGCCGCTCCCGTGGCCCCCTCGACGTACAACAACAGCGCCACCAGCCCGAGCGAGTCCCCCAAGAAGGACACCGACCGAGCCACCCACAACACCCGAAACCCCACCGACCCCCGCCACACCCCCCACACGATCCCTTACTATGGTCCGGCACAACACCCGCCGGTGTGGCGCAACTGGCAGCGCACCGCTCTTGTAAAGCGGTGGTTAGGGGTTCGAGTCCCCTCACCGGCTCCCACTCTGACCAGGCATTACTACAGGCAGTGATCGGCCGTGGCGACCGTCTGTCAATGGATTTGACAATGGGTACGATGAGTTCATGGCTGGACGTCGCAGTACCGGAGGTCGTGAGCGGGGGTACGTCCGCAAGCGAGGCAACTCTCACCAGGTGCTGGTCTACGCCGGCGTAGACCCCGTGACCGGGAAGGACTCTTACCTAAGCGAGTCCACTCGCGACGAGAAGAAAATCCCAGAGATCCGTTCGCGACTGCTAGCCAAGGTCGACCGCCAGCGGAACGCCGCGACGAAAGCCACTCTGTCGTACGCGTTGGATGCGTGGCTCGAAGTGCATGAAGCCGACGAGTCCACGCTGGACAGGTATCGCGAGCTCGCGGATCGAACGATTGGCCCAGCCCTGGGAGATGTACCGATCTCCAAGCTCGGAACCCGTGTTCTGGAACAGTTCTATGCGCACCTGCGACGGTGCAGCGTCCGTTGCGGCGGGAAGCCCTTCGTCGAGCATCGAACCTCAGATGTACATGAATGCCGAGTCGTAAAACATCGGTGGCCTCCGGGCCGACCGTCGGTGAAGTCGCGTGCCGAGCATGACTGCGCCGCGGCAGAATGCAAGGTCATCGAATGCCGACCGCACGTCTGCAGGCCGTTGGCCGCAGGGACTGTTCGGAAGGTTCACTTCGTGATCAGCGGAGCGCTCGCGGCCGCGGTTCGATGGGAGTGGATCGACAGCAATCCAGCCGCCGAGGCAAAGAAGCCGAGGCAGGTAGCACCCCAGCCGCAGCCGCCGACGTCAGACGAGGGTTCTCGGATCATCACGGCTGCGTGGGAGCAGGACTTTGCCTGGGGAATGTTGATCTGGCTGAAGATGGTGACTGGCGCGCGTCGCGGCGAGCTGCTCGCGCTGCGCTGGCGTGACCTGCACATTGACCAAGGGGTGGTGGAAATCCGGCGCAACTTCACCCGCCGAAACGGAAAAGCGCGTGAGAAGGACACCAAGACGCATCAGATGCGTCGCATCAGTCTGGACCCGGGAACCGTCGAGTTGCTCGCCAAACACCGCCTCAACTGCCAGGAGCAGATCGCGGCGCTCGGCGTGGCCTTCGACGAGTCCGCCTTCGTCTTCTCCTACGAGGCAGACCACAGTCGCCCGTGCAACCCCGACGGCGTCAGCCACCGCTACGCCGACATGTGCACACGGCTCGGCATCAAGAGCCACCTCCACACATTGCGGCATTACTCGGCAACGGAGCTCATCAGGTCCGGCGTAGATATCCGCACAGTCGCCGGTCGCCTTGGCCACGGCGGTGGCGGCACAACAACGCTTCGCGTCTACGCAGCCTGGGTAGCTGAATCGGACAAGCAAGCAGCCAACGCACTGGCCGCGCGCATGCCTAAACCAGGGCGTGCTGCACATTGATTGAATCCACTGTCGTCGCTCCGGGCGCGACAAGATCTTCAGACGATGCTCTTTGCTTGCTGTGGCAAGCACATTGAGGTGCGGGAAGCGCTAAGGGCGGCGGCTCCTGAGCGTCATCGACCGGTACGCACCGCCATGCGTCGCCGCCCGGGAATTGTCACGCTGGGCTCGGTCATCCGCTGATGCGGCGCCGTCCGCGGTAGTCGTCTGCCGCGGCATCAGCCTTGGCGCGAAATGGCTGAGACTCATGGGGAACCTCGCGCACGCTGCGGGCGGCCGTGTTGCCAAAACCGCTGGTAGAGAGCGAAGGCGACGCTGTCGTTCGTCCTCGTAATGAGATGTCAGGAAGTTGCCGACCCAACCGCGGCACGAGTCGGTAGGCCCTTTCTGTCGCGAACCCGCGGTCGGCTGACGCCCCGGTGTTCCAGCCTCCGGCAACTCGGCTCCGGCGGCTGGAGCATCGGGGTGTGGCGGCACGAAGGCCGCAGCCGAATCAGGATGCTCGGAACTCGTTGTTACCTCGCCCTCTCGCTGGCCTGCATAGCCGGTTCGATCGATTAACTCGCGCTCAATGCGCGCCACCTCGAGCCGCTGGAGCTGCAGAGCCTCAGCCTGCCGGGCCGCCTCCAGCTCGCTGAGTGGCCGAGTCGCCTCCACCCGCTGAACCTCCAGCTGAGCGGCAGTTGCCCGCGCCTCCTGAATTCGATCCAGCTCCTTCCGAGCTGCCTCTTGGGCTACCTGAACACGCCGGCACTCCGAGATTGCAGCCAAGCGCTGTCCCACGAGAGCCGCAGCCCTTGAATTGCACGAACGCGCTCGGCCTCGTGACGGTACGCATGGATACGCTCCTCGGTCGCGCGATTCAGATCGCCACTTGGCACCCACGCGGCTGAACCCGTCGCACTCGATGCACAGTATTGTCGCGCCGCGTTAATCGCTGCGATCGTTTGCTGTTCAGCGAGAACATAGTTAAGCTGACTTGACGTCCAGTTCTGTTGCCATTGCGATTCAGCAACAGCGCGGCCCGACACGGAGACGTTCGTAATATGCGTTGGTCATGCGAAACCACCGGGTATACTCTCCCGGGCTATCGCCAGGTGCCAATCCAGCTTCCGCGTGTTTCAATGCGGAATGCGAAAGGCAATGTGAGTTTTTTCCCTCGCGGGTCTCGATAAGGGAACTCATGCCACTTTCCCGCGGCCAACTTGCGCGTTGGCACCACCCATGTGTCATACGCATACATACTATGGTTAAGGAAGAAGACCAAGCCGGGTTTTCCGTTTGACTCGTTGGTTCCGACCTTGTGTGGCGTGACGCTCAGGAGGCCCTGACCTGGATGAACGTACGTTCTTCCGCTCTCAAGGAGGAAATACTCAGGTTCCTCCAAAGGCGGATTCTCCGCATATAGCTGCGTGTCGGGTTTCTGGTATTGACGATTACGGCGGAACATAGCCCCTCCTTGCTTCCTCCCCATATAGCGTTGCCCTGGGAGGCGGTTCTTGAGATCAGGTCTGCATGCAGTTCTTCAGGAATCTCAAGCGAGCGAGTACCTCGCTTGGCTCGAGACCCGTTGTCTCCAACCAAGGGAGTGCTTTCTCTGCGTCGCCCGTGTATTCCGCTACCTCAGCCATGTGAGGATCAGCAATGATGTACATCGCGCGTATCTCACTGTCCAGTACATCCGGGACCGCTTCCACATAGCTCTCTTTCCGGTGATACGAGAGCTCCTCGAAGAAGATGGATACCATCGACTCGTACGTTGGCAGAACGACCACCCGCCGAATCAGTCCCTGTGCTCTGGACTGATTGCCGAAGTCCTCAAGCAGGTCCCAAGCGAACCTGCCGACACTGCTAAATATGCCCATCAGAAACCTTACTTTCTCCGCCGCCGCTGACGCTTCGGGTCGGGTTGCCAACCCTGCGAGGGTTTTAGCTCTTCAAACTTTATTCCGGGGAGTTTTCCAGCTCGCTGCCAGAGCTTTGCAGTGCGATATTCCACGGGAATACCTCCTATCAAGACCGCCGTCTTCGCGAATACAGCCTCCTGAGTCTCCCCGACGTGATTGCTCCACTGATTAAATGTGCTGTCCTCAAGCGCTAGAAACTCGGGCGCGCCACTGTGCAGGCTCGTGAGGTGCCCAACTTGAACTGTCGGCTCGTGGGTGTACATCTCCCACGATCGAAACTTGCGATTGCGGCCGTCAGGATCGCCGACCGGGTCCGCCTCGGTCAGGAGGAAGTCGAGCGGATGACGTCCTTCCTGTTCGAGAATCGTCCTAAGCGCGTAGCGTCTGAATGGCCGGTTCCACTTGCGTGCAGGCCGGCCCTTCTGTGTTGGCGCTTCCATTGGGCCGACGGCAGGGACTTCTGTCTCGAAGTTCGGTGACGATCCGTCCCTAAGCGGCCCGGACGGGTCGGATCCCTGGGCATCTCGGACCGATTCGAGACGCTGAGCCTCCTGGGCAGCATCGAGCCACGTGGTCTCGCGAATCACCGCGAGTCGGCGCTCCTCATACTGGCGCTTTACGTCGTCGCGCTCGATCCGCTGCGCCTCCCGCACCCCGTCGATCCGCCGATCCTCCAGTCGCTGCGCCTCCCGCACACTGTCGGTCCGCTGCGCCTCCCGCAGCGCGTCGATCCGCCGATCCTCGACCCGCTGTGCGTCCCGCACCCCGTCGATCCGCCGATCCTCGATCCGCTGCGCCTCCCGCACCCCGTCGATCCGCCGATCCTCGATCCGCCGATCCTCGATCCGCTGCGCCTCCCGCACCCCGTCGATCCGCCGATCCTCCAGTCGCTGCGCCTCCCGCACCCCGTCGATCNTCGATCCGCTGCGCCTCCCGCACCCCGTCGATCCGCCGATCCTCCAGTCGCTGCGCCTCCCGCACACTGTCGGTCCGCTGCGCCTCCCGCAGCGCGTCGATCCGCCGATCCTCGACCCGCTGCGCGTCCCGCACCCCGTCGATCCGCAGCGCGTCGATCCGCCGATCCTCGATCCGCTGCGCGTCCCGCACCCCGTCGATCCGCCGATCCTCCAGTCGCTGCGCCTCCCGCACACTGTCGATCCGCTGCGCGTCGATCCGCTGCGCCTCCCGCACACTGTCGGTCCGCAGCCCGTCGATCCGCTGCGCCTCCCGCACACTGTCGATCCGCAGCCCGTCGATCCGCTGCGCCTCCCGCACACTGTCGGTCCGCAGCCCGTCAATCCGCTGCGCCTCCCGCAGCGCGTCGGTCCGGAGTTGGTCGGTCCGCTGCGCCTCCCGCACCCCGTCGATCCGCAGTTGGTCCGTCCGCAGCCCGTCAATCCGCTGCGCCTCCCGCAGCGCGTCGATCCGAATCTGGTCGGTCCGCAGTTGGTCGGTCCGCAGCGCGTCGATCCTCTGCACGTCAAACCTCTGCGCCTCCAGTCGCTGCGCCTCCCGCATACTGTCGATCTGCGAGAGGTCTGACCTGGGGTAGTCCACGCTATTCGCCTGAATGTCTCGATTAAGGCGCTGCGCTTCTTGTGCACGATTTACCCACGCTGCCTCAGCCACGCGCGCGCCTTCAATTGCCGCTATTCGCTGGGCGTCTGCCGCCTGCTGCGCATACCGAGCCGCATCAGCAGCTTGCTGGGCAGCAATCGCGCTGCTTCGCTGCTGTTCATACCACCAGTTGTCGTTCATTGGTTTCTCCGGCCGCCTCTAAAGCCACTTCCCGACCCACTCGCCATTCGAATAGATCATGAATTGGAATGGAATTAGGAGCCCGTTGTCTTCTTTGAAGGAGTTCCACTGGTCTCGCTTCAAGCGACGAGCGGGGATGACAGCACGATATTCGCTCTGGTTGCTTTCAGTGACGGGCCGCGTGAACATGGAGAGATAGATTCCGGACTTGCCGCGTGTGGTGCGTCCACCAGTCTTGAATGGTTGCACGGCCAGATATGCCCCCACTGGATGCGTGTAGGTTACTCCGTCTGACAGAATGAAGTATTCTGGATCTTCGAGTCTTGGATGACCAGCAAAGAATCGGGGACCGGGGCGGAACGGCCTCTTTCGTGTGAACATGGCAGCTCCAAGCAGTTGCGAAGCGTTAACCGGCGGTCATCGAATGATTCTTTTCCGCATCGGAGTTGGTTCCGCCGGTCAGAGTTGGCGCAGACGCGATCTTCGCGACATGACCCCCAGGCAGATGGAGGATGCACTCGGCGATCAGAGCCGACGCAGGGCACCCCGTCGTCACTACCTTCGATGCTCAAACGGCTGCAGTGGTTCCAGATCCCGCCATGAATTCTTCCCACGTGGATGGCCAGGCAGACCGTAAACACCTTTCCGCGTAGCAGACGCTTGCGAGTCTGCGGACGGCGGTGTCGGGATGCGCTGTGGCGTGCCGATCAGGTTCCCTCCCCACTGACCTGAGGCTCACTTGACTCGGACGAGGCACGCATAGGGCACGAACAACCGAGATCAGCCGATATTGGTCGGACGCACCCGGACGCACCCGGACGCAGCCGGACAGGGGCCGGACAGCCGCCGCCCCGTGTTTCCGCTGGTCACGGGCGCTGACATGAGGGGAGGGTGTGGTGTTGTGGTTCAGGACATCGGCGACAGACGTCTCACGAAATAGGCGACACGTGTCTCAGGCGAGAGGGTGGAGTGGCCGGATGCTTGGGCATGTCGAAGGCTCGAGTGGTCATCACGGCCTTGCTCGTGGAGGGGCAGGCCGGCTGATGTCGCCCTTGCGGTACGGCGTGCACCGGGCCTTGGGTCTACAAGCTGAAGGGCCCGTTACGAGGCGGATGGTGAGGCGGCGCTGGAGCCGCGGCCACGGCGGCCGAAGACCTCGCCGCGGGCCACGGCGCCGGCGACGGTGGAACCCGACTTGGCTCAAGTTAGCCAAGGTGCCCCTGGCGGGGTGCCCGTTCCGGGCGGAAATTGTTGCGTGGCCGCCTGGTGAGGCCGTCGTTCTATGGTCGTGGAGGCCGTAAGGTTGGCCGGATGCGGGAACCACGTGGTGGGCCCTTCATTGTTGCCATAACCCCCGCAGCGCGGGTGAGAGCACGGGGACTAGTTTCGCTTGATTGCCCTGGTGGTTCCCCAGGCGGCCATCCTCGGCGCGAGAGGGGCGTGGGCCGGGTGTTCGCTGAGTCTGAAAACAACGAGCAGATCATCGAGCGCGCCAGACAACGCTACCGCTTGACGTAAAGAGAGCAGGACTAGGCGACGGAGCAGTTATCTAGCTGCTGCAGAACCCAAGCCCAATCGAAGTTCATCGCGACAGCATCCCCGGTCCCCGAGTCGATTGGCTCAATACTCGATGGTGAGCCGTTGTGCGGGTCGATTAGCACCACGCCTGCGTATCGTAGAACCGCGGCAGATGCGAGCCACGCTGGGTGGCCGGCCAAGTCATGCTTGGCGAAAGGTACGGCCACTGTCGGAGTTCGCGCGCCAAGAGCTGCACACAGTGTCGTAAGAGGATAGGTGTGTGCGTTTCCGTTAGCCCAGGCGTTCAGAGTGTTGAACGTAGTCGGAACTACGGCGACGGCGTCGGCCTTCGGGGTGCGCCTCGGCTCTCCTGGCTTTCGGTTGCCGGTTAGGACGAGGGCGCCGGCCAAGTCTTGGCCTTCGAGCCACGGCACAGCCGCATCGGTCGGGATGACAAAGGGAATCCAACCGCGTTCTCTAGCGGCGCGTACGCCGTCGCCTACTCGGGAGGCAAGTGGGGCACCGCAGGTGATGATGTAGAGAGTGCGCTCGTTCACGCTAGGACTCCTGCGCGGGTTGCGATGGCTGTCAGGGCTGGGGTGGGTTTGCGGGAGCGCTTGAGAACCTCGCGGACGAGCTCGCGGGCGATGGTGTGGTATCGGATCGACTCTGGCGCGACGCGTTCGGCCTGCTGTAGGTGGAAGATCGCTTCCATGTCGTTCTTGGCTTGGGTCTGTGCCCAGGCGAGATCGAGATGCAGACGAGAGCGGCGGCCCCGAAGACCGGCCGGCATATCTTCGGTGTCGACTTCGGTGGCCACGCGCAGTACGCCGGATGGATCTCCAAACTCGGCTGCGACCGAGGCGCGGTGAATCAGGACGTTGGTGGGGCCGAAGGCGGTCCACCAGTGGTTGCCGTCGTGCGCCAGGATGTCAGCGAGCCGTGTAGCTTCGGCCAACCGCTGTGTTGAGGTCGCGCGGTCGGAGCGTCGTGCGGCGATGACGGAAGAGATGAGCCACAGTGAACCGGCCAGCGATACAGCATCCGGGGCGTCCGAGCCAGCAAGAGCCATGAGCCCTTCTGCTGACCGGACGGCAACGCGTTCGGCATCGTCGGTTCGCTGGCTGCGTAGCAGCGCGATGACGACCTGATACGCGGCCATGCCCTGAGCAGGTTTTGACTCAGCTGCCAGGGCTGCGTGGGTTGCGCGATCCGCGGCCAGCCAACCGAGCTGGTGCTCGCCGACCTTCGTCAGGAGCTTTGCGGCGGCGGTGTAGACCGAACACCGCGCGAGATGAGTCTCGCGGCCGTCGCGGCCCTGGTAACCGTCGTACGCGTCGGCCGCCAGGATGAGGTCGGGGAGCATTGCGGTCGCCTGGCGGTACTTTGCCGCCTGATACGCCTGGTTGACCTGCACAGCGCCATTCCGAAGCTGGGGAAGGGGCCATGGGGTCGTTGGCTCGCCCAGGAGGTGGTGATAGCTCGCGAGCTGGCTGCGCACGGCGTCGACTGCCGTTACCTGCTGCGGCGCGTCTGGAGCCAGAATCCAGTCGCGGCCGATGAGGTCGGCCACGTCGACGCGCAGGACGGTTGCTAGGTCGTTCAGGGTGGACAGTCGATCGACACCACGAATGCCGCGCTCGACCTGCGAGAGCCAAGACCGCGACATTCCGATGAGGCCAGCCAGGGCGTCCTGCGACATGCCGCGTCGCTTGCGGTAGGCCCCGATGCGCTCACCTACGTGCATCTGCACTTCCCCTCGGTTGATGTGGTCCCTTCTAGTGAACCGGCTATCAGCATGAACAATGCGCACAAAAGTGCGCAGCTTGCCGAGTGCACATCAATCGCTCGTTTCGTCTCGACGCTGGACGCATGAACGAGCCGACCACTCAGGAGCTCACCCGCTTCGGCCCGGGTGCCGCTGGCGGGATGCCTTCTGCGCGGGCAACTCTGCGGATGTACGCCGCCGTGAACGGCGACAACCGTTCAACCTCGGTAGGCGGCACACCGCCACGGAGCGCAGCCAGGACGGCCGCCAGCATCTCTGTCCGAGATTGCTCGTGGGCCATCTCGGTTTCACGGTATCGGCGCGTCGCTGAGGTCAACTCTTCGCGTAGATCACTCACCTATCCAAAGTATCGCACCTCGCTTGCGCTACCAATGAGCAAGCGCTACCGTGGTGCGCACCTCAGTATCGCTTCATGTTTGGTCAGGCGCCAGAAGGTGACGCCCCGGCGGTTGCAGCCGCCGGGGCGTCCGGGCCGCACCAGTCCCTTCACGAACAGGAGCAGAACCCAATGAGCATCATCCATCCCCCGGCCGGCGGTAGCTGCGAACCATCCGCGGCGGACTTGGCCGGCATCGAGAAGGAATGGCCGCTCATTGCGGCCGAGCGGGATCTCTTGGATGCGCAGATCGCTTTCATCAACGCCGGTCCGCATGCGTCGGTGCTGGACCGTCGCCGAGTCCGACGTGCCGAGCAGCGCGTAATGACCGTCAAGGACAAGCTGGCGTACCTCGAGGTTGCCCCGGTTTTGCCGTGCGCCAGCGACGGGGATGTCGTGGGGTGCTCCCTCCGCATCGGAGGGGTGATGGGTGAACGCTGCGGTTCGACGTGGGACCGCGATGACCAAACCATCGCGTTCGATGGCCCCGCCGGCTCGGACAGTGCCGCATGAGCCGCCGTCGCGTGATGAGCCTGGATGAGGGCCTGGCCGACCGGCGTGGCATCGACAGCTCCGACGCTGTGGGCATCGAGCCCCAGACGACGCGACCATCGGCCGCGTCAACGCACACGATGGATGCTCGAGAGGTTGGAGCGGCGGCGCCTCGAACCGCTGCGCGAAACCGCGCCCTGGAGAGCGCGCTTCACAAGCGCAGCCGCGGTGTTCCGACGTACACCGTGCCAGAAGCCGCGGCGCTACTCAGCATCTCGCCGGAGGCTCTATATCGGCTTGTGCGGCGCGAGGACTTTCCCGCTGTGCGAGTCGGTCAGAAGTACAGCGTGCCATCTGCCGCGGTGACCGACCTGCTCGAATCCGGAACGTCGATGGACATCGCGGATTGGGGCTCCGAGTGGAAGGAACGGCATCGACGCGCCCGCGGCGGTGCCGCATGAGTACAAATCCGATGGACCGGCCCTGCCCAGGCGCCAACCAGAACAGGGCCGGTTCT
Source organism: Kribbella sp. CWNU-51 (assembly GCF_054073265.1). Lineage (NCBI taxonomy): Bacteria > Bacillati > Actinomycetota > Actinomycetes > Propionibacteriales > Kribbellaceae > Kribbella > Kribbella sp. CWNU-51. The sequence continues at coordinate 71,314 of NZ_JBSXMZ010000053.1, forward strand.
CCCGTCACTCAGGTACGAGTTGGAGAGGTCTACAGCATGACTGACGCAGTGCAGGCTGGCACGGAGTGGGTGCCGCGGTTGGGGTTGTTGGAGGTTCCGCGGGAGCATGCGGAGCTGATTCGTGGGCTATTCGAGCTGGCGGCATTCGTGGCGGATCACCCGGAGCTGCCTGTGCCGAACGTGCACGGTCGCTTCTACTTGCCCTGGGAGCTACGGCGCCAGGGTTGGTACGGCGCCGAGCGCGACCTTGTTGACGAGCTGGCCGCTGCTCTGGGCGTCGTGCCCGAGGATGACCGCGATTCGGGCCATTACAGCGCCGAGCGCTACATGGGTCCGATTCGGGTCGTGTCAGTCGCAATCACCGTGCAGGCGATGGCTCGATACGAGGCGACGATGTCTTACAGCGACAACGTCCAGCCAGAGCCGAGCGAGTCCGTTCCGGCGGATGGTGCTCGATGAGCGGGCGGGCTGGGCTCGATCTGGCCTGGCGGGTGCATGATTCGGCTGCTGCGGCGGTCGACAAGGCCGACATGAGGGCTGGTTTCGCGGCAACGGTGGAGACCGCGCTCGCTGCGGTGGTGCTGACTCTGGTGTCACAGTCGCACGGAGCCCCGCTGGCCGCGCGGGTGTCGTTCGGTGTGGCGCTGGTGGCGCTGGCTGTGGCCCTGGGCTCGGCGTTGCTGGTGGTGGTGCCGCGGATGCACCGTCCGGCCGACGCGCTGGTATCGGGAGAGTTCCTGTACTTCGGTGCAGTACGTCGCCGCTCGGTCGAGCAGCTGCTTGACCGCCACCTCGACCCGCAGCTGTCCGGCGAAAAGGTGGCCGACCCGCTGGCGGCGGTGACGCATCAGGCCAAGCGGCTGGCCGACATCGCGTGGACGAAGCACCAGTGGCTGCGGGTGTCGTTCGCCGCTGCGATTCTCGGCGCGGTGTTCACGGTGGCCGGTGTGCTGATCGGTGGTGCGCGATGATGCGGCGGCCGACCAGGACCGAGGGCGCGATGGTCCCGAACTTCACTCTCGCCATGGTCACTCTGCTGGCCGTCGGCGTGGCCGCGGTCGCGTGGGACAAGACGCCGGAACTGACCGAGCTGGGCTACTGGGCCGCTGCGACAGGCGCGGTCGGGTTGGTGACGGCCGGATTGCTGTTTTGGCGGTTGCTGCACGGCGCGCTGCTCGCCGCGCCGTTGTGGGTCCTGATGGCCGGTGCGGTGGGCCTGCGTCTCGGAGCGCCAGGTGGCGTGGCCGGGTGGGTGATCGCCGGTGGCGTACTGCTGCTGATCACGCTGGCCGTGGTGGCTGTGAACCGCCCGGTCGGCGGTGGGCTCGCCGTGGCGCTGTGGCTCGCCTACGTCGGCTTCGTGCTGCGCGCGCTGCCGGGGACGGTGGAGGCGTCTGGGCGCTGGTGGCAGCTGCTGCTGGCCGCGGGCGTGATGCTGCTCGGTACTGCGGGGTTCACGCTGCGGTCGCGGTCCAGCTCGCGCGGGCTGCTGCGTCGCCTGGGCCGTGCTGGGCGCGTGACTGACGGGCTGGCATCGGGGTGGGACGTGCGGCGGGTGTCGTCGGCGCGGATGCTGCGCAAGAAGGCGAAGATCATCCGCCCGTCCCTGGCCGAGCTGCCCGCGTGGAAGCGGCGGTTCGTGCCGCTCGCACAGATCGGCGCGACCGTGGCCACGGTCGGCTGGGTCAAGGTCCGGTCCTCGGCTGAGGACCACACGCTGACCGTGGCGGGGCCGCGCGCGGGCAAGACCGGCCTGATGATGAACCACCTGCTGGACGCGCCGGGCGCGGTGATCGCCACCAGCACGAAGACCGACATCCTCGACATCACCCGCACCCAGCGCGCCAAGCGCGGCCCGGTGTGGGTATTCGACCCCGACGGCCTCACCGGCGAGGGGTCCACGATCACGTTCGACCCGCTGACCGGGTGCACCGATCCCGGCGTCGTGATGGACCGCGCCTCGGACCTTCTCGACGGGGTCGGGGCGAAATCCGACGACGCCGAGCACTGGCTCAACCTGGCCCGCCAGGCGCTCACGGCGCTGATGCACGCCGCCGCGCTCGGCGGCTACCCCATGGCCGACGTTCAGCGCTGGATCGCGCACCCCGACGACCAGGCGAAGTCCGACGCGCTGTGGGAGCTGCGCGTCGCCAACGCTTCGGGGTTCGAGCAGCAGGCCATGCAGTTCTTCACCAACAACGAGCGCACCCGCTCGAGCATCTCCACCACGATCATGCCCGCATTGAGCTGGCTGTCGGTCCCGACCGCCGCCGCTGCGGCGGCACCAGGTGGGGTGCCGTTCGACGTAGAGCGGCTGCTGGACGAGGCCGGCACCGTGTATCTACTGGGCGCGGAGGACAAGAAGACCGCACCGCTCGTGACGGCGCTGACCGCGCACATCGCCCGCCAGGCCAAGACCCTCGCCGTCCGCACGCCGGGCCGCAGGTTGGATCCGCAGCTGACGATGGTGCTGGACGAGGCCGCACTGATCTGCCTGATCCCGCTCGACCGCTGGACAGGTGACTTCGGCTCCCGCGGCATCACCCTGCACATCTCCGCCCAGTCCCGCGCCCAGCTGCGCGACCGGTTCGGCGAGGCCGCCACCGGCGCCCTGCTAACCAACGTCACGACCAAGGTCCTGCTGGCCGGCACCGCCGACGATGACGACCTGCAGTTCTGGTCCACGCTGTGCGGGGAACGACTCGAGCAGGTCACCACCCGCGACCGCACCACCGGCGGGGTGTCGATCAGCGACCGCCGCGTCCCGGTCCTCACCCCGGGCCAGGTCGCCCAGCTGCGCGCCGGGCAGGCGCTGATCATCACCCGCGGCATGCCGCCCGCGATCGGCCGGGTCAAGATGGCCTGGAACCGCGGCGACCTGCGCATGGAGCGGTTCCACAACCGCGGTACCGTCCAGTGGGCCGCCGGTCACCTGGCCGCACTCGAGAATCGGATCGGTGCCCGGCTGCTGACCGACACCGCGTGGCTCCGCAGCCAAATCCTCACACGCATCGACCGAGTAGCCGCCGTACGGCACCAATTGACCGCGCCCCTTGTACGGCGGATCATGGCTCGGCTTGACGCCGCGGTGTCGTGGCTGGACGCCGCCGACCCGGCCCGCGAGCTGCTGGCCCGGCTCCGCTTGGTGAGAGCGATGCACAAGGCCCGCGCCGCGCTCGCCTCCCGCGATGCGACTCGCGCCGCGACGCGCGAGCTGGTCGGCCGTGAGGACGCCGGCCGGGAGGTGAACCGATGACGGTCGAGTTCTTCCTCGGGACGCACCAGCCGGGCTGGCTGCGAACCAGCAGCGTGCCGCTGTTCGTGTCCGATCGCCGACTGAGGGCTTACAAGACGTTGCCGAAGGCTACTGCTCGGTGGGCGCTGGACTCCGGTGGCTTCACGGAGCTATCCGCCCATGGGTCGTGGGACCAGGGGCCGAGTCCGCGCGAGTACTCGGCCAGAGTCCGCCGCTATCACGACGAGGTCGGGCGGCTCGCGTGGGCAGCACCCCAAGATTGGATGTGCGAGCCCTGGATCCTGTCCAAGACGGGACTGAGCCTGCACGAGCACCAGGTTCGCACGGTCGACAACTACCTGCTGCTGCGGTCGATCGCGCCGGACCTTCCGTTCGTGCCGGTGCTGCAGGGCTGGCGTCTGGACGATTACCTGGCCTGCGTCGGCCTCTACACCGACGCCGGCGTCGATCTGTCCGCCGAGTCCGTCGTTGGCTTGGGCTCGGTGTGCCGTCGCCAGGCGACAGGTGAAGCGGTCGCGATTGTCAGCGCGCTCCGTGCCGCCGGCGTGACCCGACTTCACGGGTTCGGTTTCAAGGTCCTGGGATTGCGCCGCTGCGGACACGCGCTCACATCGGCGGACTCCATGGCGTGGTCGATCGAGGCACGCCGGAAGGCTCCGCTCCCCGGCTGCCGACACAAGAACTGCCAGAACTGCCGCGTCTACGCCCATCTGTGGCGGCACCGCGTCCTCGCCTCGATTCCGCGTTACGAACCGCTGACGCTGTTCGACGCCCCGTACGGCCAGCAGGCCGCGACCAACCCGCGGAACGAGAGGGGAGTGGGCTGATGCGCTACGACGACGACAAGGACCCCGGCATCGCGGCCCTGGCCGCGGTAGCTGGGCTGGCCCGCTCGGTCGAAGCGCTCACCCGGGAGGTCGCGGCGATGAAGGCCGGTCTGAAGCAGACCGCCTCCAAGACCGCCGTGGCGCGGCTGAACGACACGGTTGCCGCGCTCGGCAACACGGTCGCGTCGTTCGAGGACCTGCTGACCCGGCTCGCCCCCAAGCCCAGGAGCACCCGCGGCAACGGAGCGGGCGCGAGCAACGTGGAGTCGGTGCGGTCGTGGCTGCGGCTGCCCGAGCACGATGAGGCGGCGGTGCAGGCGGTGCTGAGCGAGTTGCTTCCGTGGATGGAGACGACGTACCTGCGGTACGCGACCGCGCGGGAGACGCTGCCGCCGTGCTGGCTGTGGCACCCCGAGATCGTTGAGGAACTGCTGTGGCTGATGGACGCCTGGACCGCCGCCTACGAAGGCGAGGAGGGGTCGAACAAGCTCGTCGGTGACTGGCACGACCGGCAACGCCCGGGCGTCACGCGCCGCATCGGCGAGTACGCCCCGGCCTGTGACGTGCTCGCGCACCGCGACGACGCCGAGGCTCGCGCTGTGGTGGTGCCGCTCGCAGCCGACGCTGACCCATTCGTCACCTGGTGGGCTGCCGGTCGCGACGACAACGGCCCCGCACCGACCCCGGAGCAGATCAAGGCAGGTCGCCGCGGCGACCTCACCTTCGTGCCGAACACCACCGCCGGAGGCTACCGATGAGCACCCACTTGATCGACCTGGCCGACCTGCCTGACTTCGGCTCGGTGACCTGGCCGATGATTGTCGCCGGCACCCTCGGGCTGCTGATGCTAGCGACGATCGTCACTACCGTGGTCTGGTCGGCGCGCCGCATGGTCCGTGCTGTCACCGACGTGATCGAGGCCGGGCGGCTCACGACCCGGCGGATCCTGATCACGGTTGCCGTCGTCGCAGCGCTCGGCGTCGCGGGGATCGGCGGAGCGCGCTCGTTCAATGCAGTATCGGAGAAGTTCGATAGCGCGTTGGTGCCGTTGGTTGCCGACGGCATGATCATCGCCTGCACCGCATTGCGGCTGGCTGCGTTGACGCGCGGGTGGCGGATCCCGGGCGCGCTGGTCACGACGTATGTCGGCATCTTCGGCACGGTGTGGCTGAACATCGACACCGCTCACGGTGTCGCCGATGCCGTCGCCCACGCGCTGGCCCCGCTCGCCTACGCGGTGCTGGTCGAGATGCTCGCCCACCTGCTGCGGCTGCACATGAAGCTGGCCCAGCCCGCGAAGCCCAGGTTGTCGGCGCTGACCTGGTTCACCTCGCCGGTGATCACGACCCGGGTGTGGCTGCATCTGTCGCGGACCGGCGCCGACGACCCGGCCGCTGCTCGGGCGCTGGTCCAGCAGGTCGTGCGCATGGCGTCGCGGCTGGCGACGCTGTGCCCCAGCCGCAAGCTGTGGCCGCTCGACTCGGCCCGAGCCGCCCGGACCGCGTGCCTGCAGACGATCCGCGACGGGCTGCTGTCGGCCGGCGAGCTGGCCGCGCTGCTGCCGACCGGCGGGCAACTGACGCCAGGTGAACTCCTCGCGCTCGTTGACTCCGCGGCGCTCGGTCTGACCAGCCCGGGCGAGCCGGAGGCGCCGACCGTGGACACGCCCCGGGATGAGATCGGTGCACCGGCGTGGCTGGTGGCCTACCTGCTCGGTGCACTGCGCGCCGAATCGGCCACCGCACCGGCGCACCCCTCGACCCGCACCGCACCGCCTGCACCAGTGCGTCACGACGACCCGAGCAGTGCACCCACACCGGTGCAGGCACCGCACCGCACCGACACCACGTCCGCGTCGGCCGACGAGTCGCGCGAGACCGCACCGCGCAAGGGTGCCGGGCCCACCGACGCCGAACTGCTCGACGCGGTGCGCCGCCACGCCGCCGACAACGGCGGTGCGCCGCTGGGCCAGCGCGAAATCCGGCGCGCCACCGAGGAAGCCTTCGGGCGCCCGGTCGGCTTCGGCCGCGCCAAGCGCCTGCAGGAACTGGCCGGGTGGGCCGAACCTCCGACCACCGACGACAGCACGGCACAGACCAGGGGACAGCTCCAGCTCGTCTCCGAGCCCGGCGAAAACCCCACCGAGAACACCAACGACACCAACAGCAGCAGCGAACTCGAAACGAGCAGCAGCCGATGAACAACCCACACAAAACCCGATCAGCAGCCAACAGCCAAGACAGCAACGCCTCCGAAGCGACCATGACCAAGACGACGATCCGGCAGCAGCCAACAGGCAGCAGCAAGACCAAAGAACTCAGATCACACCAAGGCATCACGATCAAGTGGAGCCGTCACTCCGCTTCGCGTCGTCGTATCGGCTTGCCGCCTACGGCGGCTGGGGGTGCTGTCGCGCTGGTCGTGGCGCGGGTTGGGGGTGGCTCGTGCTGAGCATCTCCAGCGGTCACCGGGCCGACTACCTGACCGGCGCTGTCGCGTCCGGTCGGGAGAACTACTACACCGGCGCGGTCGCGGCCGGCGAGCCGCCGGGGCGCTGGTTCGGCCAGGGCGCCGAGGCGCTCGGGCTGTCTGGCGAGGTCGGCACGCAGGACATGACCGCGCTGTATGAGCGGTTCATCGATCCGCGCGACGACGCGTTTCGGGACCCGGCGCGGTGGGACGAGGCCGAGACCCTCGGTCACACCGGGCGGGCCTACAAGTCCGAGGAGCAGGTGTACGCCGATGCACTGGCTCGTGAGCCTGGTGCGTCACCGGAGCGGCGTGCCGAGCTGCGTGCGCTGGCCGGCAAGGCGGTGCGCAAGAACGTGGCCTTTCATGACGCCACGTTCTCGGTGCAGAAGTCGGTGACGGTGCTGCACACCGCGTTCGAGACCCAGGAGGTGCAGGCCCGCACCGCCGCCGAGGCGGCGCGCGGTGCACTGGAGCAGGCGCGCCGCACCGGGGACCGCGAAGCGGTGCATCGGCACTCCGCTGCGGTGCACCGGGCCGAGGCCGAAGCGGTGCACTGGGCGAAGCACCGCCAGGCGGTCGAGGACGCGATCTGGGCCGGGAACCAGGCCGCGTTGACCTACCTGCAAGACAAGTCCGGTTACACCCGCGTCGGCCACCACGGCGGCGCGGCCGGGCGCTGGGACGACGCACACGACTGGACGATCGCGTCGTTCTTCCAGCACGACTCCCGCGACCACGACCCGCAGTTGCACATCCACAACGCGATCCTGAATCGCGTTCAGGGCAGCGACGGGCAGTGGCGCACGATTGACTCGAAGGCATTGCACCGCTACAAGCCCGCGGCCGGGGCGGTCGGCGAGCGGGTGATGGAGCAGCACCTGTCGAGGGCGCTCGGGCTCCGGTTCGCGATGCGGCCCGATGGCAAGGCCCGCGAGGTCGTCGGGATCGACCAGGCCGTGATGGACCTGTTCAGCTCGCGGCGCCGCGCGATCACGAAGAAGACCGCGCGATTGGTGGCCGAGTTCGAGACCAAGTTCGGCCGGGAGCCGAACAGCCTGGAGCTCGACCGGCTCCAGCGCACCGCGACGCTGGCGACGCGCAAGGCGAAGTCGCACGACGGTGAGACCGTCGCGCAGCGGCTGGAGCGGTGGGACGCGCAGCTGCGCGCCGAGGTGCGCGGGGGACTCGGCAAGGTCGCGACGGATGTGCTCGCGTTGCGGCAGCGTCAGTGGCTGCCCGGGCGGATCAACACCGCCAAGGTGCTCGAGACGGCCCTGGCCGAGGTCCAATCCGCCCACGCGACGTGGCGCGCCTCGGACCTGACCCGCGCGATCAGCAACGCGCTGCCCGACAACCTCGGCAACCTGAAGCCCGACCGGATCGCCCGGCTGCTGGACCGACTGACCGAGCGCGGTCTGAAGCTTGCCCAGCAAGTCGATGCCCGCCACCTGGGCCAGACCGGGCAGCTGCCCGACGAGCTGCGCCGCGCGGACGGTTCGTCGGCCTACTCCGCGCCCGGGGCGACCCGGTACGTGACACCGGATCACCTGAAGGCCGAGCGGCAGCTCGCCACAGCGGGGTACGCCCGCGGTTCGGTGGCGATGACGGCGCCCGATGCCGAGGGGTTCGTGAAGCGGCTGGCCGCGGCCGGGCTGGAACTAGGCGACGACCAGGCCGCCGCGGTGCGCGGCATCCTCACCTCCGGCGCCAAGGTTGAGACGCTGATCGGACCGGCTGGTACCGGCAAGTCCCGCGTCGTTGGCGCGCTGGCCAAAGCGTGGGAAGACCCCGACCTGTGGGGCGGCGACCAGCGCCGGATGATCGGGCTGGCCGCGTCCCAGGTCGCCACCGAAGTCCTGGCCGCCGACGGCGTCACCGCGAAGAACATCACCCGCTGGCTGGCGACCCAGCAGCGCATCGCCGACGGCTCAGCCGCCACCGAGGATCAGGCATGGGCGCTGCGCACCGGTGACCTGGTCGTGGTGGACGAGTCCGCCATGGCGAACACCACCGACCTGGCCGCCATCCACGCGCACTGCGACGCCGCGGGAGCGAAACTGCTGTTGGTCGGTGACCACCGTCAGCTCGCCGCGGTCGGCGCCGGCGGCGGCATGGAACTGGTCACCGCGGGCGCGCTGACCCACGAGTTGACCGAGACCCGCCGCTTCACCACCGACTGGGAAGGCCCGGCGTCCCTGCGGCTGCGCGAAGGTGACGAGTCGGTCCTGCACGAGTACCACAAGCAAGGCCGCATTCTCGACGGCGGCGCCCTCGAAGCCGCGCAGCGGTCCGCATCCGACGCGTGGCTGGCCGACCACCTCACCGGCCGGCATGCCCTGCTGATCGTGGACACCAACGCCCAGGCCGCCGAGCTGTCGGCGCAGCTGCGCGCCCGGCTGGTCGAGTACGGCCAGGTAGACGACGAACGCACCGCCTGGCTCGCGTCGACCGGCAATCGGGTCGGTGCCGGGGACCTGATCCAGACCCGGCTCAACGCCTGGCACCTCAACGACTACCGCGGCAACAAGCGCGCCGCGTTCAACCGCGACGAGTTCACGGTGACAGAGGTCTTGGACGACGGCGGACTGCGGGTCGCGCCGCTGATCCGCGGCACCCGCCAGCCCGTGCCGGGCGAGACTGTGGTGCTGCCGGCGAGCTACGTGCGGGACTGGGTCGCGCTCGGCTACGCCGCCACCGTGCACTCCTCCCAAGGGCTGACGGTGGACTCCAGCCATCTGGTCGCCACGCAGAACACATCGGTGTATGCGCTGTATGTCGCGATGACGCGTGGCCGGATCGCGAACACCGCGCACGTCGTCACTCAGTCGCTGGCGAAGGAATCCGAGTACGGCGAAACCACCACCGCGGCGAAGCGGTCGGCGTTGTCGGTGCTGCGGGGCGCGTTCGAGCTGGACGACCCGCAGCTGTCGGCGTTGCAGGCCGCCGCCGAGTCCGCTGCCGAAGCGGACCGGCTCCGGACCCCGGCCGAGCTGCTGGCCGACGGCCTCGCGCTCGCGACCGCCGGGCGCACCGCCCGCTGGCTGGACGAACTCACCGACGCCGGCGCGCTGACGGCCGATCAGCGCACCGCTGTCGCGGCCGAGGACGGTGCTGGGACGCTCCAGACGCTGCTGCGCCGGGTTGAGCTCGCGGGGCAGGACCCGCGTCGGGTGCTGGCCGAGGCGATCCAGCAACGGTCCCTGCACGACGCCCACCGAATCAGTCACGTGATCCAGGACCGTATCAAGCGCATCGGCGGCGACCTCGACCCGCTCGGCGACACCTACACCGCCCGCCTCCCGCAGATTGATGACCCGAATTGGTCGGCATACCTGACCAACCTCGCGTCCGAGGCAGATGCCCGCGCCGACGAACTCGGCGAGCAGGTCGCCGCAGAACAGCCGCAATGGGCGATCGAGGTCTTCGACCGGCCGCCGAGCGATCCCGGCCGCGAGCGCGACGAGTGGATTCAGAAGGCCGGCATGGTGGCCGCGCACCGCGAGGTTATGGGCCACGAGGCCAGCGACGACGCGCTCGGCACGCCGCCTAAGCCGGGCCAGGTCGAGCAGTACGCCTCCTGGCGCGCAGCGTGGCGCGCGCTCGGCCGCCCGGAGGCCGACCGCGCCGAGGCCGAGATGTCGAACGGTCAGCTGCGGGTCCGGGTCCGCGCCTACGAGCGTGAAAAAGCGTGGGCACCGCCGTACGTCGCCGAGGAACTCGCCGGCACCCGCCAAGCCGCCGAGCGCGAACGGCGCACCGCCGCGCTGCGCGCCGCGGAAGCCGACGCCAGCGACGACGCGGCGACGCGTGAGCGGCTGCGGACGGAGGCCGAGCAAGCCAGGGCGCTCGCGGAGGCGCTGGAAACCCGGGCCGACGAGCTGCAGGTCGCCGACGATGCCCGCGCCGTCTGGTGGGCACACACCGCCGAAACCCGCGCCAACGCCGAGCGCGCCGAGGCGGAACTAGAGGCCCGCGGCATCGACAACAGCGATGACGGTCCGACCCCCGAGGAACTGCTCGAAACCATCGACGCCGAGGCCGTCGAGGACGAGCACCGCGAGGTCACCGCGGAGCACGAGCTGGCCGACGTCGCCGAACAGCGCGACACCGACACCGCACTCGCGGTACCCGCCGATGAATTCGTGGAGGCCGAGCTGGTCAACGAGCAACTCCCCAGTAGGACCGCACAACCCGACGCAGACGCCGACGAGATCCCCGACGCGGAGATCGTGGCCGACGACAACACCACCGGCATGGAAGCGATCGGCGACGTTAACGCCGTCGAAACCGAGCCGGTTCACGACCGCCCAGCCCTGGAGAGCCAGGCACCGACCGACATCCGCGAGGTCGCCGCCGACGAGCAGCGCGTCGCCGAGTCGGACACCCCGCGAGTTCCGTCCGCAGACGAAACCGCCGAAGCGGTACGCCGCGCGCAGCGAGCACTGATCGAGATTCAGCACCGCCGCGACGCCGAAGACCGCCACGCAGACGCCGAGGCCGAAGCCCGGGCCGAAGAACTCGCCCGGTGGCACGCCGACGACACCAACACCGAGCAGCACAAGGCCACTGCGGTCACGGCGGACAGCACCGATCAGGCCACAGATGATCACGCACCGGTGCTGGAGCTCGGCGGCTACGACGACGAGTAGCCACGCCCGTGAAAGGCGCTGTCCAGGCTCTCCTGCCCCTAGCGGGCGGGAGAGCACCCCGGCCTCGGGCCGGGACGAAAAGCCTGCTGTGGCTGGGTTTGGTGGCCGGGTGCCAGACCGCCCCCTCCAAAGTCAAGGGGTTCTCGGCTGGAGGACGACGGCGCTCGCAAGCTCGCTAATTTCCTTGTCCACCAGCCGAGAACCCCTTGACTTCGGAGCCTCTAGCGGCCCGGCAGACGGCAGTTGCCGGCAGGCCCCAAGGGGCTGCCGTCACACAACGGCCACTAGCGAGGGAGAACACCGATGAGGAACCGACGGATCAAGAACGTATCCCGTACCGCCTGCCAGCCGTGGTGCAGCCCGCAGGAGCTCAGCCGCGTTGCGCATTGGCACGCCGATCAGGGATTCGCGGTCTTCCCGCTGGTGCCCGGACGGAAAGTGCCGGCAGTCGAAGACTGGGAAACCGCGGCCACCACCGACCACCTGGCGATCGCCCGCACCTGGCGCAGAGCGCCGTACAACGTCGGCGTCGCGGCCGGGCCGTCCCGGCTACTCGTCGTGGATCTGGACCAGCCCAAGAATCCCGCCGACCGGGCGCCCGAGCCATGGCGAAGCCGCGGAGCAACAAGCGGAGCCGATGTACTGGCGTTGGTGGCCGCCGATCACGCGACCTGGCTGCCCGACACCTACACCGTCACCACGCCATCGGCCGGACGACACATGTACTACCGTCAGCCCGCCACCGGCCAGCTTGGCAACAGCGCCGGCCGCGTCGGATGGAAGATCGACACCCGCGGCCACGGCGGCTACGTCGTCGGAGCCGGATCGATCACCGCCGCCGGCCGCTACCTCGCCGAGACCACCATGCCGCCACAGCCACTACCCGGCTGGATCATCGACGCCCTCGACACGACCCCACCAGCCGTCGAGGTGCCGCGGCCGGCACCGACGTTGCGGAACACCAGCGGGTACGCCCTGGCCGCGCTCAGCGGGGAACTCGAGAAGGTACTCGCCGCCACACCCGGTCAACGCAACGACACCCTCAACCGCGCCGCGTTCGCACTCGGCCAGCTCGTCGGCGCCCAACTGCTCGACCAGCACCTCGCGCGAGACGAACTCCTATCCGCCGCCGGCCGCATCGGCCTACCTCGCACCGAAGCCGAACGCACCATCACCTCAGGACTCACCGCCGGCACACGCCACCCCCGCCGACGAACCGCCTGACAGTCGGGGAACACACAAGGGGGCCTCAGGAAGCCGTGCAAAGGCTCCTGATGCCACCTCCGTGACTCGGCGACCTGCCTGTCAACCTGTCCGGGCGTGCTCTACCTCGATCGGCGGCACACCCGAGCGCCGCCACGCCCACGCCAGCGTCGCCAATGCACCCTCAGCAAAACCCGGACGACCAGGCAGCCCACCGCGAGCAACTGCGCGCTCTGCCGCCTCAGTCTCCCGCGCGATCAACTCCTCGTACGCCTTCTCCGTGGTTCGGGTGATCGGAGCGTACGCCCGCTGCCGGACAGGCCCCGCCGGGTAGTTGAAGGTCACGAAGGCACACGCCAGCCAACTGCACGTGACCTGTACGCCGGCCAGATACCAGTCGCCTTGGCCTTTAGCCGACAGCGCATCGCCGCGGCGCTCAGCTGTCAACCACAGCCGGGCGAACTCACGCGCCGACACACGCAGGTTCTCCGGCGGTATCCGCTCGAAATCCCGGGCTGTCAGCTCCATACCACACGACGATCCCAGTGGGCGCCGACAGTTTCCAGTGCTCCGCGCGCCTCGAGTGCGCGCCAGGCCCATCTACGGGATGAGCAAATCCCGGATCACATGCCTCCTCAAAACCGGGCGACCGGCGATCATCCGCCTATCGGCCGAAAGCCGAGCGCGGCACCGTAGCGTCCAGCCTCCAGCACAGGACGCGGCCCGGCCGGCAGCTCGACCGACAGGCAGCTCGACCGACGGATGGCGTTTCTATCGATCATGTGTTCGAATCTACTCATGGAGCGATTCGCGGCGCGGCGTACAAGGGACGGCTTCGTTGTGATCGACCTGGCTAGCGCCGCGTGTACGCCGGACGACCTAGAGCAGTCCGCTGCTGAGAGCCTGGCCGCCGAGCTGAACGCCATGGTGGCGGCCGGTCACCAAATCGATGCGGTGCGATGGGTTCTATCCGAGCAGGTCGCGCCGCGAGCTGGCGGCCGGCGGGCGCGATCGACGTGTGGCTGTTCGACAAGCAATCCGACCAGTGGCTGGCGCGGGTTACCGACGACTCCGGACGCGTCGAGTGGTGCCCCGGCCGCGACCTGCGGCCCGCCCCGGTGATCGAGCAGCGAAGTCGGGCCGCGGCTGACATGGGTCTTGATCGAAGAGCAGGCTGATGACGGGCGCGCCGACAATCGCGGAAGCAGGCTGAAGGGAGGCCCGGGGAGTGGTCAGGGCTTCTCAATGGCCGACTGGCAGACGCAGATCCTCGCCGCTTTTGAGGATGGGCCACCGTACCCCTGAAGGGCCAGGCTGGGTACTGGGCCTACCGGCCAACCCGGAACGGCCCGGAGTGGGTGTGGGCCGACGGCGACGTGTGCCAGCCCCCGGACCGGTTCGACCCTGAACTGCTCCGCCCGTACGGCGCGCACCTGCACGACGCGGAGGCGGGGAAGCTGCACTCGCGTACCGGCTCGAGACGCCGCGGAGCCCCGCTGGGTCTGGACCGCCGCCGAGAACTGGCCGAAGAAGCCCCTCGCCAGGACGGCGGCCTAATCCCCACCCCGGGGGGCCAGGCCCGGACAGAGCACTCCACACCAGCCACCCAGAACGCGGCCAGCGATTGGGCGGCTTCACCCGCCGCATCGGACTCCGTGTTGTTGCTCGTTCCGCTCCGCGTGGTCAAGGCAACACTTGACATAAGGACCACCCGGTTCGGTCGGGCGAGAGTTGCCGGTGGCAACCGGCCACGTCAGTGTTCTTGTGTGGGCCTCACCGCGGTGCTGGAACTGTACGGGCTACCGCCCGAACAGTTCACCGCTGCCCGCAACCAACTGGCCAACACGCTCCGCGACGCCGGAGACGCTACCGGCAGCGCCTCCGTGAAAGCGCTGCGGAAACCGAGTGTCGCGGCCTGGCTGGCGAACCGCCTCGTCCGCATCGCACCCGAACAGATCGCAGAACTGACCGAATTCGGCGACCAGCTGCGCGAGGCCCACTCGACCGCCGACCGCGACCGCCTGAAGCGCCTCACACCGCGCCGCCACGCAATGGTCCAGCGGCTGATCGACACGGCAAGAGCCGACACCACCAGCACCGCCCGAACGATCACTCCCACCGCGGCCCAGCGTCTCGCCGAGACCCTCGACGCAGCCCTCGTCGATCCAGGCGCGGCCCAACTGCTACGCAGCGGATGCCTCACCAGCGCACTGCGCCACGTCGGATTCGGCGTCGTAGACGAGAGCGGCGAGCCAGCTGCTGTAGCGGCGGTACCGAAGAAGACATCAAGGCCCACGCCGGCAGTCAGGATGCCCGCGCGGAAGGCGGCGCCGTCCAAGAAGTCGGCCACGACCAGGAAGACCACACAGCAGGAGCTGTTGCGGCGACAACGCGCGGAGCTCCAGGACAGCCTGCGACAGGTCGAGGCCGACTACGCGGAAGCCGAGGAAACCCGCCGGGCGTCCGAGTCCGAACTGGACGCTAACGAACATCACATCGCCGACATGCAAATGACCATCGAACGTCTCACCGGCGAATTGGAACAGACCCGCCGCGAACTACGCCAAGCCCAGGGCCGCACCCGGAAGCTTGAACGTGCCCCCACTCACGCCGCCCGGGCCGCCGCGGCAGCAACCCGCCGCCGTGACGCGCAGCAGCAGCGTCTCGAAGCTTTCAATAAGTGAGGCCAACCAGCTGGCCAGTCGTGTCACCCATCCGTGGTGTCGCCAGTCCCGGGCCTGCCGATGGGGCCTCGCGCCTCGACGCCATGCGGCGACGGCTCCACCCGCCGGTGGCTCCAGGCCGTGAACTGGCGAGACCGCAACAGTCTGGCAAATCTGATCTTTGAGCTCCCGGGGTTATCCACAGAGATCTGAGCTCACCGTCGGGACGCGGCATCCTCGCGCATAGCACCTGACAGAACCAGCGAGCACGCGCCGAGCACCTCTGTAACCAACGTCCGGCTCCCAAGCCATCGGCGCGCGTTCCCCCTCGTGCTGATTGAGCTGCGCCTCCGGGTCGCTCTGGTTCGAGACGACGTCGTACGCCATCTCCGCGCTAGACGGCATGGGGACAAACTCTGCGGCGCCCCGCGGTTGACTGGTGTATATACACCAAGTATGCTCTGGTGTATATACACCATTTGAATGGAGAGGCCACCCAATGACCACGCGTAATCTTGCCCCTATGGACGTCTACCTCGACAGCGCACCGGAGAACATCACGCCCGAGCTCGCTCTCAAGGCTGAGCGCGTCCTCGACGAGCGGTGGAACGGCTGGCTTCGACCGCTTTCGACCGCCGACGCACTCGGTGACTTCCTCTACGCCTGGCGCCGTAACGACCCCAACGGCACCTGGGGATACGTAACAGAGGTTGGCTCCACCCTCATCTACCTGCGAAACGACGACGACGAGCCCGAGGAGTTCCCCCGCGCGGGCGAGGCCGCGGATGGCACGCCTCTCTACGACCTCACCGGCTGGGTCTGGTTCGACGCTCACGAGAACGAACAGGAATGATGTCGGCCCCGGGGCAGTCGGACGCACGCAAGGGTGACAGGTCGGCGACGAAGGTCCGAGCGGTTCGGGTCTCCGACGACCTCTGGGAGGCTGCCCAAGCCAGGGCCGCCGACAACGGCGAGAGCCTTTCCGAGATAGTCCGCAGGGCCCTCATCGCTTACACGGGACTTCAGGGTATGACCGGCGTCGTTGGCCGGGGGGACCGGCAGTAACAACTTCGCGACGGAGGGGGCGGCCGGGCGCTTGCGCCATGTCACCGATCTAGGCTCGTCACCGAGACCGGGTGCCGGCTACCTTGCGCAGAGTGAATGGCGAGGAGTGGCCTCTGCCGGAACCCGACAGTGAAGAACTCCGCATTCTCGTGCCGGGTACGGTCGAGCAGCGCATCTATGGTTTCCTCTACCGGCGCATGCCTCACCCTCCGACGATGGCCGAGATCGAGGCCTTCGCCGCTGACCAGGCTGGCAAACACGCCACCCACGTCAGCCGGCGCGTTCGAGCCCTTCGCGAAGTCGGCCTCGACGTTCGCGCGATCCAGGATGGAAAGGACCATCGGTACCACCTGCGAGGCTGGCGACCTGGCGGCCCGAGAGATCCCGGGCCAAGAATCAGTGACCGCGTCCGCGCCCAGGTCCTCGCGCCGCAGCGGTGTGCGCAGTGCGGGATGACTCCTCTCGAACATGATGTCGTGCTAGTTGTCGACCACCGCGTGCCCCGGGACTGGGGTGGCGGCGACGAGATTGAGAATCTCCAGCCACTCTGCGAGCGATGTAACGGCGGTAAACGTGCCTGGTATCAGACCTATAGCGCCCACGTCGAACAGATCCGGGCCGCCATAGGACATGAGGAAGTGCACAGGCGGATCGGTGAGCTGCTCAAGGCGTTCTACGGTGAGTGGGTATACACCGAGCTGATCGGCATCGTAGCGAGCGCGGTCTCTTACCAGGAGGACTACCAGAAGCGGCTGAGGGAGCTCCGCGCACTCGGCTGGGTGATCGAGGTTGACAAGCGCTACGCCGAAGGCGCCCGGGTAAGGACTTACTACAAGTGCACCCATTGGGAGCCTTGGCCGGAGGGAAGTATCAGCGGCGAAATCCGGCGCCGCGAACACGCGAACAAGGCGGCAGAAAAGGAAGGCCGCGCGTGACAGCTCACGTCGCGTTCGAGGAACTGGCCGCCGCAGTCGCAGCGTCGTCGGCCAATGACGCCTAACGCGGCTACACGTTGAGCTCAGCCCCTGACCTACTGGGGTTCTACACCGCCATGAGATGGCGCGCTGTGCGATCCTCGCTTGTCAGCTCACTAGCTCCCATGGCCCGGCGGATACTGAGCCCCACTGCCTCGGCGACCGGCGGCGGGAACGCGTTGCCAATCTGGCGGTAGGCCGCAGTCTTCCGACCTGCGAACTGCCAGTCTGACGGGAAGCCCTGAATTGCCGCGGCCATCGGCAACGTCAGACGCGGGATGTGGTCGACGGCCGTCTCACCATTCGGGCCCACGTTGGCGAGACCCTTTCCGTCAACACCGAGCTCCAGCCAGGCAGCACGGGCACGGGTGGGGCCGAGGTCAGGCCCACCATGTTTCCGCGATCCGCCGACAAGGGTTGGGCCAATTCCGCTGGCCTTCTTCGCCCAGAGCCGGGCACCGGGCCAGCCGTCCTTCTTCATCAACGGAAGGAGTGTCTCACCGACAGTCGGCGGGGTCCCGACGGGTTCCGGCCAGCGCCAGTTGTTCGCGTACTTCTTCAGGATGGCGACGAGGATGAAGCGTGGCCGCAGCTGCGGTACCCCATATTCGCTGGCGTTGAGTATCTGCCAGTCGGATGCGTAGCCAAGATTGCTGAGAGACTCGAGGATCGACTCGCGGTACGTGGCGAACTTGGCGGTGGCCAGGCCCTTCACGTTCTCCAGCATGACTGCTGTCGGCTTTGCCTCGCGGACAAGCCGGATGGCTTCTGGGAACAGGTCGCGCTCATCGTCCGCGCCTAGCTGCTTGCCTGCGATGCTGAACGGCGGGCAAGGTACACCGCCGGCGAGCAGGTCGATGCCTCGATAGTCGCGGCCATTCACCTCTCGGACGTCACCCTCGTGAACCTTCCATTGTGGCCGGTTGAGTCGGAGGGTCTCGCAGGCGTCAGGGTCAATTTCCACAGCCAGTGAGTGGCCGAAGCCTGCTAGTTCGAGACCGATCGCTTGCCCGCCGGCGCCAGCGCAAATCTCGAGGGTCGTGAGGTCGGTCACGGTGCTCCAATCCGTCCGGGCGTGCGTAGCATGAGGGCGAGCGATGCTGCTCGGGGAAGGTTAGCCGTAAGGCATCTTCTCTTATGAACCCCCACCATTGCGGGAGGCACCGACATTTTGCGCACCGTGTCGAAGCCGGAGGCCACTGACCCGCGGGAACGGGAAGCCCATCTCCTGCCACCAACCCCGGGCCGGTCCCGCAACATGGCCGCCATCCGCCGTACGGACACCAGGCCTGAGCTGGCGCTACGCTCGGCTCTGCATCGTGCAGGGTTGCGGTTCCGGAAGGATCTGCGCATCGACCTAGGCTCGATCAAACCCCGGCCGGACATCGTGTTCACCCGCGCCCGCGTCGCGGTCTTCGTTGACGGCTGCTTCTGGCACTGCTGTCCCGAGCACGGCAGGCCACCCACGCGCAACACCGCGTACTGGGGACCGAAGCTCGAGCGGAACCTGGCGCGGGACGAGATGAACACGGCAGGGCTGACCGAGGCGGGATGGACCGTCGTCCGGATCTGGGAACACGATCCCGTCTCGGACGCAGCTGAGAGAATACTCGAGGCGGTCAGACGAGCACGATAGAAATCGCCAGGCGCGCTGGGACTCCGTGTGGTTCGATCGGAGCCACGAATCCCTTAGCTCGATGATCGGCAATTCCTTCCCTGGCGACCCCGCGAGAGCATCCAAGACGTGGTGCGTCCCGTCCGGTGACCAGGTCGGCAACGGACCAGGATCTCACCCTGGCCAGATAGGCTCGCCGCGCAGGAGCGGATCGAGAGGCGGCGGGATCGCATCGACTAGCGCCGGCATGCCGACGGTCAAGACGTCCGGTGGAACATCGAGCCTGACACTTTCCCACCGTGAGCCAGGTGCGCTGTCCACTGGGGCAGCGGCATGTACCCAGTCCCGGTTGATAGTCGCGATGGCGGCAAGCTTGAGTTCCTCGGTCAGCCGCACGGCGACAAGGGTCCAGGCTCTATCGCGGAGCATGGTGTCGTATTCGTTGCGGGACAGATAGATCCTCAGGTTCCCCCGGCGTGTTGTCGTCTTGACCTCCAAGTGCAGGGTCTGCGCGTCGGTCGTAACCTGGATGTCGTAGCCGTAGCCATCAGATTCCTTGGCGACGTGAAGGACAGATACACCGGGTATTGAAGACAGCAGTTCGACGAGAGCTTGCTCACCTGCAGACCCCAGCCTGGCGCGTTCGGCTGTGTCCACTTTTCCCCATGCGGCCCGGATGACTGCGTGGGCCGCCTCTGGGCCGATGCCGAGCGCCTCCGCGGCACGCAGGGCGTCGTCTGGCAGCGACTCGGGGGAGCTGATCAGAGTGTCGGCGTCTCTGAACCAGAGACTCTCCACGACCGCGGCTTCGAACAGCGACGCTCGTTTTGAGCTGCGTGTCCCGGCGGTGCTGAGTAGCGCGTGGTCCTTCAGCCAGTCCAATGCTGCGGCGTACTGAGTTGGTGTGATGTCGGTGAAGGCGCTGTGTGTCGTGAAGAGAGCGCGGGTCCGGGCGAGGTCGGCTGCGGGGAGATGCTCGAGCCAGCGCGCTGCGGCCCTCAGGACGGGTTCAGGTGGAACTGGCACGAAGGTGCCCCATCAGGGCCTGCATGTCCCGCTGGTCGAGGCCTGCTCCGATGGCTGGCTCCTCGTCAAGGTCGGCCAGCTGCTGGACTGCTGGATCGTCCAGGATGCGTCCCATGAATTGGAGCTTCATCTCCAGGCGCTGGTTCACGATCTCGTCGATGGTGCCTGTACTGGTCAGCACGGTGATCTTGGTCTGCGTGTCGGGGCTCAGGCCGAGGCGGTGGATGCGGTCCAGGCTTTGCAGAAATCGCCCGGCGGCGAAATCGCGGTCGACATAGACGGCGTCATGACATTCGTGATGCAGGCTTATCCCTTCTCCGAGTGTCGCGGGATTCGACAACAGCACCAGGCAGTCCGGGTCCTTGCGGAACCGCGCGATCTGATCCTCGCGGTCCTCCGTGCCGCCATGGACTACGGCAGGCTGAAACTCCTTCAGGATCACCTCGAGGGTGGCCACGCTTCGGATGAATGTTGACCAGACCAGGGTCTTGCGGCCTGCAGCCGCATTCGCCGCAACGATTGCGAGTGTCTCGCGATACTTCGGCGACATCTCGTAGCTCGGGAGATCACGCATGAGGTCGAGCAGCGGTGAGCCTTCCGGGATGGAAAGGGGTGGGACCCGGTAGGCCAGTGGCTCGTACCTGGTCGTCCCGACGGCGAGCAAGGCTGGACTAATCGCAGCCATGAGCAGATAGACGACGATCCGGCCGATGGCCTCCAGATCGCCCTGTGACGTGGCTGCACGGGCCGAGTAGAGCCCTACCAGCGCCTCGTAGATTTCTTGATGCAGTGGCGGCAAATCGAGATACCGCTGCGTGACCGTCACAGGCGGCAGTTGGAGCTCGCCCTTCGTCGTGCGGGTGAACAGCGGGCGCAACACCTCGCTTGCCTGCGCGAGATCGCCACCCGCAACAGCCCTCACAACGGCTTGGCGTCCATACCCAGGCCAGACGAAGCCGAGCAGGTTCTCGAGGTCCCTCGCGCCGTTCGGAGCCGGTGTGCCGGTAAGAATCAGGCGCCGGCGCGCCCTAGGACCGAGCGCCATGCAGGCGGCGCCGTACACGCCCTCGGTCCCCAGCTTCATTCGGTGCGCCTCGTCGAGGATGAGCATGGACGGCTGGGCCGTCAGCCAACGGGCCAGCCCGTTGAGTGAGCCTTGAAGACGCTCGTAGTTCACAAGCAGTGCGTTCGCAGCCGGATCGATGCCGGAGGCAAGTACTTCCATATGAAGCGGATCGGCGAGGCAGAGCTGGTTCTCTTCCTGCCAGGCCTCATAACAGGACTTCGGCCCGACGATCAGCAGCCTGTTTACCTGACCTGCCTGCCGCAGTGCATGGAAGACGGCGAGGCCGACGCGTGTCTTGCCGGCACCCGGCACGGAGAAGTTGGCGCCGTGCCGTAGCGAGAGAAGCTTCGCGATATCCCGGCGCTGGAATTCGGTGAGCGGCCCTGCCCAGGCAGGCCCCAGGACCCTTGGAACATCGTCGGGTGATACCTCGGCGCTCTCGGGGATCGCCTCACCCTCAAGTCGGCTTCCAACGGATCGCGCATCCATGGTGGTGTCCCGTGCGAGCGCGGCGAGCTCGGGATCCCATGTCACCGTTTCCGGCTCAGGCCAGGCCGTCAGCTCCGCAAGATTCAGCAGGAGATCTTCGATCGCCAGGTCGACCGTTCCGTACGTCCGGAAACGCGCCGTCCGGAACCGGGTGGCGAGCCTGTGGAGATCCTCCTCCCGGCCCGATCCCGCACGCAGCCGCGCCGTCACCGCATCATCGCCCAGCGCGAGCTGCAAGCTCGGCACTGTCACGAACGGTCCTCGACCCTCTCGAGGAGCCAGGCGACTCCGTCACCGGGCTCAATGAACGTCCGGGCCGCTTCTCTGGCCAGCTTGCGCATAACCTCACGCAGACGCAGCACAGCGTCGTCGAACGCCGCCTCGTCTAGCGCCCGCGTAGCCCGAGCCTGCGCCAGCTCGCCAGCGCAAAGCTCGATGTCATCGCACGCGTCCGACAGCCGTTCGGGCGCCGCGAGGCGGCGCTGCTGCAGGCGAACATCGCGGCCTGCGGGGGTAAGTGCGCGGTCGAAGGCATCCTTTGCCTGCATCAGCGTGTCAGAGGCCGCGGCGACAGCGGCTTGGTCCGCGTGGCCTTGCTGGCTTTGGGCCTTGGCCTTCAACAGCGAATCCGTAAGCGCCTTGTTGACCTTCGCCGTTGGGGTCGTCTCGGGAACGGTCAGGTCCCCCAAGCCGGGAACGGCAACCGCGCTCGCCGACGATACCGATGGCTTGATGGCTTCCGGGAGCTTCGGATCCAAGTACTTGGTGTGGAAGTCCGCCTGAGCCAGCCGGACATCAGTCTTGGCGTAGCCCAGAACGATCATCGCCAGCCGCGATTCCTTCAGCGCTTCCGCTTCATCACGGTCGCTCGCCGCAGTCTTCGTGTACGCCCGATAAAGCTCCCGCAGCTTCTCCTGATGATCCTCGAAGTCCACCATGCGGAGAGCGGCTCCATCATCGGTCTGGCTGCGCGCGATGGCGTCCTTGATGACGGTGTAGACCCAGCGGTCCTGCTCGAGAGTCGCAGTCTTGACGTGGAAGTCTCTGGCGATGTCTTCTGGGCGCCGTCCCAGCTTGAGCTGCTCGTCGACGGCAATCAGCCTATTGATGTAGGAGTAGTCCCGCTTGTGCTCCTTGCGGAGCTGGAGCGCCAGCTCGACGGTGCTGATGTCATCCCATGTTGAGGTCTCCGGCAGGACGGCGACGCGGATGTACTTCTCACCGAGCTCGCGCAACCCAGCACACCGGGTGTTCCCGTTGACCAGCACACCGAACACGGTGATCAGGCCAGGCGTCATCTGGCCGAACGTTTCAAGGTTGTCACGCAACGCCTCGAAGTCTGGATCTATCTTGTCCGGGTCGGAAGGCTGCGACTTCAGCAGCCGGTCAAGATAGTCCTGGCTCGCCTGGCTCCACGGGTCTTCGTCGAGCGCACGATCGCGCTCTGGATCGAGCGTTCGCTGTGCCCGAATCCGGTGCGTGTCCGGGTTGTAAAACAGGAGATCGACCGGCATGGAGACGACATAGAGATGCCGCTGCTCCCCCCGCCACTCGATCGTCAGCTTCTCCCCGTTGGCCTTGCTCGCCTCCTCCAGCCGCTCCTTCACCATCGAATGAATCTGCGCACCCTGCGGCGGCACGTCGCTTCTGGTTGTCACGCCAGCCCCTTCCCCGATTCGTTCGGCGTCCGTGTAATCTTGCCAGCGATCACGAACAGTGAGAACCCATGACCCTGCAGCCGGCTTTTGCGGAGCTACCGTGAGTGTTCCTAGGTGGGACGATCCCACACTGAAGGCGGGCACGATGATCAAGGGCGCCCTGTGGCTCGCTGCCGAAGTTGGTGAGGGAGGGGTCTTCACCAAGGAGCAGGTACGGCAGGCGTTCCCAGGGATATCCCAAGCCGACCGGCGGATCCGCGACCTTCGCGACTACGGATGGGTAATCCACACCAACACCGACGACGCCTCGCTCGCGTCCGGGGAGCAGCGCCTCGTCAAGATCGGCATACCAGTGTGGGACAGCAACGCCCGCCGCGAGGCCACGATCACGACGATCTCGGCCAAGCAGCGCCAGGCCACGCTCGCAGCTGACAACTATCAGTGCACCACCTGCGGCATAGCCGGCGGCGAGCCCTATCCAGAGGCACCCCACCAGACCGCCGTTCTGTCCGTCACCTTGCGTAGCGTTGCTCTGCCGGACGGGACGGACGCCGAGCAGTTGGTGACGGTATGCAAGCTCTGCCGCGCCGGAACTGAGCGATCAGACCGTGCCGATATCGGCCGACTGCTCGCAGATGTCCGGAACCTCGACAAGGTCGACCAGGACCGGATCTACCGGTGGATGCGTCGAGCCCATCGAGGGCCCACACCACTCGATCGAGCGTGGACCACCTACAGGCGCATGCCTGCTCAGTCGAAGGAGCAGATCGTCAGAGATTTGGGCCTTGCCTGACGCTTCACCGATCTCGGCGCCGCGCGCCGACCACAGCAAGCGCTCAGCACTTGACGTCAGACAGGCTCGCATAGATGTTCGGGCGACAGCGACGACGGTCCGTGTACAGGCTGCGTACACGCGAAGTGTTGCTGTTCCGCCACCCCCGACGTCAGTACCCGTCGGGGGCGCCTTGCTGTCGCGAGTCGGTCGTCGTGCCGTAGGGGCCTGTCCGGGACATCCATAGAAACGAAAGTGTGTGTAAGAATGGTTGCGCCGCGGGCGGTGGCCTGTGGAAGTGAGCCCGGCAGCTTTCCGGACGGTGAGTCGGCCGGGTTTCGCGCATCTAAGCGTCGATCACGCGAAGTTCAATGCTCGAGGAGCGCGCACGGCGGTACCAGTCGCCACCCCTGGTATAAGCCCACCCGATGATGTCTGGAAGCCACAGCAGCGGCTCGCTGGACGGCTTCTCGTGGCGGTATGCGAGGCGGTCGTGGGCCCTTTCCTTCGCCAGAACGTCGCCGATGATCTGGCGGTCCTGGCGGTCCTGATCGCAGGACTCTATGGCAAGGCGCGCGGCGCCACGGGCGAGCAGGTCGGGGACCATCGCCCGCAGGCAATCATCCCGCGCTTCCCGATGTGGCCGACGGTCCAGAAGAGCGCGGTACAGCACCGCCTCGAGTTCGAGGTCGGCTACGGCGCTCAGGATCCGCCGACGTCTGCTGTCGCATTCCTTAGTCATGTGGATCCGCCGCTGGCCCGGCATGCGCAGCTGCTTCAGAGCACGGCGCGCATCCTCCAGCTTGTGCGGTCCGAGCAGGATCGCACAGACGACATAGTCGTGCTGCGTGGTTGATTCATCAACGAACGCGGACCGCGCGGCCACCGCTCCTCCTTCCCTCGATCTACTTGTCCGTCACCTGTTCGCCTCCCACGGTGATCGATTCACCCTGGGTGGGCAAGCAATCGGTGTTGGTTGTTGCGGCAAAACACAACATGTCTACCTAGACATCCCTCGCAATCTGCGTGACCTTGGTTGTCATGACAGAGGGCGAGAGGCCGGATAGCTTCGGCGACCGGCTCCGCGAGTTGCGCACCGCGAGCAGGCTGACACTGCGCGAACTCGCCCGCCAATCCGGCAGCGACTTCACGCACCTCTCGCGGCTCGAACGTGGGCGAGCGGGTCGCGAGATCAGCCGGGGCCTGCTCAGCCGCCTGGCCCAAGTGCTTGGTCCCGAGATGGGGGCGCGGCTCACGTCCGCCGCCGGTATGGTGACCCCAACAGCGGAACGGGTACTAGCCAACTTTCCGCATGCGCTGATTGAGCCTGCGCTATCCGATCAAACTGTGCCAGCGCTCCGGCGGATCGACGCTGGAGCGCTGGCGAGCTCGCTCTTCCAGCAGGCTCCGGGCCGCGGCATTGAGGGTGGCCGGGTGGATCCTGAGACCTTGGGTCGAACTCTTGGGTTGCGTCTGCAGGTGCGCTCTGGTGAGGACCGCCCGGCAGCGACATTTGACGGGGATGTGGTCACGATCTTTGATCCCGGCTCGCCTGGCGATGTTGCGGCCTCGCCGAGAGTGCGCTTTCTCGTGGCACACGCGGTCGCTCACGTCCTGATCGGACGACGGTCGTGCGCCTTTCCTCGGATGATTCAGGACGAGGAGCAAGCTGTCGACGTCGCTGCCCATCTCCTCTGTCCTCGATCCCTACTGGACCGCGCGGTTGAGACAGTCAAGCGGGAGCTCGAGGAAGATGCCCAGAACCCGTGGACCTTCCGATCGGGAGACGTCGTTGCGGCGGTCGCCGAGCGCCTCTCCGTACCCGGTTGGATGGCCCTGCGGCGGCTGGCTGAAGAAGCCCTGCTCGATGAGGACGCCATGCTCTACTACTTAGGGGACCAGCTGTGAATGCAGAAGAGCCGTTCAACACGGAGCTGCCAAGCCCGATCGGCCGACTCGAGCAGCTGCGTGCAGGCGCCAGTGAGGCCGTGGTCCGGGATCAAAAGCCGAGCGATGTACAGCTGCTCATGGCCCGGTGGGGCTCGCTCGAGGACGCGATCTGGGAAGCACTCCGACCTGACGCTCATCGACGGCTTCTCGTGCTCACCGGGAGCGCCGGCAGCGGAAAATCCGCAACCTTGAACCACTTACTGCAACGAGAGGCAGAAACTGCGGCCGGCCGAATCGGCGACCACCTCGCCGACGCCACCCACGCCGACGCGCCAGACAGGAACCAGGCCGAGCGCCTTGCGGAGTTCTTTACTCCGTTCGCGGACGGGTCACTAGAACCTACCCAGCCATGCCGCGCGATCGCGATGAACACCGGCATGGCACTTCGCTTCTTCACAGATCTCCCGGGGCTCGACGGAGCCCCGAAGCTGACCCATCTCGAGGCCCTGCTGCGCGCCCGCCTCAACCTCCCGCCGCTGCCAGGTGCGCCGACGCCGCCCGAATGGATGAGCGAGGGCATTCTGGTCGTCAACCTGGACCACCGCACTACGGCAGGGCCGCCCGGTTCCCTATTCGAGGACATCCTCAGCCGCTTCGACCCCTCCGACCCGGACGGCGTACTGGAGGGAACGCCGCGATGCTCAACCTGCGGTGTGCGGGACTGGTGCTGGCCGATGGCAAATGCGGCGCTGGTCGCCAGCGAAGAGGGGCGCCGCGCGCTCAACATTGCTGCCGGTGACGTAGCCCTGGCCCGCGGCCGGCAGCTTGCCCCCCGGTCGCTCTGGGATGCTGCAGCTGAACTCGCGCTCGGCGGCCTCGACCTCAGCGGAGGGGATGGCCGTGACCCGTGCTTTGCGATCGCTGATCTCGCGGCGGCGAGGGACGAGTCGCTGCTCCTCCACGCAATGGCCTGCAACGGCGCCCTTGGACCTGTGCTGCTTGAGGACGGGATGCTTGCTCCTTCCAGCCCTGGGAGTCTGGTTGCAGAGATAGCGTCTCGGGATCCAAGCTATGAGGCGTCATTTCCGGCCCACAAGCTGATCGCCGATGCGGGGCTGGATCCGGATGCTGACGCGGATCTGCTCCTCAGTAATCTCCGTGGTGGCTTGGCAGAGCCTCACCCAGCTGTCGTCCGAGCGGCGGACGCACTCCGGCACGGCCGTACGACATCGCATGGAGGCGAGAGAGTCTGGGGACGTGTCGTGGCTAGAGCGGCCTGGCTTGGCGGCCATCTTGAAGGGCGTAGCGGGCTGTCCGAAGACTTCGCTGACGCGCTCGCCGCGCAGGCTTCGAATGCGACCGAGTTTGATGACTCACCCCAGGGCCGCGCCCTCGAGCTGGCTTTGGGAACCGTCGAGGAGGGACTTGCGATTGTCTTTGGTCTGGCAACGGGTCTTGAGCACTACTACCCGACATCGAGCCCTTCGGCGGATGCTGCTGCGGATCTGATGGTGAGAGTCCGGCTAATCGAGGAGGGCTGGCTCAAGACACGGCCGGATCCGGTCACGCAGCACAACCCTGTGGGGTCGTCGCTCGTCAGGTACCGGCCGCTGACTATCTCCCTTGAGCTGGACGACCCGACGAAGAGCTCGCATACGCCGCCGAGCTCTGCACGGGCTGCGCACCGCTCTATCGCAGTCGACTACCCGCTATGGCAGCTCCTCCGAGAGGCCGCACGCGGGGCTGCGCCATCTGCCATCGACCTGGAACGGTTCCTCGCGCTGCGGCAGGCCATTCGCGTGGTCGGCGTCCGCGCCGCGGCGGAACCGGATCGGCCTTTGCTCGTTCGTGAGCGCGGGCCGGGGGGCCGGAAATTCCGAATCGTCACTCGAAACGCGGCTGCCCGCGTTCTGCGAGCCACGGAGGCACTATGAGTGAGAACGTAAGAGCCGCCCTCGAGTCCGTGAGCTCCCAAACCGGTGTTGACGTTACTTTCAATGGCACACACCTATCGGTCGCCGGGAGAATCGTTCCCCTGCCCGTTCAAGACGCAGGCATGGACAAGGGCAAGCCGATGCTGCGCGGCGAGAAGAGCGATCTTCTTGGAATAGCCGGCCTGCTGCCAACCGTGCCGCACGGTGATGACCGCGATAAATTGCTATGGCACATCATCGCCGAGTCAGCACCTAAATCGGCGGGTCCATTGCTGGATGACTTTCGCCTAGCTCAGCAGCTGCCCAGCCGCCTCGGCCTCGGCCTTGAGGCCTCGCGGGTAGCTGCAGAGGCTCTGAAGCAGCGGTTCTTCAGCAGCAGGACAGCCTCGACAATGCTCGCAGTCCATGCGGCTCTGCCCCTCAACTACCGGCACGCGCGCTTACGCAATGGCAAGTCCATCCCGGTCGGCTACAAGATGTTCGACGGTAAGGTCTTGCCGTACCTGCTTTGGGATTCCGGGTCCGACGGCATAAGCGAGCAAGTCATTCAGAGTTTGCTGGACGGAGCCGCCACCTCTAACGAGTTGACGATCCTGGACCGCCGGTTCCTCGACATCGCGCTGGAGGAAGCACCTCGTCCGAACGCGGTACCCGACGCCCGAGAGCTCGTCAGCCGGTACGAGAAGGAGCTTGCGGCCGAGTTCCAATCCCGAGGCGGCCCCTTTTGCGAGCCGAGCCTCGCACTCTTCAGGCGAGATCTCGAGACCGTTCTCGCTACTGAACTACCTCGCCCCGAGCGCGCCGAATGGCTCACGATACTCATCAGCCTGCACCTGGCGCTGCGCCTCTACCGGATCGCCGTCGCCCTAGGAGGCGACATTGACCGCGTCATTGCTGCATCTGCACAGATCCCGCCACCGCCCGGCGCGCAAGGCTGCTCCTGCATAGGCCGCGACCCAGAACAGTTACAGTCGTGCGCGCTAGCCGGCCTGCTGCGGTTCCGCACTGGAAGTGGCCATTTCCGGCGCGTCCAAGGAACCGACGGCTGCCGGGCGGCCTATGTCGAAGTCGACCGCCGAAGATTGCTCGATCTCCTGCCGACGCTTATCACGCGCAACCTCGCGAGCCGCGCATGGCAAGCCCTTGGTGGCGGCGCCGCTGCAGAAAGGAATGACATGCGAGCCCTGGCAATTGCCCTCGGCTCCGACCGGGACCTCAGGCGATCGATGGGCGCCGCAGCGGCAGCGATGGCTGTCCTCCACCATGACGCCTGCAGGAAAGGGGAGTCGACGCGTGAGGAGCTGGAGCACGCCAGCCGAACTAGCGACACGCTGCCCGGCCTTCACGCTCTGCGCGAAGACATCCGGCATATGCGAAGCCGCGACCTACGGCGGATCAGCAGTTCTGTCGTCAACTCACTCATGCTGAAGGGGACAGTCGGACGCGGATCACTGATCTCACGCAATGGCCCTAGCTACGGCTACTTCGAGATCGACGAGCAGCTTCTTGTCCTCCTAGTGCGCCTCGTATGCGTGGACCGTGAGGTGCCATTTGACACATTTCTGCGCGAACTGCGGGCCTACGGTCTAGCACCACAAGATGACACTGAGCGAGATGCGCTCGCGAACACTCTGGAACGACTGGGATTGCTCGACAGGTACTCGGACGCCGGGGAGGCATCCTTTGTTCACTACGCCTGACTCGGATCTGCGGTTTGCGGCCAACCTAATTGCCGACGCGCTTCTCAGCGAGGCCGCGGCATCCACAGGGCACCGCCGCCTGCTCCTCCGCACTTTTCTCGACGTCACGCCGGACGCGATATTCGCAAGCCTGTCGGATCGAATGGACCCGAACGCGTTCGTCACAATCAGCGCCGGCCGAGAGCCAGTGACACTTCATGCGATCACACTTCCTGGAGATGAGCCGGGAGATCGTCGACTTCTCGTTCCATATCTAGTCGGAGAGGCTGGCGCGAACAGCGGAACTGCTGGGTTTGCTGCTCTGCTCCGGGACGAGGTTCCTAGCGGCGACGGACGCCACGTCCTTCTTATCCTCGATGCGACGCCCGTCGAGACTGTTCGCACGGCCGCAGAGGACGCGGCGACACTCCACAGCCTGCAATGGCGGACACTGGCGCATGCCGCCGTCGCCGGTGCGCGCGCATCGCTGAGGCCATTGCTCGCTGCGATCCTCGCAGACGACAATGCGTATGGACGGCTGCCTCGAAATCACATCGCGCTGGGCGCATTGCGGCGGCTGGCGCAGCTTCCCGACGTCATCCAGGCGGGAATCGCACTCCAGGAGCTGGGCTGCTACGTCGCTGATCCTGAGGCTTACCGCGATCCGACCCGCCGACTTCGAAAGGCCGCCAAGTGGCGCGTCACGCTTGAAGGATGGCTCGCTCCGGGACAGGACTTTGAGAAGTCGCTTGCTAACCGCTACCTCGACGGGAGCGCCCCTGGTCTAGGTCGCGTGCTCGCCTCTCGCACGCCCTTCGGCCTCAACTACTCCGGGTTCACGCTTGACGACCTTCCAACGGACCAGCCCAAGCGAAGGCCATTGCGACTGGCCTATCCCCTCGCCACGACGAACGCAGTCTGCGCCTCGCTAGGCAACCGAGCCATTGTGTGGAAGCCCAAAGGGGGGTCCTTCGGCGTGTCTCTCGCCGCGCCGGCATCAGCGGATGCCAGCGCCTCGGTCACCTGGTCCGGCAGCGGCGCCACCGTGGACCTTCCAATTGCTGCAGGCGACCGAGAGATCCGGCTTAGCGCGGATGGGACAGGCTGGCGATTCGGCCGCCTCGATCTACCGTCGGGTCTGAGTGCGGAGCTCGCGGTCTTCCTGGACGAAGGTAAGTGGGCTCCATTCGAAGCGGGCCTCGACCTCGATCTCGATTCTGCCGCCTTTCGTGGCAGCAGCCAGATGCGCCTCCTAGCATTGGGCCCCGGCGGCGAGCTCGCCGGACAGCCCGCACTCGAGCGGCCAAGTGAATCAGCCGCGGACGGTGAACTCGAGCACTGTCGTGCAGTCATGCTGGGCGAACGCCACCCAATAGATCTTCTGATTGAAGAAGAGACGACCGGCAACGGCTTCGACGGAGACCTGCCAGGATCCGGAGACGAGCAGGCTCCATCCGACGACCCCGAATCGACCGAACCCGACACCGAGTCAGTGTCTGATCTGCACGCACCACAGGCGGCGTCGGTAGCTCACGCCCGGCTGGCCGCCAGCCGGGCAGGGCAAGAGCTCGGACCGGCAGACTTCTTCGTAACCACTGATGACGATGGACGCCGCACCGGCAACATCATCACTCCGGGCAGGTTTGACCTAGTGCCTCAGCGGCTTGCCCAAGGTCTTGAGGGGCTTGAGTTGGAGCGCCAGATCCTTGACAACCCGCGCACCACCGCATTCGTTGTGACTCGCACAAGCGAAGGAGCGAAGCTCGACCGCCATCCACACCTTGACACGCTAGACGTGTCAGGCGTCCCCGGCTTCAACGATTTCCTTGCGGCCCGTGAGACATTCTTCGGCGCCGTAGGGCCGAAGGGATCCGTCCACGCAATGGTGGCCGGCGTGGGAAAGGCGGAAGTGCAGGCGTACCTCGAGACATATTCGGCATTGCTCGACGCTGTCTTGGCAGGCGGGCGCTTTTCCGCCGAATACGAGAAGATCTTCCTCTGTGATGCGGTAGCTGACGGGGAGTCAGGCGAGCTGCTGATTGCCCCGACGAGCCCGCTCAGCGTTGCATACTTGCTTGCGCTGGGCGACAAATTCGACACATGGCTCCACAGAGCCAGCGAGGTGCTCCGCGAGGACATCGAAGCATGCACCATGCGCCACCTAGTCCCATACTTCTCACTTGACGGCGACTGGTACGAAACAGGCGCCCCTGCGCCGCTGCTTTGGCGACGCTACCGCCCAACGTCCGTGGGCGTGTCGAGCGACCAGAGGCCTTCCTACATCGCCCGCAGGATGAACCACTTCATGCGGGTCCACCCCGAATATCGAGACGTACGCCAGCGACTCTCGCTCGCGTTCCATGAGCCCGGCGACGGAGCTGTGATCTTGGACGCGTTACGAGCACTGGTCCGCCCGAGCGCGAACGGAAAGACGACGGACCCCGTACCACGTTTGGCAGTCACCATTGTCAGCTCAAGCAAAGCAGCTACGAGGATCGAGGCCCTAGTCTCTGGCGAAGTGCACTCGGGTGAAGCCGACACACCTACTGACCGTCTCCTGCAGGACAGGCTGGAGGTGGTTCGCGTAACTCCAGAGGAAGGAGTGGCTGGATTCGCGCACTTGTCCTTCGTATTTGAGTCAACCCTGTTGCGGCAGCCCGCTGCCGTCGACCTCAACGCGCGAGCAAGCACCCTCTTCGCCGACGGCCTTGCTGCAGTTCCCGGCAGATACATCGAGCCAGGGCGCAACGAGACCACATTCATGTGGGGCACCTTCACGGGCTCGGTGCACAGCGGGGGGTGGCTTCCAGGCCTGACGCATAAGACGCTCGAGCTCGTCAGTGGGATGCCGCGAGACCCAATCGCGCTCGGCCGCACCCGCATGCCGTCCGCGCGCGTTGGGCGCGACTTCCTTGCGAATCTCTACCGCGGCAGCGCCTGGGTAGTTCACCTCGACAAGCTGCTCGGGCTCGAGGCCTTCGCGCCCGACGCGGCAGGGCGGCACGCGCGGTATCTCATCGACTACGAGGACCGGCTCGATCTCACGCAGCCGGGCCTCGACGCAATCACTGCCACGGACCGCGTGGAGCCCTACCGCCGAGCGTTAAGGCAGGCGCTAACTGAGCTCGGTCGTCCCACAGAGGCAGGCCTCGACCGGCTCCTGCAACTATTCAATGGCGTTAGCGGGCGCTGGGCACTTGACCTCGTCGGTGCCAATCCAAACGACTTGCATGAGCGGATTGGACTGGCGTGCGCCATTGCCGCGGTGCATGACCTGGAAGGAGGGCTCCATGCTGACGGTCCGGTCGGCGTAATCGTTCCAATGGACGAGATGCTTGACGCGCTGCCCCCCGGCGCGCGACCCAGCAAGGACCGCATGTGCGACGATTTACTGTACGTTCGCATCCCGGACAGCGACACCGGCACGATATTGCTGCAAGGGCGCCTGCTCGAAGTGAAGTATCGCGGTTCGACCGATCCGAGCGCTGCAGCGTACGCTCGACGCCAGCTTGAGCGAGCCCACAAGTGGCTGCTAACCACATACGCTGATAGGGATACCCCTCAGCGAGCGTTCCGGGCGCGCGATCTGTCGGAACTGTTGCGTGCAGCTGCGACCCGAGCATCCGCCTTCGGTCTGATCCGGCCCGACGACCGTGCAGCATTGGAACCCGCGTTCGAGGCAATCTCGCGAGGGGATTTTGAGCTCAGACTCGACTATCGCGCAGGTCCCGCCAGCCTCAACGGCGATTTCATCTCCATTGAAGGCGACAGCGGGGCGCCCGTGCACAGGCAGCTGCTCGCTGGCGCTGGGCTGGCGCTCGGGCACGTGCGCCTCGGACGTCCCGCACTCGAGGCGATCGCCGCGGGCAAACCAATTCCACGATCCGAGTCGCTTCCCGATGTCAGGTACGGCGGCGAACACGACGACGAATCGGTCCAACAGGAGCCGAGCTCACCCGCACCCCCAGGTCCAGGTCCGGCCAATCGACCCGTCGTTTCAGCACCAGCAGACACAGCGGCTCCATCGCCGCAACCTAGACTTGTGGACGAGCCAGCCGAATCGACGCTAACCGAGGTTGGGATCATGTCGAGTCGACTGGACGCTGCCTTCGCCAAGTACGGCTTAGCGGTGGAACCGTTCAACGCCGCTCCTGCCCAGGTCGGTCCCAGCCTGGTCCGGTTCCGCACCCGGACCTTGGGCCGCTTGTCAATCACCGCAGTTGAGGGCCGAGCGCGGGACATCGGCAGGGAGATTGCGGCCCCGGGGGAGGTTCAGGTGGGTGACGAGCCAGGCTTCGTTACGGTGGATGTGCCGCGCACTGAACGCGACACAGTTCCGCTCGCGTCTGTTCTACCCATCCTGGACAGCAGCCCCGGCAAGCCAGGCGCTCTCCAATTCATCGCAGGTGTAGCGCCCAGCGGTCGCATCGAAGTATCCGACTTGTCGCGGCTCCCTCATCTGCTCGTCGCGGGCGCAACAGGTTCCGGCAAGAGCGTCTTTCTGCGCGGGATGCTGCTCGAGTTGCTTCGGGCGCGAACTCCCGAACAACTCCAGGTTCTAATTGTCGATCCGAAGCGTTTGGACTTCGCCGCGTTCGCCCGCGCCCCCCACGTGCGAGGCAATGCGATCATCTTCGACCCGAATGAGGCGCTGGACCTCCTCGCAGCCACGCTTGAGGCGGAGATCACGCTTCGGCAGCCAATCCTGGAAGATGCCGGTGTCAGCTCGGCCGCGGAATACTACGAGATGGGAGGCCGTCTCGAAGACCTGCCCCAACTTGTGATCCTAGTCGACGAGTTCGCGGATCTGGTCCTCGCCGGTTCGGATCGAAGGGCGTTCAGCGAACTCATTCAGCGCTACGCTCAATTGACCCGCGCCTACGGCATCTTCCTTGTCCTTGCTACACAACGGCCCAGCGTCGACGTTGTGTCAGGAAGTATCAAGGCCAACCTGAGCGCGCGTATCGCCTTCTCCTTACCAAGCGGCACGGATTCTAGGACCGTGCTGGACCGCAACGGGGCCGAAGATCTTCTGGGCGACGGCGACCTCCTCTTCTACCGCAACGGCCGAATCGAGCGGCTGCAGGCACCGCTTACGACGCTGAAGGACGTAAGGAAGGTCATCTTGTGATGCGAAGATCGGCCCGAATCCTGGCCCGCCGGCTAAGACAGAATCCTCTACATGGCGGAGGAGCTGACTCTCTGAGCGGCGGGATCGTCGTATCCAGTCTCGATCGACTTCGGTACCCGTGAACTCAGGCAGCCGGGCCGGGACGCGCCGCCAAAGTGACTAAGAGGTCGTCGGGACAGCGGACCTGGTTCAGCCGCTGCAAACCCGCTGAGCCACTGCGCTCGCTCGTTGTGTCCGTTCCTTTCTGATCGCGTTCCGGAAGGTCTCCGCCAACCGCGCCGGCCCAGCGGTCGCCAGCGTCTGTTCGATCCGGCGAGGGAAGATTGAACAAGCCTTCCTTCAGCATCAGGCGGCCAGTGGCGACCGCTGGCGTGGTGTGCGACTCTCGCAAGCCGCGGAAGTGTTGTGCCGTCTAGATCATGTTGATTTCGCGAAGGGCAGGTCCCGAGCCCGGTCGAGTATTGACGGTTACGACATGCCCACTGGGGCGGGGCTGGCTAGCCACGATGGGAGTACTGCATAGCAAACGAACCAGGGTGGCTGCTCACCAAACGGATTGCTTGTCTCTACCAGGATCATCCGGCCGGCGGAGTGGTCGAGTATCCAGGCGGACCGACAGAGAACGTTCTTGCTCACAATCGGCACGACGGTGAGTTTAGGCGGCAGCGGATGCGAGGAACTACTCTGTAGGTCGCACGTCGCGGAGCGATGTACGCGGCGGCCGTTCCCGTCCGATTTGGTTCGGCGTGACCGTGCGGATCGGCATCCGACTGGATGCGTATCGTCTACACACCACTCGGCTTGCCGCGGGAGCTGGACTAGGAAGACCCCGGACGAGAATGGGCGACCCGGGCAGCTTGGAGGCTGTCGCCAGTCGCGGTCCGCTATGCCATGACGGTGTCGGCCGCCTCGATCCGCGCCTGAGCGAACATTGACTTCACGGCGACGGCCAATGCATCTACTTGCTCGAGTACCTCGCTAGGCTCGCCGGAGAGGTCGAGCGTGCGGACAACCAGCTCCTTCTGGAGTGCCGAGATCTTGTGCGTCACCTGTGGCGCTTCACCTGCCGCATAGATCAATAGACCACGCCGGAGTTCAGCGGCCACTGTGTAGGCGAGGACCTGGTAGAGGTCCGGATGATTGATGCCCTCAACGGCAACCCGCTTGTACTTCACATCCCCGACAAACAGACATTGCCCTTCACGCCACCACGAGACGTCCGGTTCAAGACGGACTTCTCGTGCGTCGTCGAGACGTAACTGTCGGCCACGAGCGCCTTGTGGGAAATCGCGCTTGTTCAGCCCAAGGGCCTCGCGCAGTGCGATGACGACGAAGTCCTCAAAGACCTTGTTCATGTCGAGAAGGACCGCCGAGGCCGTCACGTGGCCGTGCCGGATCTCGAACGTCGTGTTTTGGATGATCATGCGGGCCAGTCGCAGCGCTGGTTCGTAGTGCGCGTTGAGCCGCGTGATGATGGGCTCCGGGACGGCGCGTGGGTCGTATCGCACCGCGGCTACTGGCTCGAGTTGCGCCTCGAGGCGTCGCATCCGCACTCCATAGGCCGGCGACCGAGGACGCAGGGTTCTCAAGATTCGGGTCGCTGCTTTGAGTAGGCGGTTCTCCTCGATGTCTTCCGTGAACTCGTCCCATCGGACCTGGATTGGGAGCGGAATTGCTTGCCGCCGGCGAAGCTGTTCGTCGAACTGTACGCGGCCGCGAACGCCCATCAACGCGTCTTCAACGCTCAGGTACCCCTGCAGGAGTCCTCGTCGCAGCGCCGACTCTGCGAGGGACAGGAAGCTCGGGATGACGGCGTCGACGATCGACGCGTGCGCCTCGTACGTAAACGAGGTCGGCCTCCAGTGCTTAGGGTTGAGTGTGTACGACAGCAGAAACAGCAGACGATCGAGCGGGATCTTTGGGTTGATGACGACATCGAGGCCGTTGGTAGTGATCGCCCCGATGACTGCTCCAGGGACAAGGTCGAAGTGCCCCCCGCGGCCAATCGTCGGCGTGATGCGCAGGCTCGGAACAGCCTGCCGCAAGCCGTCGACGTCTGACTCACTGAGCGCGACGCTTGCGCTTGGTTCGTACTCTCTAAGCGTCAGCTGGCGGCGCTTGCTCATCGTCGCTCACTAACGAGTCGTCATCCGTGGGCGTCAGGCTGGCCGCTTTCGCCTTGGCCCGTACCACATTGAAGCCATACTCGGCTAGCCGGTCCTCCTCGCCGAGGAACTGATCCTCGAGATAGGGCAGAACGGAGTGCTCCCAGGTGAGCTGTACCCACCGCTCGTCGAGGGTCTCCTTGAGGAAATGACTGGGGCCGATGCCGAGGTTCGGATCCGGCAAGCTGTCGTTAACTGCATCCACCGCATCCGCAACCCATTCCAGCGCAGGTTTGTTGTGTTGCAACCAGCGTCGCAGCAAGCCCGCGACCGGAGGTCGGTTGGGGTAGAACGGCACGAAGTGGAATCGTCTCCTGAGCGCTGCATCGAGCAGAGCGATGGTCCTGTCGGCAGTATTCATGGTGCCGATGATCCACACATTCTCCGGCATCGAGAACGGCTCGTTCGAGTACTGAAGCGTCATGGATTCGCGACGGTATTCGAGCAGGAAGTACAGCTCACCGAAGATCTTCGCGACGTTGCCGCGGTTGATCTCGTCGATGATCAACACGTAGATGTGCTGCGGGTCGAGGCGCGCCTGGTCAGCGATCCGCAGCAGGGGCCCGGGCTGGAGACTGAACCCGACCGTGCCCGCCTGTAGCACGGGCCGGTATCCGTGCACGAAGTCTTCGTAGGCGTACGACGGATGGAACTGCACAATCTCGACTCGGCTCATGTCACGGGCGAAGAACCGTGCGAGCGCTCTGGCAATGTAGGTCTTCCCGGTTCCTGGTGGTCCATAAAAGATCACCTGACGCTTGTCTCGCAGGAGCTGCTCCACTTCCAGTAGGTAGTCCTCTGGCTGTAGATGAAGCTGCTTTCCCAGGTCAACCAGCGTGTTCGCGCCCGACTCCGATTCAGGCTCGTCGACGAGAGCCAGCAGGGCGTCCCACTGCTCGTTGGTGACCTCGAAGTTCGTCGCCTGTGCCATTTTCAGTATCTGCAGGTCCTTCAAAATGGGGTGATCCTGCAGGTCTGTCTTCATTATCGGTGTTTCGAGGACTCGGGTCAGCCGAAGCGGCACGCGCCAGCTGGTGTGCTCCTCGGTTGGCTGCATCCAGTCCGGCGCCGTGTCTTCGAACGGGACACCAGTCAGTTCTGCGAGCGCGAGGACGCCAGCGCGCGATCCACCGGACCAGAGGGCAACGACATCGCCCGGGCGCATCCGCTTGCGGTATCTCGTCGCCGTCCAGGTGTCCTCGTCGCCGACTGCCCACGTCTCCAGGTTCTCAGCGAGATCCCACCTGTCGGGCACAGCCTGGAACAGCCAACGCTCGGGACTAGTGGAGGACCAGGGTGATTCGAGCGGCCACGTGTCAATGAAGTCATTTCTGAGCCGTTGAGCGAAGGTCGCGTCAAGGGGATATAGGTAGCCTTGCTTTACGGCGCCCGAGGCGGCGAACGGTCCCACCCCGGCGGCCCTGCCGGCCACGTCAGTGATCGAAATGGGCGTGTCGATCGGGTAGTAGGTCACCGGCGCGAGGTGTCCTTCCTCGTCCCCCGGTCGAGTGGCGGTGGCACCAGGCCTGGCTCGTCTCTCAGGCCATCCAGTGACCTGGCCGATGGCCTGAATCGCGGAGTTCGCGTAGTGGATGACAACGTGGCCAGGGCGCAGACGGGACACGTTCGTGTGGTGTGCCACGCTGTAGCCTGCCTGTGTCTTGATCGGTGCCCACACGAACCCTCCGGCGCGCTCCTGACTGTAGTTGCTGCCCTGGTTCACCCACCACGTGTGGATGAGGCGTTCTACCGGCTCATCGGCGTCGACGCGGTGCACTACGTACAGAAGCCCGCTTTGAGTCTGCAGACCGCCATGCGGCGCCGTCGGTTTGTCGATATGGGCCAGGTTGTCGGCCGCCCAACCGGGTGGAAGTTCTTCAAAGTCGGTCAAACGGAAGAAGAAGCTGCAGTCGGACTTGCTGTAGTAGTCAGGACGATCAACGTCGTCAATGGCCTCACCACTGCTTGAGATGTCGACCACGCGCGCCCGAGTGCACCGAGCCTCGCTTGGGTCTGACCCGGTTTCATAGAGGTACGCGAAGACGTCCGCACCACCCTCGAGCTCGATCCGGTACATCCGCTCGCGCTGGTCTGCCGGTGGCTGACTGCCGATGTAGCCCCACCAGACACTGCCCCGCTGCTCAGCAATCGTGCGATGAGACTCGATGGTGGCTGGATTCCGGCTTGGTGACCATTTCAACAACACGTGCATCAATGCCGGCCCAGACCACGCCGCCATGGCGGCTGCCGGATCCGTGATCGACAGCCGCAGAGGCTCGGTCGCGTATCCGATGCCCGGGATTAGACGCCCAATCAGCGCATACGCAAAAGCGACCGGCCCAGACTGGTACGTCTCCCCGCGTTCGACCAACTGTCGCCAGAGATTCTCTACCGCCGATGCGGGGATGCTGCTCGCACCATCGCTGCCCGTGGGCAGCGCCGAACGTCGCCGGATCGCCAACGGTGTGACCTCGACGATCGTGTTGGGCACCTCGCGGTCCAGCGTCAGTATTCGCTCACCACTCAGTCGATGCATCCACGCGCTGTCGATGATCTGCGCCCAGACGTTCTGCCAAGATCGCTCCACCATGCAGTGATTGTTGCAGCTCAGATCACATACGTCACCGATAGCACCACTCATGGTTCGCGAGCTCGGCGCGGGGCCGACCTCCCAGTTTAGTTCTGGGCCGGATCGTGCGCTGCGCCAGAGGGAAGGTTTCGAGCCGGAGTACTTGACCTAGTCAAAGGATGCGGCGGCCGCTGATGTCGGTTTAGAGATCTGGATTATGAAGTGATGTGCAGGCCATTGGCCGGTTGCGTCGAGCAACAACTCAATTTGGCCCAATCCGCCGGCGACATAGATCCGCGCCGACCACTATTGTCTGACCAAGCAACCCGGAGTTCCGGATAGAAGGCGCGCTACCATTCCGCGCACGTCCTGACGCTGCTCGGCGCCGACTTCCGTCACGCACTTGTCGCACGAGGCCACCCCAACCGCCGAGCGACTTGGCCGATCCAGCGAGCTGCTGTGGAAGATCGCCGGTGCGGCGTTCCGGGTCGAGTGCTTATGGCTTCAACGGGGGCAAATCGAGTTTGAGCGTCTGCCGCATCGCAGCCTGGACTGGGCATATGCGTATCCCACACGGATCGAAGTGACCGCTTTCGGAGCGCTTTGGCAGCGTGATCACTAGATCGTGGAACCGGCGACCGTTGCCGGTCTTGCTCGTGAATGCCCCTCAAGGCCCAATACCGTTCAGTTAAGATGACAGTCGTGTAGTTTGGGTGCATGCCGCGGGCGGGTTGGAAGAA
>NZ_JBSXMZ010000001.1:0-9323 GCF_054073265.1 Kribbella sp. CWNU-51
TCGGCGCGGCGATGGCCGCGCACGAGAAGTTCACCGCATAGGCCAACTACAACCCACCGGCTCTTGTCGACGAGATCGCCGAACACCTTCTGGCCCTGGGCAGGTGTCAGCTGGCTGCGTAGGCCCTCGGGTACAGGCGAACTGATCGTCGGGGGACAACCGGTGTCGGGGCCCGGTAAGTAGCCCCTGACCTGCGGACACGCTGGTCACCAATTGATACAGATGTTGCCCCCGGCAACGGCAGGAGGATCCAGAACGAGTCGCGCCACCTGTGGACGCACGGTTTAGGAAACCACGGTTCTGTCCGTGGCCTGGCTATCAGTGGGGCGGGAGAGCGCTCGACGGGGTTTGCTTCATCCAGGCCGGTAACTTCAGACCGGCGGTCGGGGCTTCAGGA
Source organism: Kribbella sp. CWNU-51 (assembly GCF_054073265.1). Lineage (NCBI taxonomy): Bacteria > Bacillati > Actinomycetota > Actinomycetes > Propionibacteriales > Kribbellaceae > Kribbella > Kribbella sp. CWNU-51. The sequence continues at coordinate 398 of NZ_JBSXMZ010000001.1, forward strand.
AGGTTCCGTGGCGCTATACCGCCAGGCCGGAGGGTCGCTCCGGCCAGGTTAAGTTCGCCACCGGAGAAGTCCGCGAGGGCGAAGTCGACGTCGCCGCCGGAGAAGCGCGCGATCTGGAAGGTGACGCTGCCGCCGGAGAAGACCGCGCCGAGGAAGCGGACGAAGCCGCCGGAGAAGTCGGCGTTGGCGAAGTCGACGAAGGCGACGCCGGAGAAGTGCGCGCCGCCGAACATGACGACGCTGCCGGAGAAGACGGCGCCGGCGAAGTTGACCCAGGCGCCGGAGAATACCGCGTTGGTGAAGTCGACGGTGCCGCCGGAGAATACCGCGTTGATGAAGTCGACGGTGCCGCCGGGGAAGACCGCGTTGATGAAGTCGACGTTGCCGCCGGAGAAGACGGCGCCACGGAAGTCGCCACCGTCGAAGAAGGCTCCGGTGAAGTCGAGATCATGCCCTCGCCACGCGGGCTCAGCCGAGGCTTGGAGGTGTGCAGTGATGAGCCCGATGACGGTGAGGCGGACCTCCTCTTCGCCGGAATCGCTGGCCGCCGGGTCGTAAGGCAGCCGCAGGTATCCGCACAGCACATCGATGCACGGCTGGCGCTGCTCGGCCCAGTCGTCAGCGAGGCGCGCCATCGCGGAGATGCCGGCGAGCCGGACGGCAGCTTTGTCGTGGCCGATGAGGTCGGCCGCGTCCTGGTAGCGGCTGCTAAACAGCCGGCGGTCGTCACGGTGGCTGCCGGCCTCCTCGACGCGCGCGCGGCGGTAACCGACGACGAGAGCAAAGGCAGCTCCCATGCCGGCTGCCAGTCCGGGGGCGATCTTCGCCAGGTCCGCGAGCAGCTTCTGCTGATCAGGGGTCGGCCCTCTGGGATGGGGCGCAACGCCGAGCAGCCAGGCGAGGAGGAGGTACAGGCCTACCGCGCCGCTCACCGCCAGAACCACCGCCACGGCCGCCTGCAGGACCAGAGGTCCCATCGACGGCGTACGGGCCAGGTCGCGGTCGCTGCGCCTACGACGAATCAGGCGCAGGGCTCGTTCACTCGAGATCACCACAGTCCCCCTCCAGCAGCGCCAGCTGCGGTGATGCGGCGCCGCCAGTCTCCACCGTGCCCCGGCTGTGGCCGGCCGTCTACCGATCACGGCGGCAGACGCCGGGCGTGACCACGCAGATCCCGGTGATAACCACCTGTATCACCGGGACCCGGCCGGTGGCGGCACCAAGGATCCACGCTCAGCTGCCGTGACACGCCAGGCGATCCGGATCGCGATTCCTGTTCGCCGCGCTGGAGATCGCCACCGGCCAGGTCACCGCGGCGTGCAAGCCCCGGCATCGTCATCAAGAGTTCCTGGTGTTCCTCAAGTAGGTCGCCCGCGCCCACCCCGGCCGCGAGCTGCACCCGGTGATGGAGAACTACGCCGCCCACAAGCACCCCAACATCAAGGCCTGGCTGGCGGCAACCCCCGCGTCCGTGCACTTCACACCCACTCACGCGTCCTGGTTGAACCTGGTCGAGGTGCGGTTCTCCATCATCGAACGCCAAGCCATCCACCGCGGCATCTTCCGATCCGTCGGCGATCTCAACACCAAGATCCGACGCTTCATCACCAGCTGGAACGACCGATCACACCCGTTCGTCTGGACCAAGACCGCCAACCAAGTCCTCAAGAAAGCCAACCGTCAGAAGACCTCAGACGCGGGGCACTAGTCACCTCACCCTTGTGGATCATTGCGACAGGGAGAAGAGTGCTGGTCGGGGCGCGCGGTTCCCGTGGTCCTTGCCTGCCCGGGAGGGGCCATGAGCAAACGTTCGATCCTTCGAGGCCTGGTCATTGCGGGTGCGGCCCTGTTGATGTGCGGCTGGCCGATGGCTTCGTCTGCGTCGGCGGCCGGCGCAACCGTGATCAAGGGAGACGAGTGCGGCCTAGACGCCGGAGACATACCAGGTTTACCTGCATTCGTTCTGGACCACCAGACACTCGTACTCCTGCCTTCGGGCGACGGGGCGGTAGTGATCTCCTGTAGCGGCGAGTTGCCCCAAGGCCTTTCACTTAGCAGGACCTTTCAGGGCAACGTCACTTGCTTCGGCGATTCCGCCGTCGTCACCGGTCATATCGTTGCCACGACGAGTGGACACGTCTCATATCAATGCCGCTTCAAGTTCGGCGGCTAACTATCCGTAGACACACCCTTGGAGTTCGCCGGCCTTGGCTCGGCTTTTGGTGGTACTCGCCTGGCGGTCGTAGTCGACGCCCTGTTCCTCGCCCATGCTGCCCCTTCGTGTCATCGGAGTTCGACCTTAGTCACGAGCCGGGTTGGTGCGGGCGCGCTGATCGCTGGTGTCCCCGCGGCAAGGGCTCACCTTGTCGGACTACGCCTCTATTGACCGCTCACTCTGTCGGTGTGGCTGCCGCAGTACCAACTGCTGGGGCGTTGGATCCAGCCGTGGCCGGTGAGCCATTGCACTGCGAGCTCGGGTAGCTGGGACGACTGATCATCGGAACCGGCGGCCAGGTCTCCGCCGAGCATCACCGTGTTGCCGCACAAGCCGCACATCACGATCTCGACCTGATGTGGTTGGCAGCGCTCGCAGTGCCAGCATTCGACGAGCCGGCCCGGCTGGTCGGGATCGTGGAGCAGCCACACGGTCTCCAGACCTTCGCGGTGCAGCTGGAGCTCGCGCGCATCGGCGGGCCGGTTCCCACACGTTGGGCAGGCCGGTGACTTCGGTGCCGTCGGCATCGGCAACGGCCGAGAAGGGCGATCGTCGACGGCGGAGCCGATCGCAGCAGAACTTGGGGCGATCGGCAACGCCGCGGCGGATCCTCCGGAGAGCTCGGGGACGTACTTGTAGATCGTGGACCGGCTGACGCCGAGCAGCTTGGCGATCGAGGTCACCGAGTGCTCCGGCTGGGCCAGCAACGTGCGCGCCGAGCGAACCTGCTCGGGTGTCATCGCAGGCGGTCGACCAAGCTTGACGCCGCAGGCCCTGGCCGCGGCCAGTCCCTCGTGGGTGCCTTCGACAATGAGCTCGCGGATGAACTCGGCGAGCGCGGCGAAGATGTGGAACACCAGCCGGCCGCCGGGGGTGGTGGTGTCGATCGCCTCGTGCAGCGACCGGAACCCGATACCGCGCCGCCGCAGGTCGCTGACCAACGTGACGAGGTCCTGTAGCGATCGGGCCAGCCGGTCGAGGCTCGGTACGACGAGGGTGTCGCCGGCGCGCAGGTACGCCAGGCACGCGATCAGGTCCGGGCGGTCGGCGTCGCGGCCGGACTGATTGTCCGCGAACACCTTGACGCAGCCGACCTCGTTCAGGGCGTGCAACTGCCGGTCGAGCAGCTGGCCGTTCGTCGACACCCTGGCGTATCCGATCCGGGCGCCCGTGAGCACCGCGGGCTCGGCCGCGAGCAGCTCAGGCAGGTCGCCGGGGGACGGTCGTGGAGATCGTCATGACTCGCGACTGTACGAGAATGGGAGGGCTCCGAGTTCTTAGACACTCCGACTCCGCGACACGTTTTTCCGACACCCACTGATCGGTGTGTCGCCGGCCAGCATGACCACCGAGGGAGTGTCGAGATAACGATCGATTCTCAACACCTCCTCTTGCGACCGGGCAGGGTTAGGGCTTCCGTCGAAGTGATAGCACGCCGCACGTAGCTGTCCAGACGGCGCCGATGGAGACGGCGGCTCCAGATTGGCCGGCCACGGACACGGTGACAATCGCGGCTAGGCAGGCGAGTGTGCCGATCAGCAGCAGCTTCTGATGGCTGCTGTGGCTGGGTTCAGACATGTTCACTCCGACCCCGCGCGTCCCCCCGGAACAGCGCGGAATCGAAGCATCAGAAGCTGTCAGCCGGGAGGACCCCACTCTCGAGCTTCCCAAGGTGCATAGCTCGTTGCCGGAAGCATATGCATTTACTCAGCACGCCCCGGGGGAGACGCACATCCAGCTGACGGCTCGGATCATAGTCACCACAACAGGTGGGTTGGAGGGGGCGCGCCGGGACACCGGCCCCGCGACCTGCAGGAGGACGACCACCTGGCGCCACACGTTCAGCGGGGCCGATCGAGTTGCACGATGCGCTGGACGTGGACGAGACGGTCGAGTCGGTGGCGCTGTTCGCGTTACAGGCACTCAAGTGCAGCCATGCCGGCGTCGCCCTCGCCGCGCGGGGCGGGCGGGCCGAGGTCGCGGCGGTGACCGATCCGGTGGTGGAGTCGCTGTATCAGCTGCAGATCGACACCCTGCAACGGTCCGATGCTGGCTGCCCTGGCCGGCGGCACGACGATCCACGTCCCCGACGTGACCGCGGAACACCGTTGGCCGGCCTGGCAGGCCGAGGCTGTGGGGGCCGGGATGCGCAGTGTGCTGCACGTTCCGATGACAGTCGGCGGCCAGACGATCGGGGTGCTGTCGCTGTACAACCGGGAGCCGCTTGCGTTCAGCGCCGATGATGAGGCGATCGCCTACATCCTGGCCCGGCATGCGTCGGTCGCGGTCGCGTCGGCGCGACACGACGAGACGATGGCCCAGGCGATCGATGCCCGCAAGCTGGTTGGGCAGGCAATGGGGATCGTGCTGGAGCGCTTCGATCTCGAGGGCGACCGCGCGTTCGAGGTTCTGCGGCGCTGCTCCCAAGACACCAACACCAAGCTTCGCGATGTCGCGCGGCGGCTGGTCGATACCCGCAAGCTGCCCGGCTGGCTCTGCCGGCAGCCTTGCTTGGATATCACTACATAGGTAGAGTTATGGCATGGCTCGTTCTCGTGCGCTTTCTCCGCAGGCGATCAAGGTTCTGCAGGCGCTTGCCGACGAGCCGACGCGGTGGCGGTATGGCTACGACCTCGGCACCCAGCTGAAACTGAAGTCGGGCTCGCTGTATCCGATCCTGGTGCGGCTGGCCGACCGTGAGCTACTCGAGGCGATGTGGGAGTACGGGCCGGAGGGCAAGCCGCCCCGGCACATGTACCGGCTGACCGCAGCCGGGCTGCGCGAGGCGGCCAGACTGGCAGAGGACACGGTCCGGCGGCCCTCGCCGCTGCAGCGCCCGCAAGTGAGGGAGGCGTAATGAGTGCACTCGTCGTAGGTGTGCTCGTCGCCGCGCTCCTCGTCTGGGTGGTCCGCCCAGCACGCCGAGCGGGCATCGAGCCGGCCGCCGCCTCCACGGTCCACGACACACCGTCCAGGCTGCTCGCCTGGGCCGTCGGCGCTCTACCCGCCGACCGCGCGCAGTGGGGAGAGGCGATGCTCGGCGAGCTCCGGCAGCTGGAGGGCCGGACGCAGCGCTGGCGCTTCGCGCTCGGCTGTGCCGCTGCGACGCTGGTCCTTCCATCGCGACGCGCGGACGCCGCCGGTGTGGCCGCCCGACTGGTCGCTGCAACAGCTGTGGCATGTGCAGGGCTGGTCGTCTACGGACTCGTGCGCTACCCGGCGGTCCTCACCCAACACGGAACCCGGCCCGCTCTCGCGACCTTCACGGCCGTGCTGGCCGGGTACACCCTGATCTCAGTCGTCCTCCTGCGCCACGGATCGGTAGGTCTGTCCGGCCTGGCCGGAGGCCTCGCCCTGGCCGCCGTGTGGGCCATCGCCGGGATCACCGCCGTGTCGCACTCCTCGCAACCGGCCTACTCGCTCCTCCTACTCGCCATTCCGCTGGCAGCACTCGCCGTGGGAGCCGTGGCAGGCAGACGCCGCCGCACCGCAGCCGTGCGCCAGCAGGTTGTGCTGCTGTCCGCCGTCGTCGCCGGGCTCGTCCTCTTCGTCGTGCTGGCCGGCGACACCCTCCTCACCGCCGGCGGTCCCTACGACGCCGGACAGCTCCGCGACTTCCCCACCAGCGGACTTCCCGACTTGGCGACGTACGCCGTCAGTGACAACCTCGGCAGCGCGATGATGCTGCTCCTGCTCGTACCAGTCGTGAGCGCCACCATCGGCTGCGCCGCAGCCGGCACAGCAGCCAGACTCCGTCGCGACACAGCCCACCGATAGATAGGCCTCCAGTACCGGCCCCGCCTGGGTGGGACTGCGCAATTCGGCGATGGCGATAGCAGGACGCGGCGCAGCGCTGGCTGCCTGACCTGGTGGTACTTGACGTGTCGCTGCCTGGGCCGATGAGCGGCCTTGAGCGTCATCGGGCTGCGACCGTAGCCGCACAGGTCGCGAGGGTTGACCGCCCGAACGGCAACGCCACTTACCGTGGTCACCGATGTACACCGTGTGCCGCGGGCTGAACGGCGAACCGACGCAGCCCCGCCGCACCAAGGGCGGCCCGCTCGTAGGGGTGTCGGTAAGAGAGCTGTCACCAGCCGCCACATTCGCGGGTCTGCCCGGTAGGGGGCGTTGACCTCCGATCGCGGGAGCATGCCGATCGTGGATCGGTCGATTGAGCTGGATGAGTTGGTCGAGCAGTGGACGCTGCTGGATGACGAGCAGGGTCTGGTGTTCGGAAAGGGCGACGCTGGGAAGCTCGGTTTCGTCTTGCTGTTGAAGTTCTATGTCCGGCATGGCCGGTTCCCGCGCGGACGCGGGGAGCTTCCGGACGACGCGGTGCGGTTCGTTGCGGACCAGGTGAAGGTGCCGGCCTCCGAGATCGGTCTGTATGAGTGGACTGGTCGTACGATCGAGCGGCATCGTGCGCAGATCCGTCGGCATCTGGGCTTTCGGGAGTGCTCGGTCGAGGATGCGGACAAGCTGGCTGGATGGCTGGCTGCGGGTTTGCGAGGCGGAGCGGCAGCATGATCGGGTGCGCGAGCAGGTTCTCGCGCGTTGCCGGGGCGAGCGGATCGAGCCACCGACTGCGGGTCGTGTCGATCGGATCGTTCGGTCGGCATTGCGGCAGGCCGAGGCGACGCTGTCGTGCCGGATCGCGGCCAGATTGCCGTCCGTGACATCGGCCCGGTTAGAAGCTCTGGTGTCAGGGCTTGGCGACGCGGCGGATGACGCCGATTCGGTATTGGCGTTGGTGAAGTCGGATCCGGGCAATGTGAGGCTGGAGTCGATGCTGATCGAGATCAGGAAGCTCCGTGCGGTCCGCGCGATCGGACTGCCACCGGGTCTGTTCAGCGATGTGGCGCCGAAGGTACTGGCCGGGTGGCGTTCCAGGGCGGCAGTGGAGTCCCCGTCGCATCTGCGTGATCACCCGGTCGAGCTGCGGTTGACGCTGCTGGCGGCTCTGTTGCATGCGCGGGAGCGGGAGATCACCGACACCCTGGTCGACCTGCTGATCTCCACCGTGCATCGGATCAACGCCGGGCGGACAAGCGCGTCACCCAGGAACTGGTGAACGCCTTCAAGAAGGTGACGGGCAAGGAGAACATCTTGTTCGCGATCGCCGAGGCCGCGCTGGATGCGCCGGACGACCCGGTGCGGGCTGTGGTGTTCCCGGCGGTGACCGGGGGTGAGCAGACGCTGCGGGAGCTGGTGCACGAGTACAAGACGAAGGGCCCGGTGTATCGCCGCACGGTGCAGACCACGCTGAAGGCTTCCTACACCAACCACTACCGGCGGGCTTGATCGAACTGCTCGATGTGCTGGAGTTCCGGTCGTCGAACGCGACGCACCGGCCGGTGCTGGACGCGCTGGAGCTGGTGGCCCGGCACAAGGACGGACGGGTCACGTTCTACCCGGCCGGCGAGCACGTCCCCGACCACAAGGGCGTGCTGGGTGACTGGGCGGACCTGGTCCGCCGCATCGACGGCAAGGGCCGCACCAAGGTGGTGCGCGCGACGTATGAGGTGTGCACGTTCCAGGCGCTGCGGGAACGGCTGCGTTGCAAGGAGATCTGGGTGGTCGGCGCGGACCGGTGGCGCAACCCCGACGAGGACCTGCCCCGCGACTTCGAGTCCCGCCGAATGGAGGACTACAGCGCGCTGCGTAAACCGCTGGACCCGACCGTGTTCATCGACCAGTTGCAGGCCGAGCTGCGCACCGAGCTCGGCGCGCTGAACGACCGGGTCGACGAGCTCGGCTGGGTGGAGTTTGGTGACCGCGGCAAGCAGGGCGCGATCAAGCTGACCCCGCTGGACGCTGCGCCGGAGCCGAAGAACCTGCGCGCGTTGAAGAGCGAGATCCGGACCCGGTGGGGCACGGTGCCGCTGATCGACATGCTGAAGGAGGCCGTGCTGCGCACCGGTTGCCTGGACCAGGTGACCGGTACGGCGGGGCGGCGTGATCTGTCGCGGGAGGTGCTGGCCGAGCGGCTGCTGCTCGCGGTGTATGCCTACGGCACCAACACCGGGATCCGGGCGATCTCCGGTGGAGAGCACGGCCACTCCGAAGATGACCTGCGCTATGTGCGGCGCTGGTACCTATCGGTCGACGTGGCGAGGGCGATGGCCACTCAGATCGCCGACGCGACCTTCGCGGTACGGCGCCAGCGGGTCTGGGGCCGGCTCCAGCGCTGTCGCCAGCGATTCGACGCATTTCGGGGCGTTCGACCAGAACATCTTCACCGAGTGGCACTCCCGTTACGGCGGCCGCGGGGTGCTGATCTATTGGCACGTCGAGACGAAGTCGATGGCGATCCACTCCCAGGTGATCAACTGCTCAGCCTCCGAGGTCGCGGCGATGATCGAGGGCGCGATGCGGCACGGCACCTCGATGGAGGTCGACGGCAACTATGTCGATTCCCACGGCCAATCCGAAGTTGGCTTCGGCCTGACCCGGCTGCTCGGGTTCGACCTGCTGCCCTGACAGCGCCCGCGCGACCGAAAGCGGCGACCGAAGGCAGCGACCCGGGCAGCGGCCCGTCACGCGACGCCGGGTGAGCGGGGACAGCATCGATCGAGCAGGCACTTCGCCTCGCCTCGTCACGGCGAAGCCACCGGCGCAAGATCCGAGATTCGGCCGCCGCGCCATGCCGTCAAGACCTCAACCCGGTGAAGGCGGTTGCCTGCAGCAAATGGCTGATGGTTTCACGTTGAT
>NZ_JBSXMZ010000010.1:0-16697 GCF_054073265.1 Kribbella sp. CWNU-51
CCTCTCCAAGAAAGACACCATCCGCTGCCTCAAACGACTCATCGCCCGCGAGATCTACTACACCCTCCGCCAAACCCAACCCACCCCAAACCAGCAACCAGCCACCGCTTGACATCTATAGGAGCATCCAACAGGACGCGCCACCTCGCGGACCAGAGTGCGGGGCCGGTAGCCGGTCGGTCCTTAGCGGCCCAGAAAGTCTGCTCACTACCGGGCCTCCGTCGCGGCGCCGCGGCTGAGGGTTTGCGGGCCGACTCGACAAGCCGACCCGCTCCCCCGCCAGGAGTTCCCGTGGGACCCCACCCCCGCAGAGCCCCATTCCCCCCGTGAACTCCCATCCCTCCGGGGACCCCATTCCCCCGTGACCCCCATTTCCCCGTGATCCCGTAGGTCCAGCCCCGTGTAGGCGCAGTTCCCCCAACCCACACTTCCCCGTCTCCCGTTGGCCAAGCTCCCCGTATGCGCCTCCCCCACAACCCGCACGTCCCGCAGTCTGTCCCCCGCGCGGGCCCGGTCCCCGCGCCCGGGGTCCTCGTCCCCTGGCCAAGCTCCCCTTAGGCGCCGTTCCCACTAATCCACGCTTCCCCGTACCCCATGGAGCCTGGTCCCGTCCACCGTTGATCCCCCGTCTCCCGTGGGCCCGAGCTCCCCGCACGCGCAGTTCAGCCACCAGCTCAGCAAACCCAACTTCTACCTGCTCAACGGTCGGGCTCACCCATTGGTTCAACCACAGTTCCCCGTAGGCCCGTTCCTCCACCGACCCCGTCCCTGCGATCCCCGTCCCGTGGGTCGAGCTCCCTCTGGCGTAGTTCCCCCACCAACCAGGTGTGCCGCAGGCTCCGTTCCCCTGTGGGCCTGGTGCCCGTGAACCTCAGCTTCCCCGCCGCAGGTCCTGCTCCCCAACCCCGTTTCGCCGTGAGGCCCCGTTCCCCGTGGCGTAGGGCTGCGCTGCTGGTGGAGCACCCCCGCTTGTCTGTTGTGGTGCTGCCGAGCTTCCCCCCGTTCCCTGCCCCCATCTGTGCCGTTCCCCGTGGCGCACTGCAGGTCCCAGTCGTCTTCGTTACCCGTTGTGCCACGGGGTTGGCTTGCCGGTGCCCCTTGCTCACAGTCCACGTTGGGTGTCGCCGGTCCCGGCTGCGAGGTGATGTTCGGATGCCTGCGCGGTGAACGTTGCCCCGCATCGCCTTACATTGCCCCCGCTTCACCCGTGACCCGGTTCTTCCGCAGGTGTGTTGCCCGTTGTGCACCACTGGCTCCCCGGCGTACCGCTGGCGAAGATCCCCCTCGTTTCCGTGTCCCCCGTTGTGTTGCCGGCGGAGCACCCCCGTTCCCCCATGCCCCACCGGCCCCGTTCCCCCGTTTGCGTACTGCGATTCCCCGCTGTCGGGGAGTTCGAGCGTCCCCGTTGTGCTCGTTCCCCTGGAGTGCTCGCCACGCTCCCCGTTGCGTTGGCGGTTAGTGCGCGTACTGCTGTCCTCGTTGTAATGCAGTCCCCGTTGTTGTTGCTGGTGGAGCGTCCCCGTTGTGCCGATACGTGCCACCAGTCGTGCGTTTGTTGGTGGCGCGTCCGGCTTCCCCGTTGGTTCCCCCGTTGTGTTGCTGGTGCCCGCGCTTCCCCGTGCACGGTTGCCCGATGGCCGGTTGGGATTGGTTCCGCGAGGGAGCCGAGTGCCCCGGGGCCAGAGGGCGGTGGTGGCTGGTGTCGATTTCCGCCCCTGAACGGAATCGGCAGGCCGATAGTGCGGCGGCGGCGAGCTTCCCCCAGAAGTTCTCCGCTGCCTTGTGAACGAGCGGGAAGCGACAAGGTGACGGGTCAGGCGTGACGAAGTATGGAACGGGTCGCGTCCCAGCCTTCCAAGCCGGGGTCGAGGCGGGCGAGGTCGGCGGGTGAGCGGAGGCGGTGCCAGCCGGGGCCGACGGCTACGGCGTGGCGGCGGGGTTTGGCTTGGTCGAGTTCCGCGAGGGTGAGGTCGAGGCTCAGGTCGAGGGAATCGGTCAGCCAGTTCGCGATGGGGAGGTTGACGCCGAGGGCTACCTGGGAGCCGTCCTCGGCGGGGCAGACGGCGATGTCGGCAGTGGAGAGGGCACGGAAGAGTTTGCCGATCAGGAGCCCCGGGAGGTCTGGAGCGTCGTACGCGACAGCAACCACAGCCGCCACTCGGCCGGTCCCGCTGATGGACCCGCCGACCTCGGCCGTGGTGGACCCAGCTGCATCCCCGGAGGTGGGCGCCGCGTCCGAGGCCGGCGCGGAGGTGGCGGGCGTGGGGGTGAGGGTGGCAGCTTGGGTTAGGGCTTGGTGGAGGGTGGGGGCGGTGTAGACGGGGGTGCCGGGCCAGGTGAGGGTGGTGGCTTCATGGACGGATGCTTCGGTGCCGTTGAGGACGGCCACTGCGACTTCTACGCGGTCCAGGGCGGCCAGGACCTCGTAGGTGTCCTCGGCCAGGGCCAGGCGCCAGGCTTCGGGGGAGCGACCTGGTGGGGCCCAGGTGGGGGTCGACGGCATGACCAGTACGACGATTCGTCGGTCGTTCGCGCTGGCGGAGCGGGCTGGCTCGCTCACCGTGTCTCCTTGCCGGAAGCCGGATTGGTCAAAGGGCGAGGGTAGCTGTCAGGTTTTGGTTCAGGCCGCGTTGGAGGGCGGTCATGATGGACCTCGAGTTTCTCGCAGCGGCGCTCGACGGAGGTCCTGGCGGTGGAGACGCTGACCGATAGGGCGACGCTCCACCCGGCCGACACCTGTCGGCCGATCACCCGACAGCCGCGCCGACGTCGTACGCGGTCCGGGCGGCGTTGACCTCGGTCATATGAGTCTCGGCCCAGGACTTGATGGCGGAGATCAGCGGCATCAGATTCTGGCCGAGTGGCGTCAGCTCGTAGTCTACGCGGACCGGCACCGACGGCGTCACCGCGCGCGTGAGCAGGCCGTCGCGTTCGAGCGAGCGCAGTGTCTGGGTCAGCATCTTCTGGCTGACGCCGGCGATCCGGCGGGAGAGGTCGGAGTACCGCTGCGGGCCTTCGGCGAGCGCGGTGAGGATGAGCGTCACCCACTTGTCGCTGATCCGGTCCAGCAGTTGCCGGGCCGGGCAGCTGGCCAGGAACGCGTCGTACTCGCGGGCTGCCTCCTCCCGGCGCTGAGCGGCGGTACGCGTGGGCATGACTCTCCTCGTCGTACGGTACGCACTTCGAAGTACGTACTTCCCGATAGAGAGTAACTCTCCGACAGTGGTGTCACCAACAAGGTATCGACACAAGGAGAGACACGTTATGCGCGCACTCGTGGCCCGGCGGCTCGAAGGGCCGGACACCCTCGAGCTGATCGAGACGCCGATTCCGGAGCCGGCGGCCGGGCAGGTCCGGATCAAAGTGGCCGCCGCCGCGGTCAACCCGGTGGATCTGGCGGTGAGCGCGGGGCTGGCTGTGCAGTTCGGTCTGACTGCACCGAGAGAGCAGTTCGGTCTCGGCTGGGACGTGGCCGGCACGGTCGACGCGGTCGGGTCTGGTGTGGACCTCACACCAGGTACGGCGGTCATCGGTCTGGCCGATCTGCTCGGGCGATCCCTCAAGACGCACGCGGAGTACGTCGTCCTGGACGCGAACGCCGCCGCGACGACCACCATGGACCCTGTCGCCGCATCGACCATCCCGCTGAACGCAATCACGGCACTGCAAGCACTACGCGCCATCTCGGGGCAGACCGTCCTGGTGACTGGCGCCGCCGGTGGCGTCGGTGGGTATGTGGTCGAACTCGCCAAGCACCAAGGCCTCACCGTGATCGCCACCGCCGGCGACCAGGACGAGGACCTGGTACGACGTCTCGGCGCGGATCACTTCGTACGACGCTCGGCCGACCTGGCCACCGCGGTCCGCGAGATCGTCCCAGCCGGCGTGGACGCTCTGGTGGATGCGGCGATCATCGGGGTCGGTGCACAGGAGGCGGTCCGCAACGGGGGCCAACACATCCATCTGCAGGGCGGGCCACGGCCGCCGCACCTCCGCAACATCACTGTCGCGCAGCTCTTCCTGCACGCCAACCGGCGCGACCTGACTGAGCTGGTCGAGCTGGTCGACGCAGGTGCAATCTCGACGCGGGTTGCCGAGACCTATCCCCTGCAGGATGCGGCAACGGCGTACCGGCGCCTTGCCAAGGGCGGCGTCCGCGGACGGCTCGTGCTCATCCCCTGACGGCTTGCTGGAGCCGGAGCGCGACCTGGATGTCCAGGGCGCGTTCGGGTGACTGCCAGCCGTCGCCAAGCAGGGCAGCGATGCGGTCCAGGCGTTGCTGGACGGTGTTGGGGTGGATGTGGAGCGACGTCGCCGCTCTCGTCGGACTCTGGCCGGCTGCGAAGTACGCGTGCAAGGTGCCGACCAGATCGGTGCCACGCTGGTCGTCATAGTCGAGTACTGCGCCCAGGACGTGCCGCACATGCGCCCGTACGTCGACGTCCGCAGCACCAACCAGACCGGCGACTCCGAGGTCGTCAGGTGTCGCGGACTCGCCACTGCGTCCGAGCCGGAGCATGGTCGCTGCGAGTCGCGCAGCCTGACGATGCGCGTCGACCAGCGAGCTCCAACCCGCCGGACCGGTCACGGCGATCGTCACTGCAGCCCGTTTGGCAACGTCAGCCAACTCTCGCGCAGCCGACGCAGGGTCGGTGCGGGCGAGCAACAGCACCAGGTCTCCGCCAAACGGACCAGAGAGCACCAGCTTCTCTTCCAGTGGTGCCGACAGCCGAGCCCGTACGGCGGAGTGGTCCCCGCGCACCACTGCTACAACCAGGCGGTCGTGGCGGTGGTTCGGCGCGAGCAGACGGAGTCGATCGGTCAGCGTCCTCGGATCAGCGCTGCCACTGAGCACATCTGCCAGCAGATCCGCCTGTGCACGTTGGGATTGCTCGGCGGTCTGACGGCGGAACAGCAACACCAGTGCGGTGACCACAGCGGCGCGTTCGACGATGCGTTGGTCCGCGCCGGACAGGTCGTCGACGCCGCCGATCACCAGAGCGCCGAGGCGCTCGCCCTTGGCGGTCGCGGCGACCACCCAGCAGTCACCGATCCGGGTCAACCGGCCGGACTCGGACTCCTGCCAGGGCACCGCGGCCCGGTGCGTGTCCCCCGCCACGGCCAACTCGTTGCCGACGGCATCGACGAGCACGACCCACACGTCGAGCAACTCGGCCACGGCCGCCGCGATCGCATCCACGTCACCGCCCGACAGGACGATCTCGGCGAACCGGTCGTGCGCCGCGGCCGCGTGTTCGACGCCTGCGTGGGCCGCCGACACCTGATCCAGTGCAGCGGCTGTCTCGGTGGCCGCCCGGACCTGCACGATCGTCACGGCCGCGAGGGCCGCGAGCGAGCCGAGCAGCGAGACCTCCTCGCGGCTGAACGGCCGGCGCGTCCGGTTGGACGCGAACAGCACTCCGACGAAGGCTCCGTCGACGATGAGCGGCGTACCGCAGATGGCGACCAGCCCCTCCTCGCCGACCGCGCTGTCGATCGGCGAGGTGTGCCGGAAGCGCCGGTCGGAGGGGTAGTCGGCGGTCCAGTACGGCTTGTAGGTCTCGGCGACGAGTCCACCGAGGCCCGCGCCGAGGGGAAGCCGGAGCTGCTGGAAGGCGGCCGAGACGGATCCGTCCGTCGCCCGCATGTACGTGTCGCCGCGGGTCGCGTCGTACAGGGTCAGGTACGCGACGTCCGTGCCGATCAGAGTCCTGGCCCGGTGGACGATGGTGTCGAGTACGCCGCCCGGGTCACGCGCCGAGGCCAGTTCGCGGGCGACGTCGACCAGGGCGGACAGCTCGGCCTCACGCTTCTTGCTGGCATCGATGCCGGCCCGGATGCGCAGGGCGAGGTCGCGGGCCACCGCGTCCTCGCCCGCCGCTCGGGCCAGCTCGCTCCCGGGCGCATCCTCGGCCAGCAGCCGCAGAAGCTCTTCCATCCCGGCGATGATGCCACCTACAGGGCGGTCAGGTCCCGGCGTCGCGTTTCGGTGTACGACGTCACCGCGACGATGGAGATCACCGCACAGACCGCGACGTACACAGCGATCGCATAGCCGGAGTCGTACGCCTTGAGCAGCGCTACCGCGATGAAGGGGGCCAGACCGCCCGCGATGATCGAGGCGAGCTGGTAACCGATCGACACACCGGAGTAGCGGACGCGGGTGCCGAACAGCTCGGTGAAGAACGAGGCCTGCGGTCCGTACATCGCGCCGTGCAGCACCAGTCCGACGGTGACGGCCAGTGCGGCGAGGGCGAAGTTCTTCGTGTCCAGCAGGGCGACGAAGAGGAAGCCCCAGACACCGACACCCACCGCGCCGATCAGGTACACAGGTCGCCGGCCGATCCGGTCGGACAGCGAACCCCACATTGGGATCGCGAAGAAGTGCACGGCCGCACCGATCAGGACGGCGTTCAGTGCGAAGGACTTGCCCATACCCAGGTGTTCCTTGGCGTACGTCGCGATGACGATGGTGAAGATGTAGTAGCTGACGTTCTCCGCCATCCGGGCGCCCATCGCCGTGAGCACCTCCCGCGGATAGCGCGTGATCACCTCGATGATCGGCAGCTTGTCCACCGGCTCATGCTTCGCCCGTGCCTCCTGGAACACCGGCGACTCCTCGATCCGCAACCGCACCCACAGTCCGACCAGCACCAGTACGGCGGACAACAGGAACGGGATGCGCCACCCCCACGCGTTGAACGCAGCATCCGACTGAAACGCCGCCAGCCCAGCCAGTACGCCGTTGGCGATCAGCTGACCCGCGGGAGCACCGGCCTGCGGCCAGGACGCCCAGAACCCACGCCGTGCGGGGTCACCGTGCTCAGACACGATCAGTACGGCGCCACCCCACTCACCGCCGAGTGCGAAGCCCTGCACGAGTCGCAGCACGGTCAGCAGGATCGGAGCGAGCGCACCGACCTGTGCATAGGTCGGGAGTAGGCCGATTGCGAAGGTGGCGACGCCCATCATCAGCAGCGACAGCACGAGCAGTTGCTTGCGGCCCAACCGGTCTCCGAAGTGGCCGAACACCACTCCGCCGATCGGACGGGCGAAGAACCCCACTGCGAACGTCGCGAAGCTCAGGAGCGTCCCGGTGAGCTGTTCGCCCTTGGGGAAGAAGAGGTCTCCGAACACCACCGACGCGGCAACGCCGTAGAGGAAGAAGTCGTACCACTCGACCGTCGTACCGACGAGACTCGCGCCGACCACCCGGACGATCGACGTCCGGGTGCGGACCGGTTCTGTAGTTGTCATGGGCGGGCTCTCTCCTGAGCTAGTGGGCGGTCCAGCCGCCGTCGAGTACGAACGAGCTCCCCGTGATGGAGGCGGACGCCGGGCCGCACAGCAGCGCGACCAGCTCTGCCACTTCGGCCGGCTCGATCAGCCGCTTCACCGCGACCGGCTCGAGCAGCACCTTGTCCAGCACCTCTGCCTCGGACAGGCCGTGGGTGGCCGCCTGATCGGCCAGCTGGGCGGTGACCAGCGGCGTCCGGACGTAGGCCGGGTTCACGCAGTTGCTGGTCACTCCGTGCGCTGCACCCTCCAGGGCGACGACCTTGCTGAGTCCTTCCAGTCCGTGCTTGGCAGCGACGTACGCCGCCTTGAACGGGCTGGCCCGGAGACCGTGCACCGAGCTGACGTTGACCACGCGGCCCCAGCCGGCGCCGTACATGTGCGGAAGCGTCTGCCGGATCAGGCGGAACGGCGACTCGAGCATGAGCCGCAGGATGTAGCTGAACCGCTCCGGCGGGAACTGCTCGACCGGTGCGACCTGCTGGACCCCGGCGTTGTTCACCAGGATGTCCACGTCCGTCGGCAGGTCCGGCAGCCGCTCCAACTCGGCAAGATCGGCGACAACCGTCTCCACACCGTCGAGTGCCTCGAGTCCGGCGGCGTCGTAGTCGACTGCGATGACATGTACGCCGTCGGCCGCGAGGCGCCGGGCACACGCGGCGCCGATGCCGGACGCAGCTCCGGTGACGAGGGCTCGACGGGTCTCCATGGCCGACGACTGTAGAAATCCGCGCCGCCGCACACTATGGGGTGCGGTCACACATCCAAGGCCCGCCCAATAGGGTTGCGCGCCACTTGTCCACAACCTCGCCTATCGAAGCAGCGCGTGATGATAGGTGGACCTATTGTTGAAACATGGTCGATATCGAACAGCCGAAGAAGAAGGCCGCCGGCGTCCCCGCCGTGCTGTCGTCGTTCAAGTTCGGCTTCCGTGAGATGGGCCCGGCCCGGACCGGCAAGGTCTTCCTGAAGATGAACCAGGACGGCGGCTTCGACTGTCCGTCCTGCGCCTGGCCGGACCCCGACCACAAGCGCAAACACGCGGCCGAGTTCTGCGAGAACGGCGCCAAGGCGGTGGCCTGGGAGGCGACCCGCAAGCGGGTGCCGCGCGCCTTCTTCGCCGAGCACACCGTCGGCGCGATGAACGAGATCTCCGAGTTCGAGCTCGGCAAGCTCGGCCGGATCACCGAGCCGATGCTGCTGCGGGCGGGGGCGACGCACTACGAGCCGGTCGGCTGGGAAGAGGCGTTCCAGGTCGTCGCGCGGCACCTGAAGGCCCTCGTCGACCCGAACGACGCGGTCTTCTACACCTCCGGCCGGACCAGCAACGAGGCCGCCTTCCTCTACCAGCTCTTCGTCCGGGCCTACGGCACCAACAACCTGCCCGACTGCTCGAACATGTGCCACGAGTCGTCCGGTACGGCGCTGTCCCGGGTGATCGGCAGTGGCAAGGGCGCCGTCACGCTGGAGATGCTGGAAGAGGCCGAGCTGATCGTCGTCGTCGGCCAGAACCCGGGCACCAACGCGCCCCGGATGCTCAGCCACCTCGAGATCGCCAAGCGCAACGGCGCCGACATCGTCTCGGTGAACCCGCTGCCCGAGCCCGGCATGATGAACTTCAAGAACCCGCAGCGCCCGCGCGGCTGGGTCGGCAAGGGTACGCCGCTGGCCGACCAGCTCCTGCAGATCCGGATCGGCGGCGACCAGGCGCTGTTCCTTGCCGTCGGCCACCTTCTGCTCGATGCCGAGGCGGCGAACCCCGGGACCGTGCTCGACACGTCCTTCATCGAGAGCCACACCAGCGGCTACGAGGTCTACGCCAAGCACAACGCCGAGCTCGACTGGGCTGCCGTCGAGCTCGCGACCGGGCTGCGCCGGACGGAGATCGAGGAGTTCACCCAGCGGTTCATCAAGTCCAAGGCGACGGTGATCTGCTGGGCGATGGGCCTGACCCAGCACCGGGAGGCCGTCGCGACGATCAGCGAGATCGTCAACGTGCTGCTCCTGCAGGGAAACATCGGCAAGCCGGGCGCCGGCCCGTGCCCGGTGCGTGGCCACTCGAACGTCCAGGGCGACCGCAGCATGGGCATCTGGGAGAAGGTGCCGGACACGTTCCTGGACAAGCTGGACGCCGAGTTCGCGTTCACCGCACCCCGCGAGCACGGTATCGACGCGGCCGAGACGGTGAAACGGCTGCGTGACGGCGCGGTCCGGGTCTTCTTCGCCTTGGGTGGCAACTTCGCCTCCGCGACACCCGACACCGAGGTCGTGCACCGGGGTCTGCGGGAGTGCGACCTGACCGTGCACGTCTCGACCAAGCTCAACCGGTCGCACACCATCACCGGGCGCGAGGCGTTGATCCTGCCGACGCTCGGGCGGACCGATCACGACCACACCGCGGCCGGACCGCAATCGGTGACGGTCGAGGACTCGCAAGGCGCGGTGCATTTGTCCACGGGCAATCTGACGCCCCCGGGTCCGGAGCTGAAGTCGGAGATCGGCATCATCTGCGGGCTCGCGCGGACCGTCGTACCGGATATCGGGCAGATCCCGTGGGCCGACTTCGCCGAGGACTACAGCCTGATCCGGCAGCGGATCGGCCGGGTGGCCGACGGGTACGAGGACTTCGAGGATCGGCTGCGGGCCAACGAGGGCGGGTTCCTGCTGGCGCACGCCGCCCGGGACAAGCGCGAGTTCCGCACGTCCGACGCGCGGGCGCAGTTCACCGCGAGCGACCTCAGTTGGTTGCCGACGGCCCCTGGCCGGCTGCTGCTGCAGACGATGCGCAGTCACGACCAGTTCAACACCACGATCTACGGGCTCGAGGACCGCTACCGCGGCATCAACGGGACCCGGGAGGTTGTCTTCGTGAATCCGGACGACCTGGCCGAGCTCGGGCTGAAGGACGGTGCGTACGTCGACATCGTGAGCGAGTTCCAGGGCGTCGAGCGGCGGGCCTCCGGGTTCCGGCTGGTGTCGTACCCGACGGCGCGCGGCTGTGTGGCGGCGTACTACCCGGAGACCAATGTCCTGATGTCCGCCGACGACGTCGCCAAGGGCAGCAATACCCCGGTCGCCAAGGGCCTGACGGTCAGGCTGGAGCCAGTCGCTTCCTGAGCCACGGTTGGACGAGAGCGAGTGCGGCGGCCACCGCCGCGCTGGTGATCCACAGACCCTTCGGGCCCGCAGCGTCGAGAAGTTGGGTGACGGTCAATGGGGCGATGGTGGTCGCGATGCCCCAGCTCAGGCCGAAGACGGCGAGGTAGCGGCCGCGGGCGTGCTCGGGTGCGAGGCCGGACGCTTGGGTGAGGTAGCGGGTCAGGAGGAAGAGGTCGCCGAGGCTCCAGAGCACTGCGGCGAGCAGGAAGATCGTGAGGCTGTGCGCCATGGCGGTGACGAGGAGCCCCGCTCCGAGCAGGAAGTAGCCGACTGTCATCGCCCGGAAGTCGTCGAGCTGCTGCAACCGGAGCAGGCGCTGGGCGACGATCAAGGTCACCGCAGAGACCGCCAGGATGAAGCCCGTGCCGGACTTCGGCAGGCCCTGCTCGAGCAACGTCAGCGGCACACCGATCACCAGTTGCATATAGATGGTGGCGAACACGGTCCCGCTGGCAAGCAGCAGCAACAGCCGCCGGTCCCGCCACACCGAGACTTCCTTGGACCTGACGACGACCTCTTCTGTCTCCCGCCGTACGTCGGCTGGAAGGGCGAATGCGACCAGGACGGCGCAGGCCAGGCAGGTGACGGCGTCGGCGACGAAGAGCCAGCGCAGGTCGACGTGGCTGATCGCTGCGGCGAGCAGGCCGGCCAGGACTCCCGCCGCTGCCAGCGCCGCGCTGTACAACCCGTACGCCGCCGGCCGATCGGACGGACTGGTCACGTCGGCGATCATCGCCTGACTCGGCGGCTCGTAGATCTCGAAGGCGAGGCCGAGCAGCACGGTCGCGAGGACGGCGGACCAGAGCGCATGACTCGATGCGATCCAGATCTGGGCGACGGCACAGCCGGTCAGGCCGAGGACGATCGTACGGCGACGGCCGAGCCGGTCGGCCAGGTGCCCGCCGAGCAACCGGGACGGGATCGTGGCCGCGCCGAAGAGCGCCAGGATCAGGCCGGTCTGGCTGAGCGACGCGCCGAACTCGACGGTCAGCACGACTCCGAGGAACGGCAGCGTGAACGCGCCGATCCGGTTCACCGCGCGGGCCGTGACCAGGATCCACACCGCCGGAGACAACCCGCGCCACGGCGAGGTCAAGGTCGCTACCGCACTCATCTCCGGCTCCCATGACTGTCTAAGTGGCTATGATCGGTCACGCGAGAGCCTACGGAGAGGACCCATGACCGGTCAAGTGTCTTTTGATAGTCACGCCCGTAACGTGCTGGCGGCCTCCGTCGAGTACGTGAACCGGCTGACGCCCGGCTACTCCGGTGGCACGCCGTACCCCGCGCCGGCCGACGAGGCACAGGCCGTCTCCGACGCCTTGGCAGCCATCGGCTACCCGCGGCCGTCCGTCGAACCGGACGACGCGCGGCGGCTGGCCGTGCTCGCGGGGCGGATGCGCATCGTCTTCGAAGCCGCGCATGCGGGAGACCTCGATCGCGCGGCGGACGAGGTGAACGCGCTGCTCGTGGACACCAACTCCCGACCGCAGCTGGACCGGCGGAACGACGGCTGGAGCCTGCACTTCCACGGCCCGGACGACGGACTCGTCAACGGCTGGGCCGCCGGCTGCGCGGCCGGCCTCGCGCTCGCCCTGGGCACCGGCCTCGCCGGCCGCCTAGGCGTGTGCGCGGCCCCGCAGTGCGACCGCGTCTTCGTCGACGTCTCCCGCAACGGCCAGCGCCGCTTCTGCTCTCCCCAATGCCAAAGCCGCGTCAAAGCCGCCGCCCACCGCGCCCGGCAAGCTAGTTGAAGGTGAGCGTGGGACTGGCCGGGTCCTCGTTGCCCACGACAACTTGTGCACGGTCTCGTGGGCTGATCTGGTCGACGTACAGCCGCTCACCCGGAATGTACTTGCTGAGATAGCGCTGCTCGGCGGCGGCAGCAGACGTCATCCACTGCTGGTCACGCTCGGTGCCACGACGGAGGACCACGTCGAAGCTGACGTCCACATAGACGCGCAGATCCCAGTAGGCGTCCAGCTCCGGGCGCTGCAAGAAGGCCCCATCAGCCAAGAGCACGGCATCGTCGCCGGCCGTCTCGATGGGCGATTCGAGGGCCTTTTGAGCGCCCGGGTGCATGATGCCGGTGGTGTATCGCCGATCTCCGCCTGGACCGAGCGGGACCAGGAGACGATCGCGGATCGCGTCGTTGTCCCAGGTGTCCAGGTAATAGCCCTCCGGCGAGTCGATCGGGTACGCCGTCCGCAACGCGGCGGCACGCTTGAAGTAGTCGATGCCAGCACGGATGATCTCGCGGTCGGTCCGGTCGCGCAGCACCTGCGCCAACTCGTCCGCCAGCGTCGTCTTCCCGGCCGCCGAGCAGCCGTCGATGGCCACCCGGATCGGATGCGGCCGATCGACCGCCAGAATCATCTCGGCCAATTCCGCGAGCACCGCAGCACGCTTGCCCACGTTCGTCTCCCCAGTTGTCGGACCGCGGCCCAGTCTCCCGGAACGGCGGCAGCGCCTCACCCCATTTTCTCCGGGTGAGGCGCTGTGCCGGGCCGTCAGCCGACCGGGGTGAGCTCGCGCTCCTCCTCCGGGGCCG
This sequence comes from Kribbella sp. CWNU-51, assembly GCF_054073265.1. Classification (NCBI taxonomy): domain Bacteria; kingdom Bacillati; phylum Actinomycetota; class Actinomycetes; order Propionibacteriales; family Kribbellaceae; genus Kribbella; species Kribbella sp. CWNU-51. The sequence goes on from NZ_JBSXMZ010000010.1 coordinate 13,007, forward strand.
GCGGCTGGATCGCGTGCTTGGCGGGCTTGCTGCGGAGCCACTTCGGGGCCCACCAGTTGGCGTCGCCGAGCAGGGTCATCACGCTCGGGAGGACGACCGCACGGATGATCGTCGCGTCGATCAGGATCGCGACTGCCAGGCCGACGCCGAGTTGCTTCATGTCCAGCGTGCTCAGCGTCGCGAAGACCGCGAACACCCCGATCATCACAGCCGCCGCGCTGGTGACCACGCCGGCCGAGCCGGTGATGCCCTCGGCCACCGCCTGCTTGGTCGGTACGCCGCGCAGCACCGCCTCGCGAATCCGGCTGACCACGAACACGTGGTAGTCCATCGACAACCCGAACAGCACGACGAAGAGGAACAGCGGCAACCAACTGACCACGGCCCCGTTCGACCGGAAGTGCAGCAGCCCTTCGGCCCAGGTGTTCTGGAACACCGCGGTGACGACGCCGTACGCCGCTCCCGCACTCAGCAGGTTCAGCCCGATCGCGGTGATCGCGACCACCACGGACCGGAACGTCACCATCATCACGATCATCGTCAGCAGCAGCACGAACCCGATCACCAGCGGCAGCTTGGCCCGCGTGTGGGCCGCATAGTCGACGTCCGCGGCCACGAACCCACCGACGGCGTACTCGACTCCCGGCACCTTGCCGACCGTCTCCGGCATCAGCTCCTTGCGCAGCTTGGTCAGCGAGTCACGCGCTTCCTGGCTGCCACCCGCGTACGGCGTGGCGACCTCGAGGGTCGTGACAGTGCCGTCCTTGGAGACCCGCGGCTCCTCGAGACCGTCCTGCGCGAAGAGCTTGTCCTGCTGCGTGCGCTGCACCAGCTCGGCGAGAGCGGCCTTGACCGCCGGCGCCTGGTTGGCCGGTGCGCGGACGGCGACCTCGTGACTGGTGCCCGTGCTCGGGAAGGCCGCGGTCAGCCGGTCGTACGCCTTCATCACCGACGTGGTCCGCGGCAGATCCTCGGTGCCCGGGAACTTCAGCGTCATCCCCAGCGCCGGCGACGCGACGGCCAGCAGTGCGGTGACCGAGACCAGCAGCGTGGCGACCGGGTGCTTCAGGGCCGGCTTCAGCACGGTCGGCCAGAAGCGCGGCTTGTCCTTGTTCGCAGTCAGTCGCCACACCAGCGGGATCCGCGGACGGTCCACCCAGCGACCCAGCTTCGCGAGTACGGCGGGGAGCACGGTCAGCGAACCGACGACGGCTACCGCGACGACCAGGATCGAGCCGACCGCGAAGGACGAGAACACCGCGTCCCGGGCCAGGAACAACCCGGCCATCGAGATGATCACCGCCGTGCCGGAGACGACGACCGCGTGGCCGGAGGTGGCGGCGGCGATCTCGACCGCGTCGACGTGACCGCGACCCTTCGCGCGTTCCTCGCGTTCACGACGCAGGTAGAAGAGTGAGTAGTCGACGCCGACCGCCATGCCTATCAGCAGGATCACGCTGTTCACCGCGTCGACCGCGGGGACGAGCTGCGACGCGGCCGCGGACAAACCGATCGCGGCTGCGACTGCGGACAGCGCCAGTACCAACGGCACCGAGGCAGCGATCAGCGCGCCGAACGCGATCAGGAGGATCGCGAGCGTCACCGGCAGGCTGAACATCTCCGCCCGCTTGAAGTCCTTGCCGAGGGTCTCGTTGAGGGCCTTGTCGATCGACAGTCCTCCGACCTCCTCGATCCGGAGCTTCGGGTACTGCTGCTGAAGCTGAGCTGTGGTGTCGAGCAGCGGCTGCACACGGTTGTCGCCCTCGCCGTCCTTCAGGGTGACCCTGACGATCACCGCGTCCTTCTTCGCCGACGCGATCGGCTGGGCGACCTCCGCGACCCCACCGAGGGCGCGCATCTTCTGGATCACCACGCCGGCCGCCTGGTCGGCCGCCTTCTGGTCGAGCGTCCCGGACGGAGCCGTGATCAGCACGCTCTCCACGTCCGGGTCGGCGAAGTTGCCGGACTTGACGATGTTGTCGGCCCGGGTCACCTCACCGATGTCGCCCTCGTTCTCGGACTGCTTGGTCCCGGTCACCGAGCCGAGTGCGAAACAGGCGATCACGACCGCCACCCACATCGCGATCGCCCGCCACGGATGGGTGGCGCTCCAGCGTGCCGCCCGCACCGTGATCTGTCCCCTGGCCATACCTTCCCTGCCCCTCTGCGCCCCCTCAGGCGCCCCACCCAGCGCATCTGGCGCGGCGCTGGCTATGGGTTCCAGCCTGGCTGGCCGGAGCAGGCGGCGACCATGCAGGAAGCCACCCAGTCCACCCTGGGGCTAACCCCACCCCACCCTTTCTCGTACGCCGTACGTCCCCCCACCGCCCGCCCGCACTTCGGGCACCCATCGACCGTTTCGGCGCCGCGCAAATGGTTGACCGGGGCTCAAAGTCGCGACGGCGGCGGGGGTGAAGGGTGGATGCGGGTGGGTCAGAAGTCGTCGAGGTTGAGGGACGAGGCGGCGGAGATGCCCTCGAGATAGCCCTCGGCACGCTCGGCTTTGGGGTAGCGGTGGACCAGGGCCCAGAAGGCGGCGTTGTGGGCCGGCTCGACCAGATGGGCGAGCTCGTGGATGAGCACGTAGTCGACCACCCAGGCGGGCATCGACTGCAAACGGGTGCTCAAACGGATGGATCGGTCCGCCGGAGTGCAGGATCCCCACCGTCTGTTTTGGTTCGAAACCCACCTGACTGACGCAGGTTCGGGCACTTCGGGGAGATGACGACACGCGAGTTCGTGTGCTCTGGCCAACAATTTTTCGTCCGACACGCGGGATCGGCTGCGCTGCTTGTCCAGCCGCGCCAGCATGGTCTCGACCCAGCGCGCCTCCTCTGCGGCGGACAGCCGGTCGGGCATCAGCACGACCACGCGCTCGCCGTCCCGGTAGGCGCTGACGGTCCGCTTGCGCCGCTTGCTGCGGCGGATGTCCACGAACGGCGGGATCGGTCGCGGTGGAGAATCGGCCATGGGTCAAAAAGTACCCTGAGAATCTGACAACTTTCTTCCGTCCACATCCTGTGAATCCGCGTTTCCGCAGGTCAGACGCCAGATTTTGGGGCCACCGATTCCGGTTGTTCACACCTTGTTCCCCCGCCCGTCCACAGTGCCGCGCGGCGCGCCCCACAGGTTGCGCACAGGGTTATCCACAGGCGTGGACAACGCGGCCTTGCCAGCGCCGCGGCCGGCTCCTAGCGTCAGTTCCAGCAGGCTCCCGGATCGCCTCCGGGGCCGTTCGGAGGGGAAGCCGAGCGGTTCCGAAGGCGGATCACCGGGAGCCTGTTCTGTGCTGCCGGATGGTTCGGAAAAGGCTTTCCCCGCCGGAGCCCAGCGGCGCGTGGGCTGTCAGGTGGGCTTGAGCGTGCTCCCGCCTGCCGTAGGGTGAATCCCGACTGGGCCGAACGGCCTACGGCAGAACGAGTCTGCCGTTAGCATCCACGACTGCCTGGGGTGGGAACCCCAGGCTGGTACAGAGCAAGGAGAGGGCCCTCATGGCAGAGACCTGGAGCGGCGAGTTCTACTGCGTCAAGTGCAAGGCCAAGCGCACCGCCGACGGCGAGGTCAAGGTCAACGACAAGGGCACGCGCATGGCCAAGGCCAAGTGCCCCGAGTGCGGTACGAACCTGAACCGAATCCTCGGCAAGGCCTGACGCACCAAGTCGTAGGGGCGGTGTCCGACACGCGGAACGTG
>NZ_JBSXMZ010000010.1:16719-38869 GCF_054073265.1 Kribbella sp. CWNU-51
ACGTGTCGGACACCGCCCCTCCGTCGTTCGGCTTGGGTGACCGGACAGAATGGGTGCGTGTCGGATCTCCCTCGCAAGGCGCTGAGCCGGACCGCGAAACTTGCCAGCCTGCCGCTCGGTGCCGCCGGACGGGCGACGCTCGGCCTGGGCAAGCGGATCGGTGGTACGCCGGCCGAGACCGTACTGGCCGAGTTCCAGCGCCGTACGGCCGACCAGCTGTTCGCCGTCCTCGGCGAGCTCAAGGGCGGCGCGATGAAGTTCGGGCAGATGCTCAGCCTGATGGAGTCGGCGATGCCGGAGGAGCTCGCGGCGCCGTACCGGGCCGCGCTGACCAAGCTGCAGGACTCCGCCCCGCCGATGCCGGCCTCGACCGTGCACACGATCCTGTCGCGCGAGCTGGGAAAGCGCTGGCGGGACCGGTTCTCCGAGTTCGACGACCTGCCCGCGGCGGCCGCGTCGATCGGCCAGGTGCACCGCGGCATCCTCATGGACGGCCGCGAGGTCGCGGTCAAGCTGCAGTACCCGGGCGCCGCCGACGCCCTCCGCGCGGACCTGCGCCAGCTCGGCCGGTTCGCCCGGACCTTCGGGACATTCGTCCCCGGCCTGGACATGAAGCCGCTGGTCGCCGAGCTGCAGGAGCGGATCGGCGAGGAGCTCGACTACGATCGCGAGGCCCAGGCCCAGCAGCAGTACGCCGACGCCTTCAAGGATCACGACGAGTTCGTGGTGCCGCGCGTCATCAAGCACTCCCCCAGCGTCATCGTGTCCGAGTGGATCGAGGGCCGACCGCTGTCGTCGATCATCACCGACGGCACCCAGCAGGAGCGCGACGAGATCGGGCTGAAGTACGTCCGGTTCATGTTCAGCGGACCGAAGTACGCCGGTCTGCTGCACTCGGACCCGCATCCGGGGAACTTCAGGGTGATGCCTGACGGCCGGCTCGGCGTGGTCGACTTCGGCCTGTGCGCGCGGCTGCCGGAGGGATTGCCGCCGGCCATCGGGCGGTTGCTGCGGATCTCGCTCGAAGGCGACGCCGCGGCCGTCCTGGCCGGGCTGCGCGAGGAAGGCTTCATCAAGCCGCGGATGGAGATCGACCCTGACCAGTTGATGGATTACCTCTCGCCGTTCGCCGAGCCGGCCCGGGCCGAGAAGTTCCAGTTCAGCCGGGCCTGGATGCGTGCCCAGGCGAACCGGACCGGTGACTTCCGGTCCCCCAGCGCGTCGATGGCGCTCAAGATCAACCTGCCGCCGTCGTACCTGCTGATCCACCGCGTCTGGATCGGCGGCATCGCCGTACTCTCGCAACTCGAGGCCGAAGCGCCGTTCCGGGCCGTCCTGGAGGAGTTCCTGCCCGGTTTCACCGACTGAGCAGCGGCACCGAGCGAAGAGTGACGGCCAGCAGGACCGCGACCGCGGTCAGGGCCAGGGCGGTGATGCCGGCGGCCAGGTGGAAGCCGGTCGTGAAGGCGTCGTGGGCGTCGGCGAGGACGTCGTTCGGGACGCCTTGGGTGATCGCCTCGCCCAGGGAGTTGCCGCCGCGGCCGCCCATCTGGCTGCGGTACGCCGCGGTGACCACGCTGCCGAGGATCGCGATGCCCAGCGCGTAGCCGAACTCGTTGCTGGTCTGGGTCAGCGCACCGGCGGACCCGGCCTTCTCCGGCGGGACCGAGCCGATGACGAGGTTCGTCCCCAGCGTCACCAGCGGCGCGGGACCGACGCACGTGACCGCGAACGCGATCACCAGCACGGTCGTCGACGTCGCCTGCGTCATCACAGCCATCCCGACGATCGTGAACGCGATGCCGGCGGGGATCAGCACGCCCGGCCGGATCCGCTGGGCCAGCCGCGGGGCCACCTGGAAACCGATGGTCGTCGTGATCATGCCCGGGACCAGCGCGATCCCGGCGGCCAGCGGGGTCATGCCCTGCACCAGCTGGAAGTACTGCGCGACGAACACCATCACGCCGCCGGACAGCATCGAGAACGCCATCATGCTGCCGAGCGTCACGCTGAAGGTGCGCCGGGTGAACAGCCGTACGTCGACCAGTGGGTCGGCCAGGCGGCGCTGACGCCGTACGAAGATCCAGCCGAAGACTCCGCCGATCAGCAGGGAGCCGATGGACACCGTGCCGACGCCGTGCGAAGCCAGGTGCTTCAGGCCGTGAATCGCCGGCAGGATCGCGGCCAGCGACAAGAGCACACTCGGTACGTCGATCCGCCCGGCCTGCTCGTTCCGGTACTCCGGCAGCAGGATCGGACCGAGCACCAGCAACACAACCATCGCCGGGACGCCGATCAGGAACGCCGAGCCCCACCAGAAGTGGTCGAGCAGGACGCCACCGACGATCGGACCGACCACGGCGCCGACGGTGAAGCAACCACCCCAGACGCCCAACGCGGTCGCCCGTTGACGCGTGTCCGGGAACAGGGTCGAGATCAGCGACAGCGTGCACGGCGCGATCGCGGCGCCGGCGATACCCAGCACCGCCCGGGCGCCGATCAGCATGCCGGGGCTGACCGAGTACGCCGCGACGATCGAGGCGACACCGAAGACGGCAGCGGCGGTCAGCAGCAGCCGGCGGCGGCCGATCCGGTCGCCGAGATTGCCCATGGTGATCATCAGACCGGCGACCATGAACCCGTACACGTCCAGGATCCACAGCTGCTGGCTGCTGGACGCCCTGAGCGCCTCGGTCACCGCCGGCACGGCCAGCAGCATCACGAACAGATCCAGCGACACCAGCAGTGTGGCGAGGCAGAGAACACCCAGTGCGATCCACTGCCGCCGGCCGGCCGCCACGGTCTCGCCGTCGGTGGTGAGAGTCATATCCGGTTCCTTCCACGGGAGGGCCGTCACGAAATGACGGCGTACTCCTGCGTCGGGCGGATCACCCCGGAATCGACAGCCGGTTCAGAACCTTCACCAATAGACGGAGTCGAGCTTCCCCTCGATGCTGCGGACGTTCTCCCGGGCACACCGGTCGCAGTACAGCAGCTTGCGGCCGTCCTCCATCGAGGTCACCCAGGTCAGCGGCGCGTCCTCCGACTCCGCCCGCTGACCACACAACGCACATGTAGCTCTAACCATGGGTAGTAGTCTGCCCTGCGTGCGCTGGCTGATCCACGGAGAGCAGGAAGTCTGGGCCAGTCCGTGGCTCAGCGTACGGCGGCTGGACGTCGAGCAACCCGATGGGCACCGCGTCGACTACCACGCGGTCAGGCTGAGTGACGTGGCGGCGGTCGTGGTCACCGACGCCGAGGATCGGGTGTTGCTGATGTGGCGGCACCGCTTCCTGACCGACACCTGGGCGTGGGAGCTCCCGATGGGCATCGTCGAGTCCGGCGAGGCACCCGCCGAGGCCGCCGCGCGGGAGGTGGAGAAGAGACCGGCTGGCGGCCGGGAGCACTGACCGAGCTGATCCGATCCCAGCCGGGCGCCGGGATCATGGACGCGACCCACCATGTCTTCCGGGCCACGAGCGCGACCCGGATCGGCGAGCCGACCGAGCGGAACGAGTCGGACCGGATCAAGTGGATCCCGCTGGCCGATGTACCGGGGATGATCGCGCGCCACGAGATCCTCAGCGGCATCACGCTGCTCGGCCTCCAGCAGACGTTGCTGCACCAACGTGGCTGAGGGCGGCATCCCTGGTGGATGCAGCCCGCCCCCGCGCCATTTGAGCGGATCTCCCCGAGGTTGCCCCTTCCCCCCTCGAATTCCGGGCGGCGAAGGGCCCATTTGAGGGGATCTCCCCTCAAGTGGCCCCCGGAGACGGGCCGGCGCGGGGGCTAGGCCGTGGCAGGCGCTCGGACTGGGGGCCCGGGCAGGCGCTGGGACTGGGGGCGGGGCCGGGGTGCGGATCGGTGGCACTGCATAACCGCCGGCTCGGGGGCTTGCCTGAGCGTGGGGGATGGCGGTCGGGTGCGATTGATGAGTGCTGGGCGTCCGGTTCCAGGAATGGGCGAGGGGCGGCATCCGGGTGGATGCCGCCCCTCGGTGATTCAGCTGGTCAGGCTGTGGTGCCTGCCGGGGCGGTCCTCCCTTTCGGACCGCCCGGCGGGCTGTGTGTTACGGGTGGATCAGACGAGGCGGGCGAGTGCGAGGCGCGCGCGTGCGCTGGCCCTCTCAGCTCGCCGGCCGGCCCGCTCGGCCTGCTTCTGCGCCTTCTCGATCTGGTGAGCGAGGCGGAAGCGCCGGTTCTGCTCGGCGTCGTGCAAGGTAGAACGACAATGAGCACGGGCGAGATCTTCGTGAAGTAAATGCATCTGAATTCTCCTGTGCGAAGTCTGGTTGGTCATGGTTCGGAGTCTCGATTCGGATTGGGTTTCGTTCAGGCCGCGGTTACGGTGTCGCTCTTGCGAGGGCGTCCACGTGGCCGCTTGCGCGGAACCACCACACCCTGGACGAACAGCTCGCCACCCCACACTCCCCACGGCTCGGAACGCTCGAGCGCTCCGGCCAGGCACTCGGCCTTCAGCGGGCAGGTCGTGCAGAGAGACTTCGCGTACTCGACATCCGCCGGCGATTCGGCGAAGAAGAGTTCTGGCGCGTAGGACCGACAGGGCAGGTCCTGCGACGTTGCCACCTCGGTGAAGACATCGAGGAAGCTCACGCTCATTCCGGTCACCTCCCAGTGACTTTTGTGCTGATCTCTTGTCGTCCGTGATGACCGCCGGTTGACGGCCACCAAAACTGTGTTGACAAACAAAAGGGCCGCGGGACCCTTTTCGGGTTCCGCGGCCTTGGAGGTGCCGGCTGACGTCATGTCAGACCGGTGGACTCCATGCTCGAGAACCCGAACCGCCGTACTTCACATCGCCGACAGCTCCGCCCCGGAACGGGGTGGCGCCAGAGGCCATGAGCACAACGGTCGCGACGTGCAGACGCGGCGAGGCACCCTGAATCGGGGCGCACGGCAGCGCGGCCATGTCGCTGAACGGCTTCTTGACCGTGTTGATGTTCATCCAGGGCACCTCCTCTCGTTGTGGCGAAGCGGGCGGTTAGCTCGATCGCTATGGTTGTTTGAAGTTTTCGGCCAGGCTTCGACCGCAGAAAGAACAGTACGCCGCCGGAGTCGGAGCCCGCAAACTATTTATCGCCAGTTCGCGAACTTGGCCGGAAGTTGCCGCCCCGACGACCGGATCTGGCTGCCAGGACAGGCTTCCGGCACGCTCCGGGACGCCATCCGCACGCTCCGGGATCGTTGCCTCTGTCACCTAATTGCCACGTCTGCCGTCAGCAGAACGCGGCACGTCCTTCAGGATGCGCCTCACAACCCGTGCCTGGCAACAGATTTCCACCAGATTCCCGGAAGGGCAGGCGCGGCCGCCCGACCTGCGGGTAACTAGCGGGTGCAGAGGTTGAGGATGTGCTCGCCGTACTTGGTCAGCTTGGTGTGGCCGATGCCTGGGATCTTGCGGAGGGACTGTTCGTCGGTCGGGCGGGTCTCGGCGATGGCGGTCAGGGTGGCGTCGGTGAGGATGACGAAGGCGGGCATGCGCTCGGTCTCCGCCTGTTCGGTGCGCCAGGCGAGCAGGGCGTCGTACAGCAACTGGTCGATGTTCGAGGGGCAGTCCTCGCAGCGGCCGAGCTTGCGCGCGCCGGGGTCGAGCAGGCCGCGGCCGCAGACGCGGCACTTCGGGATCGGGCGGCCACTGCGGGCGGGCCGGGCCTCGGCGGACGGCCGCTCCCAGCCGACGGATGACGAGTTCCACTCGGTGCGCGCCGTACGGACGCCGATCGGGTCGAGGAAGCGGGTCGGGCCGCGCTGACCGCGCCCGCCGGGCGAGCGCGACGTCGACCAGCTGACGAAAAGCTGCTGCTTGGCCCGCGTGACACCGACATAGAACAGCCGCCGCTCCTCCTCGACCTGCGCCGGCGTCTGGGCATAGGCGATCGGCAGCGTCCCCTCGTGGGCGCCGACGATGAACACGCAGTCCCACTCCAGCCCCTTGGCCGCGTGCAGCGTCGCCAGCGTCACGCCCTCGGCCAGCGGCGCGTGCTGGATCGACGCCCGCCGGTCCAGCTCGGCCATCAGCTCCGGCAACCGAGCCTCGGGCTGCGCCGCCGCGAAGTCGGACGTCATCGTCACCAGTGCCATCAGCGACTCCCACCGGTCCCGGACCGCACCCGTCCCGGTCGGCGGCTCAGGCGTCCACCCGGCCCCGCCCAGCACGCCCCTGACCACCTCGACCAGGTCGTCCGACACGTCGCCGGCCTTGGCCTGCCCCCGCAGCAGTACGGCGGCCTGCCGGATCTCGGCCCGCTCGAAGAACCGCTCGGCCCCCTTCAGCACGGTCGGGATCTTCCGCTCCGCCAGCGCCTGCTCGAAGTTCTCCGACTGTGCGTTGGTCCGGAACAGTACTGCGATGTCCCGCAGCGCGGCGCCCTCGTCACGGAGCCGCGCGACCGCCCGCCCTACCGCATCCGCCTCCGCGACCTCATCGGAGTACTCGCGGTAGACCGGAGCCGGACCGGGGTCACGCTGCGACCGCAGCGTCACCCGGCCGGGCAGCCCGGCCGGACCGGCCGCATCGAGGATCTTGTTCGCGACGTCGACGATCTGCGGCGTCGATCGGTAGTCCCGGACCAGCTTGATCACCGCCGCCGACGGGTGCCGGGACGCGAAGCGCACCAGGTTCTCCGGCTCGGCGCCGGCCCAGGAGTAGATGGTCTGCGCCGGGTCGCCGACCACGCAGACGTCCTCACGCCCACCCAGCCACAGGTCGAGCAGACTCTGCTGCAGCGGCGAAACGTCCTGGTACTCGTCCACGACGAACGTCCGGTACTGCCGCCGGATCTCGGCCGCGACCCGCTCATCCTCCGCGAGCAGCGCGGTCGCACACAGCAGCACGTCCTCCAGGTCGATCCGCCCACGCTCCAGCTTCACGTCCTCGTACGCCGCGAAGATCCGCGCGATCGTGGGCGGGTCGAACGCGGCCAGCGTCCGGCCCGAACGAGGCGCGACCTTCGCGTAGTCGTCCGGCCGGACGTTGCTCACCTTGGCCCACTCGACCTCACCGGCCAGGTCGCGTAGCGCCGGAGTGTCCACCCGGACCCGGCAGCGCGACGCCGCCTCGGTCAGCAGTGGGAACTTGCGGTCCACGATCGGCGGCAGCTCCCCGCCGTACACCTTGGGCCAGAACCAGCGCGCCTGCCGGAGCGCCGCGGAGTGGAAGGTGCGCGCCTGCACGCCCTCGACCCCGAGCTGCGCGAGCCGCCCGCGCATCTCCCCCGCCGCCCGCTGGGTGAAGGTCACCGCGAGCACGCGCACTGGGTCGAAGGTCCCGGTCCTCACGCCGTACGCGATCCGGTGGGTGATCGCCCGGGTCTTCCCGGTGCCCGCGCCGGCCATCACCACGACCGGTCCGTGCAGGGTCGTCGCGACCGCCCGCTGCTCCGGATCGAGCGCCTCGAGCAGGCCGTCCGCGGATGCGGACTGTGTGAGATCGCTCACGGACGGGGACATCGGGGAACAGCACCACCTGCGGCTGGGTTCGGATACGTCGAAGGCAACCCTAGACGGGCCGCCGGACAGTTATCCCCTCCCACTCCTTAGGAGTCAGCCGATGTCGGCTTTCACCATGTACTCGACGCCCTGGTGCGGTTACTGCCACCGCCTGAAGGGCCAGCTGAAGCGAGCCGGCATCGAGTTCACCGAGGTCGACATCGAGCAGCAGCCCGAGGCGGCGCAACTGGTCGAGAAGATCAACAACGGCAACCAGACCGTGCCGACCGTCGTGTTCCCGGACGGCACCGCGATGACCAACCCGTCGCTCGCGCAGGTCGCCGAGAAGCTCGTCGCCTGATCTTTCCGGAACGCGGGCGGGTCATATCGCCTGAGTTATGGACATTACGGTCATGACCGTTATACCTTCCTGGGACCAACGTCGCAGGGAGCCCGCCCATGATTCCGCGCCGTCATGTTCGCTCTGCCTTGTCTCGCGCCGTCGCGACCCTGGCCGTCACGCTGGGCCTGCTGGCCGGCGGCGGCCTGGTCGCGATCGCCGGGCCGCCTGATCCGGTCAGACCAGGGCTGCCCTTTCCGTTCCCCTCGGAGAACGGACCGATCCAGCCGCCGACTACCCCGGTCGGCCCAGCGGACGACGTCATCCGCGACCTCGGTTCGCCGGTCAGCTCGCTCACCGTCATGGAGGGCGCGATCGGCAAGCTCCCGGACGGTCGCGACGTCGTGTACGCCGTACCCGCCGGTGAGAACGCACGTCTCAACGTTGTGGACCTGCACACCCGCCAGCTAATCAGCGCCACGCCGCTCCCGGGCGCCGCGGGCGGGTGGGCGATCGTGGTGGCGCCGGACGGCAGTGTGTACGCCGGCACCTACCCGAACGCGCACCTCTACCGCTACAGCCCTGACACCGGCTCGGTGACCGACCTGGGCCAGCCGATCCCGGGTGAGTCCCAGATCTATGGACTCACCGCCGACCAGGACGGCAACGTGTACGCCGGGACCTATCCGACCGCGCACGCCTTCAAGTACGACCCGTCGAACGGTCAGGTCACCGACTACGGCTCACTCGACCCGGTGCAGCAGTACGCGCGGTCGACGGTCTACGACCCGGACCACCACAAGCTCTTCGTCGGCGTCTCCACTCCGAACGCGCGGCTCTTGCGGATCGACGTGGACACCAAAGCGGTCGAGGACATCACTCCCCCGGGTACGACGGCCAAGGACTTCATCGACCTCGACTACGCCGGCGGACGGGTGTTCGCGAACGCCAGTAGCCGCCTGGTCGTGGTCGACGCGGTCACCGGTGAGCAGGTCAAGTTCACCGACTCCGCAACCGGCACCCAGATGATGGACTACCCGATCGCCGCCCGTGGCGTCTCGGCGGCCGGCCCGGGTGGCGTGTACTTCACCAACAACACGCTGGCCCTCACCCACTACGACCTCGACACCAACACCGTCGGTCCGGTCTCACCGCCGCGGACACTCACGCGTGGCGCCTCGATCGGCTACGGATGGGTGACGGAGAACGGCGTACCCGTGCTGTACGGACTGGCCGGGAACTACTCCGGCGGAACGTTCCGCTTCGACCCGCAAGACGGCACGCTCGCGCAGTGGAGCTCGCCGTTCCGATACGTCGCGTCGCCGCTCATGCACGAGCTCGCGGACCCCACGACGGGCAAGGTCTTCGTCAACGTCTACCTGAACGGCTCTACCGGCATCTACGACCCGGCTACAGGCAAGACGACCATCACCACGCGGCAGGGTCAGGTCGAGGGCTGGGGCTGGGACGGCACCGGCAAGATGTACGTCGGCATCTACCCCTACGGCCGCCTGTCTCTCTGGGACCCGACCGCTCCGGACAGTCCGACCAACCCGAAGGAACTGTTCAGCCTGGTCGACAGCCACCACCAGAACCGGCCCGTGTCGGTCGTCCCGGCCGGCAACCGCGTGTACGTCGGCACCACTCCGGCGTACGGCGAGTACGGCGGAGCCCTGACCGTGCTCGACGTACCGACCGGTGCCTTCACGGTGTACCGCAACCTGGTGCCCGATCAGACGATCGCATCCGTTCTGCCACTCGGTGCGGACGTGTGGGCCGGCTCCGGCATCGAGGGTGGCCAAGGCACCGAGCCGAAGGCCTCAGAGGCCCACCTGATCAAGGTCGACCCCTCGAACGGTCAGGTGCTGTCCGACATCGTGCCGGTGTCCGGCGCGGCCAGTATCAACGAGCTGATCGCTGGACCGGACGGCAACCTGTGGGGCCTGGCTGACGGCATCGTCTTCGTCGTCAATCCGTCCACGGGCCAGGTGGTCCGCCAGTTCCCGGTGTTCAGCGGAGTCACCGGCGCCAACGACGGAGCACTGTCCTGGCGGGACGGCTACCTGTACGGCGTCACCGGCGGACGGCTGTTCGTGCTGGACATCCTCAGCGGCGAAGCGACCATCCTGCGCGACCACGGCCTCAACCGGCTCACCCAAACGCCGGACGGCACGTACTACACGCTGCTACGACCGGACGGCTACACAAGCCCGACCAACCTGGCCTCGTACACCCCACCGGTCGACGGGTGTCCACAGTCGGACATCCGGCCGACGGTGTGGACCGGCAACATCGACAGCCACGTGATGAACCGCTTCCTGACCTACGGCTGCACACTGACCGATGTCCTGCCGGATGCGACCGCGGACTGGCCGAGTCACGCGGCCTACGTCATCGCAGTGGACAAGAAGGTCAGGCAACTGGAGGCCGACGGCAGCGTGGAGCGCTGGGAGGGGATCCTGATCCGCGTCGCGGCTGCCCGGTCCACCGTGGGCCGGTGATCACCAGCTTCCGGTGAGCTCCTCGCCGTACCAGCCCTCGATCAGGCGGCGGGAGATGGAGATGTTGCCGGGGAGGGCCATCGTGCCGGCTTCGACCAGCGCACGAAGGTCCTCCCGGGTGAACCACTTGGCCTCGGCGATCTCGTCGGCGTCCACCTCGATGTCGAAGTTCGACGCCTTGGCGAAGAAGCCGAGCATCAGGCTGGACGGCAGCGGCCACGGCTGACTGCCGGCGTACTCGATCTCCGGCCCCACGACCACACCGGTCTCCTCCAGGACCTCACGCCGTACGGCGGCCTCCAGAGACTCACCTGGCTCGACGAAGCCGGCCAGTGTCGAGTAGCGGCCCTCCGGCCAGGCCTCGTTGCGGCCGAGCAGAGCGCGGTCCTGGTCGTCGGTAACGAGCACGATGATCGCCGGATCGCTGCGCGGGAAGTGCGACAGCCCGCACACCGGGCACTGCCGGACGTGTCCTGCGTCGATGACCTCGGTATGCGCGCCACAGTTCGCGCAGTGCGTGTGGACGGCGTGCCAGTTGGCCAGACCGATCACGTTGACCGCGATACCGGCCTCCCGGTCGCTCAGCACGGCGCCCACCTCGCGGAGTCCGGCGTACGACTCGTCCGCCTCGGTGCCCGCGAGTACGGCGAAGACAGCCCGACCGTCCGCGGTCTGGCCAGCACCGGACTCGCGGTCGATGCCCAGGAAGACCCGGATGCCGTCCGGCGCTTCGGACGGGGGCACCAGCTGCAGTGCGGCGCGGTCAGCAGTCACCAGCAACTTGTCGCCGGCCACCAAGGCCACCTGGGTGTCCGGCGCCGCCCACGCCTTGTCCAGCCACTCTTCGTCACGCCTGCGATCGGCGGCCCGGTCGAGCACGGACCGGGACAGGGCTAGCGAACCTGGAGCGATGGAGTAGGCCACATGCCTCAACCTACCCCGGCACCGTGAGAGCATCCCCGCATGAGTATTCACATCGCCGCCGAGAAGGGGCAGATCGCACCGCGGGTGCTGTTCCCCGGCGACCCACTGCGGGCCAAGTGGATCGCGGAGACCTACCTGTCGGACGTGACCTGCTACACCGAGATCCGGAACATGTTCGGGTTCACCGGCACCTACAAGGGTGAGCGGATCTCCGTGCAGGGCTCCGGCATGGGCCAGCCGTCGGCCTCCATCTACGCGCACGAGCTGTTCGCGGAGTACGACGTACAGACTCTGATCCGGGTCGGGACGTGTGGCGCGCTGACCGAGGCCGTCCGGGTCCGCGACGTGATCGTGGCGATGTCCGCGAGCACAGACTCGCAGATGAACCGGCTGCGCTTCCACGGCATCGACTACGCGCCGACCGCGGACTACCAGCTGCTCCGCGCGGCGGTGGACGCGGCCGAGGCGGCCGGGCTGAACGTGCACGTCGGCCAGGTGTTCTCCGGCGACCTGTTCTACAACGACCGGCCGGACCTGGTGTCGCGGACGGCGGAGTACGGCGTACTCGGCATCGAGATGGAAGCGTCGGCGCTCTACACGCTGGCGGCCAAGTTCGGCCGTCGCGCGCTCGGCATCATGACGGTCTCCGATCACCTGATCACCAAGGAGGAGACGACCGCCGAGGAACGCCAGACGACGTTCTCCGAGATGATCACGATCGCCCTCGACGCGGCGATCGAGGTGCCGGTCTGAACCCCCGGCAGGGCGCGGCCGTTCTGGCCTGCGCCGCGATCCTCATCGGTACGGCGGCCTGCTCCGGCAAGTCCGACGACAGCAGATCCGGCGACACCAAGTCGGCTGCGACCACCTCCAGCACGCCGACGTCCGGCAGCCCGACGGCCTCCTCGAGCGCGAGCACCCCTGAGGAGAAGCTGCCGGACCTGACCGCCGCACAGGTGGTCGCGGCCTTCGCGGGCAAGAAGTACCAGTGCAGCACCGACGAGGCGTACCAGACCTGTAGCCAGGGCACCACGTCGATCCAGGTGCTGATCGGGACGCACCCACGCCCGCCGGTGCTCTCACTGCAGGCGACCGGGGTAGCCGCGGAGGCGACGACGAAGCTGTCCGACTTCGCACCGCAGGCGCTGGAGCTGGCCCACGTGAATCCGCGCGGTCAGATCGCCGACTGGCTGAAACAGCAGCAAGGCAAGGCGTCGGCGCAGACCACGGCCGGCAACTGGACCGTCGAGTTCTCGACCGAGGCCGACTCCGACCAGCCCGGAGCGATCCTCACGCTGACCGACACGCTCTGCAAGGCGAACTGCGGAGCCGAGTAGTTACGCCGCGACGAGTTTCGGGAGGACCTGCTTGACCCGATCGGCCAGCAGGTCCGCCACCTTCTCCGGGTCCTCGGCGTAGCCGACCACGGCCTGCTCGAACAGGCCGTCGACCAGTGCGTACGCCGTCGGGGCGTCGACGGTCGGGCTGCCGCCGACCAGGTCGGCGTACCGGGTGAGGATCCGCCAGATCATCTGCTCCAGCAGCTGATCGATCGCCACGACATCCGGCCGGAGCTGGTCCTCGAACATGCTCTGCGCCCGCAGGTCGTACCAGAGCCGGTGCATCGGGGTCTCCTCGACCAGCGTCTGGGTCATCTTGCCCAGGAAGCCGACGGCCAGTTCGTCGGCCGAGGTCGCGGTCTCGACGACCTCGTCGTACCGCTGCGCGCACTTGGTCTTGTAGTACCGCACGCAGTAGCTGATCAGGTCGATCTTGTCGCGGAAGTAGTAGTGCACGACGCCGTGGGTGAACTCGGAGTTGTTCGCGATCTCGCGCAGGCTGGTCCGCGCGTACCCGAGCTCGCCGAGGGTCTTCAGCGCCGACTCGGCCAGCGCGATCCGGCGGCGCTCGACCTTGTCGATCCCCGAGACCCGGGCCGGCCGGTCCGTGTCAGGGGCGTTCGCCGGGATCGCGGTCATCGCACACTCCCCTGTCGTCCGGGCGGGTTCGTTCGCGTCAGCGTACCCCGCCGCGGGCCAGGCGCGTCCCACGGCGGGGAGATTTTCTTGACAAGTGTCCAACAAAGTCTTGACGAGTGTCAAAACCCTGGCCAGAGTGTGAACCGAACCCCGGTGTCCTTCGAGGCAGTGTTCTTCGAGTAAAGGAGCTTCAGATGGGCGGACTCGATCTCTCTGGCCGCAAGGCCCTCGTCACCGGCGGGGCCCAGGGGCTCGGCGAGGGGATGGCGAAGGCGCTCGCCGCGGCCGGCGCCAAGGTAGTGGTCAGCGATCTGCAGAAGGACGCCGGCGAGGCCGTCGCCGACGCCCTCGACGCCGAGTACGGCGGCGGCAACGGCTTCGTCGCCCACGACATCACCGACGAAGGCAGCTGGGAGAACGCCGTCGTCGCGGCCAACGACATCCTCGGCGGCCTGGACATCCTGGTGAACAACGCGGGCATCGAGATCACCAGCCTGCTCACCGAGGTGACCGCCGACCAGATCCGCAAGATGCTCGACGTCAACGTGCTCGGCACGACGCTCGGGGTCAAGTGGGGCCTGCGGACCATGCGTCCGGACGGGCTGGCCGGCCAGGGTGGCGCGATCATCAACGTCTCGTCGGTCGCCGCGACCATCGCGTTCCCGGGCATCGCGGTCTACTCCGCGACCAAGTCCGCGGTCGACCGGCTCACCCGGGTCGCCGCGATGGAGTCCGGCAAGCTCGGGTACGGCGTACGCGTCAACTGCATCTACCCCGGTCTGGTGCCGACCGCGATGGGCGCCGGTCTGGCCAACGACTGCGCCGAGCTCGGACTGTTCGAGTCCTCTGAGGCCGCGGTCGCCGCGGTGATCGGCCTGACGCCGGCCGGCCGGCTCGGTGAGGTCGCCGATATCGCCGACGCCGTCGTCTTCCTAGCCTCGGACGAATCACGGTTCATCACCGGCATCGGTCTGCCGGTCGACGGCGGCATGGGGATGTGAGTGTGTTGAGTAACAAGCCCGTTGTCGTGTACGGCGCCTCCGGCTACACCGGCCGGCTGGTGTGTGAGTACCTCCGTCACTACCACGTCCCGTTCGTTGCCGCCGGTCGCGACGAGGCCAAGCTGAAAGCGTCGATGGATTCCCACGTACCGGGAATCGAGACCGCCGACTACGAGATCGCGACTGTCGAACATGACGTCGCCGCACTGACCGATCTGTTCAAGGGCGCGTCAGTAGTGCTGAACACGGTGGGACCGTTCAGCGAGCTCGGCCCAGCCGCTGTCGAGGCCGCTCTTGCGGCCGGTGCGCACTACACCGACACCACCGGCGAGCAGGACTGGCTGATCACCTGCGACGAGAAGTACGGTCCGCAGTTCGCCGAGGCAGGACTGTTGCTGGCTCCGGGAATCGCACAGATGTACACCACCAGCGAGATCGCGGCCCAGCTGTGCCTTGACGAGCCCGGCCTGGACACCCTGGACATCGCGGTGTTCTGGGGCGGCAGTCCGACCATCGCATCGACCCGGACCATCCTGGTGAACGCGGCGACGTCCAAGGCGCACTTCCTGGAGCACAACGAGTTCGTCGAGTTTCCCGAGCAAGGCCTCGTGCCTCTGGTAGTGCCAGGGCAGCACGAACTCGCCCTGTCCCTGCCCTGGGGCGGCATGTCGCACCCGGTCTGGTTCAAGCGCGATCCGCGCGTGGCCAACTGCAAGGCGCAGGGTGGTGTCTTCAACGCCGCACTGATGAACGGCGTACCGCAGATCGTCGCCGCAGCACTGGAAGCCACCAAGGACATGGCTCCGGACGATCGCAACGCGGCGCTCACCGCGACAGCCCGGCAGGTGATGGACCAGATGCCGCCCCGGGAGAACCGGCGAGTGAACAAGACACTGGACTCCGTCCACGCCTCCGGTCCACTCGGCCGGGCGCACTGTGTCATCCACGGCAACAGCAACTACCAGCAGACCGGCCTGCTGCAGGCGTATGCGGCGTACTCACTGCTGCAGACACCACCGAAGCGCGTGGGCTTCGCGAGTGGTTGCCAGGCGTTCGGTCACCGTGAGCTGCTCGGCGTACTGCGCAGCTTCGGGCTGGTGTCCGAGCCGCAGCTGACCAGGCTCCACTGAGGGAGTCACCGTGCGACTGGTCGACTATCTCGACAAGGGTGCTTCGCTCGGTCCGGACGCGGCGTGCCTGACCACGGACGGCGAGACGCTCTCGTACGCCGAGGTGCAGCAGCTGTCGTTCCGGATCGCGGCCGGCCTCGCGGCGAGCGGCGTACGACCAGGTGGCAAGGTCGCGATCCTGGCGGCGAACGACCCGATCGCGTTCAGCTGCGTGTTCGGGATCAGCCGCGCCGGGGCGGTCTGGTGCCCGATCAACCCGCGCAACGAGGCGGCCGAGAACCGCGAGCTGCTCGACCAGTTCGACTGCGAAGTACTGATCTACCAGGCGGCCTTCGAGCCCCTGGTGGATCGGATCCGGGACGAGCTGCCGAAGGTCCACACCTTCGTCTGCCTGGACCGGGATCCCGGCTCCGGCCCATCCCCCCACCTCAAGGGCCGGACGGTCGGCTGGGACGCGTTCTTCGGGGGCGTGTCCCAGTCGGCACCCGATCTCACCGATCCCGACGAGTTGGCGTTGATCGTCGGGACCGGTGGGACGACAGGGCGGCCGAAGGGCGTGATGCTGAGCAACGGCAACCTGGAGACGATGACTGCGCTGACACTGATCGGATACCCGTTCGGCGATCGGCCGGTCTACCTCGCGCTCGCTCCGCTGACCCACGCGGCCGGCGTGCTGTGCTTCCCCGTGCTCGCGTCCGGTGGCGAGATCGTCATCATGCGGGCGCCCGACGTCCACAGGTTCCTGGAGCTGATCCCGCGGCATCGCGTGACGCACACGTTCCTGCCGCCGACGCTGATCTACATGGTGCTGGCCGCACCGGAGCTCGACAGCACGGACCTCTCGTCGCTGCGCTGCTTCTGGTACGGCGCCGCACCGATGTCGGTGTCGCGACTCGAGGAGGCGCTGCTGCGGATCGGCCCGGTGATGGCCCAGCTGTTCGGGCAGACCGAGGCGCCGATGATGATCTCGATCCTGCCGCCGGCCGATCATTTCGATGCCTCCGGCAACATTGCACGAGGACGCCTGGCATCGGCCGGACGACCGTCCCCGCTGGTCACGACCGCGATCATGGCCGCCGACGGGTCCCTGCTCCCACGGGGGGAGCGGGGCGAGATCGTGGTCCGCGGTCCGCTGGTGATGAAGGGGTACTACCGCAATCCCGAGGCCACTGCGGCGGCCTCGGCGTACGGATGGCACCACACGGGTGACATCGGCTACCTGGACGAGGAGAACTACCTGTACATCGTCGACCGGGCGAAGGACATGATCATCACCGGCGGCTTCAACGTGTACTCGACCGAGGTCGAGCAGGCGCTGATGGCTCATCCCGCCGTCCAGGACTGTGCGGTGATCGGTCAGCCGGACGACAAGTGGGGAGAGCGGGTGGTGGCCGTCGTCCAGCTCCAGCCCGGCGCGTCGGTCGAGGCCGCGGAGCTGATCGCCTTCGCCAAGGAACGCATCGGCAGCGTCAAGGCACCGAAGGACGTACTGGTCTGGCCCGACCTACCGCGCTCCAAGGTCGGCAAGGTTCTGAAGCCGGACATCAAAGCCCGGCTGGCCGCCTCAACTACTCCCTGACGCGGCGGCCGTAGAGCTGGCGACGACGATCGCCGTGGTGACTGCCGCCTGCATCTCGGTGACGGCCTTCTTCACCACGTCCGCAGCCCAGTCCGACTCGGCGATCTGCTTCGCGCGCTGCTTGAGCGCCTTCTTGTCCACCGCATCGGTGACAACCTTCGGTACGACGTTCAGCGCGCTCAGCAACGCGATCAGCGCACCGGTGCGCTCGTCCGGCGTGGTGCCCACCTTCAGCACGGCCTCGAGCTTGGAACGCACCTCAGCCTCGTGCCGCCTGTCCTTGGCCGGCCAGCGGGTGACCGGGAACAGCCCGAGCACCTTGCCCTCGTCCGCCTCCAGCACACTGCGCTCGGCGAGCCGGGCGAGCAGTTGGTCGCGCAACTTCTTCGACAGCCGGCCGATCTGATCCTTCGGCCGCTTGCCAGGCTTGTCCACGACGAACGCCAGCCGCTCGTCCAGGATCGGGTCACCGGTCGGCGCGGCATCCAGCACCTTCAGCCGACCGGGCTTGACCCCGTCCCCGGCGGCGGTGATGTCGGTCTTCCCGAGCAGCGTCAGCTCGATCAGCACCGCACCCGCCAGCGCGTAGTCCAGGCCTGGCGACCCGGCGATCGGCTTCCCACTCTCGTCGTCGTACAACAGCAACAAGAGATCCTCGGCAATCAACATGCCTCCAACGTAGGCAGGCCGGGTGCCGCCACGCATCCACCGCGCGGCCTACCTCGAACATCCGCCTTCAGTAGTGGTGACCGTTGAGCTCCACGGGCTCGCCGAGTTCGGTGGCGACCTCGGTGAGGAAGTCGGGCGAGAAGTAGTACCAGCGGATCGAGCGAACCTTGCCGTCCTCGGTGGTGAGGCGCATCAGGTCGTTCACGGCGGCCTTGCCGTCCTTGACGATGCGGATGACCAGCACTGGCTCGTCCCACAGGTCCACAACCTGAGCTGTGTAGCGGTACGGCTTGGACGGGTCCAGCGTGTGCTCGATCGAGCCCCGCCGGATCTGGTCGGCGCCGTACTCGGTCAGGACGCCCAGGATCTCGCTGTCCGCGTCAGCGAGGAGGAGTGCGGTCAGCCGCGGTACGTCGTACGCCGTGAACGCGTCGGCGACCGCATCGAGCAGGCGGCGGTCCGGGGCCTCGCGCGCCTTCAAGAACCGCTCGCGTCCCGGCGAGTCCAGCCGGCCGCGTCCACGGTGCAGTGCGGCTTTGACAGGTCGGTCGAGGACTGCTTGCGCGCGTCCCAGGCGGCTCTGAGCTCCGGCAGATCGAGTGCGTCGGTCATGGTCATACCAGTCTGGACGGCTGCGGGGGCCGTCAGGATACGGGCCGGTTTCGGTGCTGGGTCAACTATCAAGTAAGGTAAGCCTTAGCTAAGCAGGCACGCCCACCTCGAAAGCGGATGCGATGACCAGAGCACTGCCCGAGCCGTCCTTCCGGCGCTTCTTCGCCGGCATCGGCACCCTCAGCCTCCGGCCGTTCGACCTGACCGAGGACGTGACCACGCTGCACGGCTGGGTCACCCGGCCGTACGCCCGCTACTGGGGGCTGCTGACCGCGTCCGTCGACGACGTGCGCGCGGAGTACCTCCGGATCGAGCGGTCCGGCCACCACCGCGCCTTCCTCGGCGAGCACGACGGCCGGCCCGCATTCCTGATGGAGCGCTACGAGCCGTCGTACGACGCCGTCGGTGCGACGTACGCCGTTGCGGCGGGCGACATCGGTATGCATGTCCTGGTCGCGCCGCCGGTCGCACCGATCGCCGGGTTCACCGGTGCCGTGTTCGAGACGATCCTGGACAGCCTGTTCAGCGACCCGCTGGTGGATCGCATTGTGGTCGAGCCCGACGTACGCAATCTGAAGGTCCAGGCTCTGAACGAGCGGATGGGGTTCCGGAAGCACAGCGTGGTGGACCTGCCGGACAAGCAGGCCTGGCTGAGCTTCTGCACCCGTGACCAGTACGCCGAGGCGACCCGGATGAACAAGGCAGGCTGATGATCGACCATCTCACCCCGGACACCTGGGCCGTCGTCAACCGTGCGCTGGTGCGGAAGGCGCTGGCTGAGTTCATCCACGAGCGCCTTCTCGAACCGGTCGCTGTTGACAACGGATACGCGGTGGGCCGCTATCGCTTCACGGCTCGACGGTATCCGTTGAACCACTGGGACATCGACGCCGCCTCGCTCGGTGACGTCGATGCGCTCGACTTCGTCACCGGGTTCCACGAGGAGCTCGGGATCGGCGCGGACATGCTGCCCGTGTACCTCGAGGAGATCAGCAGCACGCTCGCGAGTGCGGCGTACAAGCTCTCCAAGCCGGACCTGACCGCGGCGGATCTGGTCACGGCGGACTTCCAGACGATCGAGGCCGCGATGACCGAGGGGCACCCGTGCTTCGTCGCGAACAACGGGCGGCTCGGGTTCGGCGTCAGCGACTATCGCGCGTTCGCGCCCGAGACGGGTGCCGAGGTCCGGTTGACGTGGATCGCCGTACGGAGGGATCGGGCCACGGTCGCGCACAGTGCGACGATCTCGTACGACGACCTGCTGCGAGCCGAGCTGGGATCTTCAGTACTGAAGGACTTCGCTGACCGGATCGTTGCCGTGGGCGCCGATCCGGCGGACTACGTCTACCTGCCGGTGCATCCGTGGCAGTGGGAGAACAAGACGTCGATCACGTTCGCGGCGGACATCGCTGTGCGGCACATCATTCATCTCGGGTCCGCGGAGGACGCGTACCAGCCGCAGCAGTCGATCCGGACGTTCTTCAACCGGTCGCATCCTTCGAAGCACTATGTGAAGACGGCGTTGTCGGTGCTGAACATGGGGTTCATGCGCGGGCTGTCGCCGACGTACATGGCCGCGACGCCGGCGATCAACGACTGGGTGCACGGACTCGTCTCGAACGATCTGGTCCTGAAGCGGTACGGCTTCTCGGTGCTGCGCGAGATCGCGGCGGCCGGGTATCACAACCGGTACTACGAGAACGCCACCGAGAAGACATCGCCGTACCGGAAGATGCTGTCGGCGCTGTGGCGGGAGAGCCCGGTGCCGACGCTCGAGCCGGGTGAACGCGTGGCCACGATGGCGAGCCTCCTCCACGTCGACCGGCATGGTGCATCGTTGGCGGCCGCTCTGATCCGCGCGTCGAGGTTGGCCCCGGCGGACTGGCTGCGGGCTTTCGTCGACGCGTATCTGATCCCGTTGGTGCACTGCTTCTACGCCTACGAGCTGGTCTTCATGCCGCACGGCGAGAACCTGATCCTGGTACTGCGGGATGCCGTGCCGATCCGGGTGATCATGAAGGACATCGCCGAGGAGATCGCGGTGATGAACCCGGCGACCCCGCTGCCGGTCGAGGCCGAGCGGGTCCGCGCCGAGGTGCCCGACGACGAGAAGCTCCTGTCGATCTTCACCGACGTCTTCGACTGCATCTTCCGCTTCCTGTCGCCGCTCCTGGACCGGGAGGGCCTGCTGACGCCCTCGGAATTCTGGTCGGTGGTGGCTTCCTCGGTCCGCGACTACCAGGCCGCGACGCCGGAACTCGCCGAGGCCTTCGCGAAGTACGACATCTTCGCGCCGTCGTTCGCGCTGTCCTGCCTGAACCGGCTGCAGCTTCGGAACAATCAGCAGATGGTCGACCTGACCGATATGGCCGGATCGCTGCAGTTCGTCGGCACGTTGGAGAATCCGCTTCACTGTGGATAACTTCCGCGGCGCGTCATCGGAATCGGTCAAGCTGTTGGGGTGATCAGCGAACAGACAGCCGAGAGGCGGCCAGGCCTCGCGTGGCCTGACCAGCCGCCCGTCCCCCGAGACGGCAGACGGTACGAGGTCGTGGACGGACGCCTGCTCGTCACGGGCGCCCAGCCACCGGCCCACCACGCAGCCGTGGTAGCGCTCATGATCCAACTGAAACACGCCTGCCCACCCAACCTCCTCGTCTCCGTAGGCTCCCTCGACTTCCGCCCCACCCGCACCATCTCCCTCCGCCCCGACCTCCTGGTCTGCAACCGCGCAGACGCCGGCCCTCACCTCCTCACAGCCCCACCCCTGCTGGCCGTCGAGGTCCTCTCCCCCTCCACCCGCACCACCGACATAGTCCTCAAACGCACCCTCTACGAACGCCACAGAGTCCCGTCCTACTGGCTCCTCGACCCCACCCACCACGAACTGACCATCCTGGAGCTAGCCGACTCCGGCTACACCTGCCAAGCAGTCATCCAAGCCGAAGAAACCTTCCACGTCGCAACCCCCTTCCCCATCCAGCTCTCACCGGCGGAACTGATGACCTGAGGCGGCCATAGCGCGGACGGAGCAGCTGCCGCGCGGCGGTCCGCCGCCTGCCGTTCGCCGCGGTCGCTCTGCGCTGACGTCGGCCCATCGAGCACAGTCGTTGCTGACAGCAACGGTCCTGAACCCGTCCGCTCCGGGTGGTAGCACAACGCCTCACCTCCCGGGCCGCGTTGTCCACAAACCCGGCACGGTTGTGGATAACGTTGGTGGTTGGAATCCCTTGAAAACAAGGGCATCCGGGTTTGAAAACTGTCGGCGAGGCTGTTTACAGTTTGGGTATGGAGATTCTCGGACAGCGACCGGTGTGGTCGATGAGCGGCAGCGACATGCTGTCCACTCTCGACGCCACCTACGCCGAGATCGCCCGCCTGGAAACCCTCGCCCTGCACCTCATCGCCGGCCTCGACACCACCGGCCACGCCCAAGAACTCGGCGCCGGCACCACCGCCCGCTTGCTGACCTTCCGCTACCGCATCGACGCCACCAAGGCCCGCCGCGACGTCCACCTCGCCACCCGACTCGACAAGTACCCCGCCGTCGCCGCCGCCCTCCCCAACCCCAACCCCCTGACAGACGACCCAACGACCGATACCGGCGCCAGCGACGGCGACCTGACCGACGACGCGAGCGACAGCGACACGAGCGGCAGGAATGGGAGCGACGGCGAGCACGATCCCGGCGAGCATGATGCGGGCGAGGACCGTGCGGGCGAGGATGGTGCGGGCGGGAACAGTGCGGGGGTGGGGGTGTTGTTGCATCCGGCGCAGGCCGAGGCGATCGTGTCCGCCCTGGACAAGGTCCCGACCACCGTCGCGGCCGACGACCTGCGGGTCGCCGAACAGCAACTGGTCGAACTCGGCCGCACCCACGGCCCGCTCGACCTGCGCCGGGCCGGCCGGCTCGTCCGCGACCGCCTCGACACCGACGGCCCCGAACCCACCGAACAGAAAGCCTACG
>NZ_JBSXMZ010000011.1:0-53812 GCF_054073265.1 Kribbella sp. CWNU-51
CCCGCGAAATGTTCGCTACCCTCCTCATCGACGACCTACACCGCGTTGCGACCACCCCCTGATCTCGCCGTGGAAGATCCTCCCCAGCCTGGCCAGGCCGCCCGTGGGTCTAGGCCTGGGCGGACGTGGGGCACTCACTAACCCGGTCCGGCAGCCACCGACTGCCCGCAGCCGAGCGGGGCCTCTGTGGCATCGCGCTGCTTGGTGAGTGGCGCAGGTCCGTCAGCGGCCTGGCATCGCCAGACCCGCCACTGCCGCGCGGCGGGGTGTGGCGGACCTGCAGGCCATCACAATCGCCGAGACTCCGCGATCGTCGGCGGGAGGCCTTCGTCCTCGCCTCGTTGTGATGGCCTGGCGATCCGGTCGACGGCACGGGCAACACCCACCGAACCGATCAGAGCGCCGGACATCCCGTGCCGTCCGCGGTTCAAGAGCGGCTCCTGTACGCCGTTGGGCTCAGGCCGGTGTGGTGGCGGAAGCGGGTGGAGAAGTAGAGCGGGTCGGGGTAGCCGACCTCGGCGGCGACCGAGGCGATCGGGCGGGCGGTGAGTTCGAGCAGGCGGCAGGCCGCGTCGAGGCGGCGGCGTTCGACGAACTGCTGAGGGCTGACACCGAGCTGCTCGCGGAAGAGATGGGCGAACCGTGACACCGACAGGTTGACCGCGCGCGCCAACCTGGGCAGGTCGAACCGCGCCTTGAGATCCTGGTCGATCAGCTCGATGACGCGGAGCAGGCGGTCGTCGATCCGGACTGCTTTGGGGTTCTGGGTGTCGCACCAGAGCAGTGCGGCCTCGAGGGCGTTCGCGCTCAGCTGCTCGCCTTGGGTGAGGACGCTGCGCTGGTGCCGGACGGCGTCCCGGAGGTGGCCGGCGATTCGTTCAGCGGCCGCGGGTGCCGGCTGGAGGAGAAGGATGCCGGGGGCAACTTCAGGCCAGTCGAGCAGTGGCAACCAGTCGGGTTTCGGGTGCAGATGAGCGTAGAGGAAGTGCCAGCGCGGCCCAGTGGTGGCGTAGTCGTGGCGGGTTCGCGGCCGGACCAGGACGACCGTGCCAGGGTCCGCCGCGACAGCTCCGAACCTGCCGGTGCCGTCGAGAGTCTGCACCAGCAGCCAGTCCGTGGTCCCGCGGCGGCGATACGTCGCGTACTCCGGACCCTCGTCGAACTCACCGGTCTCCAGCCGGCGGACAACCGGATGCGGAGACTCAGCAGGATCTCGAAGGTTCACAGCTCGATAGACTATCGCCCGTCCGGGCTGCCGGCGCAGATCCTGGACTCATGACTCTACTCATGCCACGCCTCCGGCGCGGCGGGCTCCCTGCGCTCCTCAGTCCAGGCCGGGAGGCCGCGTGACCGGCACAGTCGCCGATATCTACCGGCGGGACGGGATCGTGCAGGTCCCCCAACTGCTCGACGCCGCCGAGGTCGAGCAGCTCAAGACGGTTTTCATGGACCAGGTCGCCGAAGACCACTCGCTCGCGATCGACGACGGCGTACCGGACGACGATCCGCTGGCCCGGTTCCCGCGGTTCGTGCACCCACACCGCCGGACCGATGTGGCGGCCGGCCGGATTGCGCTGGAGCTGATGCTGGACAGCCGGATCCTCGATGTCGTCACCGTGCTGATCGGACCGGCGCTCGGTGCCCAGTCGATGTTCTACTTCAAGCCGCCGGGCGCCCGCGGGCAGGCCCTGCATCAGGACAACACCTTCCTGCGCGCGGATCCCGAGACCTGCCTGGCCGCCTGGATCGCGGTCGACGACGTGGACGCGGAGAACGGCGGGCTCGCGGTCGTCCCCGGCTCGCATCAGACCGAGCTCGTCTGCCCGGAACCGGCCGACCTGACCGAGTCGTTCACCAACGCCGAGGTCCCGGTGCCCGACGGTCTGACCAAGGTGCAGACAAAGATGCGGGCCGGCGACGTGCTGTTCTTCCACGGCAGCGTCGTGCACGGCTCCCGGCCCAACACGAGCGTGGACCGCTTCCGCCGCGCGCTGATCTTCCACTACATCCCGGAGGACAGCACCGAGATCGCCGCCTTCTACAACCCGCTCGTGCGACCGGATCGTCGTACGGCGGTCCTCCCCGAAGCCATCGGCGGCGGCCCCTGCGGCGACTACGCCGACGCGGAGCCGTAAGCGGTCAGCTGGTGTAGTCGCGGAAGCCTCGGCCGGTCTTGCGGCCGAGGTAGCCGGCGGTGACGAGGTGTTCGAGCAGCGGGGCGGGTGCGAAGCCGGGCTCGCGGAACTCGAGGTAGAGGGTCCTCTGGATCGCCAGCGAGACGTCCAGACCGACCACGTCGAGCAGCTCGAACGGACCCATCGGCAGGCGGCAGCCGAGCTTCATCGCGGCGTCGATGTCGTCGACGTTCGAGTAGTGCGCCTCGAGCATCCGGACCGCGTCGTTCAGGTACGGGAAGAGCAATGCGTTGACAATGAAGCCGGCCCGGTCGCCACAGCGGACCGGATGCTTGCCAGCGGCAACCGTCAGCGCCGCGACCGTCTCGGCGACCTCCGGTGCGGTGCTGACGGTGCTGACCACCTCGACCAGCTGCATCACCGGCGCGGGGTTGAAGAAGTGCAGCCCGACCACGTCGGCCGGCCGCTTGGTCGCCATCGCCAGGTCGATCACCGGCAGGGACGACGTGGTGGTGGCCAGGATCGCGCCCGGCTTGCAGATCTCGTCGAAGGTCTCGAACAGCGCCTGCTTGACGCTCAACTCTTCGACCACGGCCTCGATCACCAGGTCGGCCCGGGCGAGGTCGTCGAGTTTCGCCGTACCGGTGATCCGGCGCAGGGCCGCATCGCGCTCGTCGGACGAGAGCTTGCCGCGCTGGACACCCTTCTCCAGCGAGCGTTCCAGTCCGGCCCGGACCTGGTCGACCTTCTCGGTGCCGCGGGCGACGTACAGAACGTCGTACCCGGCTTTCGCGCAGACCTCGATGATGCCGACCGCCATCGTGCCGGAGCCGACCACGCCGACCTGCTTGATCGGGCGGACAGCCGGAGCGTCACCTGAGGTCGAAGGGGTCAGGTCGTCGTCCACGACGACCGGCGAGTCCGGAGCCTCGTAGGTGTAGAAGCCACGGCCGGTCTTGCGGCCGAGCAGGCCGGCGGTGACCATCTGCTTCAGGATCGGGGCCGGCGCGTGCAGCCGGTTGCGGCCCTGCTTGTACATCGTGTCGAGGATCTCGTACGTCGTGTCCAGCCCGATCAGGTCGAGCAGCGCCAGCGGGCCCATTGGGTAGCCGCAGCCGAGCCGCATCGCCGCGTCCACGTCTTCACGGGTCGCGTAGCGGGACTCGACCATCGAGACGGCGTGGTTGAGGTAACCGAACAGCAGGGCGTTGGCGATGAAGCCGGCCCGGTCGGCGGCGACCACCGGAACCTTGTCGAGCCGGCGGGCCAGCGCGAGCACGTCGTCGACCACGTCCGGCTCGGTGACGACGGTCTTGATGACCTCGACGAACTCCTGCACCGGCGCCGGGTTGAAGAAGTGCATGCCGACCACGCGGCGCGGGCGCTGGGTGGCGACCGAGATCTCCGTGACCGAGAGCGAAGAGGTGTTCGTCGCGAGAATGGCGTCCTCCCGGACGACCTTGTCGAGCTCGGCGAAAATCTCGCGCTTCAGCTCGAGCCGCTCGATCACCGCCTCGATCACCAGGTCGCAGTCGGCGAGCGCGTCCATCGTGGTGGCGAAGGTGACGCGGTCGAACAGCGCCTGCTGGTCCTCGACGGACAGCTTGCCACGCTTCACGGCCCGATCGGTCGAGTGCTGGATGTGACCGCGGCCGCGCTCGGCGGCCTCCTCGTCACGCTCGACGCCGACCACGGTCAGCCCGTTGCGCGCGAACACCTCGGCGATCCCGGCGCCCATCGTGCCGAGACCCACCACACCCACCGTCTTCAGTTCCCGAGCCATGCCTGCACTATGCCAGCCCGCACACTGGTCCGCCCATGAGCTGAGTCACCCGCGAGGTTGCTCACATTGGGACAGCTCATCGCGTCCGGACATATTTGGACAGCTCATCGCGTCCGGACATATTTGGACAGCTCATCGCGTCCGGGGCTCACACACCCTCGTCGAACGCCACCGGCGTCTCCAGCCAGCCGTCCATCAACCACTCCGGATCCGGCGCCCCGGCCAACGCCGCCGCGATCGGCTTCGGCCGCAGCTGCCGCCCGTCCAGCTCCCCGACCCGCAACCACACCGCCCGATAACTTCCCTGCTCGGACTCGGCCGGACTCGCCAGCTCCGGCCCGTCCCCGGTGCCGAACTCGCCGCCGATCGTCTCGGCCAGGAAGTAGTGCTGGGTGCTGTCGCCGAAGTGCACGACCGCGACGAGCCCGCGGATCTTCACCAGCAGGCCGAGCTCCTCGTGCGCCTCCCGCCGGGCTGCCTCGGCCGGACTCTCACCGTCCTCGACCTGACCACCGGGCAGCACGTGGTACGTCGTACCGTCCCGGACCCGCTCGATCGCCGCGACACCCTGCCCGGACAGCAGCACGACTCCGGCCCGGATCATGCGCGCGTCGCCAGGACGTAGAACCAGCCACCGAACGGGGATTCGCCCCGCCGCAGGTGCTGGACGGTCCAGCCGGTGCTGGTGAGCAGATCTCGCAACGGATCCTCCTGCCACATGACGAAATGCCGCGGTAGGTCGAGGAGCCGGTTCGTCCACTCCTCGCCCTTACCTTCCCGCGTGCTGAAGGCCAGCACGGCCGCGGCCCGCGCCGCCTTCCGCAGTACGTCGGCCAGTTGGGCACGATCGAAATGCAGGAACACGGCGTCGGCGAACACCGCGTCGTACGGGCCGCCGAAGTCGTCCCGGAGTGCGTCGAGCGGATCGGCGGCGTACCCGTCGGCGCGCATCATGTCGAGGAAGGCCCGCGTCGCGTCGGTCCGCCGTACGGCGAACCCCCGGCGCTCGAGCTCGGCCGCGTCCCGCCCGGTCCCGCTGCCCAGCTCCAGCACGCGCCCGCCCGGCCCGACCCGCTCGGCCAGCAGGTCGATCAACTGATGATTGGGCTCCTTCGGGATCGACTCCCGGAACCGGTCGGCCGCCTGCTCGTACGTCGCCAGCGTCACCTCGTTGTCGCTCGGCACCCGCGTCCACCCGTCGCCGGTGTGCTCGACGATCGCGGGCAGCCTGAGCCCGAGATCCAGCCCGAGCACCACCACGGTCTCGCCCCGATGCAGATCCGCGATCGCCAGCAACTCGTCGTCGGGACGCCGGACCAGCTCGGGTACGACGGTCAGCGGCACGCCGAGGTGGTCCGCCAGCCGGGACCCGGCCGCGGCCTCGAACGGACCGGCGTACACCTGGGCGATCGGCTCCCCGACCGCCGGATCCTGCACATCCCCAGGGAGCAGCAGAATCCGCGCGGGGCACATGAGATTCATCCGGCGACGTACTCCAGCGCATCGGCGGCGTAGTCCGGCCAGGCCGCCGACTGCGCCAGCGGGATCACCACCCACTCCTTCATCGGGCGGCCCATGCCGGGGTCGAACGGCTCGGCGCCGGGCAGCTCGAGCGCCTTCTCCCGGGGCTCGGGCGGGAGCTTGAACGTCATTGCGTCACCGAACATCCCGGCGAGCACCAACTTGCCGACCTTGAGGCAGGGCATGCCGAACATGCTGCCCCGGACCACCCCGGCCGACACCAGTCCCGCGGCGACCGCGTCGTACGCGGCGATCGCCTGTTCGCTGACCTTCGGCATCATGGCGTCCAGCCTCCCACTCCGTGCGGCCAGGCGACATGGGTTTCGGGCAGGTTGTGGACTACGGTGCTTTCTCGTGCGCTTGGTGATTGCTACGTGTTCTGTGGACTACTCCGGACGGCTGACGGCTCATCTGCCGATGGCGCCGCGGTTGCTGATGGTGAAGGCGGACGGGTCGGTCCTGATCCACGCCGACGGCGGGTCGTACAAGCCGCTGAACTGGATGTCGCCGCCCTGCAAGCTGACCGTGGACGACGACGTCTGGAGCGTCACCAACAAGGCCGGCGAGGAGCTGCGGATCACCATCGAGGAGGTGCACAGCGACACCGCCTACGAGCTCGGCACGGACCCCGGCCTGATCAAGGACGGCGTCGAGGCGCACCTGCAGGAACTGCTGGCCGAGCACGTGCACACCTTCGGCGAAGGCTGGACGCTCGTACGCCGGGAATACCCGACCGCGATCGGCCCGGTCGACCTGCTCTGTCGCGATGCCGACGGCAAGCACGTCGCGGTCGAGATCAAGCGCCGCGGCGAGATCGACGGCGTCGAGCAGCTCACCCGGTACGTCGAACTGCTCAACCGCGACCCCTTGCTGGCCCCGGTCCGCGGCATCTTCGCCGCCCAGCTGATCAAGCCCCAGGCCCAGTTCCTCGCCACCGACCGCGGCCTCGAATGCGTCACCGTCGACTACGACGCCCTCCGCGGCATGGAATCCGACGTACTGCGCCTCTTCTGACCACCCCGAAGCGTTGACAGCCCGCTCGGCGTCGACGCTTCGCGAGCTCGGCTTCGTCACGGAGGAGCGGTCGGTGGTGTTGCGGTCGACGGACGAACCGACGTACGTCGAGATCTTCACCTGGGTGGACGGCGGATTCGGGCGGGCCCACGAGCACCCGGACGTGCTCACGCTGTGGGAGCGGATGGACCCGTTGCTGGAGGAGCGGGACGGGCGGCCGAAGTGGGAGTTCCCGCACTACGTGCCGCAGGACCTGTCCGCTTGACCGCCGGCTCCCGCGGCGGGCGGGATCTGGACGACCTCGACCGGGTGTTCAGCGCGCTCGCCCATCACTCGCGCCGGACCATCCTGCTGGTCTTGCAGCTGCGCGGCGGCGAGATGACGTCAGGCGAGATCGCGGGCCGGTTCGACCACTCCTGGCCGACGATCACGCGGCATCTGCGGATCCTCGAGCAGGCCGGGCTGGTCCACGTCATCCTGCGGGGCCGTGAGCGCGTCTACCGCCTGGACACCGGCCCGCTGTTCGCGGTCGGCGGTTCCTGGCTGCGCAGATTCGAATCCACTTCCTGACAGGTGAGCTTTTTTGCCCGATTTCGGGCAGATCCTTTGTGTTGGCCCTGGAACCGCTGCACAGTTGACGCGTGATCAGTGAGGCGGCGGTGGGGCCGGTGGACGAGCTGGCCGAGCAGGTCAGCCGGACGACCGGCTTGTCCGCGGACGACGCGCGGCGCGTGGTCGCCGACGTCCTGGCCTATTTCACCGAGACGACCGAGGAGTACGTCCGGCGCCGGCACCGGGAGTTGCAGACCTACGGGGCCCGCAACGACGAGATCTTCGCCCGGCTCGGCACCGAGCTCCGGCACTGGCCGGTCCGCTCACCCGAACTCTCCGCCCGGCAGCTGCGACGGATCGTCTACGGCTGACCGGCACACTCCAACCTTCGAAAGGCACCACTACATGTGCGGAATCGTCGGGTACGTCGGCACCAAGCCGGCCGCGCCCATCCTGGTGGACGGACTGGCCCGGCTGGAGTACCGCGGGTACGACTCGGCGGGGGTCGCCGTGCTGGGGTCCAGCGAGCTGAAGGTGCACAAGGACGCCGGCCGGGTGCGTGAGCTGGAGGCGTCACTGCCGAAGCGGTTCGGCGGCAAGCTGGGCATCGGCCACACCCGGTGGGCGACCCACGGCGGTCCGAGCAAGGACAACGCGCACCCGCACGCCAGTGGCAACGAGCGGATCGCGGTCGTGCACAACGGCATCTTCGACAACGCCGGCGCGCTGCGTGCCCAGCTGGAGGAGTCCGGTGTCAAGCTGCGCTCGGAGACCGACACCGAGGTCCTCGCGCACCTGATCGAGCAGGCCGAGGGCGCCACGCTCGAGGACAAGGTGATGGCCGCTCTGCGCCGGATCGAGGGCACCTACGGCATCGCCGTGATCGACCTGGACTTCCCGGACCGGATCGTGGTCGCCCGCAACGGCAGCCCGCTGATCCTCGGCATCGGCGACGGCGAGATGCACGTCGCCTCCGACGCGGCCGCGCTGATCCGCTACACCCGCCAGGTGGTCTACCTGGACGACGGCGAGCTGGCCACCGTCCGCGCCGACGGCTACCGCACCTTCACTCAGGACGCCGCCCCGACCACCAAGACCGCGAAGACGGTCGAGTGGGAGGCCGACGAGTACGAGCGCGGCCTGCACGAGCACTTCATGATGAAGGAGATCCACGAGCAGCCGGACGCCGTGGGCCGGGCCATCCGCGGCCGCCTCGACGAGCGCTTCCACACCGTCCACCTGGGCGGCCTGAACATGGACGCCCGCGAGGCGCGGGAGATCAAGCGGGTCAAGATCCTCGGCTGCGGTTCGGCGTACTACGCCGGCCAGATGGGTGCCCAGTTCATCGAGGAGGTCGCCCGGATCCCCGCCGACGCGGAGCCGGCCTCGGAGTTCCGCTACCGCAACCCGGTCGTCGAGCGCGACACCCTGTACATCGCGGTCAGCCAGTCCGGCGAGACGCTGGACACCCTGGTCGCGGTGCAGGAGCTGAAGCGCAAGGGCGGTCGCGTGATCGGCCTGGTGAACGCGGTCGGCTCGAGCATCGCCCGGGAGGTCGACGGCGGTGTCTACCTGCACGCCGGCCCGGAGGTCTCGGTGGCATCGACGAAGGCGCTGACCAACATGGCGGTCGCGTTCGCGATGCTCGGCATCCACCTGGGCCGGATCCGCGACGTCTCCCCCGCCGACGGCCGGCGGCTGATCGAGGGCCTGAAGAAGCTCCCCGAGCACATCCAGTCGATCGTCGCCCAGGAGGAGGAGCTGGCCAAGATCGCCGGCCGGCTCGCCCAGCACGAGAGCCTGTTCTTCGTCGGCCGGACCCGCGGCTACCCGGTCGCCCGGGAGGGTGCGCAGAAGCTGAAGGAGATCTCCTACCGGCACGCCGAGGCGTACCAGACGTCGGAGCTGAAGCACGGCCCGCTCGCGCTGATCTCGCCGGACGTGCCGAGTGTCGCGATCGTCCCGGACGACGAACTGCTCGACCGCAACATCGGTGCGCTGCACGAGATCGGCGCCCGCTCCGGTCCGCTGTACGTCGTCACGCACCCGGGCGTCGAGGTCCCGGACGGGGTCGCGGCGAAGATCGTCGTACCGAAGAACGAGCCCGAGCTGGACCCGATCCTGCTCACCATCCCGCTGCAGATCATCGCGTACTACGCGGCCGTTGCCCTCGGCCACGATGTCGACAAGCCCCGCAACCTGGCCAAGTCCGTCACGGTCGAGTAGGTCGGGGACCTCCAGGCCATCACAACTGCAGCTCGCCGGCCCTCGTCACGCTCGCCGTGGCGGGGGCCGCTGCATTGTGCTGGCCTGCACGTCCGCCACCCGGCCTCGTCACCCCTCCGAACGCCAGCCGTGCCACCTCACGCTCGGCGCCCAGGCTTTGGTACGGGTGCAGGCCGAACTCGTTGACCAGCCGCTTGCAGACCTCGACGCCGCGGACCGAGTTGCCGGCCTCGTCCAGCCGCGGCGAGAACGTGACGACCGCGAGGCTCTTCTCCGGCACCACCAGCATCACGTTGCCCGAGACGCCGGACTTCGCCGGCAGCCCGACCTGGCCGGCGAACTGCCCGGAGTCGTTGTACATCCCGCTGTGTCCCATCACCGACAGCACCCGCCCGGCGGTCTCCTGGGAGAACACCCGCTCACCCGAGTACGGCGCGACGCCACCGTTGGCCAGCGTGGCCCCGGCCGCGGCGAGGCGCTGGGCGTCGACCTCGAGTGAGCAGACCGCGAAGTAGAACTCGGCCGCCTTCTGCGGCGCGTCCCGGTCCTTCGGGTCCACGTTCAGCATGTCCTTCGCGGCCATCAGGTTGGCCAGGCCGCGGTTGCCGTGGCCGGTGTCGCGCTCGGCCAGAAAGGTCCGGTGGTCGAAACCGGGTGGCGCGCCCATCATCCGGGCCCAGGTCTGCTCGACCTTGGCGAACCGCTCGGACACGTCCAGGTCGGGCTCGACCAGCGCGAGCGTCGCCATTGCGCCGGCGTTGATCATCGGGTTCTGCGGCTTGCCGGCCGCGTCCAGCGACAGCCTCGGGTCGTTGAAGGTCCCGCCGCTCTGCTCCTGACCGACCCACCGGTGCACGTCGGCGGCGCCGAGCTGCTCGAGCGCCATCGCGTAGCTGAACGGCTTCGACGTCGACTGCACACTGAACCCGACGGTCGCGTCGCCGATCTGGAACACCTGCCCGTCCCCCGTGCAGACCGCGATCCCGAAGCGTTCCGGGTCGGCGTTCCGCAGGGTCGGGATGTACTGCGCGACCTCGCCGGACCGCTCGTCCAGGAGCTCGGCGTAGATCCGCTCGACCCCCTGGGTGAACTCGGCGAACTCGTCCGGCCGCATCGACAGCTGCCCTTGCAACGCACGCCAGATCACCGGCTCCCGGACCACGTTCCGGAACTGCTCGAGGTCGAGCCACTCCGGCTGCCCGGGCTCGAACGGCGTACCGGAGTCCACCGTCGAGCTGACCGCGCGCTCGACGCGCGGGTCGTCGGCGCGGAGGCCGGCCTGC
Organism: Kribbella sp. CWNU-51; assembly: GCF_054073265.1. Classification (NCBI taxonomy): domain Bacteria; kingdom Bacillati; phylum Actinomycetota; class Actinomycetes; order Propionibacteriales; family Kribbellaceae; genus Kribbella; species Kribbella sp. CWNU-51. The sequence continues at coordinate 10,515 of NZ_JBSXMZ010000011.1, forward strand.
TTCAGCTCCTCGAGCAGCTTCCACTTCCAGACCACGTTCGCCCGGTCGGTGTCGAGCGAGCGGAACAGACTCTCCACATCGAATTCGGCCATGCGACAGACCTTCTCCGGCGTGTGTTTCCGGCCTGGTTCCCTGGTGTTACGAGACCGTCAAACAGCTAGTCGTCGTACAAGATCATTACTTGTATGATCACTGCATGGACCACATCCGCCATGTCCGGCTGTCCTCCGTCGTCCTGCCGCTCGACCAGCCGATCAGCGACGCCAAGGTGCTGGCCGGCCGGCAGCGGCCGATGACCGAGATCGTGTTCCTGTTCGCGGAGATCGCGACCGCGCAGGAGCAGCACGGGATCGGGTTCAGCTACTCGAAGCGGGCCGGTGGGCCGGCGCAGTACGCGCATGCCAAGGAGGTTGCGGGCGGGTTGATCGGCGAGGATCCGTCGGACATTGCGAAGGTGTACGACAAGCTGCTGTGGGCGGGCGCGTCGGTCGGGCGGTCCGGGGTGGCGACGCAGGCGATCGCGGCGATCGACATCGCGCTGTGGGATCTGAAGGCGAAGCGTGCCCGTCTGCCACTGGCCAAGTTGCTCGGCGCGCATCGCGACTCGGTGCGGGCGTACAACACGTCCGGTGGCTTCCTGCACGCGCCGATCGAGGAGGTCAAGGAGCGCGCGTCGAAATCGCTGGCGGAGGGCATCGGCGGGATCAAGATCAAGGTCGGGCAGCCGGACACGAGGGTCGACCTCGAGCGGGTCCGCGCGGTCCGCGAGCACCTCGGCGACGGCGTACCGCTGATGGTGGATGCGAACCAGCAATGGGACCGGCCGACGGCGCTCCGGTTCGGCCGCGTCCTGGAGCAGTTCGGCCTGGTCTGGATCGAGGAGCCGCTCGACGCGTACGACGCGCTCGGACATGCGGAGCTCGCGGCTGCGCTGGACACGCCGATCGCCACGGGGGAGATGTTGTCGAGCGTCGGCGAACACGTCCGGTTGATCGAGGCGCGGGCGGCCGACATCATCCAGCCGGACGCGCCTCGCATCGGCGGCATCACGCCGTTCCTGAAGCTGGCGACGCTGGCCGATCATCATGGTCTCCAACTCGCTCCGCACTTCGCGATGGAGATCCATCTGCACCTGGCCGCGGCCTATCCGCGCGAACCGTGGGTCGAGCACTTCGAGTGGCTGAATCCCTTGTTCAACGAGCGTCTGGAGACAGTTGACGGCCGCATGCTCGTGCCCGACCGCCCGGGCCTGGGCTTCACCACGAGCGAGCAGTACGCCGCGTGGACGGTCGACGCGTGTGAGTTCGGCACCCGATGAGTGGACGAGGGCTGGCCTACGAGCTGGTCGAGGAGCTGAAGCGGCGCATCCTCAGCGGAGAGATCGCGCCCGGCGACAAGTTGCCCGCCGAAAACAGCTTGGTCGAAGAGTTCGGCGTCAGTCGGACGGTGGTGCGGGAGGCTGTCTCGCGACTGCAAGCCGCCGGGCTGGTGGAGACGTTCCAGGGACGCGGGTCGTTCGTCCTCGAGGTGCCGGAGCGAACCTCTGGGTTGCGGGAGGTTCGGTCGCATCAGGACGTGCTGGAGTTGATGGACTTCCGGATCGGCGTCGAGAGTGAGGCGGCGGGCCTTGCCGCGGTACGGCGTACCGAGCATCAGCTGCTGGGGATCGAGCGGGCGCTGGCCGACTTCCGGCGGATCGGGGACGACCCGAGCCGCTCGGTGGAGGCGGACTTCGCGTTCCATCTGAAGGTCGCGGCCGCGGCCGGGAACCGGTTCTACTCCGACCTGATCAGGTCGCTCGGGCCGATGATGATCCTGTTGCCACGGACCCGGCTGGACCCGGCGTACGAGATGTCGGATCCCGACCATCTCACCCGCGTCGTGCACGAGCACGAGAACATCCACGCCGCGATCGCCCGCTCCGATCCCGAAGCGGCCCGAGCCGCAGCGCGGGTGCACCTGGCGAACACCCGCCACCGCCTCGCGATGCCCACAGAGCATCGATAGATCCAAAAACGAACTTGGACAGGTATTCAGAATGCTTCCTAGGCTCACGAGCGTGACCCACTACTCCCCCGCGGAACTGGCTGCCCAGCTCAAGACCGGACTGCTGTCCTTCCCGGTCACGCATTTCACTCCTGACCTGAGCTTCGACGAGGCGGGCTACCGCGGGCACCTCTCCTGGCTGAGCCAGTACGACGTCGCCGGCCTGTTCGCCGCGGGCGGTACGGGCGAGGGCTTCTCCCTGACCGCGGCGGAGATCGACAAGGTCGTCCGTACGGCGGTGTCCGAGGTGAATGGCCGGGTCCCGGTGATCGCACCCGCCACCGGCGGTACGGCGACCGCCATCGAGCAAGCGCAGGCCGCCGAGGCCGCCGGCGCTGATGGGGTCTTGCTGCTCCCGCCGTACCTGACCGAAGCCGGTCAGCGTGGTTTGAGCGAGCACGTGTCGGCGGTCTGTCGCAGTACCAATCTCGGAGTCACCGTCTACAGCCGGGCGAACGCGATCCTGACCGATGTCACCGTCGCCGAACTCGCCGACCGGAACGCGAACCTGGTCTGCCTCAAGGACGGCGTCGGCAACGTCGAGATGATGACTCGCACCTACGCCCGCGTCGGCGACCGGCTCACGTACATCGGCGGCCTGCCGACGGCCGAGACGTTCGCGTTGCCGCTGCTGCAGCTCGGCGTCAGCACGTACTCATCGGCGATCTTCAACTTCGTCCCCGAGTTCGCGCTCGGCTTCTACGCCGACGTCGTCGCGCAGAACCGGGAGTCGGTCTACCGCAAGCTGAACGAGTTCGTCATCCCTTACCTCGACATCCGCGACCGGATGAAGGGGTACGCCGTCTCGATCGTCAAGGCCGGCCTCACCGCGATCGGGCGCAGCGCAGGCCCGGTCCGGCCGCCGCTGCAGGACCTGACCACCGACGAGCTCGCCCAGCTGACCGATCTGATCGGCAAGGTCCAGTGACGCCGACCATCACGTCGGTCGAGGTCGTGCCGGTCGCCGGGTACGACAGCATGCTGCTCAATCTGAGCGGCGCGCACGGCCCGTTCTTCACTCGCAACGTCGTGATCGTGACCGACAGCTCGGGCAACACCGGGCTGGGCGAGGTGCCGGGCGGCGAGAAGATCGCGTCGACCATCCGCGAGGCCGCGGGCTTGGTGACGGGCCAGGAGATCGCGCGCTACCGCCAGCTGCTGCGGGACGTCGGCCGCGCTTTCGCCGACCGCGACTCAGGTGGCCGCGGTCTGCAGACCTTCGACCTCCGTACGACGGTCCACGCGGTGACCGGACTCGAGTCGGCTCTGCTCGATCTGCTCGGGCAGCATCTCGGCGTACCGGTCGCCGAGCTGCTGGGCGACGGGCAGCAGCGGTCTGCCGTGCCGGTGCTCGGTTATCTCTTCTATGTCGGTGATCCGGGGCGCACGGAGCTGCCGTATCTGACCGACGACGGCTTCGGCGATCGCTGGTCGCGGTTACGGCGACAGCCGGCATTGACACCGGACGCGGTGGTAGCGCTGGCCGAGGCGGCGCAGGAGCGGTACGGGTTCGCGGACTTCAAGCTGAAGGGCGGGGTCTTCGACGCCCACGCGGAGATCGCCGCGGTGCGCGCGCTGGCGGAGCGATTCCCGTCCGCCCGGATCACGATCGATCCGAACGGCGCCTGGCTGGTGCGCGAGGCGACCGCGGTGTGCTCGGGGCTGCACGACGTACTCGCGTATGCCGAGGATCCGTGTGGCGCCGAGGCGGGCTTCTCCGGGCGGGAAACGATGGCCGAGTTCAGGCGAGCGACCGGGTTGCGAACGGCGACCAACATGATCGCGACCGATTGGCGCGAACTGGCGCAGGCCATCCGGATCGACGCGGTGGACATCCCGCTGGCGGATCCGCATTTCTGGACGATGGCCGGGTCGGTGCGGGTCGCGCAGTTGTGTCACGACTTCGGGCTGACGTGGGGGTCGCACTCGAACAACCATTTCGACATCTCGCTTGCGATGTTCACCCAGGTCGGTGCGGCCGCGCCGGGCGACATCACCGCGCTCGACACGCACTGGATCTGGCAGGACGGGCAGTCGTTGACCAAGGAGCCACTGCAGATCGTCGGCAGCGAGATCGCCGTACCGACCCGTCCTGGTCTCGGTGTCGAACTCGATCGCGACGCACTGGCCGCCGCGCACGAGCTGTATCTGCGGCACGGACTCGGCGCGCGGGACGACGCGGTCGCGATGCAGTACCTGATCGACGGCTGGACCTTCGACTCGAAGCGGCCCTGTCTGGTGCGCTGATGTTCACCCGCTGTTGAGCGCGATAGGTTTCGATCGGTGCTGTCGTCTCGATCGAGGAGCCCTGAACGTGCACAGAATGCGCTGGCAGAAACCGCTCGCCGCTGCTGTTGTCCTGACCGCTCTCACCACCACGCTGACCGCGTCCGCGAAACCCGCGGTGGGTGGTGCATGCTCGCCAGACGCGACGTTCCTCGGGTTCAGCGACGCGCTGGACAAGACGACGTTCGACGGGCAACCGGTGGCCGGACTGTCCGCGCTGAACGTGACCGGCCGGCACAGCGCGGTGGCGCTGGTGGACAACGTCGCGACGACGCCGGCTCGAGTGTTCGATCTCAAGATCAACAGCAAGCCGACGTCGGTGAGCGTCGACGGGATGACGATTCTTCGCCGACCGGACGGGACGCCGTACAACGGCGCCGACTTCGACGGTGAAGGCCTGGTCGTCGAGCGGGGCGATCGAACCATTCTGGCGACCTCCGAGCGCGAGCCGTCGATCCGCCGCTTCCGGCTCTCCGACGGCCGGGAGATCGCGTCGCTGCCGGTCCCGTCCCGTTTCCAGGTCGCGCCGGCCGGTGAAGCGACGTCCAACGCGACCTTCGAGTCGCTCGCGGTCAGTGGCGACGGGCTGTCGCTGTTCGCCGGGATGGAGGGTCCGCTCGCGCCCGACGGCACCGACGCCGACGGCCGCACGCGCAACCGCATCATCCGGTACGCCGGTCTGCCGGGCCACGCTTACCGGCCGGTCGCGCAGTACGCCTACAAGCCGGACCCAGGGCTCGCGCTGGTCGAGCTCGCCTGGGTCAATCGGGACGAACTGGTATCGATGGAGCGCACGTTCACACCGGGTGTTGGCAACACCATCCGGGTGTTCACGGTGTCGCTACGCCGGGCCGCCGATGTGACGTCCCGGGCCTCGCTGGCGGATGCGCCTGAGCGCGTCTTCCTGCAGAAGAAGCTGCTGTTCGACCTGGTCAACTGCCCGCCGTCGGGCGCGGTCGCCAAGCAGCCGCAGCCGAACCCGTTGCTGGACAACGTGGAGGGCCTCGCGCTCGGTGGTTATCTGCCGGGTGGGCGGCGGCAGCTGTACCTGCTGTCGGACGACAACAACGGTGCCACCCAGATCACCCGCCTGTACTCGCTGGCGGTCGAGCTGCACTGATGCCGCAGGCAACCGGTGGCGTGATCGCGGTCAGCGGGTAACAATCTGTAGATGCGCGTGATCGTGGTGGGTGCGGGCGTGATCGGGCTGAGTTGTGCCGTCCGGCTCGCCGAGGGTGGGTACGACGTGGCCGTGTTCGCCCGCGACCTGCCGTTGGAGACGACGTCGGCGGTGGCGGCTGCGATCTGGTACCCGTACCTGTCGGCCCCCGAGGATCGCGTCGCCGCCTGGTCCAGGACGGCCTACGAGGAGTTCGCGAAGCTGGCGGAGCTCGAGCCGTCGGTGCGGATGCGGCACGGGCGCGAGTTCCTGGAGGAGCGGACGCCGGATCCGCGCTGGGCCGACGTACTGCCTGATCTGGCCCGGGTGCCGTCGCCGCCGGCCGGGTTCGTGGACGGATGGTCGTTCACGGCGCCGGTGATCGAGATGCCGGTCTATCTGCAAGCGCTGGTGAAGCGGCTCGAGCAGGCCGGCGGGACACTGACGCGCTCGGCGCTGTCCGCGCTGCCGACCTCGGCCGACCTGGTGGTGAACTGCACCGGCCTCGGCGCCCGGCTGACCGCCGCCGACCCGACCGTGACGCCGGTCCGCGGTCAGGTGATGACGGTCGACCAGTGCGGTCTGTCCGAGTGGCTGATCGCGGACCGCCCTCCCTACGACCTCACCTACGTCATCCCCCGCGAGAACGACGTGGTCGTCGGCGGCACCAGCCAGCCCGGCGACTGGACCATGGCCGTCGACCCCGAGACCACGGACCAGATCCTCGCCCGCGCCGCCGAACTCGTCCCGCAACTCCGCCAGGCGAAGATCCTCCGGCAGCGCGTCGGGCTCCGCCCCGCCCGCCCGACGATCCGCTGCGAGCTCGTCCGCACCCGCACCGGCGAGCCTGTCATCCACTGCTACGGCCACGGCGGCTCCGGCGTCACCCTCTCCTGGGGCTGCGCCGACGAGGTCTTCGAACTTGTCCAAAGCGTCTGATCACCTGGTCATCCTCGACGGCGGCCTCTCGAACGCGCTCGAGGATCACGGGCATGATCTGTCCGACGCGTTGTGGTCGGCGCGGTTGCTGAAGGATGCGCCGGAGGAGATTGCCGCGGTGCACCGGGCGTACTACGAAGCCGGGGCGATGGTGGCGACAACCGCCAGCTATCAGGCGAGCGTGATCGGTTTCGAGCGCGCCGGGGTGTCGCGGGGTGAGGCCGAGCGGCTGATCGCCAGCAGCGTGCGGCTCGCCCGCGACGTACGAGACGACCTGGGCGGCGGCGGTCGATTGGTCGCCGCGTCGGTCGGGCCCTACGGCGCGATGCTCGCGGACGGCTCGGAGTATCGCGGTCGGTACGGCGTGCCGGCTTCCGTCCTTCGCGACTTCCACGGGCCGCGGCTGGAGCTGCTGATCGGCGCCGGGCCGGATCTGCTCGCGGTCGAGACGATCCCGGATACGGACGAGGCCGAGGTGCTGGTGGAGTTGCTGGCCGAGCTGGACTTCCCGGCCTGGTTCTCGTACTCGATCGACGGCTCGCACACGCGCGCGGGCCAACCACTGAAGGATGCCTTCGCGATCGCCGCGATCGACCAGGTGGTTGCCGTAGGCATCAACTGCTGCCGGCCGGACGACGTGCAGCACGCGGTCGAGACAGCCGTCGCGGTCACCGGCAAACCCGCCATCGCCTACCCGAACAGCGGCGAATCCTGGGACGCCACCGCCCACCAGTGGACCGCAACCCCGACAACCACCACCCCGGCCGCCGGCCCCACCGCCGCCCCCACCACCGGGCGCGCCCTCGCCTCCCTCTCCCCCGGTTGGCGGCGGGCGGGAGCGGAGTACATCGGCGGCTGTTGCCGGGTCGGCCCAGCGGACATCCGCGCCCTGGCCCGCGCTATCGGTCGAAGCTAGTGCCGCGTCAAGCCAGGTTGGGTAATCCGGAGTGACCACCACCCGAAGTCAGCCGGGGAGGCCAGGTGTGGGGTTCACCCCTGATCTGGTCCCTGCACATCTGGTATGCGGTGGATAGAAGGGTGCAACCGCGAGGTTGACCCCTGATCTGGTCCCTTCACATCTCGTATGCGGTGGATAGAAGGGTGCAGCTGTGAACTGGTCCCCTGGAATTGGGCTCTACTACTGGATGTGTGGGCGAGGTCGGCCGGTGTGCAAGCTGGACAGGAGGTGTCGGTCCGGGGCGTTGGTCGGGCGTGGCATTCACGCCTGACCCCGGCCGGCCAGGCCGGAGCCAGGGCGGACACCTCCTGTTGACCTTGCACACCCCCAACCACCGTCCGCATGCCCGGGCTGCCACCGTCCGCACCCGACGAGCCCGCACCGGCGGGCGGCGGTGATTGCGCATTCGTCGTGCCCGCCGTAGGACCGGCACCGATCCCCGCGACCCGGACCGATCCCGGTCCCGGTCCCCGGGATCGGGGACACCAGCTGGGGACCTCGGACAAGCTGTGCCGTGTCCGAGGTCCCGACTACCTGTCCGAAGTCGCAGCAATCCCACCGCTCACCACCCCGGCGACGCAAGCATGCAGGAACTGCGGCGCCTCGGCGCCCTGGCGTCTGGTTGCCGCCGGCCGGGCCGGATATACCGGGAACCGACGGGCCACGCCCGGACGCCCGGTGCCGGCGCGGCCGGCCGAGAGCCGCGACCACACCGGGCGGGGCGGGGACCGGGTATTTCAGATCGCCGCCCACCAGGGACCGTCTCAAGTCACCGCACCTGGGTCCGCCCGGCGACCACGACACGGCCGGCCACCACCCACCAGTCCCGCCTTGGGCCTTGCGCCCGATCCGGCCGATCTCGCTGCGCCGCGCGAGTTCATCCGACACATTCAGCAGAAGAGCCGGTTGACCCTCGTACTTCTAGGGGGAACCCACAAGTTGCGGGGTCGACCGCTGCGATTGCCCCGGGGCGGAAAGCCACGTGCGGCAACGACCTCCACGCTTCTTGGCAGAGCTAGCTGGTGTCGCCTGGTTGGTTCTCGGCGTACACGATGAGCCTGTTCCCATCGGGGTCGGCGAGGTGGAAGACGCTGACGGTGCCGATGTCCTCCACCGGTCCGACCTCCCGTGCGTGCTCGCAGGCGAAGGCGTGCGCCGCGTGGATGTCCTCGGCGGGCAGCATCAGCAGCGGCCCGCCCGGCTGAAACGCGCCGCGGGCATGCGCATGACCGTCGAGGGTCAGCCCGGTCGGACCGTCCATCGGGACGTCGTAGATCAGTCCTTCATGGCTCGTCGCGGACGGCGGCACGCCGAGGAGCGCGCTGTACCAGCCGATCGCCCGCTGCATGTCGGTGACGTGGACGAAGACTGCGCCGATCCGGTTGTGGATCGGTGACGACGCATCGGCTGGCATGGTCACACTCCTAGGACCTGGCAGAGGAGGTCGAGGGCGCCGGGGTAGGCGTGGTCGGGTGGGGTGCCGTAGCCGACGATGACGGCTTGGCGGGTGGCCGGGGTCGGGTCGAAGTGGTACCTGCTGAGGCTGGCGAGGCCGAGACCCTGGCGGGCGGCGCGGGCGACGATGTCCTCGGCGTCACCCGGTACGTCGAGGAGGACGTGCATTCCGGCCGAGATGCCGGCGACCTTGACGTCGGGAGCGCGGACCGCGAGCAGTTCGACCAGGCGGTCCCGACGCCGGCGGTAGTGCAGGCGCGAGCGCCGGACGTGCCGGTCGTAGTGGCCGGAGGCAATGAATTCCGCCAGCGTCAGCTGGTCGAGCGTCGCGGTCTGGTAGTCCGCGGTCCGTTTGGCCTCGATCACCGGCTCGATCAGCCGCTGCGGCAACACCATCCAGGCGAGCCGAAGGCCCGGTGCGAGACTCTTGCTCGCCGTACCCGTGTACGCGACCCGCTCGGGATCGAGCGCCTGCAACGCGCCCACCGCCTGCCGGTCGTAGCGGAACTCCCCGTCGTAGTCGTCCTCGATCAGCACCGCCCCGGACTCCCGTGCCCATTCGACCGCCGCCGTACGACGCTCAGGCGCGAGCGGCACGCCCGTGGGCATCTGGTGTGCCGGCGTCAGCAGCACTCCTTGACCGGACAGCTCCGACACCTGCGCACCCAGCTCGTCCACTGGTACCGGCACGGGTTCGAGACCGCGCGCCCGGATCACGTCCCGATGCAGGCCGTACCCGAACTCCTCCACCGCCATCGTCGTACCGCCCTGGGTCTTGACGGCCTCGCTGAGCAGACTCAGTGCCTGCACATACCCCGAGCAGATCAGGATCCGCTCCGGATCGGCCCGGACCCCACGCGCCCGGGCCAGGTAGTCGGCGAGCACCCGGCGCAACTCGATCCGGCCGCGCGGATCACCCAGTCCGAACGCCTCGTTCGGCGCCGCGGGCAACGCCTTCCGCGCCGCGGCCAGCCACTCACCCCGCGGGAACGTCGACACATCGGGCGACCCCGGCGTCAGGTCGTACCGGAAACTCCTTGCCTCAGGCAACGTCGGTACGGCGACCGCCGGCGTGCTGACCCGGTTGGCGACGACCGTACCGGACCCCTGGCGTGCGGTCAGCCAGCCCTCGGCGACCAATTGCCCGTACGCGTCGGCGACTGTGTTGCGAGCGATCCCCAGATCGCGCGCGAGCGACCGCGACGACGGCAACCGCGTCCCGGCCGGCAACCGCCCGCTCCGGATCGAGTCGTGCAAGGCCCGGACCAGCTCGTTGCGTCCCCGTGCCGCGGCCAGATCCAGATGAAGATCCGCCCCGACCACATCGGAATCCTCCATGAGACTGGACCTTATCCCGCCGCGGTCAGCCCGCGACCAGTTCCTCGCTGATCTCCCAGAGCCGCCGCGCGGCCGCCTCGTCGTAGCTGCGCGCCGAGGACGCCTTGGGCTTGCCGTTGACGAAGTACTTTCCGGACACCTGCGCGAGACCCCGTGCCGACGCCAGGTGAATCGACGTGGCGGCACCCCTCGCCGGAGACTTCAGGAACGGCCGCAGCACCGGAACGACCACCCGCTGCACGCCGCTGGGGTCCTCGGCACCGAAGGCAGTGCGGACCACGCCCGGGTGCAGCGCGTTGGTGGTGATCGAGGTTCCCTGCAACCGCCTGGCGAGCTCGTAGGTGAACAGAATGTTGGCGAGCTTGGACTGGCTGTAAGCCCGGTCGCCGGAGTAGGACCGCTCCCCCTGCAGGTCCTCGAAGTCGATGCGCCCCGCGGTGTGTGCGTTCGAGGACACCGTGACCACGCGGGCCGTCCCGCTCTCCCCGAGCCGCTCCAGCAGCAGCTGGGTCAACAGGAACGGTGCCAGATGGTTGACGGCGAAGGTGCGCTCGAGCCCGTCGGCGGTGACGTGCCGGGTGTTCCAGTAGCCGCCGACGTTGTTGACCAGCACGTCGATGCGGGCGCGATCCGCGAGTACCTCGGCGGCCAACCGCCGTACCTCTGCCTGCGAGGACACGTCCGCGACGAACACGTCCACCTGCGCACCGGTCGCCGTACGGATCTCGTCTGCGGCAGCCTCGGCGCGCCCGCGGTCGCGACCGGTGATCGCGACGCGGGCGCCGAGGATGGCCAGGCCGGCGGCGGTCGCCTTCCCGATACCGCCGGTGCCGCCGGTGACCAGCACCGTCCGGCCGGCCATCGGACCCTCGTGGTCAGGTGTCATCTGCCTACTTGACCTCTGCTCGCATCACCATCCGGAGCCCGATCAGCAGCGGGATGACAAGCCAGACGATACCGGTGACGACGATGTTGGCCCACTGCTCGCCGGTCAGCGACTTGTCGAAGACGAACAGGCCGCTCTGCGCGAATTGGATGTCGACCCAGGGCTGCAGGTCGTGGAACCACTGCGAGCCGGCGGCCAGCAGGCTGAAGATCGTGGGCAGCAGGAAGGTGAGGACGAAGTACGCCACCACCGCCCCGATCGAGGCCCGGATCAGGACGCCCAGCATGAAGCCGATCAGCAGGCTCAGGACCATGCCGAGGACGTAGTACAGGCATTGGGTGATCGTCACGTCCCACACCAGCGTGGCGCCGGTGACGGCGGCGCCCAACAGGTTGCCGAGGGCCCCGACCGCGAACGTCAGTGCCATCGCCGCGATCGCGATGACGACCGACGAGATCGCCTTCGCGGTGATGATCCGGCCGCGGTGCGGGGTCAGCGTGAAGGTGGTCAGGCCGGTGCGCTGGCTCCATTCACTGGTGACGGCCAGGATCGCGACCAGCGGCAGGATGATCACCACCGGGAAGCGGATCGCGGTCGCGAAGGTGGAGTAGGTGAGTTGGTCCTCCGGGGCGAACAGGATGACGCCGGCGGCGGCCAGTACGGCGGTGATCGCGATGCTGGCGATCAGCCAGAAACCGGATCGGGTGTCGAACATCTTGCGGAGCTCGACGGCGATGATGCGAGTCAGCGGGACCGGCTGGACGACGGCTCGGCGCGGCCGGACGGCTTCTACTGCGGTGGCGGTCATGCCGGTGCTCCTTCGCGCTGGGTCGTGGAGGTGAGCTCGAGGAACATCTCCTCCAGGCCGGCGCCTTCGGCGGCCCGTAGTTCGGTGAGGGCGATACCCGACTCGAGCGCCACCGTCCCGACGAGCGCGGCGTCCGAGTCGGTCCGCAGCGCGCCGTCGCCGGTCGGGCTCGCGGTGAGTCCCCAGTCCGTCAGAGCCTGCTCGAGGCGGGCCAGGTCCACGGCGCGAACGATGGTGCCGGCCGCGTGCAGCAGTTCGGTCTTGGTGCCTTGGGAGACGATCCTGCCGTGGCCGATCATGACGATGTCGTCGGCGATGACCTCGATCTCGTGGAGGAGGTGCGAAGACAGCAACACCGTTCCGCCGCGGTCGGCGTACCCGCGGAGCAGGTCGCGCATCCAGCGGATGCCGGCCGGGTCCAGTCCGTTCGCGGGCTCGTCGAGGATCAGTACTTCCGGGTCGCCGATCAGGGCGGTCGCGATACCGAGCCGTTGCCGCATGCCGAGTGAGTACTCCCCCACCCGCCGGGAGGCCTCGTCCGGGGTCAGGCTGACCGCGGCCAGCATCTCCTCGACCCGGGTGCGCGGCAGGCCCATCAGGCGCTGGGCCAGGGTCAGGATCTCCCGGCCGGTGCGACCGGCGTGCTGCGCGGACGCGTCGAGCAGGACGCCCACCTCGAGCCCCGGGTTGGGCAGGTCCGCGAACCTCCGCCCGTCGATCGTGGCGGTTCCGGACGTGGCCCGGGTGAGCCCGACCATGATCCGCATCGTGGTCGACTTGCCGGCGCCGTTCGGGCCGAGGAATCCGGTCACCCGGCCCGCGGCGGCGGTGAAGCTGACGTCGTCGACCGCGAGGGTGGCGCCGTACTTCTTCGTGAGTCGCTCGACGGTGATCATGCGGACAGACCGGTGATGGCGATCTTGCCGCGGGTCCTGCCGGTGGTCAGGTGGCGCATCGCGTCCGGGACCTGGTCGAGCGGGTAGGTCCGGTCGAGGCTCGGGACGACCTTGCCGGCCTCGATGAGGGGGGTGAGCCGTTCGAGGTCGCTACCGCGTTCCTTGTTGACGAAGAAGGTCAGGCGCTGGCGCACGAACAGCGACAGGGCGAGCGCGCGGAACTGCCGGTTCATACCGCCGCTCAGGCTGCCGCCGTCCTCACCACCGGTGATGACGGCCGTCCCGGTGGGCGTCAGCGCGCGCCGGAGCCTCGAGAGCTTGGGGTTGCCGGCGATGTCGATGATCAGGTCGTAGTGGTTCCCGGTCTCGGCGAAGTCGTCGCGGGTGTAGTCGATGACGTGATCGGCGCCGAGCGCCCGGACCAGATCCAGCTTGGCGGTGCTGGCCACGCCGGTCACTTCCGCCCCCGAGGCCTTCGCCAGCTGTACGGCGTAGCTGCCGACGCCACCCGATGCGCCGATGATCAGGACGTGCTGACCGGCCTCGACCCGGCCGGTGGTCAACGCATCCAGGGCGGTGAGCGCGGAGACCGGGACCACGGCGGCCTGTTCGAAGGAGAGATTCGCCGGCTTGGGGGCGAGCTTGTCCTCGCGGGTGACGGCGTACTCGGCGAACGAGCCGGGTGCGACGCCGTACACCTCGTCGCCGACGGAGAACTTGGTCACCGCAGATCCGACGGCCTCGACCGTGCCGGCGACATCTCGTCCGGGCACGGGGTTCCGCGGGCCGCGGAACCCGAAGGCGAGCCGGAGGAGGTACGGCTTGCCCGTCATGACGTGCCAGGTGCCGCGGTCGAGACCGGCGGCGTGCACGTGGACGAGCACCTCCTTCGCGGCCGGTTCGGGCCGGGCGATCTGTCCGACCCGCAGGACGTCGGCTTCGCCGTACCTGTCCTGCACGATCGCCCGCATCGTGGTCGTGGTCGTGATGGCCATGGTGGTTCCCCCTGGTGTGCTGGATCTCGGAGCGTGTGCCGGATCTCGGAGCCCCCAGCGCCGATGGCTTTTCGTACTAAGTACGGCCAACGTATCGTACTTTGTACGAAACTGCTATGGTCCGGGGGTGGAAAAGTCCGTGCGCGACAGCGACGCACCGCGGGGACGCCAGCGGCTCAGCCGGGAGCGGGTGCTGAACGCCGCCGTCGGGGTGGCCGACGCCGGCGGGCTCGGTGCACTCACGATCCGCTCGCTCGCTCAGGAGCTCGGCGCGAAACCGATGTCGGTCTACTACCACGTCGCCGGCAAGGAGGCGATCCTCGACGGCATCGTCGACGTGGTCTTCGGTGAGATCGACCTGCCGTCACCCGGCGGCGACTGGCGCTCGGAACTGCGCCGGCGCGCTGCGTCCGCCCGTCAGGTGCTGCGGCGGCATCGCTGGGCGATCGGGTTGATGGAGTCGCGGACCGCCCCGGGCCCGGCGACGCTGCGCCACCACGACGCGGTCCTGGCCACCCTGCGCGCGGCGGGCTTCTCGCTGGAGATGACCGCGCACGCCTACGCCCTGATCGACAGCTACACCTACGGCTTCGCGCTCCAGGAAGCCGGCCTCCCGTTCGAAGGCCCCGACACCGTGGCGCCGGTCGCGGAGTCGATCATGGACCACTTCACCGCCGGCGACTACCCCCACCTCGTCGAGATGGCCACCGGCTATTACTTCAAAACCACCTACGACTTCGCCGACGAATTCGACTTCGGCCTCAACCTCATCCTCGACGCCCTCAGCGCATCCCTCCCGTCAGCAAATGGCGGCGACGCCGGTAGCGGGGACCTGCACCGATGACTTCAGCGTCCGGATCCGGCCGATCATCTCCTTCGTACTCGCGTCCTGCTCCAACTCGGCACACACCGGCTGTTCGGCCTGCTCGAAGAGCTGTGTGGCCGGACGCCTGCTGGCTGCATTGGCCCCTGGATCTTGGTGGGAAGTGGACCAGGGGGTTGGGCCGGTGTGGTCATAGCGTGGGGGTATGAGTTCAACGATGACGCGGCGGGTGAAGCTCGCCACCGTGGTTCCTGATTTCTACAAGGCGATGATCGAACTGGATGCGGTCTCCGATCGGGGGCTGGACCCGAAGCTGGCTCACCTGGTGCGGATCCGGGCCTCGCAGATCAACGGCTGCGCGTACTGCACCGATATGCACTCGCTGGATCTGCTCCACGTCGGCGACGACCAGCAGCGGATCACCTTGCTGCCGGTCTGGCGGGAGGCGCGGAAGTTCTACTCCGAGCAGGAGCAGGCCGCGCTTGCGCTGACCGAGGCGATCACGCTGATCAGCGTCGACCATGTGCCGGACGAGGTGTACGACGTTGCCGCGCAGGCCTTCGACGAGAAGGACCTTGCACAGTTGATCGCATTGATCATCACGATCAACATGTGGACCCGGGTGGGCGTTACCGGAAGGATGGAGCCCGGCCACTACAAGCCGAGCTGAGTCCCGATGACAGCCACAGCCGAACAATTCCGCGCCCTCCACCACGGCGGCACTCCCCTGGTCCTGCCCAACGCCTGGGATCCGGTGAGTGCCCGGATCATCGCCGAGGCCGGCTACCCCGCTGTCGCCACGAGCAGCGGGGCGGTCGCCCGCGTCCTCGGGTACGACGACGGACAGTTAACACCGCCCGCCGAGATGTTCACTGCCGTCGCTCGGATCGTCCGTGCGGTCGACGTACCGGTCACCGCCGACATGGAGGCCGGGTACGGCTTGCCGGCCAAGGAGTTCGTCGACAGGTTGCTCGAGACGGGCGCGGTCGGCTGCAACCTCGAGGACTCGGTCGGCGGTCAGTTGACCGACCCGGGCCGGCACGCCGACTACCTCGCCGAGGTTCGCGCCGCTGCGGGAGCCGACCTGGTCATCAACGCCCGCATCGACACCTTCGTCCGTCCCGGCGCCGACCAGGCCGGCGCGGTCGATGATGCGGTGCGCCGGGGCCGCGAGTACCGCCGGGCCGGTGCGGATTGCGTGTACCCGATCATGGCGCCGACAGACCAACTGGCCGCGGTGGTCGAGGGCGTCGGTGGACCGGTCAACGCCCATGCGGCACCGGGCGGACCGACGGCCGCCGAGTTGGTGGGCGCCGGGGCCACGCGCATCTCGTACGGCACCAGCCTGCACAAGCACCTGATGGATTCGCTGCGGGAACTGCTTCCAACGCTGGCGTGAGGTGATGGGCCGTCCTCAGGACGGCCCATCACTGTGCCTGATTGCGTACACCAGAGCCCAGTCCTGGTCGTTGGCGAGCGGATCCGCCACGTGGGCGGGCTGTCCGTTCACACAACTCGGATAGACGAAGGCACACGTCGCTGAGCCGTCTGCCGCGAAATTGGCCAGGTTCGCGCGAAGAATCGCGTCGGCCGCCGCATCCAGCCAGGCTGCTTGCTCGGTGTCCACGAGCTCGCGCGGCCAAGCGGCGTACACCGCTGCACTCAGGACGGACCAGTAGTGCGGGAAGACGTCGCCCCACAACCGCAGCCGCCCGAACCAGTACCCGTCCCAGTGCCGGATCGGCACGTGTCGCAGGCGTACGTCGGGCTGGTCCGCAGCGAACGCGGTCAGCCAGGGCAGGCGACGGCTCAGCTCGGCGCCATCGATCTCGTCGGGCGCCGTCCGGTACGCCGCCACCAGGAGCTCGAGGAGCGGCGCGACCATCGACTGCTCGTAGTTGACCTCGTGGGGCGGCAGCTCATCGCCGTACTCGATGAAGGTGCGCGCATGCCGGACCAGATGGTCACGCAGACCGAGTTCGCTGAGCAGTGGACCGAGGTCGAAGGCGAGGAAGTGGTCGCCCCCGAGCTCGTAGTACCGGTTGAGGATGCGGGTCGCTCCGGCTCGATCACCTTGACCGAGCAAGAACCGCGCGAACCACGGGAAGTTGTAGAGCCGCACGGCGGTCTTGTGGATGCTGTCGTCGTGAACTGTGCCGTCCGCGTCGACGAGGTGCTCGCGGACGAACTGCTCATACCCGGCGAGCGCCTCGTCCAGCTCCGCCCTGTCGCCCCAGCCGCGGGCGCGGACCTCTTGCAGGAGAAGCGCCATCCCGATCCGTTCGCGCGCGTCGGACCAGTCCCGCCAGGCGCCGGACAGCACAGTCAGGCCGCTGTCGTTGTCGTAGGGCACGAAGGCGTACTTGCGGCTGTCCGACAGCTCCGGACGCCGCTGCCGGTCGAGGACGAACCGCACCCGCCGCTCCGCGATCTCCTGCAGTGGTTGATGAAACAGTACGGCGATCCGCGCGGCCCGCTTGCCGTCGGTCGCGTCGACGTACATCACCCCGGGCTCGTCGCTGCCGACCTCGCTCGGGCCGGCGCCGGCGAGCTGGATCGTCTCACCCACCTCCGCAGCCAAGTGGTCGGCGTTGATGAGTGGTTCACGATCCGAGTGGAACGCGGGCAGGTCGTCGTACCAGGCCAGCTGCCAGGTCCAGCGATAGGACTGGCCGGGAGCCAGTGACACAGCCGGCTGACCGCCCATCGCGTGCGGCGCGCGGGCGTGGTCGGTGACGTGGAGGTAGATGTGGCCGCGGACGTTGCTGCTGGTCCCGGGCTCGCGCGACTCGATCGAGTACGCCCACAGCTCGCCCTCCTTCAGCTGCAGGCCGAGCCCGGGACCGCTGCCGTCCATCGGGACCGCCCACACCCACGCGTCGGCCCCACCGGTCCAGACGTGCGCGTGGACAGCACCCGTCAGGCTCTCCCGGCTCGACGTGTAGACGTCGCGGTACGGCGTACTGATCGCGAGGGAACCGATCTCGACGGGGTCGGCCGCGGTGTTGCGGAGCTCGTAGGTCTCGGTCCACTGATCCCCGAACCGGCGGCCGACGCGCAACTCCAACTCGCCGAACTGGTAGAGCAGGTCGATCCCGGTCTGCCGCCAGCGGACCATCGCCGGGCTGTCGAAGCGATGGCTGCCGCGGTCGGTGATGACGAAGCCCTTGCCCCAGGCATGCAGGCTGTCGTGCACCGGTCCGTCGTCGAGGAGCACCCGCCGACCGTCCGGATGCACGACCTGCTCGACCGCTCCGTCGTCCCCGACGTGGACCGTCCCGGCACCGCAGCGAAAGATCTCCACGATTCGTCAACCTATCGATGTCGAGGATCGGCAAGCGGCTCCGTCCCCTTGATGAGAACACCTCCGAGTGGAAGGTTCAGCACCATGACCAAGGACGAGATCGCCGCGATTCTGGCCAAGCCGTACGCCCAGCAACTGCTCAACGGCCCCGAGCCGGCCCGCTTCGCCTACGACGGTCTCGACGGCGACCCGCGGGTGATCCCGATCGGCTTCTGGATCGAAGGTGAGCGGATCCTGATGGGGACGGTGCCGAAGTCGGCCAAGGTCGCGGCGCTGCGGAAGAACCCGAAGGTCGCCCTCACCGTCGACACCGGCGCGTTCCCGCCGAAGGCGCTCCTGATCCGCGGCACCGCCGAGGTCGAGCTGGTCCAGGGCGTCCCGGAGGGCTACCTAGCCGCCGGCCACAAGGTGATGACCGACGAGCAGTACCCCGAGTGGGAGGCCGGCGTGAAAGGCCTCTACTCCGAGATGGTCCGGATCACGGTCACCCCCACCTGGGCCAAACTCCTCGACTTCGAAACCACAATCCCGAAGTCAGTCGAAGACCTCATCAAGGAGAAGTCGGCGGGTTGAGTCCAGGCACATTCTCGGCGAGGCAGGCCGGGGATTGTGGACTCTTGGGGCATCCTGGGTGGTGGTATACCAATCAGGAGAGCCGATGAGTGAGAGTCGAGAGTCCGAGACGGAGCGGGTGACGCGGCGGCTGCGGGGCGAGATCCTGGACGGGGTGCGCCTACCAGGGGAACGGCTCGTCGAGCGCGAGGTGGCCGGGGCGCTGGACGTCAGCCGGGTGCCGGTCCGGGACGCACTCAAGGCCCTGGTCGCCGAGGGGCTGGTGACGTTGCGACCGCGGTCCTGGGCCGTCGTTCGCGAGTTCACCGACTCCGATATCGCCGATCTGAACGAGGTTCGCGCCGCGTTCGAGCCACTGACGTTCCGGCTCGCGGCCGAACGCCGTACCCGCGAGGGTCTCGACCGGCTGCGGCGGACCTTGGACGAGCACATCGTTGCGGCCCAGGCACGCGACTCCGTCCTGGCCCGGCGGAAGGCCGCCGACTTCCACGAGATCGTGACGGAGTTGGCGTCCAACGAGCTCCTGGTCGAGATCGAACGCCCGCTGCGCAGCCGAATGCGCTGGCTGATGTCGCAGCACGACGATCTGCCGGCGGTCGCGAGCCAGCATCAGCAGTTGTACGCCGCGATCGCGAACCGCGATGTCGCCGAGGCCGAGCGGCTCGCCGTCGAGCACCTCGCCCACTCCCAGGCCCTGCTGCGGGCCGGCCGGGGCTCATCTTCATTTGGTATACCATCGGATCATGACCTTCCTGCGGCTCGCTGACGTCCGCCCTTGGGGTGGCGACCTGGTTGATCTGGTGATCGCCGACGGCGTGATCACGGACATCACCCCGGCCGGTACCGCGGCTGACCAGGCGGAGCGTGTTGACGGGCGCGGCCTGCTGGCGCTTCCGGGGTTCGTCAACGCCCACGCGCACGTCGACAAGAGCTGGTGGGGCCAGCCATGGGTCTCGTACGGCGGTCAGCCGACCACCCAAGGTCGGATCGCCCACGAGCGCGCCGAGCGGGACAAGTACGGAATCCCGAGTGTCGCCGGTGCCACCGCGGTCCTGCGTGAGTTCCTCAGGCACGGTACGACGGCCACCCGCACCCACATCGACGTCGATCTCGGGGTCGGGTTGCGCGGTATCGCCACTGTCCGCGAGGCCGTCGCCGCACTCGACGGCGCGGTCGAAGTGGAGATCGTCGCGTTTCCCCAGGACGGCGTACTCCGGCGTCCCGGCGTACTCGACCTGCTGGACCAAGCCGCGGCAGCGGGCGCCACGAGTATCGGCGGCCTCGACCCGGCGTCGATCGACCGCGACCCGGTCGGTCAGCTGGACGCGCTGTTCGACATCGCCGTCCGACGAGGTGTCGGGATCGACATCCATCTGCACGACGGCGGTCAGCTCGGCGGATTCCAGTACGAGCTGATCATCGAGCGCACCCGGCAGGCCGGTCTCGCGGGGGAGGTGAACGTGTCCCACGGGTTCGCCCTCGGCGAGCTGTCCGCGGCGCGCCAGGCCGAGCTCGTCGACGAGCTCGGCGCGGCCGGGATCTCGTGGACGACGGTGGCACCGGTCGGTTCGGCGCCGCTCCCCTGGCGCGAGATGCGTACGGCGGGCGTCGCGATCGGCCTCGGCACCGACGGCATCCGCGACCTGTGGTCGCCGTACGGCGACGGCGACCTGCTGCAGGTCGCCCGCGGTTTCGCCCGGCTGCACGGGCTGCGCACCGACGAGGACCTCACGTACGCGGTCGAGCTCGCGACGACCGCCGGCGCACGGTTCGTCCATCGCGAGAACCATGACCTCGTCCCGGGAGCACGCGCGGACATCGTCCTGATCGACGCCGAGAACGTGCCGGACGTACTCGTCCGTGCGCCTCGCCGGGAACTGGTCGTCGCCGGCGGACGGATCGTCGTCCACAACGGCGAACTCCAGATGTGAATACCCGGCGCACCGCGGTGGTCGGGCGGACACTCGGTTCGTTGCGAGAGAACCGCCCGTTCCGGCTGCTCTGGTTCTCCAACCTGTTCTTCTTCGGCGGCGTGTGGACGCAGACGCTCGTCCTGGGATGGCTGGCCTGGGAGACCACGCACTCCGACTTCCTGCTCGCGGTGTTCGGCGCGGTGCGGTTGGCGCCGTTGCTGCTCGGGCCCTTCGCCGGGGCGTTCGCCGACCGGCACAACCGGGTCCGGTTGCTGGTCATCGCGTGCTCATGGGCGCTGGCGGCCGTCAGTGTCGTGGCCACGCTCGCGTCGCTCGGCAGAGCGTCGTACGGCGTACTGCTGATCGGCGGCCTCGCGCTCGGGCTCGCGCAGTCACCGTCGCAACCGGCGCGGGCCTCGCTGGTGCTCGACCTGGTCGGGCGTCAGAACCTCAGTAACGCTAATGCGCTCAACTCGATGGCGCTCAACATGACGCAGGTCATCGGCCCCGCAGCCGGCGGCCTCTTGATCAATGCTGTCGGCGCGCCGGCCGCGCTCTGGGTCTCGACGATCTGGTACGCCGTTTCGCTCGTCCTGCTGCTGCCCTTACGCGGACTCGGCCAGGTGGTTCACGAGCACACCGGCTCCTCGGTCCGGATGGTCGTCAGCGGGCTGCGCGCGATCTGCCGGAACCGCATGGCGGCAACGGTTCTGCTGGTCACGCTGGCCGCGAACACCCTGGTGTGGCCGATCGCGCAGTCCTTCATCCCTGTCTTCGCGCAGGAGTCGCTCGGGCTGGATGCCGCGGGCCTCGGCTGGCTGCTGACCTGCAGTGGTCTCGGCGGCCTGACCGGCTCGCTGGTGATCGCCTGGCTCGGCGACTTCCGCTTCAAGGGCGGCGTATTCGTCTTCGGCACTGCGGCATGGGGCGCGTTGTGGGCTCTGTTCGCCGTGTCCCGGACTCCGGCGGCGTCGTTCGTGCTGATGACAGGTATCGGAGTGCTGAGCGCGGCGTTCGGTGTCCTGCAGACCACGCTGCTGCTGATGACCACCGACGTACGTCTGCACGGCCGGGCCCTGGGAGTCCAGGAGCTGGCCATCGGCGTCATGCCCGTCACGTCCCTGATTCTCGGCGCCTTCGCGCAGCACTTCGGCATCAGCGCGACCGCCTTCCTCAGTGCGACCCTGCTGGTCCTCCTGATGTTCGCCTTAGCTGCGTGGACCCCTCAACTCCTCCGCTACGGCGGTCAGGACCACCACTTGCCGTCGCGGGACAGCGCGTCGGAGGTTTGACGAGTGGTGTCGAGGGCGTCCAGTGCGGCGATGGAGTCGTCGTCGAGCTCGAAGTCGAAGACGCCGAAGTTCTCCTTGATGCGTTCCCGGTGGGTCGACTTGGGGATGACCGACAGGCCCTTCTGCATGGCCCACCTGATCAGGACCTGCGCCGGCGTACGTCCGGCTGCGGACGCGATGCGGTCGACGACCGGATCCCCGAGGTGCCGGCCGGTGCCCAGCGGGCTGTACGCCTGGGCGACGATGCCCGCTTGCTCACACGCTTCGACGAGACCCGCGCGGTACTCGAACGGGCTGAACTGGATCTGGTTGACCGCCGGCTGGATCTGGCTCACCTTGAGCAGCTCCTGGATCTCCCCGGCGCTGAAGTTCGAGATCCCGATGCCCTTCGTCAGACCGGCTTCGCTGGCCTGCTCCATCCCGGGCCAGGCCCACGTCGGCCCACCCTGCGGCCAGTGGATCAGGTAGAGGTCGAGATAGTCGGTCCCGAGCCGCTCCAGACTCTTCGCCGCCTCGGCGTGCGGGTCCCGGCCACCCGGGTAGAACTTCGTCGTGAGAAAGATTTCCTCCCGGGGTACGCCGCTGTTCCGGATCGCCCGCCCGACGCTCGACTCGTTCCCGTACGCCTGCGCGGTGTCGATCAGCCGGTAGCCCTCTTCGAGCGCCCACTCGACCGCCCGCTCACACTCCGGGCCGTCCTGCACCTGCCACACCCCGAGACCCACCAGGGGGATCTCGGTGCCGTTGGAGAGCGTCCGCGTCAACTGAGCGTCGTTAGCAGCCATGCTCTTCTTCTACCACGTCAGCTCGACAATCCGTCGCGAAGTCCACGATCAGCCGGGCCAGCTCGCCGGGCTGGTCCTCCAGGGGCACCGACTTGCGGAACCGGTCAGCGACTCCGCGGCACCCAAGGTGTACTTCTTGTCCACGCCGGCGATGAAGCGCCTGGCGTCTCGCCCCGGCCTCCTCAGCCTGCCTCTGAACCACGGAAGGGCGCGTCCGCGCCGGCAGCCAGGACGTCCAGCGCCGCCTGCCGGCCGGTGTCGACGGCTGTCTGGAGCGGACCCGGCCGCCGCTCGGTGCGGCCGATGCGCACACTCCCCAACGGCGGGCGGATCTGCAGCGTCGCAGGGTGGGACGCCAGGAGCCGCTCCTCCTCCGCCCGGATCTCCACGCGACGCAACCACGGATCCAGCGCACCCGGCGCGTGCCGAGCGAACCATCGTGACATCAGCATCCGTTCCGCCCGGGACGGAGCCGACTG
The DNA here is from genome assembly GCF_054073265.1 of Kribbella sp. CWNU-51. Taxonomy (NCBI): domain Bacteria; kingdom Bacillati; phylum Actinomycetota; class Actinomycetes; order Propionibacteriales; family Kribbellaceae; genus Kribbella; species Kribbella sp. CWNU-51. The sequence continues at coordinate 33,450 of NZ_JBSXMZ010000011.1, forward strand.
GGTCTCGTCCATGCGCCGAGTACGAAACGCGACGATGTGCGTGGCCTTCTGGTCGAGGGCCGTGCCTACCGGCGTCCCTTCGCTGAGCCCGGCGTCGACGTACGCTCGTCCGTCGATCTCGACCGGTTCGCCGGCGAGCAACGGCATCGCCGCCGAAGCCCGGAGCGCGGCCTGGAGACTGGCCTGGTCGTGGATGTGCCCGTGCAGGTCGGCGGCCTTGCCGGTCAGAGCGTCCGTGGCGATCGGGTGGAGCTCGACGGGGTTGTCGAGAATCTCCTGGAATCCCATCGGCATGATCTCGGTGTAGACGGTGTGCACGAGGTAGCGGGTGTCCACCACCGGCCGGCCGCGCCGCAGGACGCGTCTCGGATTGATGGTCGTCCCCATGATCATGGGATCCCACCAGGCATGCATGGTGCTTTCAGCGCGGCCGCACAACAGCCAGGCCGCGTTGAGCGCTCCGGCGGAGCTTCCGTAGACGGCATCGAAGCTCGGCAACAGTCCGAGCTGCTCGATGGCGATCGTCATCCCGCTCGAGTACGCACCGCGAGAGCTCCCGCCCTCGACAAGCAGCACCAGGCGGGCGTCGTCGCTGCGGCGCCCGGGCGTACTTCGCTGTTCCTGACGCTCACGCAGCAACTGGAGGACGGTGTCGGTCACAGCTCCTTTATACCTCGTTCTGTATCGTCGTTCCATAACGTTGGTTCGGATGCACCGGCGCATGCTACGGTCGGGTCGTGCCCCGGCTGAAACAACGCACCGAAGCGCTCCACGAGCGCGGCCTGGCAAGCGCGCTGGCAGTGCTCGACGAAGCGGGCGTGGCGGGCCTGACCACCCGGACGGTCGCCCGCCGCGCGAATGCTTCCGTCCCGGCGATCTACGAGGTTTTCGGCGACAAGGCGGGGCTCGTCCGGGCGGTCTTCTTCGAGGGCTTCCGGATGCTGGCTGACGAACTCTCCGCACTCCCCCCGGCCGCGGACCCACTCGAGGCCCTGCGAGGTCTTGCCGATGCCTTCCGCGGCTTCATCCAGGCGCATCCGGTGCTCGCCGAGGTCATGTTCTCCCGGCCGTTCGCCGCCTTCGATCCCACGCACGACGAGACCAAGGCCGGTGTGAAGGTCCGCAGGATCTTCGTGCAGCACGTCCGCGACGCGGTCGATGCGGAGCTCCTCACCGGCGATCCGACCGACATCGCCCTCGTCTTCTTCACCTTCGTCGAGGGCCTGGCCGCAGCCGAGAACGCGCACCGGCTGGGAACGTCGAAGCAGTCCATCAACCGCCGCTGGCGTCTCGGCGTCAACGCCCTCCTCAACGGCTTCCGGCCACCCACATCGAGTTGAGGGTGTGGAGCGTCGAGGTGACGGAGACCGGTGCAGTCGAACTAAGGACGACGCCTCGGCCGGTCGGCAGGTAGCAGCGGGAGATCGAGACTTCGCCGTCGTTGGCGAACAGCTCCAGCGAGGTCCGGTCGATGAGGACCTGAACGGTGCGCAGTGGGCCGGAGACGGCTTGGGGCTCCGCGCCTGAGGTCACCTTGTCGCTGGTGAGGTGGATGGGCGTGCCGGAGACGTTCAGGGTGAGGGTCGCGTCGGGTGGGATCGCTACCTCGAGGTGCAGGTCGGCTTCGAGTTGATTGGTGGTGAGGGCCTGGTCGTGACCCGGCTTGACCAGGCCGGACCACTGCCTGGTGCCGGAGTGCAGGGTGGCCAGCTCGCGTACCGGCGTACGGAAGAGGTGTGGGCGGCCGTCGAGGGTGCGCAGGGTGAGCTCGCACGGGAACGTGACCTGCTGGTTGAACGGCATGTCCGGATAGACCCCGTCCCGCATCCAGGCGGCCTGGATACGGCGGCCGTCGCCGGTCTCTGTGTTGTTCCAGGTCTGGGTGGCGTAGAAGTTGAGGCCGGCGTCGGACAGTACCTGCTCGGACTCCTCGGTGAATCGCGTCCCGTCGAAGTCGCCGACCGAGTACTTCCCATCTCCCCGCACCAGCACCCACTTGGTCTCGCCGCCGTCCAGCGGCAACTCGAAGAAGTCGGGGCATTCATAGCTGTTCGGCACGACGTTGCCGGTGTCGCTCCAGTGCAACAGGTCGGTCGAGGTGAGCAGGTGATACTGCTGATCGCCGTACAGCATCATCACCCAGTGGTCGCCCGCGTGGTAGCGGAACACCTTCGGGTCGCGCTCGGCCATCGTCATGATCGGGTTGCCGGCGTAGTGCTGCCAGGTGCGCCCCTTGTCGAGGCTGAACGACAGACACTGACTCCGGTTGTCGTTGCGCGACCAGAAGGCAACCATCGGCGGCTCGGCCGGATCAGGTGACAGGCCGGACGTGTTGCCGTAGTCGATCACCACCGACCCGGACTGCACACCCGTGTCCAGCGATTCCTCGAAGAACGCGGGCCGCAGCTCGGTCCAGTGCACCAAGTCGTTGCTAACGGCATGGATCCAGCACTTGTTCCATCGCTGGTCGAACAGGTGGTACTCGCCGTCGCAGTACACCAGCCCGTTCAGGTCGTTCAGCCAGCCCTCCTGGCGCATCCCCGGATTCAGCCGATCCATCACGAACTGCCGCGCCGTGAAGTGATACCGCGGCCGCCACCGCTCGCCGTACAACGGCTCGGTCGCCACCGGACGTACGTCGGGATGGTCGGTCTGCACCACATAGCCGACGATCACGTGACCATGAGCCCGATCAACCACCTGCAACCGAGCCCGCCGACCGGCGTACTCCCGCACATCCCAACTACCCGCGACGAGAGTGTCACTGTTCCGCCCGGTCGCACTCCGCACGACTTCCCCACCCACCAACAAGTTCAGACAACACACGAACTCGTAGTCCCCACCACTCACGCCGTACGCAACGAAATCCCGCTCGATGACGAACTCCGGCGAGGTAATCGGCCGATCCCCGTCACCCCGCATGGCGCCACCCGCTGCTGGCTCCACCACGCCTCCTCGCCTGCCTGAACCCCATTCGCCGTGAACACTACCGACGCCCGGTCCCTACAAACCTCGCCTCTTCATAACCGCTCGTGATGGCGGACCGCTGGCACTCACCAACCTGCAGTTTCCGGTCGAGTGCTGTCTGATGCGAGCGTGGCCGGGAGTCATCGATCGAGGTTGGTGAGTGGCAGCGGTCCGCTCCGCACACCAGACCTCCCCTGTCGTTTCCGTGGGTGTACCCAGGCCCGGCTCGCCACCTTGGGCACGGTTCAACCACGAAACCGCCCACACAACGACCATCCCGTGCCCAAAGTCGACCCCGCGCCCCCGCCCGAGGGCGACATACCGATCGGGTCCTGACGGCTCGGGGGCGGAGGACAGGGAGGGGGAGAGGCCCCGGTGTACCGACGGACGGGTAGTGGTCAGCCGGCGCGAGCACCTGGGTGAGGCGGTTCAGCCTGAACGCCGGCCGGGCGGGTGGGCGTGGCCGACGACTACCCGTTCGTCGGTACGCCGGGTCCTCCCTGGGACTCGATCAAGCAACCCTCTCCGAACCCTCGGACACCTGATCGAGACCGCGGACACCACACCTAATGTCCGCACTCCCCAACGGGTGACCCCGCAGCCCCCGGACCCACCGACCGCACCGCAGCCCCGGCCCCTATCACCCACACACCCAGCACAAGTGGGTTACGCGAGGTTGTTGGCGTGGCGGATTACGTCTACGACGTTGGACATCATGCCGGTGAGGTCGTAGTCCTTGGGGGTGTAGACGGCGGCTACGCCGGTGGTCACCAGAGCGCGGGCGTCGGCGTCGGGGACGATGCCGCCGACGACGACGGGGACGTCTTCCAGGCCGGCCTTGCGGAGGCCGGCTACTACCTGGGGGACCAGTTCCATGTGGGAGCCGGAGAGGATCGAGAGGCCGACGCAGTGGACGTCCTCGGCGACCGCGGCGGCGACGATCTGCTCGGGTGTGAGGCGGATGCCCTGGTAGATCACCTCGAAGCCGACGTCACGCGCCCGGACGGCTACCTGCTCGGCGCCGTTGGAGTGACCGTCGAGGCCGGGCTTGCCGACCAGGAAGCGCAACCGGCCGCCGAGTTCCTCGGACGTCGCGGCGACCTTCTCGCGTACGGCGGCGATCGCCGCACCACCGCCGGAGACGCCGACCGATCCGGACACGCCGGTCGGCGCACGGTACTCGCCGTACATCTCCCGCAGCACCCCGGCCCACTCCCCCGTGGTCACGCCCGCGCGGGCGCACTCCAGGGTGGCGGGCATGAGGTTGTCGGTCGTCTTGGCGACCTCGCGCAGTTTGGCCAGCGCGGTCTCGACGGCAGCACCATCACGCCCTGCCCGCCAGTTCCGCAATGACTCCAACGCCGCGGACTCGGCCGCCGGGTCGACGGTCTGGATCGCGGTGTCGAGGTCTGCGGTCAGCGGCGACGGCTCGGTGTTCTCGAACTTGTTGACGCCGACGACGACCTGCTCCCCCGACTCGATCCGCTGCCGCCGCTCGGCATGCGAAGCGACCAACGCCTGCTTCAAGTAGCCGCTCTCCACGGCCGCGACCGCGCCGCCCATCGCCTGCACCCGGTCGATCTCCTCGCGCGCACCGGCGACCAACTCGTCGACCTTCGCCTCGATCACATGCGATCCGTCGAAGATGTCGTCGTACTCCAGGAGGTCCGACTCGTACGCGAGTACCTGCTGCATCCGCAGCGACCATTGCTGATCCCACGGACGTGGCAGACCGAGGGCCTCGTTCCAGGCCGGCAGCTGGACCGCGCGGGCCCGGGCGTTCTTGGAGAGCGTGACGCCGAGCATCTCGAGCACGATCCGCTGGACGTTGTTCTCCGGCTGCGCCTCGGTCAACCCGAGTGAGTTCACCTGTACGCCGTACCGCAACCGCCTCGCCTTCGCGTCGGTCACGCCGTACCGGTTCAGCGTCAGGTCGTCCCAGAGCCGGACGAACGCACGCATCTTGCAGGTCTCCTCGATGAACCGCACGCCGGCGTTCACGAAGAACGAGATCCGCTGGACCACATCACCGAACCGCTCCGGCGGCACCTGACCCGCGTCGCGGACCCGGTCCAGTACGGCGATCGCCGTCGAGATCGCGAAGGCGAGCTCCTGCACCGGCGTCGCACCGGCCTCCTGTAGGTGGTAACTGCAGATGTTGATCGGGTTCCACTTCGGCATCTGAGCGACCGTGTAAGCGATCACATCGGTGGTCAGCCGCAGCGACGCGTCCGGCGGAAACGCGTAGGTGCCGCGGGAAAGGTACTCCTTGACGATGTCGTTCTGCGTCGTGCCGGTCAGCTCGTCCGGGAGCGCGCCCTGCTCCTGGGCGGCGACCTGGTAGAGCGCGAGCAACCACATCGCCGTCGCGTTGATCGTCATCGACGTGTTCATCTGCGCGAGCGGGATCCGATCGAACAGCGCGCGGACGTCGCCGAGGTGTGCGACCGGTACGCCGACCTTCCCGACCTCACCCTTGGCCAGCGGATGGTCCGCGTCGTACCCGGTCTGGGTCGGGAGATCGAACGCGACCGACAGCCCGGTCTGGCCCTTGGCCAGGTTCCGCCGGAACAACGCGTTCGACTCCGCCGCGGACGAGTGGCCCGCGTACGTCCGCATCACCCACGGTCGATCCTTCTCGGTCGCCATGTACCCGAGAGTAGGACTGTGTTCCCTTGTGAGTCCGCACCTCGTGACCGGTGTCACCAGGGCTTACGTCACACTCAGGCGCTGATCGGCAGGGGGCTGCGTTCGACGTGCAGGATGCGATGGAGCCGGGTGACCGCGAGGATGCGGACGACCGAGGGCATCGGGTGCCAGAGCACGAGCTGGCGGCCGAGGAGCTGAGTCCGGCGATGGGTCGCGACGAGCAGGCCGAGGCCGGTCGCGTCGACCGCGTCGACCGTCTCCAGGTCGACGATGACGTCGCCGTCGGAGGTGTCGATCAATGTGTTCAGGGTCTGCCGGACGTCGCCCACCGAGCGGACGTCCAGGATGCCGGTCAGATGCACCACGTTGTTCTCGGCCGGGGTCACCGTCGAGGATGGAGCGGTTGTGTGCAGAGTTGTCGTGTCGTGGGTCGGTGCGAGCATGTCCGTGCCCTCCGCTCTTCCGGCGGCCCCCGAGTCATCGGCCGCGTGGCAGCGTTTGTGTTGGTAAAGACTCCCTGGCGACAGGGAAGGTTGCCAAGACCTCACGATCTTTTCTTTTCGCGAGACAATGGTGTCCGTGTTCGCCGACCAGTACTTCGTCTTTCCGGTGTTGGCCATCGCCCTGGCCGGACTGATGGTACTGCTCTGCCGCTGGGCTTTCTCGAAGGCGAAGGGCGGGTCGCTGGTTCGCCGGGTCGACGACCGTCCCGCCGAGCGGGACGCGTTCGGGCTGCTGACCGACGTGCGGAGCGTGCGCACCTACAACGAGGCCCGCGTGACGGTGTCGACCTTGAAGGACTTCGGCATCAAGGCGACCGCGGCGCGCACCAAGGACGGCTGGACCGTCTACGTCTGGCCGCAGGACGAGGCCGCCGCCCGCGGCCTGCTCGACGCTTCCTAACTCTTCTCTGTCCTCCAGGGAGCGCTCTCGCGCGTCCATATCCCGGCAGCTCGGGGTAGCGAGAAGGGGTCTGGGGACATCGGACAAGAACGAGGTGAGCCGAGCGGCAGCGCACCAGACGTGAGGAGTTCGATGACGCCCGACGTGGCCTTGACGGCCGTTGCCTTCCCCGGTCGCTGGCCGGGTGCCGCCGTACCGGACACCGTGATGGACGAGGACGGCCGCGTACTGGAGGCGTCGGTGCGGGAGCCGGACCGGTTCACGGTGATCTTCGATCGGTACTTCGGCCAGGTGCACGCGTACGTCGCTCGCCGGCTGGGGACCGATATCGCCGACGACCTGGCGGCGGAGACGTTCCTGATCGCGTTCCGGCAGCGGGAGCGGTTCGACCGGCGCAACGGAGTCGTGCGGGCCTGGCTGTACGGGATCGCGACGAACCTGATCCGCCGGCATCGCCGCGACGAGGTGCGTGCCTGGCGGGCGATCGCGAAACTGCCGCTGCCGGTGCCGGTCAGTGCTCCCGAGGACCGGATCGCCGCCCAGGTCACGGCGCAGGGCGCGAGCCGCGAACTCGCCGCCGCCCTGGCCGAGCTCTCCGCCAAGGACCGCGAGGTGCTGCTCCTGGTCGCCCTCGGCGACCTCACGTACGACGAGGTCGCCGCGGCGCTCGGGATCGCGTACGGCACGGTCTGCTCCCGCCTCTCCCGAGCCCGCCGCACCCTCCGCGCCACCCTCGAGGACCCGTCATGAACGAGTTCGAACAGCTCCGCCGCGCCTTCCCGGATGCGGAAGCGCCCACTCCCGAAGCCGCCGCGGCTGCGCGACGCCAGGTGGAAGCGCTGATCCGCGAGGAGAGGACCCGTCAGAGGTGGCCTGGGGCACGTGCGGGGTGGGTGGGGACTGCTGTTACTGCAGTGACCGCAGTGGTGGCCGTGGTGGGCCTCGGTGGGGCGTTGCTGGTCGGCGGCGGTGGGGATGGCGGCGAAGCCGCGCCCGGTGCGACGGTGACGCCGACTGCGCCGCGGCTGATGACGGCGGCTCAGGTTCTGATTGCCGCGGCGGTGCGGCAGGAGGTGGATGAGAAGGTCTCGGGGAAGTACTTCCGGGTCCGGAGTCTTCATCTGAGTGCGAACACCCGGGTCGGGAGTCCGAAGTACACGCTCGAACGGCGATCCATCAGCGAGAGCTGGATGCCGATGAAGCCGGGCGTCCAGTCATGGTTCGGCTGGGTGAATCTCGCCTACCGTCCGGCGACCGCGGCCGACGCGGCCAAGTGGCGCGCGCAGGGATCACCGACGTCCTGGCAGCTGCCGTACGAGGTGGACCCGATCACCACGCAGGACGAGGCGCCGGTCGTGAACAAGATGTCGTTCCGCGACGTCCCGCCCGGCTACTACCTGACCGGCGACAAGCCATTGAGCGCCCAGCAGATCGCAGCGCTCCCGACCGACCCGGTCGCCCTCGAGGCGATGCTCAGCGGGAGCGCGGGCCCGGCTGACGCCGCAGCCGAGCGGGACTATCCAGTCTTTGCCGCGGCCGGTCGCCTGCTGTTCGACCTGCCCTCGCCACCGAAGCTGCGCGGCGCCGCTTTGCGCGTACTCGCGGCTTTGCCCGGCACCCACCTCCGAGCCGGCGTCAAGGACCCCATCGGCCGGGTCGGCACGGAGATCACGTTCACCGCGGACCTGTCGAAGGCCAGCGGCGACAAGACGTTCCTGTTCGGCAGCGGCGCGTCGTACATCATCGACCCAGGCACCGGGCGTCTGCTGAGCTTGTCGATCGGCGCCCCCAAGCACAGCTCCACCGTCATCCTCGAGTCCGGCTGGACCGACGAGAACCCCACCCCACCATCGGCAAGAATCGGCTAGCCCTCCGCCATCGGGCTCGTCAAATTGTTGCTGTAACGCCGAGTATCGCGAAATCGATGTACGGGCGCATGCCCGAGCGGGCATCGAGTACTCGAAAGGTAAGTCTCCAGATGACGATGCGACGTGTTGCGCTGACGATGGCCGGGCTCAGCCTGGTCGCGGCAGCGGCGGTCCCCGTGACCGCGGGCGCGACCAAGCCGAAGCCGGAGTCGTTCCGGTCCGCCGGCAAGGCCGCGGCCAAGCTGCCGACCACCGCCGCGCAGGCCGCCACCGCGGCCTGTGGCGTGTCGGTCGGCGCCGTCAACGCCACCGGTACCGCCGGCGGCTACGACATCACTGCCACCAAGCCGCCGACGGTGGCTGCTCTCGACCAGTACAAGCTGTTCGGCGTCCGGGCCAGCTCCACCTGGTACCTGGAATCCAGCGGGAGCAACGACACGTTCTACGGCATGGTCCTGCAGGGCGGGAACCTGTACGCAGCGGTGTCGAGCTACACGGGCACGGCCACCACACCGACCGTCCGGGCGACCAAGCTGGGCTCCGGCTGGAGCGGCTTCAACCAGATCACCGACTCCAACTACGTGTACGGCGCGAACCAGCACTACTTCCTGTACGGCCTGCACGCCAACGGCTCGCTCTACCGCTACAAGGTGTCGACCGCGGCCCGGGCCTACGGCTCGGCGCCGGGCTTCGGCTCGGTCAAGGCGATGACACTGATCGCCGAGACCGCGACGTACGACACCCTGCTCGTCACGACCCGGGGCGGTGCCCTGTACACGGTGCGGGTGCCGGTGACCGCGCCGATGAAGCCGATCGTGACGCAGGTCCGGGCCAGCGGGTTCGGCTCGTACGAGTCGCTTGTGGCCCAGCGCTGCGGCGCGACCAGCACGCTGCTGGCGGCGTTCGACCATGACACCAACCTGGGCACGATCTTCGCCGTCGGCCGCGCCACCGGCCCCACCACGGCAATCAAGAGCTACGGCAGCTTCCAGGCGTCCTTCGGTGCGAAGGTCCACTTCCTGCTGACCGGAGCCTACGGTCCGCAGCGCGTCGGCGGATGATCCACTAGTCGCACTCCCCTGCCCCCGCTCGGCCCTGCCGGACGGGGGCAGGGCTTTTGCGCGGGTTTAGGGTCGGAGTATGGCGATTCTGCTGGAGCTGGATCTGACTCGCGGCGTACTCGAGACGCCGCCCGCTTCGCCGGTGGCCGCGTTCCGTGCGCGCCACCTGCCGACATTGCGGGAGCTGGTGGCGGCCCTGCGGAAGGGCGCCCGCGACGATGCGGTGGCCGGCGTGGTCGCCCATCTGGGCGGACAGCGGCTCTCGCTCGCCCAGGTGCAGGATCTGCGCGAGGCGGTCGCCGATTTCCGTACGTCGGGCAAGCCCGCGGTCGCCTGGACAGAGTCGTTCGGTGAGGGCGGCAGCGGCACCGTGGCGTACTACCTGGCCACCGCGTTCGACGAGATCTGGGTCCAGCCGTCCGGGGACCTCGGCATCACCGGTGTCTCGGTGCAGGCCGTCTTCATCCGCGGTGCGCTGGACAAGGCCGGAGTGATCCCCCAGCTCGGCAAGCGGCGTGAGTACAAGACCGCCGCCGACACGTTCACCGAGAAGGAGATGACCGCACCGGCCCGCGAGATGGCATCGCGGCTCGCGGAGTCGGCGTACGAACAGATCGTCGAGGGGATCGCCGTACGGCGGCGTCTGGACACCGCACGCGTGCGGGAGCTCGTGGACAGCGCACCGCTCCACGCACAGGCCGGACTGGATGCCGGACTGGTCGACAGCCTCGGCTACCGCTCTAACGTGTACGACGAACTGCAGAAGCAACTCGGCTACGACAGTCGGCTGCTGGCCGAGCGCTACATCCGGCGTGGTCCGCGCACTCTGCAGGACGTGCGCAAGACACTCCCTTGGCCACAGAAGCCGCTGGTGGCCGTCGTACGCGTGTCTGGCGGGATCACCGTCGGTCGCAACTCGAGCAGCCCACTTGGCGGTCCTGGGTCCGGCTCTGACACGGTCGGCGCCGCACTGCGAGCCGTGGGCGAGAACGACAAGGTCAAGGCCGTCGTACTGCGAGTGGACAGCCCAGGTGGCTCGTATGTCGCGTCGGACGCGATCCGGAACGAGGTGCTGCGGCTGAGGTCGACGGGTCGGCCCGTGATCGCGTCGATGGGCAGTGTGGCGGCATCAGGTGGGTACTTCGTCGCCATGCCGGCCGATGTGATCGTCGCGCAGCCGGGCACGATCACCGGCTCCATTGGCGTGCTGACCGGTAAGGGCGTCGTACGGGACGCACTGGCGCGGATCGGGATCTCGCAGGAGGCCGTGTCGGAGGGTACGAACGCGCGGATGTACTCGGCGCAGGAGGAGTTCACCGACGAGCAGTGGGCGCGGCTCGAGGAGACCCTCGACCGCATCTACAAGGACTTCGTCGCCAAGGCGGCGCAGGACCGCGGTCTGCCGGAGGAGGAGCTGGAAGCACTGGCCCGCGGCCGGGTCTGGACCGGTGCCGACGCGCACGCCCGCAAGCTCGTCGACGAGCTCGGCGGCTTCCAGCACGCGCTCACACTGGCCTGCAACCGCGCCGGTCTGGACCGCGACGAGATCGGGCTGGCGAACGTTCCGCATCGCAACCTGCTGGACCAGCTTCGCGCTCCGAGGACCACCGACGACCTCGCCGTCACGACGCAGCCGCTCACTCTCGACGGCGTCACCAGCAGCATCTACACGGCCCTCGGTCTGCCCCCCACCGGCTTGCTGACCATGCCGCTGAGCTGGCAGCTGAGCTAGAGCGACGTCACGGGGTGGTGCGTTCGCCGCCCGGGACCCAGAGGACGTCGCCGCCGGAGGACAGGTTGGCGACGCGGCCGAGGATGAAGAGCAGGTCGGACAGGCGGTTCAGGTACGTGATGGCGAGCAGGTTGACCGACGGGCCGTGCGCCTCGACGGCGACCCAGCCGGCTCGCTCGGCCCGGCGGACCACTGTGCGGGCGACGTTCAGATAGGCGGCGCCCTCGGTGCCACCGGGCAGGATGAACGACCGGAGCTTGGTCAGGCGGCTGTTGTAGTCGTCGCACCAGCTCTCGAGCCGGTCGATGTACTCCTGGGTGATGCGCAGCGGCGGATACTCCGGATCCGGCGCGATCGGGTTGCACAGGTCGGCGCCGACGTCGAAGAGATCGTTCTGGATCCGGGTCAGCAACACCACCAGGGTGCTGTTCAGATGTCCGGCCGCGATCGCGACACCGATCGCCGAGTTCGCCTCGTCCACCTCGCCGTACGCCGCCAGCCGCGGATCCGTCTTCGAGGTGGTGGAGTTGTCGCCCAGGCGGGTCTCGCCAGCGTCACCGGTGCGGGTGTAGATCCGCGTCAAGTTCACAGCCATGCGAGGACTCTACGCAAGTGCCGGGACGACGGTTCGCTACAGTCGTGCGGTGGAACGGTTTCGAATCGCGGGTGAGGCACGCCTCGTTGGGGCGGTGCAGGTCGCTGGGGCGAAGAACAGCGTGCTCAAGCTGATGGCTGCGGCACTGCTGGCGGAGGGCACGACGACGCTGCGGCAGGTGCCGGGCATCCTCGACGTGACCTTCATGGCCCAGTTGCTGGACACCCTCGGATGCTCGGCGAAGGTCGACGCGGACGAGCAGATCGCGACCATCGCCGTACCGCACGAGATCGGTCACCAGTGCGACTACGAACTGGTGCGCAAGCTGCGGGCGTCGATCTCGGTGCTCGGACCGCTGCTGGCCCGCTGTGGCCGCGCGGAGGTCGCGCTGCCAGGAGGCGACAACATCGGCTCCCGCGGACTGAACATGCACGTCGCCGGTCTGGAGGCGATGGGCGCGAAGGTGCACATCGAGCACGGTTTCGTGATCGCCGAGGCACCGCAGGGGCTGCACGGCGCCGAGGTCTGGCTGGACTTCCCGAGCGTCGGCGCCACCGAGACGATCATGATGGCCGCGGTGCTGGCCAGCGGTACGACGATCATCGAGAACGCCGCGCGGGAGCCGGAGATCCAGGACATCGCCGCGATGCTGGTCGAGATGGGCGCCCAGATCGACGGCGCCGGGTCGCCGCGGATCGAGGTCACCGGAGTGACCGGTCTGCTCAAGCCGGTCGAGCACACCGTGGTCGCGGACCGGATCGTGTCCGGGAGCTGGGCGTTCGCGGCCGCGATCACCAAGGGCGACGTGACGATCACGAACGGCCGCGCCGAGCACCTCGAGCTGCCGTTGGACAAGCTGCACAAGGCCGGCGCGGAGATCACCGTGCTCGAGTCCGGTTTCCGGGTGCGGATGCACGATCGGCCGAAGCCGGTCGACGTGGTGACGCTCCCCTACCCGGGCTTCGCGACCGACCTGCAGGCCTTCGTGATCGCGTTGAACGCGCTGAGTGACGGCGCGGCGATGGTGACGGAGAACCTGTTCGAGGGCCGCTTCACGTTCGCGCAGGAGCTGACTCGATTGGGCGCGCACATCCAGACCGACGGTCACCATGCGGTGGTTCGCGGCGTACCGCGGCTCTCTGGCGCTCCCGTGGTGGCGAGTGATATCCGGGCCGGCGCTGCGCTGGTGCTCGCCGGCCTCGCGGCCGAGGGCGAGACGTTGGTGTCCGCGGCGCATCACGTCCACCGCGGCTACACCGACTTCGCCGGCAACCTCCGCCGCCTCGGCGCGGACGTCACGGTCGAGCCGGACGACGCGGAACTGTACTGGAACTGACCTCGCCTTTTCGGCGCATTCTCCCCGCATTCCGCCCTGCGGAGCCGATCCGACGGGTTAGGGTCGTCGGCATGAGTGAGCGCGTGATCAAGCCCGTAGGCCGTGGATTCCTGTTCCTGGACTCACATCCCGCCGGATGTGCCCAACTGGTCCGCGACCTGGCCGCCCAAGTCGATCGCCGTACGCCGGAACGCCGCACGGCACTCGTGATCGGCTCCAGTTCCGGCTACGGGTTGGCGACGACGATCGCCGGCCTCGCGCGCTACGCGATCGATGGGGTCGGTGTGTCCTTCGAGAAGGCGCCTACTGCCCGTCGTACCGCGACCGCCGGTTGGTATCGCACCGCCGAGACCGCGGCGCTCGCCGCCGAGCTCGGCAGCTCGTTTTCCTTCGTGAACGCGGATGCCTTCGCGGATACCACCAAGACCGAGGTGCTCGATCTGATCGCCGAGCGGTTCGGCGGGATCGACCACTTGATCTACAGCGTGGCCGCACCTCGCCGGGTGGATCCGCGGAACGGGGAGACGTACCAATCGGCGATCAAGGCGATCGGGGCCCCGCACACCACCAAGAGCCTCACCTTCGACGACGGCCAACCGGTCCTCCAAGAGGTCGGCATCGAGGTCGCGACCGACGACGAGATCGCGCAGACCGTGAAGGTGATGGGCGGCGAGGACTGGGCTCGCTGGGTCGAGGCCCTGTCCGAGCGAGGTCTGCTCAACCCCGGCTTCACCACAGTCGCGCTCACCTACATCGGCTCCGACCTGACCGGCCCGATCTACCGCCAGGGCTCGATCGGCGCCGCGAAGGCCGACCTCGAACAGACCGCCCTCACGTTGAGCAAGGACGGCGTCCAGGCGATGACCTCGGTCAACGGCGCCGCCGTCACCCAGGCATCCTCCGCGATCCCCGGCATCGGCCTCTACGTCAGCCTCCTGCACAACGTCCTCGGCGACGACCTGCAATCCCCGATCCAGCAGTCGATCGCGCTCTGGGACCAGCTCACCGGCGCGACCCCACTCGACCTCGACGACGAGGGCCGGATCAGGCTCGACCGTTGGGAGCTGAACGACGACGTCCAGTCCGCCGTCCGCGATCGCTGGGAGTCCGCCACCCAGGACAACATCACCAACGTCGCCGACACAGCCTGGTTCCTCGCCGAGGTCCGCCGCCTCTACGGCTTCGACGTCCCCACCACCAACTACGAATCCCCCACCGAAGTCGACACCCCCTGGCCCTGACCCACCCAGCCGGCCTTAGGTGCGGGCGCGGTACTTTCGCATTTTGTTGCGGGCGCCGCAGAGTGACATCGTGCACCAGCGGCTGCGGCCTGCCGGGCTGCGGTCGTAGTAGACCCAGCGGCAGGTGTCGGCGGCGCATGCCTTGAGACGTGGCCACGTGCCGGCTGCGACGGATGCAGTGATGTCCGCGGCCAACTGGGCGACCATGGCTTGTACGTTGCGCAGCCCCTCAGCTGGACGGACCGCCGCACCGCCGTCGGCTGACAATGCCAACCGCAGCGGCGCCTCGGCGAGCAGCCGGTCGAGAACCGCCAGCGACTGCGCGGGTACGTCGACTCCCGCGTGAGCCTGGCAGACGTCGCGGACCGCCTCGCGAAGCGTCACCACCTGCTCGAGATCGTCCCAGTCGAAGCGCAAACCAGGCAGCCCGTGGTCGGCACAGAACGTGCTCAGCTCCGCAGGCTTCGTCAACGCGTCCTGCTCCATTTCCAGGTCGACCGTGTTGACCAGGTCCTGGACGAGCACCAGCGGCTCGGGGGCCGGACTGCGCTCACCTGGCTGAATCACGTTTGCCACGTTACCGCTCATGAGGCATGATCCGGTAACGGTTACCGGATAAGAGCTCGTAGCGGTAACCATTCACGACGGCGGCAGCGATGACGCGATGGCCGTTACCGGATGAGGTGGAGGCACTGGTGGACGGCGACTTCAGGCGGTTCTGGGCGGGCCACACGGTCTCCGCGGTCGGCACGCAAGTGACCGCGGTCGCGCTCCCGCTGACCGCGGCGCTCACGTTGGACGCGGGTGCGGCCGGGGTCAGCGCGATCGCCACCGCGAGCTACCTGCCGAGCGCGGCCCTCCCCTTGCTGGCCGGCCATTGGCTCGAGCGTCGGCGCAAGCGCGGCGTGATGATCGCGACCGACGTGATCCGGGCCGCCGCGGTGGCGGTCATCCCGCTCGCCTGGGCCTTCGGGCAGCTGACACTGCCGTTGCTGATCGTCGTCGCGTTCCTCGTCGGCGCGGCGAGCGTGGTGTTCGACATCGCGTCGTTCGCGTATCTGCCGGACTTCGTGCCCGAGCAGGACCTACCGGGAGCCAACCGCGCCCTGCAGGGTTCGTCGACCGCAGCCCAGGTCGGCGGCCCTGGCGTGTCCGGTCTTCTCGTCCAACTCCTCGGTCCGGCCATCGCACTACTCGTCGACGCCGCCTCCTATCTGGCCAGCGCGACGGGCATCGCCTCAGCCCGACGCGCTGAGCCCACACCGCAAGCGACCGACGAGCGAGCCGGCTTGTGGGAAGGCGTGCGACAGCTCAAGGTGAGCCCGTTCCTCAGGTCCCTGACCGCGCATGCCGCCCTGTACAACGCATCGGCGCAGATCCTCGTCGTCAACCTGGTCATCCTCGCCGTGAAGGAACGTGGACTGTCCGCAGGCGGCTACGGCATCGCCTTGAGCGCGGGCGGCGCCGGCGCCTTCGTCGGTGCGATGCTGGGCCTCCGCCTCGCCAAGCGACTCGGCTACGGCCGCGCCTTCGGCACCTCACTCATCCTGTCCACCGGACTTCCTCTCCTGCTGGCTTTCCTTCCCGGCCGCGGACTGCAGTACGGCGTACTCCTCGGAGCAGTCCAATTCCTCGCCGGGATCGGCCTCGGCAGCGCGAACGTGTTGTCGGTGACGATCCGCCAGCTGCTCATCCCCCGCACAGCCCTTGCCCGCAGCAACGGCGCCTACCGCACGTTCACCTTCGGCGTCCTCCCGATCGGCGCCGCGATCGGCGGCGTCCTCGGAAGCACCTTCGGCACGACGACGGCCGTTGCCGTCGGCACCATCGGCATCGCGCTGTCGGCCCTGCCCATGTTCGTGCGGGAAGTCCGGACGCTCCAGACGCCAGTGGCTACAACGGTTTGAACGAGGCCAGTTCGAGGACCAGGTCGCCGGCCTCGTCGGAGGCGGCCAGGTCGACGGATGCCGTGATGCGCCAGTCGTGGTTGCCCTCGGGGTCGTCGATGATCTGCTGGACTTCCCAGTAGCCAGGGTGTTCCTCGATCAGGAAGAGCGCCGGGCCGCGAGCAGCCGGGCCGGTGTTGACCACGTCGTGTTCGGCGTAGTACGCCGTACCCGCCTCGGCCCAGCGGCCCGCGTCCCAGCCTGCTTCGGCGTCGAGCTGACCGAGCTCGGCCCAGCGGTGCAGGGCGAGCAGCTCGACCCGGCGGAACATCGCGTTGCGGACGAGCACCCGGAAAGCCCTGGTGTTCAAGGTGATCCGGCGCGGACCCGCCGGCACGACCTCGGCCTCCGGCTCGTCGGTGGGGTTGGTCAGCTCCTCCCACTCGTCGAGCAGGCTGGAGTCGGTCTGCCGGACCACTTCACCCAGCCACTCGATCAGGTCGGTCAGATCCTCGTTCACCTTGTCCGGCGGCACCGTCTGCCGAAGCGCCTTGTAGGCGTCGCTCAGATAACGCAGTACGACGCCCTCCGAGCGCGCGAGCCCATAGAACCCGATGAACTCGCCGAACGTCATCGCCCGCTCGAACATGTCCCGGACCACCGCCTTCGGCGACAACCCCGCCTCAGCGATCCACGGGTGGGTCTGCCGGTACATCTCGAACGTTGCCTCAAGCAACTCGTTGAGCGGCTTCGGCCAGGTGACATCCTCGAGCAGCTCCATCCGCTCGTCGTACTCGATGCCCTCGGCCTTCATCGCGTTCACGGCCTCGCCGCGGGCGTGGTGCTCCTGCGCCCACAACACGGCCCGCGGATCCTCCAGCGTCGCCTCGACGACCGAGACCACGTCGAGCGCGTACAGCGGATCCTCCGGATCGAGCAGGTCCAGCGCGGCCAGTGCGAACGTCGACAGCGGCTGGTTCAGGCTGAAGTCCTTCTGCAGGTCGACGGTGAGGCGCAGCAGCCGGCCGTTCTCGTCGGGCTCGTCAAGCCGCTCGACCACACCGGCGGTGACGAGCGTGCGGTAGATCTGGATCGCGCGCCGGATCAACCGGACCTGGACCCTCGAGTCCTCGTGGTTGTCGCGCAGCAGGTGCCGCATGCTCTCGAAGGCGTTGCCGTCGCGGGCGATGACGTTCAGCAGCATCGCGTGGCTGACCCGCATCCGCGACTGCAGCGCCTCGGGCTCGGCCGCGACCAGGCGGTCGAACGTGTCCTCGCCCCAGGTGACGAATCCCTCCGGCGGCTTCTTCCGCTGCACCTTGCGCTGCTTCTTCGGGTCGTCACCCGCCTTGGCCAGCGCCTTCACGTTCTCCACCACGTGATCCGGCGCCTGGACGACGACCGTCCCCGAGGTGTCGTAACCTGCCCGGCCGGCCCGGCCGGCGATCTGGTGGAACTCCCGCGCCTTCAGGATCCGCTGCCGGCGTCCGTCGTACTTGCTCAGAGCCGTCAGTACGACGGTCCGGATCGGGACGTTGATGCCGACACCCAGGGTGTCGGTGCCGCAGATGACCTTGAGCAGGCCGGCCTGGGCGAGCTGCTCGACCAGGCGGCGGTACTTCGGCAGCATGCCGGCGTGGTGGACACCGATGCCGTGCTTCACCAGCCGCTGCAGGGTCCGGCCGAAGCCCTTGCTGAACCGGAAGTGACCGATCAGCTCGTTGATCTTCTCCTTCTCCTCCTTCGAGGAGACGTTGATGCTCATCAGCGCCTGGGCGCGTTCGAGGGCGGCGGCCTGGGTGAAGTGGACGACGTACACCGGGGCCTGGTGGGTGGTGAGGAGCTCCTCGAGCGTCTCGTGCAGCGCCGTGGTGACGTACTTGTAGATCAGCGGCACCGGGCGTTCGCCCGACGCGACGATCGCGGTCGGGCGGCCGGTCCGCCGGGACAGGTCGATCTTGAACCGCTCGACGTCGCCGAGGGTCGCGGACATCAGGACGAACTGGGCGTTCGGCAGTTCCAGCAGCGGCACCTGCCACGCCCAGCCGCGATCGGGCTCGGAGTAGAAGTGGAACTCGTCCATCACCACCTGACCGACGTCGGCGGCCGAGCCTTCGCGCAGCGCGACGTTGGCGAGCACCTCGGCGGTGCAGCAGATGATCGGCGCGCCGGGGTTCACCGACGCGTCCCCGGTCAGCATGCCGACCTTGTCCGCGCCGAACACGTCACACAGCGCGAAGAACTTCTCCGACACCAGGGCTTTGATCGGCGCCGTGTAGAACGTCCGCTGCCCGTGGGCCAGCGCCGCGAAGTGCGCCCCTGTGGCGACCAGACTCTTCCCCGACCCCGTCGGCGTCGACAGGATCACGTTCGACCCCGTCATCACCTCGATCAACGCCTCTTCCTGCGCCGGGTACAACGAGATCCCCTGCTCCCCCACCCAACGCGCGAACGCGTCGTACAGGTCGTCAGGCCCAGTCGTCCCCGGCAGTTGCTCAGTCAGCGTCATCGCCAACTATTGTCCCTTACCCCTGGGAACACCCGCCCGACCAGGTCACCAGCCAGTGCCGCGTCAAGCAAGGTTGGGGAGGTAATCCGGAGTGACCACCACCCCGAAGCCGGACCCGCGGCCAGGTGCGGGGTTCACCCCTGATCTGGTCCCTTCACCCCGCGAATGCGGCGGGTAGAAGGGTTCAACTGCGAGGTTCTCCCTTGAAATTGCCCCGCGGAAGGCAAGTGTGCGGCAACGACCTCGACGTTTCTTGGCGAGGCACCAGGTAGGGTCGACCGCTCGGCTCAGCAATCGGGCCGCTCGGCGCTGAATCCTCTGCAAACGATTGCAGGCATGCCTATTCGAGGGTGACTTGATGGGCATGACGATCTCGTGGCGCCGGATGGGCGCGAGTTTCCTGGTGACGGCGGTTGGCGCGGCAGGCCTGGTGGGGGCCGTGACGCCGGGCGGTGGCGGTGGCGGTGGCGGTGATGGACGGGGTGGGTCTACGGAGGTGACTACGTGGGGTGCCAGTGACGACATTGCCGGTGGCACCTTGAAGGACGTGACGGTGCGGAACATCCTGCGGACGAGCGTGGGTGGGAAGGACCTGCGGATCCGGGTGTCGAACGCGAACGGGGATCAGCCGTTGGTGACGGATTCGGTGTACGTCGGCCGGCAGGAGGCGGGGGCGGGCGTCGTACCGGGGTCCAGTCGGCGGTTGACGTTCAGCGGGAGTACGTCGGTGGAGATACCGCCGGGGGCGATGGCGATCAGTGATCCGCTGCCGGGGCCGGTGCCGGCGCGGACGAGTTTGACGGTGAGTCTGCATGTGCTCGGGACAACCGGGGTGATCACCGCGCACAACCGGGCCATGCAGCACAGCTACAAGTCGACGTCCGGTGATCACGCGGCGGATGAGTCGGCGGCGGCGTACCAGACCGAGTCGTCAGCCTGGTACTTCCTCAACGCGGCGATCGTCGAGGCGCCGCGGCAGGTGGAGACGGTGGCGACGCTGGGCGATTCGATCACGTCGTCGGTCGGTACGACGATCGACACGAACCGCAGGTGGCCGGACGTACTGGCGGATCGGTACGGTCAACTGCCTGAGCCTCGGCGGCTGGCGATCTCCAATGAAGGCATCTCGGGTAACCGGGTGCTCGGTGGGGTCGCGAAGGCCGGCAGTGCGGGGGCGAGTGCGTTGGCGCGGCTCGACAAGGATGTGTTGACGAAGCCCGGCGTACGCACGGTGTTGTTGCTGGAAGGGATCAACGACATCTATGCGGGTACTACGTCCGATCAGCTGATCGCCGGGGTATCGGCAGTTGATCGCGCGCGTCCATGCGTCCGGGCGCTGCATTGTCGGTGGGACGCTGACCCCGGTTGGTGGCTCCTTCGTCTACACCCCGGAGAAGGAGGCGACGCGGCAGGCCGTCAACCAGTTCGTCCGCACGAGTGGTGAGTTCGACGGCGTGGTCGACTTCGACGCTGCGACGCGGGACCCCGCCGATCCCACTCGCCTGCAAGCCGCGTACGACGGTGGCGACGGCCTCCATCCCAACGACGCCGGGAACCACGCGATGGGGAATGCGGCGAACCTCGACGCACTCCGCTGCAACTAGACAAGAACAGCC